>JBMONB010000195.1:0-3285 GCA_049325315.1 Bacillota bacterium | reverse complement strand
CAGGCTCGCCCCTTCGGCGTTCTCTCTAGCCCTCTTCCCCGTTCTCCGACGGACGGCGGGAGTGGGCGATTCGGCTGGCCGCAGCTGCGGCCACAGCCGAGACCAGGTCGTCGAGGAAGGTGTGGCAGTGGCCGCCCTTATGGGCATTCAGCTTGCCGATGATCAGCGGTTTCGTCTTATCGAGGTAACCGAAGTTGGTCAGGCCAATGGAGCCGTATACGTTGGTAATCGACAGTGCGACAATCTCATCGACCCCGAAAAGGAAGTCATCCTTCGCCACGATCGACTGAAGCGGCTCGGGGAGCTTCTGCTGCTCCGCCAGCACGTCGAGGGCGACGCCGGTCAATATGGCGTGCTGCACCTCCCGCTTCTTTATCACGGCCTCGACGCTAGCCAGGCACTCCTCTTCCGTCAGTTCTGGGTAATAGCCCTTCTGGATCTGAAGAACCACCTGGGCGATCTCTCTCAGGGTTACGCCCCGGTCGTTCAGCATCCTTGTTACGTCTTTGTACATTCGCGTATAGTCCTCCTATTCCGCATGTAGGGGTGTTATCTCTACGATTTATGAGAGGGAAGGCGAGACCGTGACATTTTCCGATGTGGCCACCGTGACCCGGTTGCGGCCTGCCCGCTTCGAGGTGTAGAGCGCCTCGTCCGCCCGGGCGATCAGGCGGCTCTTGCCCTGCCCCAGCTCGTAGTTCGCCACGCCGAGGCTGACCGTTACAGCGATCTGCGCTCCCGAGACAGGGTCGAGAATCTGGTGGGCCGCGACCGCCTGCCGGATCTGCTCGGCGATCTGCTGAGCCCGCCGGGCGCCCTCGCCCTGCACGAGCACGATCATCTCCTCGCCACCATAGCGGGCGGCGATCGCATCGGCCGGCAGTTCCCGCCGCAGCAGCGAACCAATCTCCCGGAGCACCATGTCCCCGAATTGGTGGCCGTACGTATCATTTACCTGCTTAAAGTGATCAATATCCAAGAAGATGATGGACAGCGGGGCGCTCTCCAGGTAGGCCTGTCCAAGGGAGACACCCAGCAACTGCTGGAAGTACCGGTGATTGATCAGGCCCGTCAGCCCGTCGGTGTTCGAGATGACCGCCTGCTTCTGGTAGAGCTTTGTCCCCACCAGGACAAGCCCGGCCATGCGGGCAGCAATCTGTAGGGTCGGATGGTGTCCCTCTGCCATGGACCGCACCGCCAGCACGCCCACGAGGCCGGCATCGGCCATGACGGGGGTGTACCAGGCGCCCTCGACCCGCTGTGGCTCCCCAACACGCAGCACCGATGCAATGGCGCTGTCGCTCACCTTCTCCCACACCGGCTCACCTTGAGCGGAAGCGGTGGCCAGTACCTCCATGGCGCCCGCCTCGTTGCCCGCCAGGAGCACGGCAGCCTTCGCAACACCTAGTCGGACCAGCGCCTGGACCATCTCGTGTGCCGATCGCCGCCACTCGGCCCGGGAGACCGAACTGACCACATCGATCACCAGCCGCAGTTCTTCCTCCGCACGAGTGACCCGTAGTCGCTCATCCGCCAGGCGACGGGCGAGCCAGTAGAGGGCGATGGCCCCGACCAGAATCACGATTGAGAGTACAGAGACCAAAATCATCATGATACTCGCTTGCCTCCAAACTACCTAACTACCCCTCTATATGTTCTATTCGATATATTCGACATGTTCCCTCCCTTCTCTGTTAGAATCCGGCAGAAAATGTTTCATTTGATGACGATCGATGACTCCCCGACCAGTTTGGTCAGGGCTTGAATCAACTCGGGGACCACCGAGACCCGCAGGTGTTCGTGGACCTCGATCCAAACGCCCTTGGGCTCCATCTTGATTCGCACCCGGGTCGGACCGGGGAATTTGCTCAGAACCCGCTCGATGCGCCGCATCAGCGGGGCATCTTCGCCCGTGGCGGCCACACGCAGGTAGATGAAGGCGGGGTTATCGCCTGGCTCCTCGGGTCCGGCGGAGACCGGACCGGGGTCGGGCTCCTCCGCTGCCGCCGGCTCCGCCTCGGGCTGGGGCGCTGCCTGGGCGACCGGGGTGGGCCGGGGCGCCGCCGGGGCGGCCGTGGCGGGTCCATCGGTGAGCAGCAACACCTCGTCGGCGAGCAGCTTGGCCTCCTCCTCCTGCACCTGGAGCTTCCCCCGCACCAGGAGCGGCTGGTCGGGCTTCAGCAGGCGGGCCGCGGCGGTCAGCACCCGCGGGAAGAGCACCACCTCCACCTGGCCGGTCTGGTCTTCCAGGGTGAGGAAGGCCATGTTGGAGCCAGAGCGTGTGGTCACCTGCTTCAGTCCGGCCAGGATTCCACCCGCCGTCACCCGGGCGCCATCCTGCTGCTCGGGCAGTGTGGCGATGGGCACGCAGCCATGGCTCTCGATCGCTGCCTGGTACTGCCGGAGCGGATGGCCCGAGACGTAGAAGCCCAGGACCTCCTTCTCCATTGCCAGCAGCCGCTGGGGCGGGAACTCGGGAATCTCGGGCAGCAGGTCGGGCCCCCCGCCCACCGTCGCCTGAACCCCCAGGTCGAAGAGCGACATCTGCCCGGCCTGGCGGTGGCGTTGGAGCTTGTGGGCCTCGTCGAGCACCCGGTCCAGCACCTCCAGCATCTGGGAGCGGTAGGCGGGCCGCCCGCCCGGTGGCGCCACCTGGTCGAAGGCGCCGGCCATGATCAGCGACTCCACCGCCTTGCGGTTGAGGTGGCGAATATCCACCCGCTCGCAGAGGTCCCGCAGCCCGGCGAAGGGGCCGCCCTCTTCCCGGGCCTCGACGATCGCGTCGACAGCGCCCCAGCCGATGTTCTTCACGGCCCCCAGGGCGAAGCGAATCGCCCGGCCATCGGGGGTGAAGCGGGCCATGGAGGAGTTCACGTCGGGCGGGAGCACCGCAATCGACAGCCGCCGGCACTCTTCCATGTAGAGGGCGACCTTCGACTCCGCCCCGAGCACCGAGTTCATCAGGGCCGCCATGTACTCCACCGGGTAGTGCCGTTTCAGGTAGGCGGTCTGGTAGGCCACCTTGGCATACGGGGTGGCGTGGCACTTGTTGAAGCCGTAGTTGGCAAAGCGGATGATCTGCTCGTAGAGCGCATCGGCCACCTCGCGGCTGTAGCCCCGCTCCTGGAGCGCCTCCATGAAGAGCTTGCCGTACTTCTCCAGGTCGCCCCGCTTCTTCTTGGAGACCGCCCGCCGCAGCAGGTCGGCCTGGCCCAGGGTAAGCCCCGCCAGGTGGTGGGCGATCTGGATGATCTGCTCCTGGTAGACCATCACCCCGTAGGTCTC
>JBMONB010000194.1:0-42687 GCA_049325315.1 Bacillota bacterium | reverse complement strand
CGGGTACAGCCGTGACGGCCTGATGCCCCAGGGCGCCCCGAAGAACACCCTCGATGTGCTTGCCCTTTCCGACGAGGAGGTCCGGTCCAAGAAGGAGAGCGTCAAGTTGGAGCGAACCTATACCGACAACTTCGTCAAGAAGGCGCCGAAGAAATAGCCGCATGCAAAGGGGCCGCTCGCTGGTAGAGCGGCCCCTCTCAACGACCGGCAGGGGAGGGAGCCGCGGTGGCTCGGCATGGTCCGCTTCAGGGGCTCAAGGTGCTGGAACTGGGGCAGTTGGTGGCGGGTCCCTTCGCCACCCGCCTCATGGCCGAGTTCGGGGCAGAGGTGATCAAGGTGGAGCCGCCGGGTATAGGCGACCCGCTCCGGAACTGGCGCGTCATGGCGGGTGACACCTCTCTCTGGTGGTACCTGCAAGGGCGTAACAAGAAGAGTATCACCGTCGACCTCCGCAAGCCCGAAGGTCAGGAGATCGTACGCCGCCTCGCCGCCAAGGTCGACATTCTGGTGGAAAACTTCCGGCCCGGAGCAATGGAGCGGTGGGGCCTGGGCTGGGAGCAGCTCCAGCCGCTCAACCCCCGGCTGATCATGGTCCGCATCTCCGGCTACGGCCAGGACGGGCCCGACCGGGACAAGCCGGGCTTCGGCGCCATTGGGGAGGCCATGGGCGGAATCCGGCACATCACCGGCTACCCGGACCGCCCGCCGGTGCGGGTGGGGCTCTCCCTTGGAGACTCCCTGGCCGGGCTGTACGGGGCGCTGGGCGCCCTCATGGCGGTCTATCACCGGGACGTGGCCGGCTCGGGCAGGGGTCAGGTGGTCGACACCGCCCTGTACGAGGCGGTCTTCGGCGTCACCGAGTCGCTGCTCCCGGAGTTCGACCGGACCGGGCAGGCGCGCTCCCGGACCGGCAACCAGCTGCCCGGCATCGCCCCCACCTCCACCTATACCTGCGCCGACGGCCAGCACGTGGTGATCGGGGCCAACGGCGACTCGATCTTCCGGCGGTTCATGAGCACCATCGGGCGGCCTGATCTCGCCGAAGATCCCCGGTTCCAGACCAATGCAGGCAGGGCTGCCCACGCGGAGTTCCTCGACAGCGTGATTGACGGCTGGACCCGGCAGCATACCCTGGAAGAGGTTCTGGCCCTGTGCGAGCAAGCTGGCACCCCCGCCGGGCGCATCTACAGCGCCGCCGACATGGTCCGTGATCCGCAGTACATCGCTCGGGAGATGATCCGCACCGTTCAGTTGCCAGACGGTCCGCTGCGAATGCCGGGCATCGTGCCGAAGCTGAGTGAGACCCCGGGGGAGATCGACTGGGTAGGGCCGAGGCTCGGCGAGCATACCGACGAGATTCTCACCGACCTGCTCGGGCTCCATCCCGACGAACTGGCCGCCCTGCGAGCGAACCGGGTCATTTAGGCCCGCCAAAGGAGCTGTCAGCATGCGCTACCCTGACCGGGTGACCATCGTGGAAGTGGGGCTCCGGGACGGCATTCAGGCCGAGCCCACCCTCATTCCGACCGAGCGGAAACTGGCCATCGCTGATGCCATTGCGGCAGCCGGGGTTCAGGCGATGGAGGTGACCGCCTTCGTCCACCCCGCCGCCGTCCCACAAATGGCCGACTCCGCCGACCTGATGGCCCGCCTGAAGCGGCGTCCAGGCGTTCGCTACGCGGCGCTTGTCCCCAACCTGAAGGGCGCCGAGCGAGCGGTGGCCGCCGGAGTCGATGAGATTCGGTTCGTAGTGACCGCCTCCGAGGCCTTCAATCAGCGGAATGTGCAGATGTCTGTGATCGAATCGATCGCGCAGGTCCCCGAGATCGTCCAACTCTGCCGTGCCGGGCCCCAGCCCGTGCGGTTCACGGGCGCCGTGGGAACCGCCTTCGGCTGTCCGTATGAGGGTCATGTCAACCCCGACCGGGTAATTGGCCTGGTGGCAGCCTATGTGGCCGCCAGCGCGGACAGCGTGATCCTGGCAGACACCACCGGCATGGGGAACCCGCTCCAGGTGGCCCGGCTTTGCGCTGCGGTGCAGGACCGATTCCCGGGCCTGGAGGTGACCCTGCACCTGCACAACACCCGCGGCATGGGCCTGGTCAACCTGCTGGGCGGCCTGGAGGCAGGGATCACCAGCTTCGAGGCCTCCCTGGGCGGCACCGGCGGCTGCCCATTCGCCCCCCGGGCCACGGGCAACATCTGTACCGAAGATGCGGTTCACATGCTCCATGAGATGGGGATTACCACAGACATCGACCTGGACCGGTTGCTGGAGGCCGCCCGCTTCATGGAAGAGGCGGTGGGCCACCCGCTGCCGGGGCAGGTGCTGCGGGCCGGGCCCCGCTGGCGGCCGCTGGCCTAGGCAGGAGGAAGATGGGCAATACACTCGCACTTAACGCGGCCCTGGCCGCTGTCTTCGGGCGCTACTCAGAGCGCTGGAGACCGGCTGACCCACTGGAGAAGCTGGTCAAGATTGTCCTGAACCACCGCACCACAGGCGCCCATGCCCAGCAGGCGATGACAAGGCTGCGGGCCAACTACCCCGACTGGGCCGATTTGGCCGCCCTGCCGCACGACCTGCTGGTCGACCTCGTGCGCCCCGCCGGACTGGCGCAGCAGAAAGCGGCCCGCATCCACGGAATCCTGGCACAGCTGTACCAGGATACCGGTGCCTACTCGCTGAACTTCCTGGAGGGCCTGTCGAACCAGGAGGCCACCCGCTACCTGCGCAGGCTGCCGGGGGTTGGGGCGCTCACCGCCGCCCTGGTCCTCATGTTCGCTCTGGGGCGGGAGGGGGTCATGCCTGTGGAAGGGCAGATTCACCGGGTTGCCCGGCGGCTGGGCATGGCCGAAGCAGATGCACCGGCAGGCCGTGTGCAGGCCGCGATTGAGGCGACTGCGCCAGGGGTCGACCTCATGGATCTGCACGTGAACCTGATCGAACTGGGGCACAGACACTGCACCCCGGTCGGCCCGGACTGCCTGAACTGCCCCGTGAGCGACCTCTGCCGGAGCGCTCGCTTGTAAGAGCAGCCGGTCTCCGTCTCGCGAGGGCAGCGATTTCAGAATGAACACAACGGAGACACAGGGCCAGGGTGCCGGTCAAAACGACCGGCACCCTGGCCTTCCGCCCATTGCGGGCGCCCCCGGTGATTTTTGTCACATGAGCATGGCTCCATCACCCGTTACAATCGCGGTAATGATTCTCATTATCGTTTTGGAGGGGCTGATTTGAGCAATAAGTATGGTCGCCTTGCCGCCGGAACAGGGATTCTGACCATCCTCGTGCTCTGGCAGATCGGATCCACCAAGTATGGCTCGGTGGTACTTCCGACGCCCCTTGAGACGGTGCGCGCCATTTCCGCCCTGCTGGGCGAAGGAAAGTTGCTCAGCGCGGCGGCCGTAACCAGCGCCCGCACACTGGCCGGGTTAGCCCTGGCAGTTCTGACCGGGACGTTATCAGGAATCATGGCGGGCCTTCACCCGCTGGCTGATCGGGCCGTCAGGCCGCTGGTGACCATGCTGCAGGGAATCCCGCCTATCGCCTGGATTGTCCTGGCCCTTCTCTGGTTCGGAACCGGATCGGCCACCCCGATCTTTACCGTAGCGGTCGCTGTCATTCCCATTACCTTTGCGGGTGCACGAGAAGGGGTTCGCACCATGGACGGCAACCTGCTTGAGATGGCTCGGATCTTCCAGACCCCGCCCGCCATGCTCTTCCAGGATATCTACCTGCCCCACCTGCTCTCGTACCTGTTCCCTTCCCTGGTCGCTGGACTGGGCGTGGCCTGGAAAGTAGCTGTAATGGCGGAACTGATGGCCAGTTCCACTGGAATCGGCGCCGGACTTCACGCCGCTAGAGTCAATCTGGACACCGCCAAGGCCCTGGCCTGGATCGCCGTGGTCGTCGCCCTCCTCTCAGCCATTGAGCACCTCTGCTTAAACCCCCTGAAGCGCCGAATGGAGCCCTGGAGAGGCACACCGAAGATCACGTGAACCAGAACGGCAGAAAGGAGGCGAGACAGCTGCTTCGCGTGGAGAACCTGAGTTTCCGTTATCATGACGGTCCAGTATTGGAGCAGATCAACCTCCAGTTGATGCCTGGCCAGATCCTTGCAATCACCGGGCCATCGGGTTGTGGGAAGACCACGCTGCTGCATCTGATCGCCGGAGTCCTACCGCCATCAGCCGGCACAATCACCAACCAGTTTCGCCGGGCATCATACGTGTTTCAGGAACCCCGGCTCTTGCCGTGGCGCAACACCCTGGACAATGTTGCCTATGGGCTGAAAGCACAAGGTATTCCCGCAGCCAGGCGCCGGCAGATCGCCCTGGAGTTGGCGGAGCGGCTGGGGCTTGAGGGGGCTGCGACCAAGTTCCCGCACCAGTTGAGCGGGGGCATGCGCCAGCGTGTTGCGCTGGGGCGGGCACTCGCCGTGGAACCAGACCTGCTGCTGATGGATGAGCCATTCGGCGCTCTGGACATTCGGCTTCGGACGGAACTACAGAACCTGGTCCTGGAGTTGCTGTCAGAGCGCGGGCTGGCAGCCCTCCTGGTGACTCACGACCTGACTGAGGCGGTTCGGATGGGCAACCAACTGCTGCTCCTCGCCGGAAGCCCCGGGCGAGTCCTGCTGCAGGAGCCGTTGGAGCGGAAGCCCAACCGCCAGCCTGACCAGCACGTCCAGGATCAAGTCGCTTCCTTACTGTTGCGAGCGGAAATGGTCCGGCTGGGCCGGGCCGAATCTCGTTGATTCGATCGATAAAGGAGCGTATTCTCTATGGCCTTCTCTGGTCGTCGTATCCGATCCGGAGTCGCCGCTGTTCTCTGCACCAGCCTCTTGTTGGGATTAGCAGCCTGTAGCCGCCCAGCCTCTCCCCCTGTTCCCGCTGGGGAACCAACTGAGCAGAAGCCCCCTGCAGAGCCCCTGCCCAAGCTGGTCATCAAGGGACCCATGTCTCCTCCGTCGATTCTGCTCGCTCGAATGGCAGAGCAGACCGATCTGAGCTCCCATGCGCAAAGCGTGGAATTCAGTGCGTACAAGGACCCTGACCAGTTGCGTGCAGAGGTTACATCCGGTGAGATCCATGTGGCTGCCGTTCCCACCTATGTAGCTGCAAACCTTTACCGCAGGGGTATTCCAGTCCAACTGCTCAACGTCTCGGTCTGGGGAATTCTGCACGTAATGACCACCGACCCGAGCATCCAGACGTGGGACGATCTGCGCGGAAAGACGGTCTTTGTCCCTTTCAAGGGTGACATGCCCGATCTGGTCTTCCGCTACCTGGCGAGCCAGCATGGCCTCAATCCCGAGAAGGATATGAACCTGCAGTACGTCTCCGCCCCCACCGAGGCCATGCAAATGCTCCTGGCCGGCAGAGCTCAGGCCGCTGTACTGCACGAACCCGCCTCCACCGCAGCGATGGTCCAGGGGCAGCAAAAGGGCCTGAAGGTGCGTAGTGTGCTGGATCTTCAGCAAGAGTGGGGCAAGGTTACAGGCAGGGCCCCCCGCATCCCGCAGGCTGGCACCATGATCATGGGCCATCTTGTGAAGGCACGCCCCGATCTGGCAGCACAGCTGCAGAGCGGCCTGGTCTCCGCCGCCGAATGGATTGCAGCCAATCCGTCGGCCGCCGCTGAACTGGGCACTGCACACCTGGGAGGCCTTAAGGCTCCGATCATCCAGAAGTCCCTGGCCAGAACGCCCATTCAAGTGATCCCGGCAGCAGAGGCAAGGGAGGAGCTGGAGTTCTTCTTCTCCCGGCTCCTGGAGCTCTCCCCGGACCTCATTGCCGGCGGGCTGCCTGACGACGGGTTCTACTACAGCGGGAGGTAGGGGGCGTGGTCAGCTACTGGACGCTCTTACGGTGGATCCACGTAATGGGAGCCATCATCTGGCTGGGGGGTGTCTTCTTTGTCGTCTTCATGCTCCGCCCGGCCATGGCCCAGATCGCCGATGAAGCGGCTCGCCGCACGGTACTGGCGGGAGCGGTAGCACGAATGCGCACCTTCATGAATCTCGTCGTGCCCATTCAGGTGCTAACCGGCGCCCTGTTGGCCTGGCCCCGGATCACCCTTTCAAACCCCTGGTGGGAGGCAGGCTGGGCACTCTTCGCGAAGATTCTGCTAGCGACAATCATGGTCAGCCTCTACTTCGTCGTGCCTCGACTCCTGCTCTCGCAACCGCAGCAACAGAGCGCGGCCAGTTGCTGTGAGCGTGGTCCTGGTAAGGTACGCCGCCCTTCTACCCAACAGAAACTAGGCCATCTCTTGCACCTGGTGATGCTCACATTGGGCTTTGCGATCGTCTTTGTGGCCAAGATCATGCTCTGAGCCAGAGGCCGAGGAGATCACTCCTCGGCCTCGGCCGTTGGTATCGCTCGGACCAGCCTGTAGACTTGCCTGGGTCGCCCCGGCGCCACCACCTTCTCCTGCCCCGCCGCCGCAATGCCCAGGATCTGCTCTCTGGCCTTTGATCGGGGCTGCGGGATCCCCGATCAGGTGATGATCCTCTCCCGGTTCCAGCACGAGCACATCGCCGGTGACCACCGGCTCCCTGTGGCCGTTTAACTCAATCCAACCCAGGCCCTGTAAGATCACGTAGATCTCATGCTGGGCGTGGGCATGGATCGGTTCATGGCGGTGGGTGATATGCCCCGGGGGGTGAAAGCTGACGCCTCCCCCTTACTGGCCGAAGAAGGTCAGGTACGGTCGCCCCTGGATCTCACGCCTCAGGTATAGCCCCAACTCCATGGCGTGGTAGTCGCCCCACATGGAGGACTCCCCGTTCGGCACCCGACTGCCCGTCGGGACATGGTCCCAGCCATTGGGCCGGTGGTAGATGGAGTGGAGCAGCAGACCCTGATGTTCAGGATCCTCTGAGAGGTAGGGCCGGGCAAACAGCGTGCCGGCTACCGTCAGGCCGGCCTGCCGGTACCGGGCGCCGGCTTCGGGGCGGCCGGTGCGTTCCAGCCACCGACCCAGCCGGAGCAGCCCCTGTGCCGCGATGGCCGCAGCGGAACTGTCGAACGGCTCGTGCGGGTTCGCAGGCTCCGACGGCCGGCTCCGGTAATCCCCCAGAGCAGCAGCGCCCGGAGCGCCCGTGTCCCAAAGCGGGATCCCGTCTGCTGCGGTATGCTCGATATAAAAATCGGCCGTCGCCAGCGCCGCCTTCTCCATAAGGCCCACCAGCCGGTCGCGCCCCCCGAAGGGTGCCAGTTCTTCGTCGGGCAAGGTCTCCAGGAACTCCAATTGCTCGGGGTAGCCCAAGAGCACCCAGGACAGCCCCCGGGTCCAGGTGGAGAACGGGGAGTAGCCCTGCTGGGTACTGGGGCAGCGGTAGTTCCCGTCGTTCGTATTGAAGATCGACTCGTGAACGACTCGGCCCCGCACGTCGTAGTGGTCCCGACCCTCTCCGTAGTACACGTTGAAGCGGGCGGTCGCCTCCGCGTGGAGGATCAGCCGCTCCAGCAGGGAGATGCGCCGGTCGTTCTCCCCCATGAGGGCATGCCCCAGGCTGTGGGCCATGGCCAGCGCACGCAGCGAGCGAATGGTGTCGGAGAAGAGCGAGTGTGGCCCGTTGAACGAGTAGATGTAGCCCAACCCGTCCCGAATAGGCGTCCACCGGGCGGCCTGGACGGCGCCGGAAGCCTTCAGGGCGAGGTCGCAGAAGTGGCCGAGCCAGTCGTTGCCCGGGATTCGGCCCTCCAGGAGCAGCCGGCGGATGTTCCCGTATGTGGAGACGTTGTTGAAGCCGTGGTCATGTACCCCGATATGGGTCACATGAGGGGCCATGTGCTTCAGCGTGGCAGCAAGGCCGAACTCCAGGAACTCCTCCTCCCCGGTGGCGTCGAACTGGAGCAGCGGCATTCCGTACTGAAACCCCTGCGTCCATTCGGTCCAGCCCCGGCTCGTGTAGGTCCCCTTTACCGTAAAGACAGGCGTGCCCCGGTGGGGATCCCAGCTCTTCCGCAGGGAACGGATCTTCCCGGCCGCCAGGGCGAAGAGGTGGTCCAGCTTCCCCGCCAGATCGGTCGGTCGCAGGTTTTGGTTGATGATCATACTCCACCCCTCCTACAGTCGGTGTAGATGGAAGCCCCCGTCCACGTTGATCACCTCGCCGGTGGAGTAAGGGAGCAGCCCCATGGCAATGGCCACCACCGCCCGGGCTACATCGTCCGGCTGACCCCACCGGGCAATCGGGGTGAGGCCTCCGGCGAAGAGTTGGTCGTAGCGCTCCTTCACCCCGGCGGTCATGTCCGTGGCGATGATTCCCGGCCGGATCTCGAAGACCCCGATCCCGTGGCGGGCCAGGCGGTCGGCGAAGAGCCTCGTCATCATGGAGAGGCCCGCCTTCGACACGCAGTAATCCCCCCGGTTGGTCGAGGAGACATAGGCCGAAATCGACGTGATCGTCACAATGCGCGGGGTCCGGGTAGGGTCGGCTGCCACCTGCTCCACCATCCACCGGGCGGCTGCCTGTGTCAGAAAGTAGGGCCCCTTCAGGTTGACATCGATCAGCCGGTCGAAGGACTCCTCGGTCGCCTCCAGAAGATCGGCCCTTACGGCCGGGGCGATCCCGGCGTTGTTGACCAGCAGGTCGAGCCGGCCAAAGGCCGCCTTCACCCCATGCAAAAGGGCCTGCCGCCCATCGGCCGAGCCGACGTCGCCCTGAATGGCCACCCCCCCCCGTCCGGCAGCCGAAATCGCCTGCCGCACCTCTTCGGCAGCGGCAGCGTTACTCGCGTAGCCCACGGCCACATCGTAACCCGCCTCTGCCAGCGCCAGGGCGATGGCCCGCCCAATGCCCCGTGATCCTCCGGTCACCAGGGCAGCCGGTCTGCTCATGCTCGTGCCTCCTCCACCGCTGTGATAAACTGGCGGGTCAGCCGGGTGACCGCAGCGTAGTCGCCCGCCTGGCCGGGCCCGGTCAGTTCGCCGCCGATGCCCACAGCCACCGCACCGGCCCGAATCCAGTGCCCCACGTTCTCCAGGCTGACTCCGCCGGTGGGCATACAGGGCGCCTGGGGCAGCGGCCCCCGGAGCGCCTTGAGGAACTCCGGTCCCAGGTGGCTGCCCGGAAAGAGCTTCACAATATCGGCGCCGGCCTCCAGCGCCTCCATGACCTCGGTCACGGTCTGCGCCCCGACCAAGACGGGCACCTGATACCGATGTGCCACGCGGATCACCCCGTCAGAACCGCCCGGCGTTACCAGAAACCGCGCCCCTTGCATCAGACAGAGGCGGGCTGTCTCCGCGTCCAGCACCGTGCCTGCCCCCGCCATCTGCCCGGAAGAGGCGAGCTCCGCCAGCAGATCCAGGGCGCCGGGCACCGTCATGGTCACCTCTACGCTTCGCGCCCCGCCCGCCACAACGGCGTCAACCAGCGCGCGGGCCTGCCCGGCATTGGCGGCCCGAATAACGGGGACCAGACCCGCCTCGCATAGGTACCTGAGCGACTCCCATTTGTGCATCGGTCCGTCTCCTGTCATCGCGTCGGCCATTACAGGTGCGCCCTCACCACGGGGCGCCCTTCTGGCTTGGGTTTGCCGGCCCGCCCGGCGTCGTAGATGGCCTGGTAGATCTCCTTGTCATGCGGTACACACCCGGTGGTCCCGTTGTCGCGCATGATCTGGGTGCACTTGGAACAGGTGATACAGACCTGGCGGAAGTCCAGTTCCCCCTTGCCCAGCAGCTCCCGGGCGAAGTTCGGGTGGGCGAAACCCTCTCGACCAACGCCAACAATGGTGACCCGCCCCTGTGCAATGCTGGCCGCCCCCACCTGGCCCAGGTGCTGCCGCAGCCAGGAGTAGCCGGTCCCCACGATCACCATGGCTGGAACCGCACGCTGCAGTTCTGCCGCGATCCCCAGTGCCCGCGAGACGCCTACCAGCGGGTGCTCATCGGGGAGATAGGCGCCGATGATCGGATCGTCAAAGGGGCGCCCGATGTGCGGGTTGTAGTAGGGGTTGCCCAGCGAGACATTGACCATGGGAACCCCCATCTCATGGAGTTCCCGGAGCAGCCGTTTCGGTTCCGACAGGTCGGGGACCAGGTGGTTCTCCTGCGAGACGCCCCAGCCATAGGGGTAGGGTATCGCGTCGTAGGCGTTCAGACGGGTGGTAACCACCAGTCCCGGTACAGCCGCCTGTATCTTCCGGATGATGTTCTTGAGAAAGCGTGTCCGGTTCTCATAGCTGCCGCCGTAACGGCCTGGCCGGGTGAAGGCGCTCAGCAGTTCAGAGCCCAGGTAGCGGTGGCAGTGCTTCACATCGACCGCATCAAAGCCGGCCTGGAAGGCCAGCCGGGCTGCATCCACATACCGGTCTTCGAGCGCTTCAATCTCCTCGTCGGTAATCACCCGCATAGAACCATCGGAAACCCCCGCCGGCAAGTAGGGGTGATGGTACGCAATGACCGGGGGGCCGGGCTTGGAGTAGCGGCCCGAGTGGGTCAACTGGAGTACGGTGACGGGACGCTCCTCCGCCACGGCATGTGCCTCCTGGAGCATGGAGGCGAAGGAATCGACGTTCTCCGGGCGAATCCATAGCTGACGCTCATTGGCGCGGCCCTCCGGCACCACCGCCGTCGCCTCGAACCAAAGCAGCCCTGCTCCTCCGGCGGCAAAGCGCAGGTAACGCCGCCTGGTCAGTTCGCTGGGGGAACCGTCATCCTGGCCGTCGCATCCTTCCATGGGGTGAATCGCCAGGCTGTTGGGGGCAACCAGGTGCCCGATTTGAACGGGCCTGCTCAGCGGTGAGAGGTCCTCCTGAAGGGGTATGTCAACCCCCAGTTCATGGATTGCAGTCTGTAGCGCCTCGATCGTGCGGTAGCGGAATCGGCCGTGCGCAGCCATACTCCCGGATCCCTCCTCTTCGCCCTCTATTATCAGACACGCAAAATATATCGGTCTTGTGATATTAGGCAATCTGCATTAGCATTTTTGGCAAAGGAGTGGGATCTCGGGTGCCTGCAAGGCTAGTACCGCTCAACTTGCCAGCGTTTGGCGTCTCCATCTTCGAAAGCAATCACCGGCGGGGGTTCAAACTGGGCCTGCACTACCACGACGCGCCCCAGGTCTTTTACATCCTCTCTGGACAGGGAAGGGTTCTGCTGAACGGCCTCTGGTACCCCTTAACAAGCGGAACACTGCTGTTGATGGACGCCGGCGTCACCCACCGGTTGGAGGACAACCCGTCGGATCCGCTGATCCTATACGTGCTGGCCTTCCGTCCCGATGCGATCGGCAACTCCCCATTCCACCGGGTCCTGGTAGACGAATTCCGGCGCGGCTTTCAGTTTATCCCCCCGGGTCAACTGGATGTTCAGGAGATTCGCACCCACCTCCGCCGGCTGCTCTACGAGGAATCAACCCGCTCGCACGGGTTTGAGGTGGCCTGCCTGCATCACTTGACGGCGGTTCTGCTCTCGGTCCACCGCAGCCTCCAGCCTGCGGAGCCGGGGGGTGACCTGAACGACCCCCGCGTGCAGCTCGCCCGCCGATATCTGGCTGAGCACTACTTTGAGCCGATCAGCCTGGAGATGGTGGCCCAGGCAGCCGGCTGCAGCGTCCGGCGACTGAGCCAGCTATTCCGGCAGGAGACCGGGGAATCGGTTATGGAGTATCTGGCCCGCCACCGCATTGAGCGGTCGAAAGAGTTGCTGGCCCGCACAAGCCACGACATTGCCTCCATCTGCTTCACGGTGGGCTACGAGAACCTTTCGCACTTCTACCGGACCTTCAAGCAGATGACCGGACTGGCGCCCAAGCAGTACCGGGACCAGGCAAACGACAAATCCACCGCCAAGTAGGGAAAGGGCAGGAGGTGCTGCGTATGGCCCGCGTCGCTGCCGCTCAGATGCAAGTCCAGATCTACCCCACCGAGGATGCCTTTCGAGAGGTCATCTTCCGATGGACGGCCCGGGCCAGAGCGGCGGGAGCCGATCTGGTCGCCTTTCCCGAGGGGGTCGGGGCGATGCTGGTCTCCCAGTACCTACCTGCCCCGCTGGTCAAGGTGCTGATGGCCGTCTACAACGAAACCCCCGGGCAGAGCCGCGGGTGGGGTAAGCAGCTCCTGACCCGGGTGGTGGACAAGGTGTCGGGCATGCAGGATCTGCCCAAGACCTTCAACAGCACCGTTGCAGAGCACGGTGCGGCCCTGCGGGACTCCTACAAGCGGGTCTTCGCCGAGGCGGCCCGGGCCCACTCCCTCTATGTGGTGGCCGGCAGCGCCTACATACCCGACGAGCAGACCGGAGAGATCATTAACGCCGCCTATCTCTTCGACCGGGAGGGGACCTGTCTGGGGTATCAGCCCAAGGTCCACCTCTACATCGAGGACACCCACGTCTGCCTGCCCGGGGAGTCGGTCAGGGTGTTCGAGACCGAGTTCGGCCCCATCGGGCTGCCCATTTGCTACGAGGGGATGTTTCCAGAGGTGGCCCGGGCGATGGCGATGAAGGGCGCCGTGGGGCTGGTCAATGTCTCCGCCTGCCCCGGTGAGCTCTGCTTCCGCAAGATCCGGGCCGGCGCATGGTCTCGGGTGCAGGATAACCAGGTCTTCGGCCTTCACGCCTGCCTGATCGGCCGGAATGACCTGAGCAAGCAATTCACCGATCCCTACGTGGGCCGTTCCTCCGTGCTGGCCCCCATCGACCTGACCGCCGACTACAGTGGGGTGCTGGCCGAGGCGGCTCACCTGAATCAGGAGGAACTGGTGGTGGCCGACTGGGACTTCGACCGGCTGCGGAGGCTCTGGGAGAGCAGTGATACCAGGGTCCGCTCCGAGATGCGGGTGGACGTCCTACGCCGGATGATGGCCGAGGCCTTCGCCCCCGCGGAGGAGGCTATCCGTAGGTGATCAGGACCTGATGATACGTACGGAAAAAAGGGCCAGGGCGCCGGTCACACGACCGATACCCTGGCCCTTGCATTTGTCTCTACGCCTTTTCGCGGCCTGGCAGAACTTGTACATCTTCCACCTGACCGATAGAACCCTTGCGGGACTAAGCTTCCGGGGATTGACCCCGCAGAAATGAGTGCGGGGCGAGTGCGAACTCAGACGCACTCAGTCGCTGAGTGATGGGGTCTGGTTTGCTGCCGCAACTTCCGACACAGCGGTTCTAGCTAGCTGGAGGCGATGGATGGACCGTGTGCCTGAAGCAACCGCTTCTTGCAGGACAACAGCTTGCTCGCTGGTTAGCAGCCCGTGCTCGACGAGTTTGTCTCTGCTGCAGGCGCTTGCCATCCGCCCGCCAGGGGCAGATGGCGGTCTTTGCGCCTTACGCCGGCGCCGGCTCGCGCCGGAGGAGGTCGCGCAGCTGCTCGTAGGTCATCCCTTCCCGCTGGTAGCGGTCGGCATACTCGATCAGGTCGCCCTTGATCTCGATGATCACGTTTGCCAGTTCAGGGTTGTTCAGCCCGTCGGGCGCTTCGGCCCGCTCGGCGATGGCGTTGATGGTGGCGTCGGCCCAGCCGATATCCGCCTTGTTGGGGAAGGGGGCCTGGCCGCCGCTGGCAAAGACGACATTGATGAAGTGCATGATATCGCCCCAGTGGCCGTAGCCATCCGTTCCCTGGATGAAGTCCCGCAGGGGCTCATCGAACAGAATCAGCCTGGCAATGTCGGCGCTGTGCTGCTCGTACATCCGGTAGTACCATCCGGCACGGGATTCCGGAGGCGATGCCTTCAGGTCGTCACGGACCATCCGTAGTCCGCCCAGACCGTCATCCTCCGGAGCGGCGAAGACCGGGGCCTCGTCTGCGCCCAACAGCGGGCCGTGCGGCGGCTTGATCGTCCGATCTAGGGCCTCGGCGGCGCACTTGGTCGTCTCGCCGATCAGCCAACCGATAGCATCCAGGAGCTTGTCCGCCTCCTCGGCCGTCTTCTGGAAGACGTAGACCAGCATCTGGCCGACCTCGCTCCGGTCCAGCCCCAGGTCCTTCATCAGCTTGGCGACGTCATCGGCCGCCTGGTGGTAGACATCCTTCAGGACGGAGCCCAGCTGCTGGGCTCCCCAACCAACGGACCGGAGGAGCCTGGCCGCCTCCTTGGCTGCTACCTCGTAGACCTCCTTCAGCAGCCGGCCCACATCTTCCCCAAGGGTGAGCAGCCCCTGTTTGGCGGCCTCGAAGAGCTGCTCCGCCACTGCCAGGGCCGGCTTCAGGATCTCCCAGGCCCGGGCAGCAAGCTCCCGTACGGTGTGCTGGATCAGCTCCGCCAGCTCCTGGAACGACTTGTCGATCTCGAAGGAGAAGGCGAGCTCCTTGCCGTTGAAGTGGAAGTAGGCGTCCACCTTGAACTTGAACCCCTCCGCCAGACCCACCCGCAGCTCGGTCTCGCCCCGAATCTTGAGGGTGGGCAGGCGGATGGTGCAGAGCTGGAGTTCGCCAATCCGGACATCGAGGTTGCCACCCTGCAGGCCGTAGTTCAGGCTCGCCGTGGCGCCGAAGGAGCGGATGCCGTCCAGCTGGCAGTCGAACTTGACGCCGCCGAAGTGCTCTACCTTGTCCTCCAGAAAGAAGCGGAAGCCCTTGCCGTTCACCTTGGCATCCACCGTCTTGCGGGCCAAGTTGAAGAGGCTGACGTGGCCCGAAAGCTGGAGGAAGTCGTCGCTGAACCCATCGATCGTATTCAGCTTCAACCGCGGCCCCTTCGCCTTGTCGGCGTCGGAGATCAGCAGCACGTCGCCCAGCCGGATGGCGCTGCTCAGGGAGCCAGCCGCCTTGATTCCCTTGGCCGGGTAGACCGCAAGATCCATCTCCGACCGGTAGTCGGAGAGCAGGGTGACATCGGCGCCCAGGGCCAGCCCTTGGTCGTAGACCCGGGTCGGGTCCAGGGGGTCTGCCGTGGGAGTCAGGACCAACAGCCCCCCAAGCTTGCGCAGTTCCATGCTGTTCAGGATCTTGACGATCTCGTCATTCTGAGGTAGCTCCAACTCCGTCAGGGCGGTGAAGAGCTTGGGCAGGGTGACGCTCTGGGCCGGCGAGTCCGAGGCGATTTTCAGCCCCAGCATGGAGGGCGCCTGGAAGTTGGTGATGGCCCCCTCCGCCTGCAGCCGCAGCCCCGTCTGCTGGTCGCCGATGCGGATGGCCCCCTTGAGCGCCAGGTTCACACCCTGCCCTGCGGCGACGGAGAGGCCCACCCCTACCAGGGCGATCTTGGGGATGCCCAAGGGCTCGTACCAGATGCCATCCTTGCCGCCGGCCCTCAGGGCCAGCATCCCGTAGACGGCGGTCTGGCCGGGCCGCAGCGAAGCGCCCAGGGCGCCCACGAACTCCAGGTACTCGTCGGTGGGGGTTGGCTGGAGCTTCCCGACGTTGAGGCGAACGCCCGCCAAGAGGCTGACCTGCCCCGCTGCCTTCAGGAAAAGCTCCAGGCCGTTGAAGGAGATGTACTCGCTGGGGGAAAACGCCCCGAAGCGGGCCTTCAGGTAGGACTCCTCGATCTTCTGGAGATCGAGGACCCCCTCCACCCCGGCCCGGGGCGGCACGGCAAAGACCTTCTCGATCCACTGCAGGGCTTCGGTCCGGGAGAGGTCGAGGTTGGCCGAGAACATGACGCCTCGGTGCAGTCGGAATTGGGGGTCCAACGTCAGGTGGCGGGTCAGGTCGGCCGGGAGGTCGGCCTTGCCTTCGATCGAAGAGACGATCACGTAGGTCCGATCCAGCCGGAGTCCGTCCAGGGGGCTCAGCTCGGGAATCAGCTGGCTGAGCCGCCACTCGGGGGCAGCGATCAGCCCCGCCACAAAGCCCGCCTCCCCCTTGCCCTGCACAAGCACGAAGATCCGCTCAAATCCAGGGACTTTGGCAGATGCCAGGAGGCGGGGCGCCAGGGGCGCCAGGTCGGCCTGCAGTTCGGTCAACTCCAGCTCCCAGACCTGCTTCGGCACGGGGAGCGCCTGCAGGGTATCCGAACCCAGGACGGACTCCAGCAGGCCGAAGAGGCGTACCCGGTCGATGGACGTCCGGATCAGCAGTTCCCCCGGCTCCAGCCGCACCGATGTATCCACGTTCGTCCCGCCCAGGGAGAGCCGTCCGCCCAGCTCGCCGGAGGGGACCAGCCGGCCGTCCACCCTTCGGGTCTCAGCCTCCAGGTGGAGGCAGCCCACCGACAGCCCCTGGCCCAGGGGGATCGGCCAGGTATCGGGAGAGGCCGCCTTGAAGGCAAAGACGCCCGCCCCGGGCCCCACCTCCAGGTGGAGCTGGTTGAAGTGAACCTGGGGCAGCCCTGCCGGCACCGTCAGCTCCTGCGGCAGCAGCCGCTCCACCGCCCGGCTCAGGTGGAAGGTCGCCCCCTCCGCCAGATCGGCTTTCAGGCTGGGGCCGGGGAGCCGGAACTCAAAGGCAAAGGGTGCGCCATCGACCGTGATCTCCGTGTGCAGCCGGGCAACGGTCTGCCCGGCGAGCCGTCTGATCTCCAGGTCCATCTCGGTGATGGCCACTTCCAACCGGTTCAGCCGCGCCTGCAACCCCGGCGCCGCCACCTTCGCCCGGGCGGTCAGGTGGAGGGTGGACTCCGCGTGGCTGCCCGTCAGGGTTAGGTCGGTGAGGGTTACCTCGGGCAGGTCGGCGGGAACCGTCAGCTCGGAGGGCAGCAGCGCTTCCACCAGAGCCTTGAGACTCAGGGCCGAGCCCTCCCTGAGACCGGCCTTCACCTCGCCCGCCGGCACCCGTAATCCGGCGTAGAAGTCCGCCCCCCCGACCGTGCAGGCCCCGCCGAGGAACACCTCGCCGCGGCCGTCCTCCCGGCGGGCCACCCCCAGATCCAGCGCCTTGAGGGCCACCCGCAGCCGTCCAATGTTCACGCCCAGCCCATCGCCCCCGGCCACGGCCTGCCCTTCCAGGGCGAAGCTTCCCTTGCGGGGGGAGGCGGCCAGGCGGAAATGGGAGACGGCCACCTCTGGCAGGTCCGCCGGCAGGGCCAGCTGGGGCAGCAGATCCCCCGCCAGCCGGGTCAGGTTGAGCTGGGAGCCGGGCTGCAGGCCCAGCGAAAGCTCCAGACTGGGCAGGGCGATGGTGGCGTAGCAGTCCGTCCGGCCAATCTTGGCCCAGCTCGTCACCTGGGCCCAGACGCCGCCGGGGGCGGCCACCAACTCCAGACCCATTCCCGTCAGGCCCGCGTGGGTATTGCCTACAGGCAGCGTCCAGTCGCCATGCAGGGCGCCCCTCGCCCAGACCCGCCGGGACCGGGGAGCGATCTCCAGACTCAGGTCAGAAAGCTTCAGCTCAGGCAGTTCCCTGGCCTCGGGGATAAAGTGACCCACCAGCCTCCGCAGGTCCAGCTCGCTCCCCTGGGCCAGCCTGGCCCCAAAGGCGAACTCCGGGTAACGGAAGCCAGCCTCCAGGGCCACATCGCCCAGGAAGAGCTGCCCCCCTACCTCGGCGATGGCCACCTTGGGCCCCTCCTCCAACTCTACGCCCAGCAAGAACTGTGAGAGCTGGAGCCCCTTGAATCCCGCCTGGGAGAGCGCATCCTCCACCGGGGCGAACTCCTCTCTGGCACCGACCAGCCCGCCCAGATGGGCAAGGGTCAGGGGCGGAGCCCCGGGCGCCGCATAGATGGAGACCAGAAGGCCCCGGGTCTGCCCAAGCCCGACGGAGGCGACGTAGTCGATGCCGCTCAGGCCGACGGTCCCGGAGACCTGGCCGGTCAGGTCGAAGGAGTTCCGGCGGTTGCGTTCTGCCGCCACGGTCAGTTCGGGCATGCTCAGGCTCAGGCTTCCAGGCAGCAGCTCCCACCGGGCCTGCGGCAGCCCTGTCACGTACGACAGGCTGTCCACCAGCGGAGCGTTCGGGTCGAACTCCAGCGACAGGTGGGAGAGGCTCACCTCGGCATCGTGTGAGAGAAGCTCCGCCGGCCAGCGCCCAAGGGGTGATGCCTTCGGCACCAGCTTCATCAGCTCGCCGAAGTTCAGCACCACGGCCTCATCGGGAACGTGGGAGAACGACCACTGCCGGGGACCGGTGTTATTGCCTACCACGGCAAGTCGAATCGCCGGTGTCTGGAGGAACCCCCGCACCCAGGCGAGACAGTGGGCTGGTTCGTTCGGATCGGGAAGCCGGAGCGTCAGCATCCACCGGAGATCCTCAAGCCGGGCCTCCGGCGAGCCGGGAATGGGCCAGGCCCCCTCCCAGGTTCCCGTCACCTGGAGCGAATCTTCCTCCCCTTCCGCCACCAGTTCAACCCCGGCTTCCCAAAGCGCCAGACGGCCGCCGGGGCAGAGCGGGTAGAGGTTGGCGAGGACCGGGAAGTCGTCCCTCTGCGAGTCCAGGCGGAGGCGGCCACCCTCGATCCGGCGCAGAAGTTCTTGCCTCAGTTCCTGCAGTTGCATGGTGCCACCCCCTTATCGCAGTTTCATCTCCAGGATCGGGGTCTTGGGCGGTGCCGCGAAGTCACCCGACACAACCAGGGCGAAGGGCTGCTTCTCTGTGACTTCGCTCGCCAGGACCTCGATCGTATACGTGCCAGACTGGAAGCCCGAAGCCTTGTCGGCGGGATCCAAAATCACGCACTCCACGTTGTTCAGGCGGTCTGCATCCGTCTGGTTTCCCTTCACGGGCAGCGAGCAGTTCCGGTCGTCATCAAACTTGTTGCCCACATAGAGGACATCGCCCTTGGGCCCCTTCACCAGAAGATCCAGGTCGTGAATAAGGGCTTTCTCTTTCCGCTCCTGTGCTTCTGTGGCGGGGGGGTCCCGCCAAACCAAGGTGACCTTGAATGGCTGGTCGTTCACCACGTCGATGGTGACGAAGGCGCTCTTCCCCTTCGAAAGGGCTGCCGACTCGTCGCTCCAGCAGACCTGTCTGCCCTGAGGGGTGATGATGTTCTGGAGATTGACGCGCCCCCACCCCTGGTGCGGGCTGCCCCAGCCGCCCGCCGCTTGGAGTTTCACCGCCCCGTTAATCAGCAGCGCCTTGATAAGGGCGGATGAAGGGTCCGTGATCTTGTAAACCTCCCGCAGCCACTGTCGCAGGAGGGCCACGCAGCCGCTCACCAACGGGGTCGCCATCGAAGTGCCGTTCGAGTAGCAGTACTCGCCTTCCACTCCCCCCCACATCCCCATCACCTGAGGGATACTCTGCGACATGGTGGAGAGAATCCCTTCGCCCGGTGCCACAACATCCGGTTTAATCCGTCCCTCATCGGTGGGGCCTCTAGAGGAGAACTCGGAAAGGTTGTCGGGGTTCAGGGGCGGCACTGGGTATTTGCGGTATCCGATGCCCTCCTGCTCCCCGAGCTCGTTCTGACAGGACCCAACCGTGATGGCGTTCTTAGCGGCGGCAGGCCCACCAAGGGTGCCTTGCATAGGTCCATCGTTGGCCGCGCCGATGACGATCACAAAGTCCCGGTGCTTGTGGGCAAATGTATCAGCGATGACCGCGTTGCGGTCGTAGCGAACCGCCCTCTTGCCCCTCTCGTCACCAAGGCTCCACTTCGACGTCTCGTCATAGGACCACTGGGTCGTCCACGAATCGTTGTGAATGCGGGCTCCACTTTTGTAAGCCGCCTCGAGCGAAGATCCAAACTCGTCCACTCTCTCCGGTTGAATCAGCAGCGACGCCCGGGGAGCGACCCCCCGGCGATCGTTCTCAGGTCCATGGGCGATAATACCGGCCACATGGGTACCATGGCCGCCAGCTTCGCCGCCGTCCTGCAACTCATTGGGATTGCCTGACAGCACAACCCATCGGGGATTCGTCCCCAAGGGGAAGTTCCGCAGGTTCGACTCGTCACCGCTATCCAGTCCCCTGTCGCAAACTGCCACCATCTCCTTGTCGCCCGTGAGCGGCGTAGTCTTAGCCAACAGGAGCTTCCTTTCCTTGGTTCTCGCTCCCACCACCACGCTCGAATTCACCCAACTGGAGCGGGGAGAAGGCTCAATAGAGACGGTGGCAACAGTCTCCAGTTGGGCCAACTCATTCATGAGTTGCGTGCCCACGGGCGGGGCGAGCAGGACCTGGTCATAGAGACGATACTTCTGAAGCTGAAGCTTCTTGATGGCTTCCCCTTCGTGCCCCTTAAAGGTAGTCACTCGGAGCAACAGGTTCTGCCCCTGTTCTGAACGCTGCTTCCATTGGGGCCGGAAATAGGCGACAGCGTAAAACAAAGGGGATTTGCGAAGAGACTTAACCTTCTCCGGCGTGACGTAGACGGGAATCAATCGGTTTTCCCTGTCAAGGAATCCCCCATACGGAATCTGCTTGTTCTCGAGCGTTTTAATCCGATCCTTACCATGGTCGCGCCACTTCCTTGGGTCCTCATTGACATTTTTCGGCTTGAACTGAACCAGGTAGGCTCTCGGTTGGGAACCGCCTGGATCTTGCTTCTCGTAGTCTTTGAGGTCGACTTTTTGACCTCCAAGCGTGACCAGATATTGCACCTCACTACCTCCTGACTGGATGGGAAGGGGCGGCTTCCGTCAGGAAGCCGCCACGTCTACAACCGCCTGCAGGTCGCTGCCGGCGAAGCCCAGGGAGCTGATCTTGGCCGTGGCGGGGAGAGCGGGGATCGGCCGTGTCGGCAGTGTCCAGATCGGGATCTCGATCCGATCCAGCGCGGGGGTAATCACCCCGGACAGGGCAGTGTTGATCGGATGCATGAGGCCATCGACCACAGACTTGAGGATGAACGACACCTCCGACGGCAGGGCACGCAAGAGAGGGTCGAGGCTGAAGATGTCCTGGACCCGGGGGGCTTTCAGCTTAGCGTAGATGGCGTTCTCCCGGTGAAGGAGAGCAAAGGGGACCGATGCCTCCGTGGTGGGTACGGGGAACTCCTTGTAGCCGATGATGGGGAACCAGATCTCGAGCCTGGGAATGGTGGTCAGCCGCAGGTAGGGGGTCCCGCTGTTCACATAGCTCCCCGCCACAAACCGCAGCCAGAGCTTCACCCCCGAGACGGGAGTCTCGACCACGAAGGGCCTGTCCGGGTCGTGGACCTGGCGCAGGTTGACGTCGACAAAGCCGCGCAGCAGGGCGTCAACCGTGCTCCAGGCCACCCTCGCCACCACCCGATTCTGGCCACCCAGAAGCTCCTGCAGCTCTCCCTCACCGGGGTCGACGGCGGGTCCCGCCGGCAGGCCGTTGCAGTCGACCGCAAGCGCCCCTTCGGACCCGGCCGCCATCGCCGCGATGTTGCCAAGGCCCATGTTGGGCACCGCCGGCGGGCGCAGAGGGTACGGGAAGTTCTCGAAGGAGGGGTGCGGCAGGTCGAGGGGGATCTGGTTCAGTTGCTGCTGGAGCTGCGTCTGAACGGATGGAATGACGGCGCTGTTGAGGAGGTCGGAGACCTTCTGGTCAATCCAGGGGTGGGAGCCATGAACCTGTGCACGAAGGTCTGACACACTTAGCCGGCTGTTCTGGATCGTTACCCGGCCACGGGCGACGACCGGCACCGTGAACTCGGCCAGAGGGCTCTGGACGGCCACCTTCTCCATGTCGATCCGCAGGAGGCGCCCCTCCGCAGCCCCGGCGTCGATCGACAGAGCCGGCGGGCTGTTCAGCTGGACCTGGGCGCCGGGGGCAGAAAAGCCGCGGAAGGCTGGGTTCGCATGGTACATGGCTGTCACCGTGGCGTTCAGGATTCCCTGGCTTAGGTAGAGCCTGGCTGCAGTCGAGGCCATCTGCAATCTCCTCCTTGTCTGTTCAGAACCAGGCCAGTAGCGGATTCAGGTAGGACTCCAGCCAGCCGCTCACACTCCGCGCCGCCATGCCCTGGACCACCGCCCTGCGCAATTGGTCCTGGACCAGCGCCGGCTTGTTCACCTTGTGCTCCCAGTCCAGGGTCAGGCGGCTGGGCGTGCCCGGCAGGTTGAGCTTCAATGTGAAGGGCCGCTCGTTCGCAAAGACGGTCTCAATGGGGCCGATGCTTGCATCCAACCGGCCCCCCGCCATCCGGAGGGAGACCGGCAAGGTGATGGTCATAGCGGTGCTCGCCAGGGTATAGCTTCCAGCGAAGTCCTTGCGGCCGATGGGCTCCCCCCCTTTCAGGCGCTTGCATGCCTGGCTGAGGAGCAGGTTCCCGTTGATTACCGGTGCAGCAAAGGTGAGCGACAGGGAGAGTTGGGAGTCGTCCGCTTTCAGGAAGACGATGCGGTCGGCGCCTGGAGAGACCGAGTCCAGCCCGGTCAGCGTTGCACCTGTGGAAGCGAACCGCCCGCCGCCATCGCAGAGGTTGAGGCCGCAGGCGCCAGTCAGCGGCTCCTCCAGGTCGGTCTCTGTGAGGTCTGGCAGACTGATCTGCCGGAGCGAAGGGACCTCCAGGCCCAATTCGGGCACCTGCCCTCCCTCGCTGATGATCCGGGGCAGGTAGAAGGGGGCCTCCGGCTGGAACATGCGGTCATAGAAGCTGCGCAGGGCGTCACGAAACCAGTTGTTGGGGCCGACATCCTGTGGTGCCAGGTGGATCCCTCCCCTATGAACAGAAAGTTTCTTCTTATATTGAACTAAGAATAGCGTCAACCGCCCAATAGAATGAAGGGTGCGGTCACCTCCATTTCGTAGGTGACTGCACCCTTTAGAACGATTGAATTTTTGACCGAAAAATGAGATCATTGAGAAAAGGGGGTGAGTAAGCAAGCGTGATGCCCTTGAAAGTCGTGCTGGTCGAGGATGACCTCCTATACCGCGATCTGCTGCGCATTGGCCTTACCCAGTCTCGGCGGGTCGAGATCGCCGGGATGTTCCAGGACGCCGAATCAGCGCTCGCCAGGGTTCCGACCTTGAACGCGGACGTGGCGCTCCTGGACATCGTTCTTCGGAACAGCTTCAATGGCATCCAGTTGGGCCGGCTCCTGCGCTGCCACATGCCGCAGCTCGGCGTGGTGCTGCTGTCCAACCACAGGATCCCGGCCTATCTTTCGGCTATCCCCCGCGAAAACCTGGGCGGGTGGTCCTACCTCCTCAAAAGCTCCGTGGAAAATGTGGATGCCCTGGTGCGGGCGGTGGAGGGCTCGGCTGCCGGCCATGTTGTGGTGGACGAAGCTCTCTTTCCGGCCATGCCGCCTCGCGGCACCGGCCGGCTGCAGGCACTGACGCCCCGCCAGTTGGAGATTCTCCGCCTGATGGCCCTGGGCTTTACCAATCAGGCCATCGCCGACCAGATGGCCCTCTCCCGCAAGACCGTGGAGAATCAGATTAACCACCTGTTTCAGGAACTACAGGTCGACCCTGCCGATACCACCGTGCAAGCCCGAGTCCAGGCCGTCCTTATCTATCTGCAGGAGAGCGGGCTGTTGTAGCCTGCGGCGAGGAAGTTGGAAACCAAGCGCGCAGCACGGCTCCCCCACCGGGGCGCCCCGCTAATGTCCACCGCCCCCCCTGCTCCTCCACGCGGGCCGCAATGACACGGAGCCCGAGGCCCGGATCGTTCCTGGCCGCCTGAAGCCCCTTCCCGTCATCCTGCACTTCCAACTGGACCTGACCGTCCCGGGTCAGCCCCAACGCGATCTCCACCCGCTTCGCCCTGGCGTGGGCGCAGACATTGGCCAGGGCTTCCTCCAGCACCCGGTAGGCGGCCAGCCGGCAGGATTCCGGAATAGACTCCTCCAAGGAACCATCCAACGCTGCCAACTCGGAGTCCACAACGATATCGACTTCGAAGTGAGGCCGGAAGTGTTCGGCCAGGCAGCGGACAGCCGGAATCAGGCCCACCTGGATAATCGACGGATGGAGAAGATGGCTCAACCGCCGCACCTCCTCCTCTCGCACCAGCCGGATCTCCTGCCGTACCCTCCGGGCGATGGCCCGCACCCGGGACCGGTCCGGGCCATCCCATCGCTCCAACTCCCCCAGGGCCAGTTCGGTCGTCAGCAGTCGGGACTGCACCCGGCTGTGGAGCCTCTCAGCGATCTCCCTGCGCAGGAACTCTTCGCGGTCGTTCAAGAGCCGCCGGGAGCGCTGCGTGTCTCGGATGGCCCGGGCGGTCTGCCTCACCAGCAGCACGGACTGGACCAGAAGGAGTGCCGCCAGGCCACAAGCCAGGATCAGGGCGCTGTCCCATTCGAATACCTCACGGCACCCGGGAGTCGGTTCGGCGCCCACGGTGATCCGCACATGCTGGGCATCGGGTGCGGCCTCATATCCACTGCAACCCGCTGCAATCAGCAGAAAGAACAGCAGCCCTAACGCTTTTCCCATTCTCCCCGAATCCAGGATGATCTCCCCCCGCGCGCTCAGAAACATGATCATTGTTCATTCATTACAAAAAACATGTACCCCTTTCATAGTACAGAGAGGCCTCTGGGGAGCCAATGGAATGTTGGCCGCGCAACAACCGCTTCCAGCGGGTCGAGCCGGGCCGTCTACAGGGCGGGGCTCAGGGCGGCCAGCACCGGAGCCAGGGCGATTGCGCCCAAGGTGAGGCCCGCCAGGCCGGCCGCTCCCCACAGCGAGAGCTACCGCAGCAACCCGCCCGAGAGGGGCGCCAGCCGAGCGTGGTGGATGCACTTGTTTTGCCGGTGCAATCGGCCTTGCGGAAGGGGGGCTCATGTGGACCAAACGGATACAATGGCCATGGATTGTGGCGTGCTGGGGCCTTACACTGGCGTTTGGAATACTCGTCTCGGTTCCCATAGTGGTTGCAAGCTTTGCAGGGCTTAGTTATTACTTTAACCGCAAAACTCAGGTTGAGATAGACGGTGATCGAGGGGGTGAGTTTTGCACACTTAACCGTTTAAAAGTTCTTGGCCCTTTCGGCGGTGGGGACATTGCTCGCGGCTGTCTTTGAAGGATTTGCCAAGCGGGGAAGATGGCGCCAGTGGTCATGGTTCTTGGGCGGATGGCTTACAGAAACTCTAATTCCCTATGATGCCTGAACGGTAAAGGGCCAGGGCGCCGGTCACACGACCGGAAACCCTGGCCCTTCTCTTTCTGTCAGCCGAGCGAATGAGTGCGGAATGAGTGCGAACTCAGCCAAACTGGCCCGTACTCACCCGAACTCAGCAATACTCAGAAAACCTCGCATCCCTTGTGGGAGTAGGCGAAACCCTTGTCCCGCAAAGGTTCTACTCCTTGCCGTGACAAAACTTGTACTTCTTGCCCGACCCGCAGGGGCAGGGATCGTTGCGGCCCACCTTCTTCTCGGCACTGCGTACCGGCTGGCGGGGCTCGGCGCTGGCGCCGGCGCCCGACTCGATCATGATCCGCGGCCGCTGCGGCTCGCGGGCGACCTCAATCGTGAACAGGTGCCGGACCAGATCGCGCTGAATGGAGGCGGTCATGTCGTTGAACATGGCCATGGCTTCCATCTTGTATTCAATGAGCGGATCCTTCTGGCCGTAAGCCCGCAGCCCCACGCCCTCACGAAGCCCGTCCATGGCGTCGAGGTGGTCCATCCACTTCTCGTCGACGGTCCTGAGAATAATGAACCGCTCCAGGTTGCGGATCATCTCCGCACCCAGCCGCTGCTCCTTGTCCTCATAGGCCTTGGTGGCGGCGGCGGCGATCACCTCGATCAGCCGCTTTTTGCCCTCGGCCTCCTTGCGGATACCCTCGGTGGCCTCCTTGAGCGCCTCGGTGTTCAGGTAGCCCTTCGGCAGTCCCGCCTCCTCGGCCAGGCTGACCAGGATCTCAGGATCCCACTCTTCAAAGTAGACCTCTTCCGGCACACCTTCCTGCACGACGTGCTCGGCCATCGTCCTGATCGCGTCCAGGGCGATCTCCCTGGTGTCGTGACCCTCCAGCACCTTGCGCCGCTGCTTGTAGATCAGCTCGCGCTGGGTGTTCATCACGTCGTCGTAGTTGAGAACGTGCTTACGAATATCGAAGTTCCGAGCCTCGACCTTCTTCTGGGCGTTCTCAATCGCCCGGGAGACGATCGGGCTGTCGATGGGTACATCTTCTTCGATGCCCAGCTTGCCCATGAGGTTTGCCACCATCTCGCCGCCGAAGAGGCGCATCAGGTCGTCCTCCAGGGCGACATAGAAGCGGGATTCGCCCGGGTCGCCCTGACGGCCCGAACGACCACGCAGCTGGTTGTCGATACGGCGAGCCTCATGCCGCTCGGTACCGATCACGGCCAGGCCGCCCACGGCCCGAACCCGATCGCCCTCCTCCTTGCACCTGGCCTCCTCTTCCTTCAGGTACTGGCGGTACTTGTCACGCGCCGCCTGCACCTCCGGATCATCCGAAGGGCCATACTCCGTGGCGACCACGATCAACTCCGGGGGCATCTGCTCAGCCCGCATCCGCTGACGGGCGGCAAACTCCGGGTTGCCACCCAGCAAGATATCGGTACCACGGCCGGCCATGTTGGTCGCAATGGTGACCGAGCCAAAGCGGCCCGCCTGGGCGATGATCTCCGCTTCCCGCTCATGGTACTTCGCGTTCAGCACCTGGTGCTTGATCCCGCGCCGGGTGAGAATCTGCGAAAGGTACTCCGACTTCTCAATGGAGACGGTGCCCACCAGCATCGGCTGGCCCTTCTTATGCCGCTCGGCCACATCGTCGGCCACGGCATTGAACTTCGCCTTAATCGTCTTGTAGACCACATCGGGGTGGTCGATACGAATGACCGGCTTATTGGTGGGGATGGCAATGGAGTCGAGGTTGTAGATCTTCCGGAACTCCTCTTCTTCCGTCAGTGCCGTACCGGTCATGCCGGCCAGTTTCTTGTACATGCGGAAGTAGTTCTGGAAGGTAACCGTCGCGAGGGTTTGGGTCTCCTCCTCGATCTTCACGCCTTCCTTGGCCTCCACCGCCTGGTGCAGGCCGTCGGACCAGCGGCGGCCAAACATGAGACGGCCGGTGAACTCGTCTACAATGACAACCTCGTTGTCCTTCACGACATAGTCCTTGTCGAGGTGGAAGAGCTCCTTCGCCTTGATGGCGTTGTTAAGATAATGCGCCAGCTGCTGGTTCTCGCCCTCGTAGAGGTGGTCAATGTTGAGCCACTTCTCCACCTTGGCGATGCCCTCTTCCGTCGGGGCGATGCGGCGCTCCTTCTCCTCGACGACGTAATCCTCTTCCTTCTTCAGCCGCTCGGCGATCTTCGCAAAGGTGAAGTAGAGCTCGGTCGGCTTGCCGGAAGGACCGGAGATGATCAGCGGCGTGCGGGCCTCATCGATAAGGATCGAGTCCGCTTCGTCGACGATGGCGTAGTGGAACTCGCGGTGTACCATGTCATGCGGGTACATCGCCATGTTATCGCGCAGATAGTCAAAGCCAAACTCGTTGTTCGTGCCATAGGTGATGTCGCAGGCATACGCCTCGCGCCGCTGGGTGGAGTTCAGGCCATGGACAATCAGACCGGTGGTCATGCCCAGGAACTTGTAGATGCGGCCAATATCGTCCCGACCAACCCGAGCCAGGTAATCGTTCACCGTTACCAGGTGGCAGCCCCGGCCGGTAAGCGCGTTCAGGTAGAGCGGCAGAGATGCGACCAGGGTCTTGCCTTCACCGGTCTTCATTTCAGCAATGTTGCCCTCGTGCAGCACAATGCCGCCGATCAACTGCACATCGTAGTGGCGCTTGCCCGTGGTTCGGATCGAAGCTTCGCGGACAACAGCGAACGCCTCAGGCAACAGCTGTTCCAGGGTCTCCCCGTTGGCCAGACGCTGCTTGAACTCGACCGTCTTATGGGCAAGCTCGGCGTCAGAAAGCTTCTGCACCTGAGGTTCCAGGCTGTTAATGAGAGCCACCGTCTTCTGGTGGCGCTTGACGACCTTGGCGCTGTAGTCGCCGAAGATGGCAGTGAGGAACTTCAGTGCCACGCTTACACCTTCTTCGTTAGGCTGCCAGCCAGGGGCTGGCGCAAATAGCGATTAACCCAGTCGATATGTTATGACTCTTTCCGACCGGGATTTGGTTCATGGAACGGAGCGTATCCGCGTTATTTTAGCACGTTCAGTGCGGACAAGCAACGAAGGATTCCAATCATTGGAATAAAGAAGAAACAAAATCGCTGGAAGGAAAGGGCCTGGAAAAGGTCGGGCCGTGTGCCTGACCCGACCAGTTCTCCGCGTCTACTTCTTGGAAAACCCCTTTGCCCGGCTCGCCTCCAGGCCCCCTCGAAGGGAGACCGCGCGGTCAGCCAGCAGCCAGAGTCCGCCAGAAACCACAGAATGCCCCCCCAATACCACCGGGATGCGGCAGTTTATGGCCGCCTCCGTAAAGGCCTTCACCCAGGGGTCACGAATCTGGTCGGGCGCTCCCAGGTCAGAGTGGAATCGGTCCCACTCGCTGACCCGGCGTCCCCGGTTGGCAAACAGGACCCGGGTGTCAAAGAAGAGGGCATCGCAGATACGCTCTACGTGGCCGAAGAAGGCTTCGGGTCCCAGTTCCTCCACGAGGTCGGCAATGAGGGAGACAACCTTCCCCTCTTCCTCCCTTCCCAGCGCCTTCATCCCGCGCTCCTCCGAGAAAATCCGCAGCCGGACCCGGAGGTTCTTGTTAATATGATCAATAATTGGCGTCCCCACCCGTCCGATCAGGCCGACCTCAGGCAGGTCGCCAACCAGCAGATTACCCGCGGCCACCAGCCGGTCCGCCGGCCAGGTAATCGCCTTGAGGGCAGCCCGGGTGCGAGGACCGCCGAGGCCTGAGAGGCCCAGGACAAGAAAGTCGGTGGGCGTATCGAGATCAAAGTGAATGCCGGCGGAGTTGGGGATTAGAATCCGTTCCATACCTGTCTCCCTGAGCAACCAGCCCAGGAAGTTATCGGTAGCCGGCGGCTCGATCCGGAATAGGTGATCTGCAGGGTGCCAGGCCACCAGATCGACAGATTGCAGGTTGTTGACCACAACGCAGGGGCTGGGCTGTTCCAGGGCCCGAAGCACCCAGGCAATCTCGCCAGGGCTGATCAACGGCAGGGCGGCCCCGCTCAGGTAGACAACCGCCTCAGCCTGGCTCTCGCGCACCACCTGTTGAAGGGTGCGACCAAAGTGGAACGGGGCGACGCTGCGCGTGTCGAAGACGCGAGCCCCCAGCCGCTCGGCTGCGCGCGCCAGTGCAGGGAAATTGGTCGCGAGGATTACCTCATCAAGCCCGGCTGCCCGGTATTTCTCCACCGTGTCCAGGGTAATGGCATGGCGGAGACCGATAATGGTCTCCTCTAACTCATTTCGGGCAGGGGTGCCTCCCTCAAAGATAATGGCAGCCCGGCGCAACGCAGTTGCCTCCTCACGGTAAATCCGGCTCAAACGGGCTTAGTATTCCATTTGTGTCCGCTACTTCCCTTTACACAGGTCAAAAAAAGCCCCGCGGCCTCAGCCACGGGGCTTCTTCGGGTTTCGGACTAGTACTCGGGCTCCAGCAGGCCATAATCCCCATCGCGACGGCGGTACACCACGTTGACCTTCTGTGTATCGCTGTTAACGAAAACGAAGAAGTCGTGGGAGACCAGATCCATCTGGAGAATCGCCTCATCCACGGTAAGCGGCTTGACCGGGAAGCGCTTGGTCTTAACCACCTTACCGTCAAGTTCAGCCGAGACGTCTTCCGTCTCCGCCACTGCGGCCTCCGCGACAGCTGCTCCTTCCTTCCGGCGACGGAGGCGGGCCCGGTACTTCTGGACCTGCTTCTCCAGCTTATCGGCCACCAGATCAATCGAGGCGTACATATCTCCGGTAGCTTCCTCACCCCGCAGGAGCATGCCATTGAGCCCGGCGGTCACCTCGACGATATGCCGGCCGCGCTCTACGTAGAGGTTGACCTGCGCATTCATGGGATGATCAACAAACTTCTCGACCTTACCAAGCTTCTTCTCGACATACTCGCGAAGGGCGCTGGTGATCTCGATGTTTTTCCCACGTACGGTAGTCTGCATAGCACCAACTCCTCCCAACTCGAGAGGTCCGGAACCCTCTCAGGGTCTTATCATTATTCCCGTTTGACAGCGGGATTCCCTGCCAAACGCGTCCGGTACATAGAAAACCGACTGGCTGAGAAACCACGTGGGAGCCACGCCTTGGCAGGCGCTGTCCCCAGGTACCCACAGGTTGTGAACACAAATCCTGTGGATAGTGTTGATAACTCTGTTGATAAAGCCTCTCACAAGGCCCGAACGTGGGGATAAACTGTGGACGCGCTTTGAGCCCCCTTATCGAGGGCAGAAGCAGGCAAGGCACCCCGTAACGGAGAAGAGTATGGGGAAGAGGTTCTTTGCTCCTGATCACTATGACCCGCACGCAGGCGCTTGGCCGAGGCGTCCGTGCGGCAGCGCGGAGGGTATCGCAATGGGAGAAGTGGCCCAGGTGAGCAGCACAAACGTGGAGGACAAGGTCTTCGAGTTTCCGGCGGGGCTGTTTGGATTCCCCTCCGTGAGGCGGTTCATTGTCGGCGACATTCCCGGGGGCGGCGACATCTTCCGGCAGTTGGTGGCCATAGATGAGCCCCAGATCGGATTTACGCTTGTTCACCCCGCCGCCTTCTTCCCCACCTACGCCCCGGATATCCCCGCAGAAGACCTGCGGGAAATTGCTGCCGATAATACGGAGCAGGTCCTGCTCTATGTGATCGCCAAGGTACCACAGAACTTCAAAGAAGCGACCGCCAATCTCCGGGCACCATTGATCTTCAACCCCTTCACCCGCAAGGGGCGTCAGGTGATCCTGGCCGATGACCGGTACAAGGCCGCTGAGCGCCTGTTTCAGGTGTAGCATTACGCCAGGATAAGGAGGCCGCCTATGCTTGTCCTGACCAGACGCTTGAACGAGTCGATTCTAATTGGGGAAGATATCGAGATTCAGATTGTGCAGGTGAGAGGCTCGGGTGGGCAGGCCGTCGTGCGCATCGGTATCACCGCGCCCCGGCAGGTCACGGTTCTGCGCAAGGAGGTCTATGATGAGGTCGTAGCGGCGAACAAGCAGGCCGTTCAGACTCGGGTCTCCCTGCCGGCTGAGCTTCTTCAGGCTGTTGAGGAGCACGCCGGTTCCCCGAAGCCCGGAGAAGACGAAGGGGCATCTGAGTAGCCACTGCCTTGCGCCTGCTCACCCATCTTACAGCCGCTGCGATGCCAGCCCGCGCAGGGCGGCGATAGGCTTGTCCGAGACCGCCAGCACGGCCAGATCGACCTGGCGCGCTCCGGTCTGTCTCACCACCTCTGCCGCTGCCGAAGCGGTGGCTCCGGTTGTCAGCACGTCGTCTACCAGCAGCACCGAGCGCCCGCTCCAAGGCACTGCCAGCCTGCGGGCGCCGAACGCCCCCTGCAGGTTCCGCAGCCGCTCCTCCCGGTCTAGCTTGGCCTGGTGCCCGGTAGGACGCAGGCGCACCAACTCCCCCTCCACCACGGGAAGGCCAAGCTCCCTGGCAAGGCCAGCCGCAATCAGTGCCGCCTGGTTGTACCCCCGTTCTCGCAACCGCGATGGATGCAGGGGGAGCGGCACAACCAGGTCGTAGGCCAGCACAATACTCCCGGCGAGCCGGCGGCCCAGTGGGGCGCCCAGCCCCTTCCGCCCGCTGAACTTGAGATGGTGAACCGCCTCGCGCAAGGCCGCGCGATGCTGCCCAATCGCCCACACCCGCCCGAAGGGTGGTGGCGAGGCACATTCCACGCAGACTCCCCGCCCCCCGACCAGGGGGCGGTTGCAGTTTGTGCAGCGATTTTCGCCCGCGGCGAACGCCATGGAACACCAGCAAGCCATACAGACGGGAACCTGCTCCGGGCGATCGCGCCATTCCCCGGCCAGCGGACCATCGCAGAGAAGGCACGTTGTGCGCGGCGGCCAAAGCAGGTCCAAAACACCCTCAAGGAAAAGCCTGAGCATTGGCTTGGCACCCTCCTATCTGGAAGAATTCGCCACAAGCTCAGGCATTTCCTCTTTCTGCCATATCCGGACTGAGGTCGATCAGCACCACAAACGGGGCCTGTGTAACGCTTAGCGCCGCTGCCACTGCCCGAGAGCGCTCTGACGGTCCGAGACGAAAAAACCTGGCATGGTGGTAGTCAAGTGCCAGCCGCTCCAGAATCGCGGGCGACTCATCGGCTGAGCCCAGGTCTACCAACAGGAGATCGCTGGTCTCCTCCCGGGCCAGGGTTCGGACCACCCCCTCAACCCGGTCAGCCTGATCCTTGACCAATACCAGGTAGGCCACACCTCTTGGGGTTTGGCGCAGTGATTGGATGAGTACCACGACATGGATGATGGCATTGATCGATCCATAGACGATCATCGCCATGGCTGCCCAGAAGGCAACGCCCTCCCACCACATGATCACTCCCCCTTCGCTCCACGATATGAGAAATCGAAAACGCCCGCTCCTCCAATCAGGAGGGCGGGCGTCTCATCTGTCAGAAAGGATCCACTAACCTTTCAGGCCAGCCTGGCGGCGCAGCTCGGCAGCCTTGTCGGTCTGCTCCCAGGGGAGGTTGAGATCGGTCCGGCCGAAGTGACCATAGGCAGCGGTCTGGCGGAAGATCGGGCGGCGCAGGCCCAGGTCCCGAATAATCGCAGCCGGGCGCAGGTCGAAGTTCTTCTGAACCAGTTCGGCGATCTTGTCGTCGGCGATCTTGCCAGTGCCGAAAGTGGTAACCAGCACCGAGACAGGCCGGGCCACGCCGATGGCGTAGGCCAGCTGGACCTCGCACTTGGAGGCCAGGCCGGCGGCGACGATGTTCTTCGCCACATAACGGGCAGCATAGGCGGCAGAGCGGTCGACCTTCGTGGGATCCTTGCCCGAGAAGGCGCCCCCGCCATGGCGGGCATAGCCGCCATAGGTGTCGACAATAATCTTGCGACCGGTCAGGCCGGTATCACCCTGCGGGCCGCCAATGACGAAGCGGCCGGTCGGGTTAACGTAGTACTTGGTGTTGTCATCCAGGAAGCGGCGGTCAACCACCTCACCGATGACGTTCTCGATGATATCCTTGCGGATCTGCTCCTGTGTGGTGTCCGGGTCGTGCTGGGTGGAGACGACGATGGTGTCGATCCGGACCGGACGGCCGTCTTCGTACTCGACGGTCACCTGGGTCTTGCCGTCGGGGCGCAGGTAGGGCAGAGTCCCGTTCTTGCGCACCTGGGCGAGCCGGCGGGCCAGCTTGTGGGCCAGGCTGATCGGCAGCGGCATCAGCTCCGGGGTCTCGTCGCAGGCAAAGCCGAACATCATGCCCTGGTCGCCGGCGCCGATCTCCAGCTCCTTCTCGCTGACATTGCCCCGGACCTCAATGGCCACGTCGACGCCCTGAGCGATATCGGGGGACTGCGGGTCTATCGCGGTCATGACACCGCAGGTAGTGCCATCGAAGCCATACTTGGCGCGGGTATAGCCGATGTCACGCACCACATCGCGCACCAGGTTGGGGATATCAACATAGGCATCCGTGGTGATCTCGCCTGCCACAACCACCAGGCCGGTGGTCAGCAGCGTCTCGCAAGCCACCCGGGCCTTGGGGTCCGCCGCCAAAATGGCGTCGAGAACCGCATCGGAAATCTGGTCCGCCATCTTATCAGGATGCCCCTCGGTGACGGACTCGGACGTGAACACATACCGCCCCTTGCGCTCGGTCATCTGTGTCTGTTACCTCCCTATTATGGTTGACCCTCTATAGCCGCGACGCTCACACATAAAAAAACCCTCCCCGCGAGGAAGAGGGTGTACGAGCCGTCTCTTCGCTCTTATCTTCCGGTAGTTTAACCGGCTGGAATTGGCACCTTACCCGCGCGGGGCGGATTGGTTGCCGAAGCGTCATTGGGCCAGTCCCTCAGCTTCTCTCGATAAGAGTATGTGGTTGCGGATAGCATACCAAAGGAGGGGGGAACTGTCAAGAATATGCCCTGCCGGCTAGCCCTTCAGGGCGCCTGCATCTACCAGCGCAAACTTGAGCGTGGCCTCGGCCTTCAACTCGTCGCCCACGTATGCCTTTCCCGTCCCGATCCCCAGACCGCGGCGCATGTTGACGATCTCCACCTCAAGGCGGAGTTGGTCACCCGGCACAACCGGCTTCTTGAACTTGACCTCATCCATGCCGGCGAAGATGGGCATTTTACCTGCCCACTCCGGCAGCGAAAGCAGCGCCACGGCGCCGGACTGTGCCATGGCTTCGATAATCAGGACCCCAGGGAAGATGGGGTGCCCCGGGTAATGGCCCTGAAAGACCGGTTCATTTGCTGATACGTTCTTGATGGCGACGACCCGCTTTCCCGGCTCCATCTCCACAACACGGTCGATCATGAGTATGGGGTACCGGTGTGGGATCGTAGCCATAATCTGCTTGATGTCCAGTGGATAGTCCCTCCTGATCATGCGGAATCTTATCCGGTAGTATTCCACTCTTCCAGGGTTTTTCCTGTCCTTCCTGCCCCAGAGAAACTCCTATCTTGACGCCCACCCGAGGCCTGTAGTACCATACGGGGTATAGGATTTTTCGTTGCCATTGCGGAGGTGCACGAGATGATAAGGGTTACACCGGACGCCGCCAAGGAGATCTCCCGGCGTTTGGAGGGGAAGCCGGAGGCGGTTGGGTTCCGGATCTTTGTACGGGGCTTTGGCTGAGGCGGTCCCAGCCTGGGACTGGCTCTGGAAGAGCCGTACGAAGAGGATATGAAGATCATGGAAGATGGCGTTCGGGTCTACCTTGACCGGCGGGTAGCCGACTGGTTCGCAGGGGCCGAGCTGGGGTTTGAGACCGACGCGTGGGGCGGCGGCTTTACCTTCAATCATCCGGACATCGGTTCATGCTAGACCTGATTTGAAAAAGAGGGAGCCCGACCTTGTGTGGTCGGGCTCTTTTGTCGTCCTTGGTACTACGTCAGACCCGGACCTTCGTATCAAGGAAATCACGGTGCCGATCACGAATTCTCGCGGCGGGGAGGTGGGTACAGTGGCCACTCACGTGCAGAACGTTTACGGCGAAATGTGCCCAGCCCCGCTGATAAAGGCGGAAAAGAAGCTGGGCGAGATGGAGCCAGGCGACGTGCTGATCATGGAATCGGACCACGCCTGCACGACTCGACTGCTGCGAGAATTCCTTCGAAAGCTGCCCTGCAGGTTCAGCGTGGAGGAGGTCTCCTTCGGCATCTGGCGGTTTACGATCGAGAAGCGCTAGCAGAAACCACGGTCGGCGGGCGAACGTAGGGTGCGGATTAGGGCTCGGGTCAGGCCGGTGCGCCTGCGTGTTGCGGGGCAGAGAAGCGTCCAGAAACTGTGGAAGCGAACCCCTTCCAGTGGTACGACCCGGATTGTTCCGATGCGGGCCTCCACCTTGATACACCATTGGCTGATCAGCGCTACACCGTGGCCCGATGCCACCGACGTCTTTACCGCATCCATGCTGCTGAGCTCCATGGCCACATTCAGGTCGCTCCAGCGGAGCCCATGCTCCTCAAAGCTCTTTTCAACCACCTCTCGGGTACCTGACCCCCGCTCCCGAACGATGAGCGGCGCCCGCCGCAGCGTCTCCAGGTTGTACACGGGCAGTTCGCTTAGCGGACCGGTGACTGGTGTGATCAGGACCAGATCCTCCTCGCTGACCACACTGGCCTGCCAGCCCTCGGGCTGCTCTACTGGCTGAAGCGGTGTCCCCTCGATGAGCGCCAGGTCGACAACGCCGTCGTCCAGCCGCTCCAGGATCTCAGCCCGGTTGCCAATCTGGAGCTGAATACGTGCATTGGGATGCACCTGCTGGAAGAGGTAGACGGTGCAGGGCAGGGCGTATCCACCGACGGTTGAGGTTGCGCCAATGACTACCTGCCGGGGCTCAGCACTGCGCAGGGAGTCCATCTCTTTCTGCAGGGTCTCCTGCAGCGCGAGGAGCCGGTGGGCATACCGGTTCAGCACCTCGCCCGCCGATGTCACCTCGACCCCGCGGTTCGTCCGGCGCAGCAACTGCATGCCGTAGGCTTCCTCCAGGGCGCGCAGGCGCTGACTGACGGCAGGCTGACTGAGGTGCAGCTCTGCAGCCGCCCGGGACATGCTTCCGCACCGGACAACGGTGGAGAATGTAGCCAGATCATCGAGCATGTCCAGTTCCCCCTTCCCCTGAGTGGAGGGATGTGCGTGACTGATTTCACATGGTTGGCAATCTTTGGTGGGGCCGGTGTGGCTGCAGGATTCATCCTGCAGCGGAGCCGGCTGTGCTTCGTCAGCGCCCTGCGGGACCTCTTCCTGTTTCAGGCCACAGGGATGACCCGTTCGATCCTGCTGCTTCTGCTCCTCTCGAGCCTGGGCGGCGCCCTGGTGATTGCAGCACGGCGGGCGGTGGACGAGCCTGTCCCGGTTCTCTGGGGACCCCCCAGCCTGGCAGCCATTCTGCTGGGCGGCCTACTCTTCGGCTTCGGCATGGTGCTGGCCGGGAGTTGTGCTGCCACGGCCTTCTGGCGGACGGGTGAGGGTCAGCTGTCACAGGTGCCGGTCCTGCTTGGGCTCCTGCTGGGAACCCACGCTTATGTCGCCGTCCCCCTCTTCCCGCAGATCGACATGCAGGTCATGGCGAACCGGTGGGTGCAGGCGGTTGTTCTGGCCACGCTCATCGCAGCGATTCTCTGGAGGGAGCGCCGGGCCAAAACGGTCGGTGAGGAGGTCGCTGTTACATCGCGCCTGGGCCGGTGGCGGCGTCCCTGGCACTCCGATGTGGGAGCCTTGGCGCTCGCGCTGCTGTTCCTCCTCTTTGTCAGCGCCACCGGAAGCACCTGGCGGGTGACGGTCGCCTTTCTCCTCACCGATATGGCCGCCGTTGCACTGGTGGGTGGTCTTGTTCTGGGAGGGCACCTCAGCGCCCGCTGGGGGCGGGAATGGCGCATCCGCCCGATTGGTACATGGCCTGAGGTGCGGCTTCGGCTGGCTGGGGGGCTGTTCATGGGCTACGGAGCACGAATGGCCTCCGGCTGCACGGTCGGCCTGCTCTTGAGCGGCGCTGTACTGTCCACCTGGAACATACTCTGGTGGATTGCGGCGGTGGTAGTCGGTGCCTGGGTCGGCAGTGTCGCCCTCCGCCAGTTCATCGCCAGGCTGCTTCGCTCTTGATTATAGAACTGTCAAACGACCGGGGAACAGTCCCCGGTCGTCTGTTTTTTCGTCTACGAAAGCCGCACGGATGTAAGTGAAAATCGGCACTTTGGGACGCTAGCTATAAGAGTTCGTTTGACCGATAAAACCCTCGAATCCCTTGTGACAGTAGTCTTGTGTAGAATTTCACAGGTAGTTGTGATACGTTGTGAATGGGTTCACGATAACCCACCATGGTGGCATAGCGATAGAACCAATCGATCTATTCCCGGCATAGATACCCATACCCGTAGGTGTGTGCCCAACACATCAGGCACGGTTGACGCCTTCTGCGGATGGAGCATTGCGGGTATCGCGGCTACCATGGGAAGTGAAAGCAGTCACAAACCTTGCCCGGGAGGCTGTCCCTAGCCGCTGTATATACCTTACCCGGGAAGGTAGTTCGAGAACAGGTGAGACCTGAAAGAGGAGGAGTTACCCCATGACGAAGTGGATGCGGAACCGTCTCGTCGCTCTGTTCACCGTGCTTCTGGTCGCCCTGGCCCTGCTTGCCGGCTGTGGCGGCGCCAAGGAAGCCCCCAAGGCGGAGCCCGCTCCGGCTGCTGCCACTCCCGCTCCGGCCCCCGCCCCGCAGGTTGACAAGGCGGCCATCGTGAAGGAAGCGGTTGTCGGCTTCTTCGGCGCCATTCCGCCCAACACGAACATGATTGAGGGTGCTGCCCTGAAGGCCAAGGTCGAAGGCAAGGACGCCACCATCTACCTGCTCGACATCCGCAAGCCTGAAGACTTCGCCAAGGGCCATATCGCTGGTGCTGTGAACATCCCCATGGGCAAGGTCGGCGCTGAGCTCAACAAGTTCCCCAAGGACAAGCAGATTGTCGTCATGTGCTACTCGGGTCAGACCTCCGGCCAGACCGTGGCGGCCCTCCGGATCGCCGGGTACAACGCCATCTCCCTGAAGGGCGGCTTCCCGTCCTGGGAGAAGGCCGGCGGGGCGGTTGCAAAGTAATCTGAGGACGGAACGGCCCCCGGGGTTCTGCTCCGGGGGCCTCTCTCCCTACCAAGGAGGGTCGACATGAAGAGAAGGCAATTCTTGAAGGTAGCCGGCGTAACGGCGGGGGTAACTGCAGCCGGGCTCACGATCAGCCTCGATCGTGCTCAGAGTTCTTCCCCAGCGGTCGCCGCTGAAGTAAAGCGAATTCCCACGCTGTGCGAAATGTGCACCTCTCGGTGCGGCGTGGTGGCTGTGGTAAAAGACGGGCGGGTTATGAGCATCGAGGGGAACCCCGATCACCCCACAAACCTGGGCTTCCCGTGCGCGCGGGGCAACGCCGGCGTTAGCTCCCTGTATGACCCGGACCGTGTGAAGCAGCCGATGAAGCGGGTGGCAGACGGGAAGTTTGAGCCAATCTCGTGGGAGCAGGCATTCAAGGAGATTGGCGCCAGGCTTATGGAGATCAGCACCAAGTTCGGCCCGCACTCAATGGTCTTCCTCGAGTACAACAACCTGAACTCGAACCTGAATCGTCGCTTCGCGCAGGCATTCGGCTCGCCGAACCACACCGGCCATGCCGCTACCTGCTTCGCGAACCGCAACGTTGGCTATACGCAGGTTTTCGGGGCCCTCCCCACGGTCGACTATGGCAACGTGAAGTACTACCTGAGCGCCGGGCGTAACATTCTCGGTGGCATTAAGGCCTATGAGCCGATTAAGCTGGCCGAGGCGAAGCGCAAGGGCGCCAAGATCGTGGTGCTCGACCCCCGCCTCTCGGAGCTGGCCGCCTTTGGCCACGAATGGATCAAGATCCGGTCCGCTGGTGACTTGGCCTTCCTGCTGGCTGTGTCCAACGTGCTGATCACGGAGAACCTCTACAACAAACGGTTCGTTGCGGAAAAGTGCACAGGCTTTGAAGAGCTGAAGGCGGGTATCGCCAAGTACACGCCGGAGTGGGCGGAAAAGGAGACCGACGTTCCCGCGGATACCATACGCCGTATTGCACGGGAGATGGCTGCGGCAGCCCCGGCCGCTGTGGTCGATCCCGGCTGGCATGGCGGCAATGGCATGTATTGGAACGGTGCCGAGGCCGCCCGGGCCGGTGCCGTGGTCAACGCACTGCTCGGCAACCTCGGCGCGAAGGGTGGGCTGAAGCTCTCCCCCGGCGTCGCCCAGGGCCCGATCGATACGCCGCCCCCCGGTACCGAGGTTGCCGCTGCCAGCGGCGGTGGCTGAGCGATCACCTCCGTCGGCGGTGCCGACGGTTGGGTTCCGTACCCGTTCCCGGAGCGTGAGCGGTTTGACAAGAATGGCAAGGGTGCGCAGTACCCGCTCGGCCTGGGCTCCGTCCAGGCGCTCCCCCTCGTGGTGGAGAGCGGAGACCCCTACCCCATTCATGCAGCGATCATCTTCCGCCTCAACCCGATGAAGTCCTCGGGGCAGTCGTCCCGGTGGGAGGCAGCTCTGAAGAAGCTGGACCTGTTGGTGGCTGTGGATACGCAGTGGAGTGAGACCGCACGTCTCGCCCACTACGTGCTTCCCGAATCGCACTACCTCGAGCGAGATGAGACCATCTCGGTGGTCGGCGACACCGTTTCGATTCGGCAGCCGGTGGTTCCAAGGGTCTATCCCGAGACGAAGGCCGGCTGGGAGATCATTAAGGGTCTGGCCGAGGCCTGCGGCATCGGACAGTACTTTGACTTCACCATGGATGACTACAACAACCGGCTCCTGGCGCCGACCGGCTGGACGGTGCAGCAGCTGAAGGAGCAGGGCGTGATCAAGGTGGGCGCCACGCCGCCGAACTATGGCAAGTTCGGCACGCCGTCCGGGAAGATCCAGTTGATCCAGCCGCAGTGGCAGGAGGCCGGGGGCTCCCTGGTGGTGGAATGGGTGCCGCCCAAGACCCAACCGGAGGGCAACAAACTCCGTTTCCTCCACGGCCATTCTCCGGTGCACACCAATGGCTACACGCAGAACAACCCGCAGCTCTTCGCCCTGATGCCTGAGAACGATCTCTGGATCCACACCAAGACCGCTGCCGCTCGCGGCATCAAAGACGGCGACCTGGTGGAGGTCAGCAACGAGTTCGGCACGGGCCGAATTAGAGCCAAGGTAACGGATGCGATTCGTGAAGACAGCGTCTGGATGTGCCACGGCTTCGGCACCAAGTCGCCCGAGCAACGGCTGGCCTACGGCAAGGGCTGCAACGACAGCGAGTTCTACCCGATCATGGTGACGCCCATTGCCGCCGCTCTCGGTCAGGGCGATGCCGTTGTAACGGTTCGAAAGGTGGGTGGCTAGCATGGCGGAGCAGACCAAGGCAACCGCCGTCGACGTGAAGTCGATGAAAAAGCCCGGCATGGTCATCGACCTGAACTCCTGCACTGTCTGCAAGGCCTGCATGATCGCCTGCTCCAACGCCAACCAGACCCCCTACTGGAGCGGCAAGTTCCGCACCACTGTGGAAGATGTCATCGACGGCGAGGAGCGGACCTTCCTCCCACGGCTCTGCCAACAGTGCGAGGATGCCCCCTGCGAGAAGGTATGCCCCACCGGCGCCACCTACCGCACCGCCGACGGGATCATCCACGTCGATGCAGACGCCTGCATTGGCTGCAAGGCCTGCATTCAGGCCTGCCCGTATGGCGCCCGGTACACTTACAACCGGGAGGATATCCACCACGTTGGGCAACTGCTGGGCTCCTTGGCGAAGCACCAGTTGCCGCACATCGACAAGTGCGACCTCTGCGCAGATCGCCGACAGGAGGGGCTCGTTCCGGCCTGCGTGGCCACCTGCATGGGGCAGGCCCGAATCTTCGGTGACCTGGCCGACCCCGACAGCGAGGTCTCCAAGGCGGCGACGATGGCGGTCCAGATTGGGGCCGAGTACGGTACCAATCCGCGTGTCCGCTATATCCGGAAGGGGGGTAATGAGTAATGTATACCCTCGTTCAGCAGGACGCCTGGCCTTTGCTGATCGCTCTCTACCTCTTCCTTGGCGGTCTCGGCGGCGGAATTGTGGCGCTGGGCGCCCTGGGCGACCTCTTCCTGCAGAAGAACGATGAGCAGGCAGACAGGCGGCCCGTGCTCTTCGCCGGTATTGTGGGCTGGATCGCCCTGGCGGTGGGCTCGTTCTTCCTCATGCACGACCTGGAGCAGCCGTTCAAGTCCTATCTGGCGGTGCGGAACCTCCGCTCCTGGATCGCCTGGGGCGTAATCTTCATCACCCTGTATATGGGTCTGGTGCCCCTCTACCTCTACCCCTACCTGCGGGGCGGCAAGGTGACGGTCGGGTGGCAGCGACTGGCCGGCATGGTGCTCGGCGTCGATGGCGTCCTGGTGGCGATCTATACCGGCTTCCTGCTCGCCTCTTCCCGGGGTGTGCCCTTCTGGAATACCCCGATCCTCCCGGTGATCTTTGTGGTATCGGGTCTCTCGACCGGTGCCGCTGCGCTCATGCTCTTCCTGGTGGCGATCAAGAAATCCCACTTTACTGAGCACCTGCTGCACAAGCTGGAGCGCTGGGACCTGGCGTTGATCCTCGTGGAGATTGTGGCCCTGGCTGTTCTGTTCGGGCTAGGCGCCACGGGTCATGCCGCTGCAAAAGAGTCGGTGCGGATCCTGCTCACCTCGGCAGGCTTCCTGATCGGTGTCCCGGTGGCCGGTCTTCTCATCCCACTGGGGCTGGAGTGGTTCTCCATACGGCGCCCGTCGGTCCGGCTTTCGGTGGCAGCCGGCGTGCTCGTCCTCTTCGGCGGCATGCTGCTGCGCATCCACCTGTTGGACGCCGGTGTCATGGGCCTCCCCTGGCAGTAGGACTCCTCCTCCTCATCCACACCGAAGAAGGCCCCCTTCGCCCTGCTGGCGAGGGGAGCCTTCGTTTATGGCCGTAGTATCAGCATGCCCGTGATCCGCCGCTCCGCCAGGCTGCCGACCCAGACGTCGATTCCGCCGCCGTCCATGGCGGTGGTCCGGGCGAGGACCTCACTGGAGACGACCAGTTCGCCTGCCAGGTCCCAGAACCGCTCTTCCATCCCTACATGATGCGCCGGAGGACCACGATATGGTCGTCCCGCAGCTCGAAGTTCTCCAGCGCCTTGCCGGTGCCCAGGGCCACGCAGGAGATTGGGTCTTCGGCCAGGTAGGCCGGCACCCCGGTGCGGGCGGTGATCACCTTGTCGAGGCCGTTGAGCATCGCGCCACCACCGGTCATCACCATGCCGCGCTCAATAATGTCGGCAGCTAGCTCGGGCGGAGTTGCTTCCAGTACGCTCTTAATCGTGTCACAGATAGCGGTAACGTGCTCGGCCAGCGCCTCCCGGGCCTCCTCCGAGGTCATGGTAATGTTCTTGGGCAGGCCCGACATGAGGTCACGGCCACGCACCTCCATCTGCTCGTTGCGGCTGTCGCAACCAGCGCTGGCGACGGTGATCTTGATCTCTTCGCCCGTCCGCTCACCGATGAGCAGGTTGTACTTCATCTTCACGTAGCGGACAAGCGCCTCATCGAACTTATCGCCGCCAATGCGCAGCGACTCGCTGCGGACCACGCCGCCCAGGGAGAGAACAGCGATGTCTGTCGTGCCACCGCCGATGTCGACCACCATATGGCCGGTGGGCTGGGTGATATCAAGCCCGGCGCCAAGCGCTGCAGCGAGGGGCTCCTCAATCAACGTGGCCGAGCGGGCACCCGCCTGGAGTGCCGCCTCGATCACGGCTCGCTTCTCCACCGTGGTGACGCCGGCCGGTACACAGACCATGACCCGGGGACGCGACAGGAGGCGGGGGCCTGCCACCCGCCGGATGA
>JBMONB010000193.1:0-3382 GCA_049325315.1 Bacillota bacterium | reverse complement strand
AATTCCACGTTCTCGGCGACGGTCAGGTGCGGGAACAGGCCGTAGTCCTGAAAGACCATGCCCACCCCCCGCCGTTCTGGCTGAACAAAGGTGCGACTGTCGACAACGGTACGCCCGGAGACGGCGATGGACCCCTCCGTGGGCGTCTCCAGACCAGCGATGAGGCGGAGCAGGGTGCTCTTGCCGCTGCCGCTTGGCCCCAGGATTCCGACAATCGCTCGATCCTCCACAGAGAGGGAGAGAGAGCGGATCACGGGGGCCTTCGTGCCAGGGTAGGCGAAGGAAAGATTCCGTACATCTACGACGCTCATTGCGCGGACTCCCTCCCCAGGCGGTTGAGGACATAGACAGCTGCCATGCTCACGCCAATAATCAGCAGCGACGGGACCGAGGCCTCGTGGATCATCTCATCATGCGCGTACCGGAATGCTTTGGTGGCCAGCGTCTCAAAGTTGAATGGCCGGAGCAGCAGGGCCAGGGGCAGCTCCTTGACGATCTCCACGAAGGTCAGGATCGCCCCACTCAGGAGCGCTCCCTTGATCAGGGGAAGATCGACCCGGAAGAAGGTCTTCGTCATCCCGAAGCCCAGGGTGCGGGAGACCTCCATATAGGTCCTACCGACCTTCTCAAACCCCGCTTCCACGGCGTTGTATCCGGTGGCCATGAAACGGACCACGTAGGCGACCAGCAGCATGACCAGGGACATGCTGAGCACCAGCGGGGCCTTGCCCATGCCCATGGCGGCGTAGAGCGGAGCGAGCCAGCGATCCAGGCCGATGAAGAAGGCCAGTATACCTACGGCCACAATCGCGCCGGGGATGGAATACCCGGCTGTCACCCATCTGGAGAGGGTGTAGGTAAAGGTTGTCGGGTTGGTCCGGTGAACGTTGGCGACGATTGTTGCCAGCACCAGAATGATGCCGGTGGCCAGGAGCGCCAGGTAGACCGACCGGAAGGTCAACTCGCCAAAGGCAGGGGTCAGCACGTGGGCGTAGGTCCAACTGGCCCAGACGATCAGCTGCACGAACGGGATGAGGAAGGACCAGGCGAAAACACCGCCGCAGAAGAGTACGGCCGACCAGGAACCAGCCCCATGCAACCGCCTGGGTACCAGGGGGCGGCCGCGGCTGGAGGAGGCGCTGAACTGGCGGTTGCGCCGGGCCAGCCGCTCCACCAGAAAGAGGCCGATAACGCCGACCATGAGGTATGCGGCAAGCCTGATGGCTGAATCTACATCGTAGCGGCCAAACCAGGTCTGAAAGATGGCCGTGGAGATGGTGTGAATGCCGTAATAGCTGGTGACGCCATAGTCGCTGAGCACTTCGAAGATCACCAGGGTGAGGCCGCCTACAATGGCCGGGCGGGCGAGCGGCAGGGCCACACGGAAGAAGGTGGCCACTGGCCCTCGACCCAGGAGAAGGGCGTTCTCAATGTACGACCCACTCTGCCGCTCAAAGAACGACCGTGCAATCATATATACATAGGGAAAGAGGAACAGGGTGAGAATAAAGACCGCCCCGCGCATGGACATGATCCCAAACCACTTGGGGTTCGGTGTAATATCGAATGTCATCCGGAGGGTCTTCTGTACGATCCCGGTGTAGCTGAACATCGTGCTGTACGTATAGGCAGCAATATAGGGCGGCATGGCCAGAGGGAGCAGGAGTGCCCAGCGGAAAAAGGACCGCAGGGGGAAGTCGTAGGCTGCGACCAGCCAGGCCAGGCTGACGCCCAGCGCTGTGGTGAAGAGGCCGGTTAGTCCTACAAGCACCAGCGTGTTGAGCAGATAATCGGCCAGCAGGTACTCCCGGATCTGCTGCCAGTTCTCGTTCGGGGGCTTCAGCAGCGAAAGAATGATAGGGAAGAGGGGCAGCAGAACGACTGCTGCCCCCAGCAGGCTGAGAACCAGCCAGCTGTTTGTGTGCTTCCTCAACGCCCGGAGGGCCGTTGCACGATCCATGATTTACTTCCAGGAGGCCTTCGTCATGACGTCGAGAGCCTTCTTGTTGTTGGCGCCGAGCTTCGCCCAGTCGATCTGCTGCACCTTGAAGTCGCCCAAGGACTTGAGCAGCTCAGGCTTCGGAGCCTTGGGGTTGACCGGGAACTCGAAGTTCGTCTTCGAGAAGAGCGCCTGCGCCTCCTCGCTGGTGAGGAACTCGACGAACTTGATGGCGTTCTCCTTGTTCTTGGCGTGCTTGGTCAGGCCGGCACCGCTGATATTGACATGGGTACCGGTAGTCTGCTGGTTGGGGAAGAAGAGGCCGACCTTCTCAGCCGCCTTCACCTCTTCGGCGTCCTTGGAGGCCATCATCTGGCCCCAGTAATAAGTGTTGATGATCGACACGTCGCCGACGCCTGCCGCGATCGCCTTGATCTGGTCCTTGTCGCCCCCCTCAGGCTTGCGGGCCATGTTCTTCACCATGCCCTGGGCCCAGGCCAGCATCTTCTCCTCGCCGTTCACCTCAAGCAGGGCGGCTACGAGCGACTGGTTATACAGGTTGGTCGAAGAGCGGATCACAACCTTGCCCTGCCACTTGTCGCTGGCCAGGTCCTCGTAGGTGGATAGCTGGTCGGGCTTCACCCGCTCCTTCGAGTAGGCGATCACCCGGGCACGGGTCGAGAGGCCGATCCAGTAATTCTCCTTGTCGCGGAGGGCCTTGGGCACATTCGCCTCCAGGGTGGGGGAGGTCATGGGCTGCAGCACGCCGGATTCCTTGGCGTTGTTCAAAATGCCGCCGTCAACCGTGAGAAAGAGATCGGCCGGGGTGCTCTCACCCTCCCGCTTCAGGCGCTCGATCAACTCTTCCGCCTTGCCCTGGACCACGTTCACCTTGATTCCCGTCTTCTTGGTAAACTCGGCGTGAAGGACCTCGTCCACGGCATAGTTGCGGGCCGAGTAGAGATTCACAACCTGCTCCTTGGCAGGCGCCGCGGGCGCCGCGGCAGTGGTCTCTTTCACCGGCTGCGTCTCTTTGGCGCCACCACACCCGGCCAGTACGGAGAGGGAGAGCAGTGCGGTCAGAACCCCGGCAAACACCTTACGGTTTCTCATGTGAATGAACCCCCGTGTTATTGAGAATGAGTATCACTCGCATTTGGAGAATACCATCTCCTGTACCACGGGTCAACCCTCTTTTGGCGACTTTGCCATAAGTAGGCCTTTGGCTATATGCGAACGCCCACTTGTAGGGCGTATAACCGATTGACCACGGCTAATAGAGATGGCACGACCCGGGCAGGCCGTGCCATCTTCATATGCGCTGTCAGTCTCTCACCACTTGCCGCCCCCGCCGGAGGTCTTGTTGCCTCCCCCTCCCCAGCTGCCACCCCCGCCGGAGGTCCTGCTCCCTCCACTGCCCCAGCTTCCTCCGCCGCCCGAGGA
>JBMONB010000192.1:0-3393 GCA_049325315.1 Bacillota bacterium | reverse complement strand
TCATCGCCCCGGGCCAGGGGGTGCTGACCCTTGTCACAACACCGCCTTCCTGGTCGGTGGCAATCAGGAGCGGGAGGTCGGGGGAGAGCGACTGGAGCCGTCCGGTCAGGGTGCGGACCTGTTCGGGACCGGTCATGTTCCGCCCGAACAGGATCACCCCCGCCAGCCCGCCTTCGCTGATTAGCGAGGCAATGACCGGGTCCGGTTCGGTCCCGGGAAAGCCGACCAGAAACAACTCCGCCGCCCGGTCTGCCAGTGTCACGAACAGCACCCCCTCGAGAGCCTGCAATCGCACTGAAATTCCGCGTAAATGCACGGCTTTCCTGCGGGTGACTGTGTTTTCCCCCTTTTTCGCCCTTACTGTTGTCAAAAAGTACAAATGGTTTCTGCACTTTCCTCGTTAAAACAGAAGGCATTCGTACGCATGTTCCCTAATATTTATGGTGTCTAACCATTGAATTCACTAGTCTGTACCGAGGTGGACTGGATGATTGAGGTCGTCGAACTGAGCAAGCGGTATGGGGGTCAGACCGACGCCATATGGCCGGAATCTGGCTCAATTATGCCGGCTATGGCAGCCGCCAGCGTTGACTTGCCTGCTCCGTTCGGCCCGACAAGGCCCAGTACCTCGCCCTGTGCAGCAGCGAGACTGACCTAGTCACCCAGCGGTTCCGATGGGCAGACTACCCGCACCAGCGTGAAGGCCTGGGAGACCAGGGGCAACCGGCAGGAAGCGCTGTGCTGGCCTCAACGGGCCTGATCCTGGGGGGGCTGGCCTGGTGGTTAGTGGCCGGCCGTCCCCGGGCGCTTGAATGACGCCCGTGGCCAGAAGGATCGAATCCAAACCAGAGCGAATGGACAACCGCATCAGATGCGTGGAATGAGGAGGCACACCCGTGGGCGCCAATCGCAGTCGAATCCTGTCCATTCGAGCGCTGATCCTGTCGCTCCTGTTCATGCTGACCATCACCGGGGGGGCCCTGGCAGAACGAAGCCCAGCGGGTCTGGTGGACGACCGCGCCGGCCTCTTCACGGCGGAGCAGCTGGCTGACCTTGATGCCCGCCTGGCCGGAAAGCAGTTCCGCTACCAGGTGGTGATTCTACCAAGCGCCTTCGGCGAGGAGAGCCCGCCTGACCAGGAGGCCCGATTCCAGCGCATGGCCACGGAGCTGATGTCCACCCTGGGCGTGGATCGCAACGGGGTGTTGATCACCATTGCCATGAAGGAGCGGCTGGTCGACTTCCGGGTATGGGATGACGGCCCGGTTAACCAGGCATTTCGGCAGGCGACGGGCCGGGATTTCGGCGACTTCAGCAGCAACTTCCTCAACGCGTTCCGCGGCCCGGCGGGGGGCGGTGACATGGCGGGGGGCATTCTGGCGGCCGTTGCGAAGATCGAGGCACAGGCTACGGTTACGCAGCCCAGGCCCAAGAGCCCTGCGGAGCCTGCCCCGTCAAGCCGTCCCGATATCAGCATTCCCGCCTCCTTCTGGTACTGGCTCACGGGCCTGCTGGGGGTGGGTGTCGGCGCCCGCCAAACCGTGCACTTCGTCCGCTACCGCCGCAGGGTCCGCGAGTTACTCGATGTACGAAACGCCTTTCTGGACCCGCTGCTCGACCTGACCGAGCGGAAGCTGCCCCTGGCCCGTAACTTTAGCGGCCCGGAAACCAGCAGACTGGCAGCCGCTGCAATGACCGACTCCGAGCAATCGCTCTATGCCTACCAAGAAGGAGATAAGCGGCTTCAGGAAGCGGAGCGGCTGGCCCGCTTCATGCGCTTCGGGGCGGCTCACCGGGTGTTGGACCAGGTGCAGGAAGCCTTCGCGGCCGCTGCAGCCGCCTGCGAGACAGCCTGCGCAGCCTACGCCCCCATTGGCGAGGCAATTCACCAGTGGGACGTCGTGCTGGCTCATAGCCAGGCGGACCGGACCAAGGCCCGTGACGCCCTGGAGGCTGCCCGCCAGCAGACTGGCTGGCCGCTGCCCCTGCTGGAGAAGCAGCTGGCGGCCGGGGTCAGGCAGGTGGAGGCCGGCGAACAGGTGCGGGCGGAGGATCCCGTACAGGCGCTGGCGTCCCTGCAGCAGGGCCTGGCGATGCTGGAGACCGCCCATGCCGAGACCGTCGCCCTGCTCGAACTCGATCGAGCCTACCAGGCGCTCCAGACCCTGCGAAATCAGGGCAAAGGCGAGGTGGAGACCGGCCGGCAGACGCTGGGCCTCCGGTACGTGGAGCGTGACCCTGAGGAGCATCTGGTCCGGGCCGGGCAGCATGACCGGGAGATGGCCCGGCTCCTACCGGAGGGCGATGTGTCCGGGGCCCGGCACGCGCACCAGGCCGCTGTGGAGGCGGTGCAGACCGCTACGGCCATCGTGCAGGCCTACCGGCAGGCTGTGGCGGAGATTCCGGCCAAGACCGTTCAGCTCAACGCCCAGTTGGAGAGCCTTATCCCCGACATTGCCGCGGCGGAGCGCATCACCACCGATCTGTCCGCCCGCTTTGCGCCAGACGACTGGCACGATCTGGACAAGCTGCCGGCCGAGCTTACCGCGCTGCGGGAGCGGATTCGCAAGGGGCTGGCCGATGTGGAACACCTGGCCCGCCCCACCGAGCAGCGCTACCTGACGGCCGCCTCGCTCCTCAGCGACCTGCTGCTGGAGCGGGAGCGGGCCCGGCAGCGGCTGCAGGCCCTGGTGGAGCGCCCGGCCCTGCTCGAAAACGCCGCCCGGGCCGCAGCAGGCCACCTGAGCCAGGCTCAGGCTGACTGGCAGGAGAGCCTCCGCCGGATCGAGGGGGAGGGACTCCTCCTGCTTTCGGACAGAGAGGCGGAGGCGTCCAGGGTAGAGAAGCAGCTGAAGGAGGCGGAGCGGGCGGGATCTCGCCGTCCCCTCTCCGCCCGCCAGTGGGAGCAGGAGGCGGGGGAGGCTGCCCACGTGGCCCGCACCTTCCGCCAGGAGATCGACATGTTGGCCTACCAGGCCAACGAAGCCCGCAGCCGCCTTGACCAGGCCATCGCCCAGTCGGGTCGGGCCGCCCGCTACGAGTCCTACGACCGCTCCCAGGCCTCCCGCATGCACAGCGCACTGAGCGATGCGCAGCACGCCTTGGAGACGGGGTACTATGCCGACGCCATGGCTCAGGCCGACGCAGCGCTGCGGGCCATGCAGGCGATGGAGGCAGCCTACCGGGCCTACCAGGCCGAGCAGGAGCGCATCCGCCGGGAAGAGGAGCGTCGCAGGGAAGAGGAGCGTCGCCGCCAGGAGGAGCAGTCCTCGGGCGGCGGAGGAAGCTGGGGCAGTGGAGGGAGCAGGACCTCCGGCGGGGGTGGCAGCTGGGGAGGGGGAGGCAACAAGACCTCCGGCGGGGGCGGCAAGTGGTGAGAGACTGACAGCGCAT
>JBMONB010000191.1:0-43252 GCA_049325315.1 Bacillota bacterium | reverse complement strand
CGCCCGCCCCCGGCTCGCTCTGCACCGAGACCCGGCCGCCGTGCGCCGCAGCCACCGCCTGCACGATCGCCAGGCCCAGGCCGCTGCCCCGGGAGCCGGCGGGCTGCCGGGTTCCGCGGTAGAAGCGCTCGAAGAGGTGGGGCTGCTCCTCCGGGGGGATACCGGGGCCGGTGTCGCTCACGGTCAGGGCGACCTCGTCCCCCTGGCGCCGGGCGCTCACCGTAACGGTGGTGCCCGGAGGCGTGAACCGCAGGCTGTTGTCCACCAGGTTGGCCAGCGCCTGCTCCACCCAGCGCCCGTCGTGCCAGGCGAGCAGGCCGGGGTCGATCTCCACGGCGAGAGCCACCGACCGCTCCCGGGCCCGGGGCTCGAAGGCGGTGATCACCCGGCCCGCGGTGGTAGCCAGCGGCTCGAGGCGGGGGGCGATCCGAATGAACCCGGCATCGAGGCGGGAGAGATCGAGCAGGGTCTGAATCAGCCACTGGAGCCGCTCCAACTGCCGCTGGCTCTCGGCGACGAACCGGCGGTGGTCGGGGTGGGCTGTGGGGCTCTCATCGAGGTCGGCGGCCATCAGCTCCGTGAAGGAACGCAGGGCGGTGAGCGGGGTCTTCAACTCGTGGGAGAGGTCGGCGATCAGCTGCTTCAGCCGGTCGCGCTCCCGCTCCCGGGCGGCGAAGGCGTCCGCCAGCCGCTCGGCCATGCGGTTGACCTGGCCGGCCAGCTCCCGCAGCTCTCTCGGGCCCTCCTCCGGGGCCCGCGCCCCCAGGTTGCCGCTGCCCATGGCGGCGGTGGCGGCGGCCAGGCCCGCCAGGGGGCGGGTCACCGCCCGGCTCAGCAGGAGCCCGGCGGCGGCGGCCAGCAGGAAGCTGGGGAGCGTTACCCAGAGCAGGCTGGCCCAGAAGGCCTGGTGGGCCAGGTCCCGCTCGGAGACCAGGTTGTCGGCCTTCAGGTAGGCGACGACCCGGCCATCTTGCATGAGGACGGGGCCCGGCATCGCAGCCGTTGGGACCGGCACGGGCATGCGGCTGTCGGGGGGCAGCGCTTCCAGCCGCATCCCGCTCAACTCGCCCAGCATGTTCAGCAGCCGCTCCCGGTCGATGTCCGGGTTCTGGTTGATAATCGCGATCACCGACTTCATCCGCTGGTCGACTCGCTCCTGGTCCCGGGTGGCGAACCGGGCCTCCAGCTGAAGGTAGAAGAGGGCGGAGGAGAGGGCGAGCGCCAGGAGGAGGATCAGGCTGTTGATCAGGGCGAGCCGCCCCCGCACGGTGGTGATCACGCCTCTCCCTCCTCGGCAAAGCGGTAGCCTGCGCCCCGCACGGTCACGATGTAGCGCGGCTCAGCGGGATCAGGTTCAAGCTTCTCCCGCAGCCGGCGGATATGTACGTTGACCACCTGCTCGTCGCCGGCCCACTGTTGGGCGGGCCAGACCTGGTCGAGCAGCATCTCCCGGGTGAAGACCATGCCGGGCCGCTGCGCCATGGTCCAGAGCAGGCTGAACTCGATGGGGGTGAGGGCGATCTCGTTGGCGCCCCGCCAGGCCCGCCGGCGCTCCAGGTCGAGGGTCAGGTCGTGCCGCTTCAGCACCCGCTGCTGCGCAGCCGGGCCGTTGCCGCCATAGGCCCGGCGGAGGAGCGCCCGGACCCGGGAGGCCAGCTCCCGCACGCTGAAGGGTTTTGTCAGGTAGTCATCGCCGCCCAGCTCGAGGCCCAGCACCTTGTCAAGCTCGTCGTCCCGGGCGCTGAGGAAGAGGACCGGCATGGCGGTCTCCTGCCGGATCTCCCGGCAGAGCTCCAGGCCGCTGCCATCGGGCAGGCCGATGTCGAGGATCGCCAGGTCGATCCGGGTCCGGGCCAGGGCGCGTCGGGCATCCGCCACCGTGGCGACGTGGTGGGTGCGCCATCCCTCCCGGGCGAGGGTGTGGATGACGCCCATCGCCACCGCCGGGTCATCCTCCACCAACAGGATTTCTGCCTGCAAGCCGTTCACCTCCACTGCGGCAATTACGCAGGCGGCAGGGCAATCCCCTTCCGCCAAAAGCGCTATTTGGTTCAGGAGGTCGAACCTTTTCGCCCCCGGACTCGTATTACCGGGTGAACCCGCCTTGCTCGCACGCGGGTGGTGGGAGCGCTTCGGGTGAGAATGGGTTTGATCATGGCGGTGGCCCTGGCCTCTGGCATCGCCGCAGCCGGTTGGCTGCGGCCTCATCCCGCGCTCATCATGCTGGCACTGGTGCTGCTGGCCTGGTTGGCGGGGCGCAGCCGGGGGCTCTGGCTTCTCCTGCTTACGCTGGCGCTCTTCGGCGCCCTGCGGTACGCCTGGGTCCAGACCGCCGGACGGGGCAGCCTGGCCGCCTGGCAGGGGGAGCGGATCACCCTGACCGGCACGGTGGTTAGCGAGCCGGAGGTGCGGCCCCCGAACCGGGTGAGCTATGTGGTGGAGACCGGGAGCGGGCGGGTCTACCTGACCCAGCGGGGCGGCAGGGCGCCGGGCTACGGCGAGCGGGTGGAGGCGAAAGGTCGGCTCGACCGGCCCGTCGGGCCACGGACCCCCGGCGGATACGACCAGGCCGCCTACCTGGCGCGCCAGGGGGTCTACCTGGTGCTGGAGACCGGGGAGGTGCGCCTGCAAGGCCCGGGCGACCTCGACCCGCTGCGCCGGGCCGCCGTGGCCACCCGCCTGAGGCTGGAGGGGGTCCTGCATCGGGCGCTTCCGGCCCGCGAGGCGGCGCTGCTGGCCGGGCTCCTCTTCGGCAGCCGCTCGGAGCTGCCCGACGATATCAAGGAGTCCTTCCGGCAGACCGGGGTCTTTCACCTGCTGGCCGTCTCGGGTGGGAACGTGGCCATGCTGATCATCCCGCTGCTGGCGCTCCTGCGGCGGGCGGGCATGGGGGTGCGGGGCGCCTCAGCCACGGCGGTCCCGGTGGTGATCTTCTTTGTCTTCCTAACGGGGGCCAGCCCCTCGGTCATGCGGGCGGGGCTGATGGCGGTGCTGGTCCTGCTGGGCGACGTGCTGGAGCGGGAGCGAGACGCCCTCAACACCCTGGGGGTGGCCTGCGCTCTGCTGCTCGTCTGGTCGCCGGGCCTCCTCTTCGACCTGGGGTTTCAGCTCTCGGCGGGGGCGACCTTGGGCATTCTGCTCTTCGCCCGCCGCATCGAGGCGTGGCTGTCCCCCCGCCTCCAGCCGCTGGTCGGGCCATGGGTGGGGGCGCAGCTGGCCATGGGGCTCTCGGCCACCTTTGCGGCCCAGGTGATGGTAGAGCCGCTCAGCCTCCACCAGTTCGGCGCCCTCTCCCTTATCGCCCCGCTGGCCAACCTGCTGGTCCTTCTCTTTGTGGGGTGGCTGGTGCCAGTGGGGCTGGTCGTCGTGGTGGCGGGCCTCGCCTGGGCGCCCGCCGCCTGGCTGCTCAAGCCGGTCGCCGTGGCGGGGTTGACCCCGTTGATCTACGCCGTGAAGGCGATGGCTACCATTCCCCTGGCCTACCTGGAGGTGGGCCGCCTTCCCGCGCTCTGGGTGGTGGCCTGGTATGCGGCTCTCGCCCTCTGGCTGGCCCCGGCGGCCCGCCGGGCGGTGGCCGGCCGCCTGCTGCTGCTGCGGGCGGCCAGGCGGGACCACCGTTTGGCGGCAGCGGTGGCCCTGCTGGCGTTGGCGGCCACCGCCCTGACCTGGCGGCACGCCCTGGCCGCCCCGTCTGACCGGCTGGTGGTGACCTATTTCGATGTGGGCCAGGGCGATGCGGCGCTGGTGCAGGTACCGGGTGGCCGGACCCTCCTGATCGATGCCGGGCAGGCCTACCCGCCGAAGGGCGGGCGGCCCGGGTTCGATGCCGGCGAGGAGGTGCTGCTGCCCCATCTGGCGCGGAGCGGGCTGCGCCGGCTCGACTACCTCCTGCTGACCCACCCCGACAGCGATCACGTGGGGGGCGGGGCGGCCGTGCTGCGGGGCGTCGAGGTGGGAGCGCTCCTGGTGACCAGCCCCGAAGCGCCCGAGCGGGGCCAGGCGGAGGCGCTGGCGGTGGCCCGTGAGCGGGGTGTTCCCGTGCGCCTGCCGGTGGAGGGGGAGCGGTGGGAGTTGGGCGGGGGCGTTGTGGTGGAGGTGCTCGGCCCGCCCCGGCAGCCCTTCACCGGCACCCGGTCCGACGACAACGCCAACTGCATCGCCCTGCGGCTGCGCTACCGGGAGCGGACGCTCCTCTTCGCCTGCGACCTGGAGGCGGTGGCCGAGGAGCGGTTGGCGGCAGCAGGGGTCCCCCTGAAAGCCGACGTGCTGAAGGTCGCCCACCACGGCTCTGCCCACTCCAGCACGCCGGCCTTTCTCCAGGCGGTCGGACCCCGGTACGCGGTAATCTCCGCCGGGCGGGCCAACCCCTTCGGCCACCCGCACGACAAGGTGCTGGACCGGCTCCGGGCGGTGGGGGCCGAGGTCTGGCGGACCGACCTCCACGGCACGGTGACGGTGGAGACCGATGGCTTCGCCCTGAAGGTCCGTGGCTCCCGGGGAACGCCGGAACGCGACGGGTACCGCCCACTGGCGCTGCTGGGCCGCCGCCTTCTCCGGGCCTGGTAGCGTGGCGAGACAGCCAACCGGCGGAGGCGAGAGTCGCCCCCGCCGGCCTCTTGCTATGAACCAAAAGCACCAGTCCGGTCTCCATCCAACCCCCCTTTATACCGTCTTGATAATATGATGAATTCTTCATATAGTGGAGGTGAAGAAACGGCCCGGAGGGGGCCGCAGCGAGGAGGAATCGCCCCATGAAGATCGAGGTGGTGGGCCCAGGGTGTCGCAACTGCCGGCAGCTTCTTCTCAACGTCGAGGAGGCGCTGGGTCAGACGGCTGTTCAGGCCGAGGTGAACAAGGTGCAGGACATGTTCGAGATCGCCAACCGGGGGGTTAACCGGACGCCGGCGATCATCATCGACGGGGAGCTGAAGCTGCAGGGGCGGGTGGCGACGGTAAGCGAGATCGCCGGTTGGATCACCCCGAAGACCAACTAGCCACCCCGCAGAAAGAAGGCGCACCGCATGGAGGAACTGCGCAAGCTGCTCTGGCTGGTGGCCGCCTTTCTGGCGGCCTACGCGATTCCCTTTGACCACCCGCGGGTCTCGGGGGCGATCCTGGAAGCCTTCTACATGCTCCAGGAGTACGCCCGCGAGCATGTGCTCTTCTGCCTGGTGCCCGCCTTTTTCATCGCCGGCGCCATCTCCCTCTTTGTCTCACAGGCCTCGGTGATCCGGTACTTCAGTGGGCAGGCGCGACCCTGGCTGGCCTACGGGGTGGCCTCGGTCTCGGGCACGATTCTCGCTGTCTGCTCCTGCACCGTGCTGCCGCTCTTTGCCTCCATCTACCGGAGGGGGGCGGGGCTGGGGCCGGCCATCGCCTTTCTCTACTCCGGGCCGGCGATCAACATCTTGGCGATCATTCTCACCGCCCGGGTGCTGGGCTGGCAGCTGGGCCTGGCCCGGGCGCTCGGGGCGGTGCTCTTCTCGGTGGTGGCAGGGCTGATCATGGCCTACCTCTACCGGCGGGAGGAGCGAGAGCGAACGGCCCAGGTGGCAGAGCAGGTGGCCGCAGCAGCGGCCATGCCGGAGGAACGCAGCCCGCTCCAGACCCTGGCCTACTTCACCACCCTGGTGCTGATCCTTCTCTTCGCTGCCTGGGGAAAGCCCGCCGAGGTGGCGGGGCTCTGGAGCGCCGTCTACGGGCTGAAGTGGTACCTCACCGGCGCCCTGCTGCTGGTGCTGGCAGCCATGCTGGCCCGCTGGTTTACCCGGGCAGAGCGCTCCTCCTGGGTGGAGGCCAGCTGGGAGTACGCCAAGCAGATCTTGCCGTTGCTCCTTGCGGGCGTCCTGGTGGCCGGCGCCCTCATGGGGAGGCCGGGGGTCGACGCGGGGCTGCTTCCGACTGCCTGGGTGGAGACGGCGGTAGGGGGCAATTCGCTCACCGCCAACCTGTTAGCGGCGGTGGCGGGCGCCCTCATGTACTTCGCCACGCTGACCGAGGTGCCAATCTTGCAGGCGCTGCTGGGCTCCGGCATGGGGCAGGGGCCCGCGCTGGCCCTGCTGCTGGCCGGCCCCGCCCTGAGCCTGCCCAACATGCTGGTCATCCGGAGCGTGCTCGGGACGCAGAAGACCCTCGTCTACATTCTCCTGGTGGTGGTGCTGGCGACGCTCTCCGGTCTGGTGTTCGGTACGATCATGCAGTAAACGGGGCTGGCCGTCATGGCCAGCCCCACGTCGCTATTCATCGGCGGCTCGCCGCCATGGCTGAGACCCGGTCCAGGTGCTCCTGCACCGCCTTGGAGGCGGCAGCAATCAGTGCGGGAATGGTCCCGTTGGCCAGGCGGTAGATGACCCGCGTGCCCTCACGGCGGGCGTCTACAACCCCGTGCTTGCGGAGCAGCTTCAGATGCTGCGACAGGTTGGACTGCTCCAGCCCGACCTGGGGGATCAGGTCGCAGACGCAGGTCTCGCTGCGGGCCAGAATCTCGACGATCTGAAGGCGGGCGGGGTGTCCCAGCACCCGCAGCAGGTCGGCTTCCAGGGAGAGTCGCTCCATCTGCATCGCTGCTCACGCTCCTCGGTCTTAGTATGCCTGGAGAAACGCTGTCCGGCAAGGGGCTCCCCCACCCGGCGCCTCGCTGAGATTCACCCTGGACGAGCGGTGAGAACCCGCTACAATAGCAGATATGAACAAGACGCAGCTTGGCTATCTCTACATGATCCTCTCGGCCGCTTCCTTCGCCTCCATGTCGGTCTTCATGAAGCAGGCCTACGGTCTGGGGATGACCCCCTGGACCTTCTCGGTGCTCCAGTCGCTCTTCGCCCTGGCCCAACTGGCCCTGCTCAAGCTGCGGGAGCCTTCCCCGGCCGTGCCGCGCCCGCCGGTCCGGTGGCAGGCGCTCCTGCTCTTTGCGGTGGCCGGCGCCGGGGCGGCGATCGCCTTCAACGTGGCCCTGGTCCACCTTTCGATCTCCCTGGGGTCGATCTTGCTCTTCACCTACCCGGCCTTCGTGGCGCTGGGCGCCTGGCTCTTCCTGCACCAGCGCCCCGGCGCCCTCCACCTGGCCGCCCTGGCCATGACCCTGGTGGGAACGGTGCTCACGGTCGACGTGGGCGGGGCCCTGGCCGGTACCCTGAGCCTGCTGGGGATCGGGCTGGCGCTGCTCTCGGCGCTCAGCCAGGGTGTCTACATTCTGCTGGGCGAGCGCATCGGCGGCGGGCTCAGCCCCGTCTCTGCCACCATTCTCACCCGGCTGTCGATCATGACCGGATCGTTTCTCCTCTATCCCCGGGTGGTTCCTGAAATTCTTGCCCTGCCCGGCGAGGCGGTCCTGGTTACTCTGGCGGCCAGCCTGGTGGGCGGCGTTGCCCCCTTTCTCTTCCTCTACAAGGGGATCGCCCTGATCGGCGCCAACCGGGCGGCGATCGTCAGCGTGGTGGAACTCCCCTTTGCCCTGGTGCTGGGCCGCCTCTTCCAGGGCGATCAGATCTTGCCGGTTCAGCTCCTGGGAGCGCTCCTGATCGGCGCGGCGGTGGTGCTCAGCCAGTCGCGGGCTACCACCGGGGACGGAGCAGCAGAGTAGACCACAAATACTTGTCGCGGCGGATACCTCACCCGGTATCCCTCCTGGTAGACTTAACACCCAGGAGGCGATAGGCGTGCGCTGGATCATCGGAGCCCTCGTTCTGGCCCTGACCGCCGGAGTCTTCACCTACCCGCTGCTGGCCACCGCCAGCGACGACGTGGGCTTCTGCCTATCCTGCCACGTTATGAATGAGCAGGGCCAGAGCTACGAGACCTCGTATCATCGGGAGCGGTCCGAGGTGACCTGCAGCGACTGCCATACCGGCTCTCTGGCGCAGAAATACCAAGACGGCGCCCGGCATCTCTGGGCAAACCTGACCGGGGCGCATCCCGACCCCATTCGGATTCGGGAGGATAGCCGGGAGGTGGTGGCCGGTCAGTGCGCCCAGTGCCACAACCCGACCTCCCTGCACTCCCGCACCAAGCAGCAGAAGGGCGAGAACTGTCTGGAGTGCCATCGGGGGCATGATCCCAAGTCGGTTCACGTGAACGGGTTCGGTGGTCAATAGGATTGTCGGATCCGCCTGCGGGTGGTATCATCGCGCGCATGGAGAGACTGGATATTGCCCTCTTTCGGCTGATCAATGGGCTGGCCGGTCGCTGGCCGCTGCTCGACGACGCTGGGCGCCTGATGACCTGGGCCGGGTATGCGGGGGCGGTCTGGCTGCTGATCGCCCTGATCTTTCTGCTGCGCCGCCAACGGCGGGCCTCCTTCAGCGTTGTCCTGGTGCTGGCCGTAACCGGTCTGCTGGACACGCTGATCAAGCTGGCGGTCGGACGGCCCCGCCCCCCGTTCACGCTGCCCGATGTCAACCTGCTCCTGCCGGTGCCCGACTCCTACTCCTTCGTGTCGGGCCATGGACTCACCTCGTTTGCAGCCGCCACCCTGATCGCCCTGACCTGGCGGCAGCGAGGGGTCGCTCCGGCCGTGCTGGCCCTCGCCGCCGCCATCGCCTGGAGCCGGATTCACGTCGGTCACCATTATCCATCGGATGTGCTGGCAGGGTCGGTTCTGGGGGTCCTGACCGGCTACCATGTGTGGGTGAGACTCCGTCCGGCGATTCCCACCGGGCTCTCAAGAGACGCATAGCAAGGGCGCCTACCTGCCTGCCGGGGAGGCGTCCTTTTTCATGCCGCCGATACCCTCGGGGGAGAAAGAGAGGGCCCGCAGAGGCCATGTCGAAGGGAGGGACGAATGGAAAACATTGGTACACAATTCAGTCGCCATCGTCCCTACAACCGGGGCGACCGGCGACAGGGGGGGATCGTCGGTGACCGAGACAGTCCCTGTGTTGATGGAGAGGGCCAAAGCGCTCCAGGCTTCGATGAGGGGGTGGAGCGCCCCGAACCCGGAGGCGAAGAGCCGCCAGGCGGCGCTGGTAGAGAGCCTGCACAGCCTGCTGGCCGAGCTGGCCGCCGCCCCGCAGAGCCCCGACCCGGAGACGATGCGGCAGTGGACCACCCGGCTTCATCTTCTGCAGGCGGAGTTTCAGGAGATGCTGATGCCGCCCAAGATGGCGGTGAAGGCGGTGGTGGGCCTGTCGGGCCTGACCCTGATGCTCTTCCTGCTGGGGGTGGCGCTGCACACCTTCCTGCTTCAGCATCAGGAAGGGGCCGGCGGACGCCTGACCCCGGAGGACCGGGTGGCGATTCTGATGGGCATGTCGGCGGTGGCCGCCCTGTGGGGCGCCCTGGGCAGCGCCACCTCTGCCCTGGTCAACGTCTCCCGCCTCTACTCCGAGGGCATGCTCACCTTCAACGACCTGGTCGACCAGTTCACGAAGCCCCTGCGCGGCGCCTTCGTCGGCGGCATCATCTTTCTCCTGGTTCAGGGCGGGGTGCTGGAGATGAACACCGCAGCAGGAACCCCGCTCGGCGAGCAGCACAGCTTTGTCATCTTCGCCCTGTCAGGGCTCTCGGGCCTCTATGAGCACGGCTTCATGGAGAAGACCCGGGTGATCCTGGGAGCCCTGCTGGGCACGGAACCGAAGCGCAACGGGCAGGCTTAGCCAGCCCCGCGGCGCAACCAGTCAGAGCGGCCCTCCATCCGGGGGCCGCTCCTTCCATGCAATCGTGCCGATTTACCCCGGAGATAAAATCCTGCTGTAAAGGGAACAGATGGGATCGCTGGTAGTAGTTGCATTCACCCCGTCGAACACTTACCTTTGTCAAGCGGTTTCACGTTCAACGATGGGGGTGATGGGGTGAAGGCATCGAAACGCAGGTCGACCACGGGCCAGATCTGGCTGGTGGCCGGCGCCGCCATGCTCGCCTTTGGGCTCCTGATCGGGGCGAGCGTCTGGTCGGCCTATGTCCGGGAGTCAGGAGCGCCGGTGGTGATGCCCGAGGTGGAGGCCGATGCGGACCTGCAGGCAACAGGCATGACCATGGGCGATCCCGCCGCGAAGGCGGAACTGGTTGAGTACGGCGATTATCTCTGACCCGGCTGTGCGGGGGCGTTCAAGCTCCTGGAGCCGCAGTTTGCGGCTCTCATTGAGTCGGGCGAGATGCGGTTCACCTATAAGGACTATGTCCTTGACCCTCACCGGCCCCACGCCCAGTGGGCGGCCGAGGCGGCCCGCTGCGCCGCCGACCAGGACCACTTCTGGGCCTACCGGGCGGTCCTCTTCAACAACCAGAAGAAGTGGAGCAAGGGCGACCTGAAGCGGTTCGCCAGGGAGCTGGAACTCGACACGGCCACGTTCAACCAGTGCCTCGACGAAGGCAAGCATCGCGAGGCGGTGGAGCGCGATACCGCCGAGGCCAGAAGCCTGGGCCTGCCCGGTACCCCGTCGTACATGATCAACGGTGAGCGCATCGAGATCAAGCAGTTCAACAACGTCGCGGCCTTCTTGCAGAAGCTGCAGGCAGAGATCGACAAGGCCAAGGGGCAGTAGCGGGATGAAATGAGGGAAGGGGGCCGCGCATGGCCCCCTTCCTTCCTTATGGTTCCAGTATGGCGTTATCGATCAGCCGTGTCTTTCCGAAGCGGACGGCCAGGGCGGCCAGCGCCTTGGCGCTCAACCGCTCCACCGGCTGCAGCGTGCCGTAGTCCACAATCTCCACGTAGTCGATGTTCGCCAGCGGCTCAGCGGCGATCATCGCGCGCAGGTCGGCTGCCAGCGCCCGCATGTCACGCTCGCCGGCCTCCACCCGCTTCAGGGCCATCTGCAGCGAGCGGGAGAGAACCAGGGCGGCCTGCCGCTCCGCGGGGGAGAGGTAGGTGTTCCGGGAGGACATGGCCAGACCGTCGGCCTCACGCACCGTGGGGACCGGCACAACGGTCAGGTCCAGGTTCAGGTCGGTCACCATGCGCTGGATCACCGCCACCTGCTGGGCGTCCTTCTGGCCAAAGAAGGCGAAATCGGGCTGAACGATGTTGAACAGCTTGGTGACCACCGTCGCCACGCCCTCGAAGTGGCCGGGACGGGAGGCGCCGCAGAGCCCCTCGGTCAGGCCGCTCACCCGGACACTGCTCCGGAAGGGCTCGGGGTACATCTCCTCGACACCTGGGTGGAAGATAAGGTCGACCGGCACCGAGGCGCAGAGCGCCGCATCTCGCTCCAGGTCGCGGGGGTAGCGGGCGAAGTCCTCGTTCGGCCCGAACTGGGTCGGGTTGACAAAGATCGAAACCACCACGAAGTCGCATTCCTGCCGGGCCCGTCGCATCAGGGTCAGGTGGCCCTCATGCAGATAGCCCATGGTGGGCACAAAGCCGATGCGCTTGCCGGCAGCCCGTGCAGCCCGGACCGCCTCCCGCACCTCCGAGATACGCGCAACGAGGCGCATCGCGAGATTCATCCTCTCACACCTTGTTTGCTGGAACGGCGGAGCGCCTTCAGGCGGACCACCTTGTCGGCGTTGACCTCAGGGTCGCCGACCTCCCTGCGGGGCCAGAGCCGCTGACCGAACCGGACCGCCCGCACGGTGGTCCAGGCCCAGACCGGGCTGAGACCGCCGATCAGCATCACCTGCAGGACCGTGAGCAGGAACCAGATCTGCAGACCGGTGGCGGGCAGCTCCACGGGGAACTCCCAGCCCACCAGCAGCACGGCAATACCCATGGGCAGGGCGACCGCCGCCGCCAGGCTCAGCGCCATGTGGAGGGCCGAGGTGGTCAGGTAGGAGGCTCGCTTGAACTCCCTGCGGGAGAGCAGCAGCCCGGTGGTTACGGTCGCCAGCAGCATGGCCGCCCCGACAATCAGGCCAAAGCGGAGCAGCAGGGTGGATAGCGGGGAGTTGAGACCGGCCAGATCAGGCCCATAGCGTCCGCCGGTGAGGAAGAAGAGGACGTGAAAGGCCAGCCCGTGGGTCAGGTGGCCTGCCAGCACCGCCCCGCCGAACGGCTGGCGGTAGACGATGATCAGGTAGAGCAGAAGGAGGAGCGCGCCGCCGCCCAGGTAGGGCAGCCGTTCCAGAATCCCCGCCTTGGCTCGCTCGAAACGGGCCTGCTTGACTTGCTGTTCCAGACCGGCCAGGTACTCATCTGCCTCGCCTACCGTCGCCGCCGGCTCCGCCGGAACCAGATCCGAGCCAAGCGATTGCAAGACGATGGCGGTGTAGGCCCGGCGAGCGGTCAGGTAGCTCTGCATGATCGCATCGGCGGGGCGCCCCTCTGCCTTCAGCGCCTCCATGAGCGGCCGGCCCTGCACCTCCAGTGGGGCGGGCAGGCCCAGGAGGGCGGCGGCGGTGGGGGCCACATCGAGCAGCGACCCATCGCCCCGGGCCCCGGGCTGAATCCCGCTGCCCGCCATGAGGAGCGGTACCGTGCCGCCCTCCCGGCGCTTCCCGCGGGTGTCCAGCGGGGTGGTGCCGGTCACGATCACAGCGGTGGACTTCCAGTCGATCTGGTCGAAGATTGCCACCAGCTGCGCATCGAGGCGGGCCAGGGCGTCCCGGTAATCCGGCTGCCGGGTGTCGGCGGTGGAGCTCTCCCGCACACGGCGGGCCAGGTCTTCCACCTGGATCAGCAGCAGTTGGGGGCCGCCCGGCTTCAGCAGAGCCTGAACCCCGTCCATTGCGCCCCCCTCGTACCAGGTCCCCATGCTGGAGGCCACCAGGGAGCCGAAGGCGGGACCCCCTGCCCCGCCCGTCTGGACCCGAGCCCGCACGGCGGACTGGAGCAGGTGGTCGGCCTGGAGCAGGTCGCCGGGCTGCAGGGCCATCAGCCCGTGCAGGGTGGGCGGGGCGCCGGTCAGCACGGTGGCGGTGGCGCTGGGCTCGAAGCTGGGGCCGGGCACCGTCAGACGGTAGCTTGCGCCCTGCCGGCGGACCCATTCCAGCGAGGGCAGGTGGTAGGCCTCCTCTGTCCGGAGGCCCTCCACAAGTATCAGGACCAGACGGCCGGCCAGCGGCGTGGAGCCGGCGGTCGGGCGATCAGCGGCAAAGTGCGGCGGGGAGAAGGTCGAGAGGCGGGCAATCCCCTCCTGCCCCGCTCGCCAGGCGCCGTAGGCGGCCCCGAAGAGGAGGCAGAAGAGCAGGAAAATCGCTGGACCGCGGCGCACGAATACCCCCCCTTGGACGCTTCTGGACCATGAATTCGGTTCGGAGCATGGGCGCTCCTGCAGGGAGCGGGGAGCGCAAGCCAGAATCTATTCGGTCGAGGCCCCGGCATGAAGGAGTGACAATCGTTGCACTACCGCGAAGCGCAAGATGAGATCCGGGCCGGCAAGTTCCGCCCGGTCTACCTGGTCTACGGCGGCGAGGACTTTCTCAAAGAGGAGCTCTTTCGCGCCCTGCGCGCCGCCATTGTCCAGCCGGAGACGGCTGATTTCAACTACCACGTGCTCGACCCGTCGGCCGACCAACTGAGCCAGGCGCTGGCCCTCGCCCAGACACAGCCCTTCTTTGCCGAACGGCGGTTGGTGGTGGTGAAGGACTGCCCCGCCATCGTCCCCTCGCGCAAGAAGGCAGACGACGAGGGCGACGGCGACGACGAGAAGCCGGCAGGCGGCGCCGACGAGGCGCTGCTCCAGTACCTGAAGGCGCCGGCTCCCTCCACCTGCCTGCTCTTCCTGGCCGGCAGCATCGACAGCCGTCGCAAGACCACCAAGGCGCTGATCGCATCCGGCGGGGCGGTGGAGTGCCAGCCCTTAAGAGATGAAGATGCGGTCATGTGGGTCCAGACCCGCGCCCAGTCCAAGGGGAAGAAGATGCTCTCTCTGGCGGCCCGGGGCCTGGTGGACAAGATCGGCCCCGACCTTCGCCTGCTCGACGGCGAGCTGGAGAAGCTGAGCCTCTATGCCGGCGACGCCCGTGAGATCACCCCGGACGATGTGGAGAGCGTCGTCTCCAACCTGGCGGAGACCGAGGTCTACCGGCTGACCGAGGCGGTGATGCTGAAGCAGCGCACCAAGGCCCTGGCCATGCTGGAGCAGACCCTGCGCCAGGTGGACCACCCGCTGCAGTTGCTCGCCGCCCTGACCAACCGCTTCCGCCAGATTCTGCTGGTGAAGGCGCTGGTGGAGCGGGGCGTTTCCAAGCGTGAAGGCGCCTCCCAGGCCCGCATGCACCCCTTCGCCTACGAGAAGATGACCGGCCACGTGCAGGGGCTCAGCCGGGAAGAGGTGGCGCAGGCGCTGCGCCGGCTCCTGGAGGCCGACCTGGCCATGAAGTCGGGCTACGACCCCAAACTGACCCTCGAGACGGTGGTGGTGGAGCTTCTCCGCTAGCGAAGCGATCAGACGCCAACACAGAAAGCCCCAACTGTGGTCAACACAGTTGGGGCTTTTGTGTAGGCTCAGTTTTTGAACACTAAGCGTTCGCGGCAGCCGCCAGCTTCTTGGCAAGGCGGGCCTTCTTGCGAGCAGCGGTGTTCTTATGGATAACACCCTTCGTCGCAGCCTTGTCCAGAGCGGCAAAGGCCTGGCTCAGCGCCGTAGCGGCGGTCTCAGAGCCAATCGCCTCACGGTACTTACGCACAGCCGTCCGGAGGCTGGACTTGACCATCTTATTGCGCGCGGTGCGCTTGATCGCGATGAGGGCGCGCTTCTTTGCGGACTTCTTATTAGCCAATTCCTCACCTCCAACACGGCTATTCTAGCACGCGACTCCTTGCCATGCAAGGGAATTTGCGCCGCGAATAATCGTTTTGTCGCGCGACGAGACTAACGTTACGGAAGATGGAGGTGAAATAGCATGCTGGGTGTGGTTGTCCGCTTTATCGTGTCAGCACTCGTCCTCATGGTCGTCAGCTGGATCACGCCTGGGTTTGCGGTCGCCGGCTTCTGGGGCGCCCTCATGGCCGCCCTGGTGATCGCCGGTATCGGTTGGGTAGCCCAGGCGGCCATGGGCCGTGGGGCATCGCCTAGCGGACGGGGCATCACGGGCTTTGTCGCCGCCGCTGTGGTGATCTATCTGACCGGCTGGCTCTTCCCCGGCTGGCTCTCGGTGACCTGGTGGGGGGCGCTCCTGGCTGCCTTCGTGATCGGCCTGGCCGACGCTGTGGTTCCCACCGAACTTCGCTAATTCGGCTTCCGATTGCAATCTCCCCCCTCCACTGGCAGGGGGGTTCTTTCATGGTGAAAACTACATAGAGGTCGCAAGCGTCTTAAGGACGAATAGGCCATGGGTATATCATATACCGACTACTATGGCCGATGCTGAGGTGAGATGCTTGACGACCTTGCAGACCACGCCGCGCCGAGCGCCCGCCACCCCCCGGCGGCCGCGCCGCTTCATCGGCTTCCTGTTGATCGTGTTTCTGCTGGCCGCCATGGGCTTCGGCGGGTACGTGGTGGGCCAGAAGACCGCCCCGGTGCCCCTTTGGGACGAGATCTGGTTCCGGGCGTATACCAACCGCCCCCTGGACACCTCGGCCCCCGGAGAGGGCTTCTGGGTGACCGGTTACTATGTGGACTACGACCGCTCCTCGTTGGAGGCGGTCAAGCTTAACGCCGGGCATATGGATCAGGTGATCGTCTTTGGCTACGGTTTTGACCGCGAGGGCAACGTGATCGGCAAGGATCAGGATCTGATCAAGGGGATCACCGCGCAGCCGAAGCGGATTCTGCTCTTCGGCAACCTGACCAACGGCAGCTTCGACAAAGATACCGCCCACGCCATTCTGACCAACATGGAGGTCCAGAATCGCGCCATCCTTGGCATTCTTGAGAAGGCCGAGAAGTTGGGCGTGGCAGGGGTGCAGATCGACTTTGAGAACATCCCCGATGGCGACCGCGACGCCTACACCGAGTTTCTGCGCAAGCTGAAGAGCCTGCTTCAGCAGCGCAACATGACGCTCTCCATCGCTGCGGCGGCGAAGACCAGCGACACCCGCACCGGCTGGGGCGGCGCCACCGACTATGCCGCCATCGGTCAGATCGTCGACCACTTTTACATTATGGCCTACGATGAGCACTGGCGGGGCGGCGAGCCCGGCCCGGTGGCTTCACTGGGCTGGGTCGAGAAGGTGATCCGCTACGCCACGGGCGTTATGCCCTCGCAGAAGATCGTGCTGGGCGTGCCGTTCTACGGCTACGACTGGACGGCGGAGCCCGGCAAGGGCACCAGTACCAACAAGGCTTTTGGCGCCGCCAGCATGAGCCGGCGCATGGCCCAGTTTGGCGCCAGGGTAATCTGGGACCCGGTGGCCGGCGAGAATAAGGCCACCTTCAAGACCGACGATGGTGAGCGCATCGCCTGGTTCCCCGATCATCGCAGCACCGACGCCAAGCTCCGCCTTGCCTACCAGTATAACCTGAAGGGAATCGCCATCTGGCGGGTGGGCTTTGAGCCCGACGAGTGGTGGCACCAGCTCGGCGCCTTTCGACTGAAGCCAACGAAGTAGCCCGACTCTCCCGCCGCCTGGCGGGGCAGACTAGAAGCAGTCTGGAGTCCGATGGGAGGGCTTTGTACGTGGTCTGGCTCTTGATTGGCATTCTTATCATCGCAGCCATTGTCGGCGTGGGCATGATGCGGGCCCCGGGGGGCCGTGCCCGGAACCGACTGAACAACGAGGGCTGGCCCAGGCCCTTCACCCGGGAGCGGCACGAGCAAAACGACGAAGAGTAATCTGAAGGAGGGGGTGCAAACCCCCTCCTCTGCCATGGAGCGTCCTGTGCCTAAATCCCCTCGTACGGGCGGATCACATCGTTGGTCTGCTCTTCACGGGTATCAACGCCCGCAAGCGAGTAGATGGGGCAGCTGCCAAGCACCCCCTCCGCCAGCATCATTCCGCCAAGCAGGCCCGTGCCAAGCCCGGCCATGCCGCCCTCCCGCGCCGCATGCGCTGCGCTGCAGGCCAGCAGCAGGCTGCCAAAGGTGATCCGCAGGTACCGGTCGGTCTGTCCGACGTTCTGTTCCATTCGCAACATGCCGGCCATGGTCCACCTCCTATCCGCATCCGCCCGTAGGGTGCGCTTCGCGTATGACCCGTATGCGGGGAGCCAGGCGGCCCCCTCGCCCATGTCCAACGAGTATGGTAAGCTAAAGGGAAGAAGCTGGACCAATCGACAGAGGGGGCTTGTCGAGATGACCGTCAACGAGGTCGCCCAGGAACTGGCGAAGCGCATGAACTGCGAAGTGCAGCCGTCGGATAATCCGTTTGAGGTCACGGTGCAGGGGAAGGGGTACCACTTCACCGTGGGTACCTTCTTTGGCGGATGGCAGGCGACACTTCACCTCCCGGGATTTGCGCCGATCACGTACTATGCCGAGGCGGTGGAGATGCTGGAACTGCGGCTCAAGGGAAGGCTGACCGGGCGTCCGGTCGACTAGGCGGGCCGAACTGCTCGGCTCCTCCCTTTGTTTTAGCTGTGAATTTTCCTACGACCCGCTTGATTCCGCAGGCCCAAGCCTGTAAAATGATCTGCGAAACCAGCAGGTTGTTGGGGCCCTGCGGGGTTCTTCTTTTTTTCAACCACAGGCGCCCGCTCAAGGGCCATTCAAGTGCGTTACAAGGAGAAATGACGAGATGGATGAGAACAAGCCGGTTGTGTTGTCCCCGGAAGGGCTGGCCAAGCTTCAGGAGGAGCTCGACTACCTCCGCAATGTGAAGCGCAAGGAAGTGGCGGAGCGGTTGAAGGAGGCCCGGTCCCACGGTGACCTCTCCGAGAACTCCGAGTACGATGACGCGCGCAATGAGCAGGCCTTTGTGGAGGGCCGTATCATGATGCTGGAGAACACCCTCCGCAACGCCCAGGTGATCGATGAGGAATCTGCCCATGCCGCCGACGAGGTGCGGCTTGGCTCTACCGTTGTCCTGAAGGATCTGGAGTACGGCGATTTGCTGGAGTACACCATTGTGGGCTCCGTAGAGGCCGACCCGTCCAAGAACAAGATCTCGAACGAGTCGCCGGTCGGTCGGGCGATCATGGGGCAGCAGAAGGGCGTCACCGTCGAGGTAGATGCTCCCGCGGGCCCCATTCAGTACGAGATCATTGATGTGAAGTAAGCCTATACAGAGCAACCCGGCCTGGACCTCAGGCCGGGTTTTTGCGCGCAGGGGCCGGGCTTGTCATAACGTGGTCCCCCGCCTCGTAGATATGGGAGTGTGGTTCCACTCCCATGTGATGCAGGCGAGGTGAGTTCAATCAAACGACGCATGTGGATGGCGAATCCGCTCCTGATCGCCTACGTGGTTGTGGTCAGCGCCACCATCGGCCTGCTGGTCAATCGCAGCCCCAAGCCGGAGGAGGCGGTTCCGGCCATGGCCGGAGGCTATCATGCCGCCCGGGAGGGGGAGGTGAAGGAGCCGCCGCTCTGGCTCCAGCTCTTCCGCCCAAGCCAGCCTACGGCACGGCTCCTGCTCCGAACTGCGCTCCCGTCGCTCCCCTTTCCCGGCAGCCCCGGGGAGAAGCAGCGCCGGAACCTGATGATCCTGTGGACAGGCCGGGCGGGCGAGCGCCCGCAGACCCTGTTTCAGGTGATGCTTCCCTTTCTGCGGCCCCAGGGACAGATCGCCCAGTCGCCGCAGCCCTCGGGCCGCCCGCTCCCCGTAAAGCCCGAGCAAGGCCCCACGGGAGCCGGCCAGGGCGGCCCGGCTGCACCGGGTCCCCGGGAGGCGGGGAAGGGGTCGGTTCCGTCGAAGCCGCCCGGGCCGGCCAAACAGCCGGAGGGCGGCAAGGGCGAGCCACAGAAGCCGGCGCAGCCACCCGCGCTGGGTGGCGGGCTACCGCTGGTGGGCATCTACCACACCCACGACTGGGAATCGTACATCTCCGAGTTCCCCGAGTTAAAGATCACCCACGATCGGGACCTGATGCGCATCGCCTCCTATGACCACAGCAAGAAGACGGTGGTCAACATCGGCGAGCGACTGGCCTACCATCTCCGCGATCTGGGGGTGACCACGGTCCACGCCCCCTACAAGCACCAGGAACTGGGCTACGACTACGCCTACCAGTCATCCCGGTCGACGGCGCGGGAGATCTTGAAGGCGGCGCCCTCGGTCAGGATTCTGCTCGATCTGCACCGTGACGGCACCATGGGCCTCGACGATACTACGGTGATCGACGGCAAGCGGGTGGCACGGCTCCGCTGCGTGATCGGCCGGCGGGACGACCAGCCCAACTGGGAGAAAAACCTGACCTTCTGCGACAGCCTGATGGCCCGCCTGGAGAAGAGCCACCCCGGCCTGACGCTCCCCACCCTGACCAAGGAGTACCGCTACAACCAGGACCTGCTGCCGGGGGCGATCCTCCTGGAGATCGGGAACGCCCTGAACCGTTACGACGAGGCAGAGCGGGCGATTCGGTTCCTGGCCGAAGCCCTGGTAGAGATGATCAAGGAGGGCTCTTATCCCCAATAGGGGCAGATGAGAAACAAGACCACAGCCCGCACCGGCGGACTGTGGTCTCTCGTCTGTATGGGGTGTGGGTCAGAACTGGGTGGTCGGTTCCGTGGAGCCGTTCCCCTGAATCCGCAGCAGGTCGATGGCCATCTCCACCAGTTGGGGCTCAAGCCCCGACTTGCTGACCTTCCTGGCCAGCCGAAAGTAGGCAGCCCAGCCCCGCAGCGCCTCGGGCGGCATCTCGCCCTCCCGTATGGCCCATTCGAACCAGAGGGGCGAGAGACCGGTCAGGTGGGAGAGTTGAATGGGCAGCGTATCGGGCGTTTCGATCTCTCCGCGGAGGACCTGGTCCAGGCCCAGCATGTCGAGTCCGAGACTGGCGGCCAACGCCTCCCTTGTGAGGCGCCCCGGCTTCTGGCGGGTCACCATGGCCACGGCACGTCGGATTCGCTCCCGGCCGGGGGTGAAGAGCAGGGTGGCGCGCTCGTCCGGAGTGACGCAGCGCGGCGGGGTGGTTGGGTTTCTCCGGTTCCGGTGCTTACCCGTGAGCAGGTACTCCAGAGGGACGCCATATCCCTCCGCCACCTTGCGCAGGGTCTCGTCGAGACTTGCGGTTACCTCGCCCTTCTCAATTCGGGCGATGGTCGAGTGGCTCACCCCGGTCCGTTGGGCCGCCTCCCGCAGCGATTCGCCGTTGGCAATCCGGAGCCGTGCCACTCTGCTCCCGATGTTTGGCATCTGCATAACCCTTTCTACGATGTTAGAATGGGATAGCGAATGGTTCAGTTCCCGCAGGTAAGGACACTATAACATGGTGATTCCCGACTGTAAACTGACATTACAGTATATATTGAAAACTTAAAACGGCGGAGGGTCCGCCTCCCACGTTGTTCCCGAGTTCCGCGAGTGATATAATTGTCTGAAGCCTATTTTGGGGGGCTATGAGGAAACAGAATGGCCGATCAGAAGCACATTCGTAACTTTTGTATTATCGCTCATATCGATCATGGGAAATCGACCCTGGCCGATCGGTTGATCGAGTTTACCGGGGTTCTTACCGCGCGCGAGATGGAGGACCAGGTCCTCGACAACATGGCGCTGGAGCGTGAGCGCGGCATTACGATCAAGGCGCAGTCGGTCCGCATGGACTACGTGGCCGACGACGGGGAGCACTACGTGCTCAACCTGATCGACACCCCGGGGCATGTCGACTTCACCTATGAGGTCTCCCGAGCCCTGGCGGGCTGCGAAGGCGCCCTGCTGGTGGTCGACGCCTCGCAGGGCATTGAGGCCCAGACCCTGGCCAACGTCTACATGGCGTTGGAGCACGACCTGGAGATCATTCCGGTGATCAACAAGATCGATCTGCCCTCTGCCGACCCCGAGAAGGCGCGCAAGGAGATCGAAGAGGTGATCGGCCTCGACACATCCATCGCCATTAACGCATCCGCCAAGGCCGGCATCGGCATGAAGGAGATCCTGGAGGCGGTGGTCGCCTTCGTTCCGCCGCCCAAGGGCGACCAGCGGGCGCCGCTGAAGGCGATGATCTACGACTCCTTCTACGACTCCTACAAGGGCGTCGTCTCCTATTTCCGTGTCTTTGAGGGCAAGGTAAAGAAGGGCGACAAGGTCCGCTTCATGGCCACCAACAAGGAGTTCGTGGTCGATGATCTTTACGTTTTCCGCCCCGGCCTCACACCGGTCGATGAGATCGCCGCGGGCGAGGTGGGCGCGCTGGCGGCCGCGATCAAAGAGGTGAAGTATGTCCGGGTCGGCGACACGATCACCCTGGCGGAGAACCCGGCCAAGGAGGCGCTGCCCGGCTACCGGAAGGCGACACCCATGGTCTTCACCGGCCTCTACCCGGTGGAGTCCAGCGACTACACCCGGCTGCGCGACGCCCTGGAGAAGCTTCAGCTCAACGATGCCTCCATCTCCTTCGAGCCGGAGACATCCGATGCCCTTGGCTTCGGCTATCGCTGCGGCTTCCTGGGCCTGCTTCACATGGATGTGATCCAGGAGCGGCTGGAGCGGGAGTTCGACCTGAACCTGATCACCACGGCGCCGAACGTGATCTACCGGGTCAACCTGACCAGCGGCGAGCAGCTGCGCATTGAGAACCCGGCGGCCTGGCCGGACCCCACCCTCATCGATACTGTTGAGGAGCCCATGGTTAAGGCTTCGATTATCACGCCGTCGGAGTACGTCGGCCCGCTGATGGAGCTTTGCCAGGACCGGCGCGGCTCGTTCGTCAACATGGAGTACCTGAACGAGAAGCGGGTCAACCTGCACTACCGGCTGCCGCTGGCCGAGATCATGTTCGACTTCTTCGACCAGCTGAAGACCCGGACCCGGGGATACGCCTCCTTCGACTACGAGATGGTGGGCTACGAGGCCTCGGACATGGTGAAGATGGATATCCTCCTGAACGGGGAGCCGGTCGATGCGCTCTCCTGCATCGTTCACCGGGACAAGGCGCAGAAGCTGGGCCGCTCCCTGGCCTCCCGGCTGCGCAAGCTGATTCCCCGGCAGATGTTCGAGGTGCCGATTCAGGCGGCCATCGGCAATAAGATCCTGGCCCGTGAGAATATCGCCGCCCTGCGCAAGGACGTTCTGGCCAAGTGCTATGGCGGCGACATCACCCGAAAGAAGAAGCTGCTGGAGAAGCAGAAGGAAGGCAAGAAGCGGATGAAGGCGGTCGGATCCGTCGAGATTCCGCAGGAGGCCTTCATGGCTGTGCTCTCCACCGACGACGACGACGATTAAGCATACGGGGGGCCGGGCTCTGGTGGCTCGGCCCTTCCGCTATAAAGGGGAGAGAAAGGGAAGAATGCGCAAGGGTCTTATGATTACAGCGCTGCTGGGGGCGGTGCTGCTGGTGGGCTGCACCCCGGGGGCCACGAGCCCCGAAACGGGTATGGCCAGCCGGCTCCAGGAGGTCCAGCGGGACCTGGGGGTCGGGGTGACGGTTGAGGTACAGCACCGCCTGAAGAGCGGTGAGGAGTTGGCGATCGTCTCCTATAAGAAGAAGGGCAACGTCTGCGGAGCAGGGGTCGTCGACATGGGGTCGATGGCCGGCATGGAGGGCGACTGCAGCGATCCGCTGAGCCCGGCCCAGAGCGTTGACCAGGGGGTTCTGGCGGCCTACGGCTACATGGTACCCGGCTCGGCGGCCCGGGTGGTCCTGCGCTGGGAAGACGGTACCGAGGCAGAGGCAAAGCTGGGCCAGGCCGCCTTCTACTACATCGCCGAGGGCGACAAGCTGCCCCGGGGGAAGGTCAGCCTGACCGCCTACGACAAGGACGGCAAGGTGATTCACACCACCCCGACGCCCGCTCCGCACAAGCACTAGGGTGAGGGAGGTGAAGGCCCGGTGACGGTCTCGTTATACGTGCACATACCGTACTGCCAGCACAAGTGCGGCTACTGCGACTTCAACAGCCATGCCGGGTCGGACCGAGCCGAGCAGGAGCGCTACGTGCAGGCGCTCCTGGCCGAGATGGAGGCCTGGTCCCGCCGGCCTGAACTGGCGGGTGCCACCGTGCCCACCGTCTTCATTGGCGGGGGGACGCCCACCCTGCTCGACGGGCGCCTCCTGGCAGCGGTGATCCGCGGGCTAAGGGAGCGGTTCCGGCTCGCCCCCGACGCCGAGGTGACGGTGGAGGCTAACCCCGGCACCGTCGACGTGGAGGGGGAGAAGCTCCGGCTTGCTATGGAGGCCGGGGCCAACCGGATCTCGTTCGGGGTGCAGGCCCGCCAGCCCCACCTGCTGAAGCTGCTGGGCCGAATCCACACGGCCGAGGAGGTGGAGGCGGCGGTGCAGGCCGCCCGGGCGGCGGGCTTTACCAACCTGAACCTCGACCTCATGTACGGCCTGCCCGGCCAGACCCCGGCGGAGTTCGTCGAGACGGTGCAGTGGGCGCTGTCGCTTGGGCCAACGCATATCAGCGCCTACAGCCTGATCGTGGAGGAGGGCACTCCCTTCTTCGTCGACTATGAGGCGGGGCGGCTCCACCTGCCGCCGGAGGAGGCAGAGGAGGCGATGATCGAGCAGGGCTCCGCCCTGCTGGCCGCCGCCGGTTTTTCGCACTACGAGGTCTCGAACTTTGCCCGGCCTGGCTATGAGTGCCGCCACAACCTGGTCTACTGGCAGAACCAGCCCTACCTGGGGCTGGGCTGCGGGGCGCACTCCTTCCTGCGGCTGGCGGCGCCGCTGCCCAACCTGGGCGCCCCCCGCCCGGCGCTCACTGCCTCGCGGGTCCAGGGGGGCGCCACGGTGGAGACCGCCCCGGGCCAGCCCGGCAGCCTCTACCGCTTCTGGAACCTGAAGCACCCGGGCGCCTACCGGGGGGCCCTGGAGCGGGGCGACCTGCCGGTTGAGGCCGGCGAGGTGATCGACCCCGCCGGGGAGATGGCCGAGACGATGATGGTCGGCCTCCGCCTGGTGGAAGGGGTCAGCGAGGAGCGGTTCGCCCGCCGCTTCGGCCAGCCGGTGGAGCAGGCCTTCGGGCCGGCGCTGGCGAAGCTGACAGGGCTCGGGCTGCTGGAGCGCAGCGATGGCCACGTGCGGCTCACCCGGCGCGGCCTGCGGCTGGGGAACCAGGTCTGGCAGGAGTTTTTGCCCTGAACGCCCTGAATCGCCCGACCCCGGGCGCGAGAGCAGCCCGCGGTCGTCTGCCGCGGGCTGCGTGCTTTCCCGGAAACTCACTCGGGCCGGGTGCGGGGAGCGCCCGGGGTGACCTCGTTGGGCCGGGTCTCCCAGCCGCCGTCTGTCAGCCCGGCGCCCTCGTCGTCGCCCGGCGTGATTCCGCCGCCGGGGGACGGCCCTGCGAAGCCGCCGGTCAGGTCGCCGGTGGCCGCCCCGGTCTCCGCCGGCGGCCGGGGCGCCGCACCCATCACCTGGGCGGGGGTCCGCGCCGCCGGCGCCCCCTCGGGCCGGGGCACTGCGGGAACCGCCCCAGCCCCGCCGGCCGCCGCAGGCCCTCCTGGAGCCCCGCCAGCCCCGGCAGCCGCCCGGTTGCCCGCCGCTGCGCCGGCCACCCCGCCGACCAGCGTGCCGGCCGGGCCGAAGGCGCTGCCCACCAGGCCGCCGCCCAGGGCGCCCAGCGTGGCCCCGGTGAGCCCACCCATCCCAGCCGGGCGTCCGGCGGCCCGCTCTTCAAAGGAAGGGATTCGCTGCAACTCCTCCGGCGTGTAGTGAATGTACCCCTTTTCGTCTCGTGTGGCCATGGTATTCACCTCCCTTCACACAGGTAGTCTTCGCCCTGCACCATCGCCCCAACCGCTGAAAGGAGTGTCGTGCTGCGTGCGCCGTCTGCCCTATCTCTGGCTCGATGTCTTCGCCGCCGGCCCCTTCTCCGGCAACGCCCTCTGCGTCATTCTCGACGCTACCGCCCTCTCCGATGAAGAGATGCAGGCCATCGCCAAAGAGACCAACCTCTCGGAGACTACGTTCGTGCTGCCGCCCACGACCGGGGGCGCTGCCTACCAGAACCGCATCTTCACCCCCGGCGGCGAGCTGGCCTTTGCCGGCCACCCTACCCTGGGCACGGCAGCAGCGGTGGCGATCAGCGGGAAGGTCAGCGGGGCGCACCTGGTTCAGCAGACCAAGTCCGGCCTGACCCCGGTGGAGCTGGTCGGCTGGCCCGATCGGCTGGAGCGGGTGGTCATGGAGCCGCCCCCCTGCATGGTGGTGGCTGAGCCTGACCCCGCCGAGGTGGCCCGGGCGCTCAACCTCCGGCCCGAGCAGGTGACCGCCGGCGGCCTGCGCCCGCAGGCGATCAAGGCCGGTGTGGCCCACCTGATCATCCCGGTCGGAACGCCCGAGGCGCTGGCGGCCATTCAGCCCAACACCGCTGCCCTGCTGGAACTCTCCCGCGCTTACGGCGTGATCGGCGCCTACCCGTTCGCCCTGCTGCCCGCCGGCAGCGAGAGCTACGCCCGTGCCCGCCTCTTCGCCCCGCTCTACGGCATTCCCGAAGATCCCGCCACCGGCTCCGCTGTGGCGCCGCTGGGCCACTACCTGCACAGCCACGGGCTGATTCCGGCCGGAACCAACGCCTTCTGGTATGAGCAGGGCATCGAGATGGGCCGTCCCAGCCGCCTATGGGTCGAGGTGACCGGCTCGAAGGTCCGGGTCGGCGGTCAGGTGGTGCTCATGGGGGCGGGCGAGTTCCAGCTCCCCTGATCTCGCCCCAAGAACCGCAAAGCCGCGCGGCACAAGATTTCCGCGCGAAAAGTTATACCCACAGACTACTCACAAGGTATTCACAGGTTATCCTACGAAACCGAAGGGCGAAGTACGATCTCCTGTGAAAAGGAAAGAGCTTGATGAGACGTTTGCCAATCGAACAGTGCCGCCGCTGTGGGGAGCGGCACGACGAACTCAGCCAACTTGTGGACATGGAGGGACGCTGGGCGATGACCAGCATCGCCTGCGGCTGCGGTCACGCCTGGACCGTCATCCACACCGCGCCCGCCAACCTGCCTGCCCTGCGGGCCTGGGTAGGGCACGGGTGTGAGCCCGCCGAGGGGCCACTCACGCCCCTGCGCAGCGGCCCCTGGCAACAGTACCGGCTGGAGGGTGTTTCGCCTGCCCTGGTTCCCACCGCCTCCTGATCAGGAAGGGGCGTGTTCGGTACGTGGAAGTGGAGATCAAACTACATGTGGCGGACGAGGTCGACGGCGGTCCCGAGGCGTTCTTTGGCCGGCTCGCCGCCCTCCCCTCGCTGGCGGGTCTGCCCCTGGGGCCGGGAACGGCCCACGCCCTGCGGGACGTCTACTACGACACCCCTGAGGGCACCCTGGCTCGCGCCGGGGCCGGCCTGCGTCTGCGGGTGCAAGACGGGGCACGCCACGTGACCCTCAAGATCGACCGCAGCCGGGACGGCGCCCTTTCCCGGCGCGAGGAGTTTGAAGAACCACTGACCCAGGAGCGGCTTGACCGGGTGCTCTCCCACGTGTGCGATCAGATTGGCTCCGGCCCGTTCCCGCTCCAGGCGTTCGCAGCCGGTGAGCGATGCGGCCCCCTGGTTCCCATTCTCGATGTGGTCACAGCCCGCCTGACCCGCCCCATCGGCAGCCTGGCACTCCTGGTGCTCGACCGGGTGACCTACCCCGGGGTGGCTGAGGAGCGCTTCTTCGACATCGAGGTAGAGGCCGCAACCGGCCAAACTGGCGATGCGGTTCTGCGGGCAGTGGAGGCCGCGTTGTACGAGGCGGCCGGCGGCCTCCTCCGTCCGGCCGAAGCGAACAAACTCAAGCGTGGGTTGGCACTGAAGGCCTTGCGCTGAACCCAACAAGACGAGCCCTCTCCACTGGGAAGGGGTGCTTGTCTTCGATTTTTTGCCAAAATCTATCATTTTTGTCGAACCATGCGGTTGTTCTATACGTGTTATAGAGTAGGGGTGTTCTTCGCAGGGGACACCTCTGGTCAAGAAGTACACGTATAGGATGGTGGAGCGAGTGCCGGAAGGGATCTTGAGTGCGGTGGAAGCTCGGCTGATGGAGATGAGTGGGGAGCGGGTGAGGCTTACCGTCCTCGATCCCATTTCGCGTGAACGGTACATGCGGTTCCCGGGTATGCTCAGCGGTATTACAGCCTCCGCCCTGTCGGTGGAGTGCTGGCAGACGGTTCCCGTGTTTCCGCCGGGAACCCCTGTGACCATGGAGGTAGTAACGAACGGTCAGATCTTGCGCATCCAGTCGGCGGTGCAGTCCTGCGAGCCCGACCGCTGGAGCTGGCTGCAGCTGGACATGCCCGCCAATCTGGAGACGGTGGAGTATCGCCGGCACGCCCGCGTTGAGGTGAAGTCGCCGATCCACCTGATCACCGAGGGCGAGGGGCACGCTGTCTACGGCTTTCTGCGGGATCTGAGCGCTGGTGGGGCCGCTCTTCGGACCGAGGAACCGCTCTCGCCCGGTGTGCGGGTCCAGGCGTCGCTGTCGCTCAGCACCGGGCTGATTCTGGAGCGGCTCGATGCAGAGGTCGTACGTTGCTCCGAGACCGGCGACGGCTTCTATGTGCTGGCCGTTCAGTTCGACTACAGCCCGGAGAAGCAAGCGCTTCTGGAGAGCTATGTGAAGGGTCGCCTGGAGACAGCATAGGATTACCTACCGACGAGACGCACCCGCCCGGGGTGCGTCTCTCTCTTGTGTGCCAGGCAAATGCCAAGAGCGGGCCCCCGCCTGAGTGGCGGGGGCCCTGGTAGGTACCGCTTGTTGGTGGTTACTTGGCAGAGGCCACGAACTGGCTCAGATCCAGGGACTTGTCCTTCGGCACAGCGCCCTTGGCCTGCATGTCGGCCCAAACCGGGCCAAGAAGCTTCTCGGTCACCTTGCCGTCGGCCACGAAGACCGAGCGGTTCTGCTCGAGCATCTTGGCATACAGGTCACGGTCACCATCCGGGAACATGTAATCGGGGCTGTCGGCGACCAGGGCCTCAATGTCTTCCGAAGCGATCCTCCGGAGCGACTGCTGGACGGCTTCGGTCAGTCGGGCCATCTCCGGCCCACGCTCCTCCAGGACGTCCGCCCGAGTCACGAGGGCGATCCAGCCAAGAGCATCGACGCCATAGACCTCCTGAATGCCCTCTGCCCTACGGGTATCGACCAGGGCGAAAGCGGCGCCGCTCTTAATCACCTGGCTGGCGTACGGCTCGATGGTCACCGTGGCGACCACCTCACCCTCTGCGAAGATCTTTGGGGCGATGAGGCCCTTGGGCAGAACGTTGATGCTGGACGGGTCAATCCCGCGCCGGTCCAGCAAGGCCAGGAGGAACTGGTGGGTACCGCTGCCGGTGCTGCTCACGCCAACCTTCTTGCCCTGAAGATCCTTCACCGACTTGATCTGGTCCTTGTACTTGCTGTCCACCAGCAGCACGTTGCCAGGGCCCTGGGTGAGGAGCGCGATCATCCGCAACTCACCGCTGGTGTCACCCATGACATGCTCGGTCTGGAGAACGGCCACGTCGACTTCCCTGGCCAGGAGCGCCTGAGCCGCCTTGCTGCCGCCCTTGTACTGCTTCCACTCCAGTGAGACGCCCTGATCCTTACCGAACGAGTTAAAGTTAAACATCACATGCTTCAGTGCATCCCGGGAGGAGCTGGCGAGCTTGACTGTAATCTCCTTCTGGGCGGGCGCAGCCGCCGTCTCCCCAGCCTTCGTCTCGACAGGCGCCGGCGTGGTTGCGGCAGTCTTGGATTCCCCGGAGACGGCAACGCCCTTCTTCTCGGACTTGCCACCCCCGCAACCGGCCAGAACCAGGGAGAGAATGAGCATCACCGACAGGAACCTCACAAAGGATCGCATTTCTGGTATACCTCCTATTCTAATCGGCCAGGGTCGGGTCAGCAGGAGTCACCCCGGCCATTATTAGCCCATCAGAGTCTGCGACTCAGCGGTATCCGGTCTCGCCAGCCTCAGCCAACCGCCCCTGAACCCATTCCTTCAGGTGGGCAAACGTGGCGGGAGGCAGATCGACAAACCGCACGGCCACCTGGTAGCCACCCTCCAGCAGAATCGTGCAGCGCACCACGCTTGCCTGAATGCTGTTGAGGTAGAAACCGGAACCCAGTCCGAATGCAATGCTCAGTTCAGATTCAGGTGCGATCGGATCGGCGGTGGTAAAGGCCAGACCGCCGGCGCTCAGGTTGTTCATCATACCCTGCCGGGTGGGCGCAGCTCCATCAACCATGAAGTGCAGCGGGAGTTCCACATCAACGCGTGGGTGCAGCCTGCGCTGCTGTGTGCGCACCTCATGGGGCCAACTCAGCACCAGGGCGTGCAGGCCATCTGCGCGCTCGAAGGTGGTGTGGAGGAGTATCAGCTCCCCACGGACCATTACCTCGACCACGGTGGGGCAGCCCGAAGGCACCCGGCCTACCTCCCCGTGGCAATCGATCGCGATTGCCCGCTGGAGCTCAACTTCGTCGATTCCGCCGTGGATCCGAGCGAGCAGTTGGGTGGTGTTGGGTACGAAGAGGCTCACCCGGGCCGGCCGGCCAGCGCATTCCTTGACCAACTGGACTTGATGCTCGGTAAGCGGGGTCGCGCTGGACTGCATGGGGCTACAACTCCTTTCTGATCCGACATGCCGGCCGCCGGGGCTTGAATTAGACCTTGAACTGGCCCATGAGGGTCTGCAGCCGTTGGGCAATCTCGGCGAGTTCGGCAGAGGCCTTCGCAACCTGTCCGATTCCCCCGTTGACATCGGTCATCGAAGTGCTGACTACGGCGAGCGACTCGGTCGTCTCCTCGCTGATATTGCTGACGTGGGTAATCGAGGCAGCGACCTGCTCGACGCCGGCGGCCATCTCCTCGGTGGCTGCGGAGTTCTCCTCCGTGATGGCTGCCACTTCCTCGACCGAGGTTGCCACCTTCCGCGCCGCCACCTGAACTTGCTGTGCCTGGCCCGAGATCTCCTGAATCGCGTGAACGGTCTGCTCAACCGAGGAGAGGATCTCCTTGAGCGCCTGTCCGGCCTGACCGGTCAGGCGGGCGCCATCCTCCACACCCTGGGTGGTGTCCACGATCGCGTTGACCGCTTCTTTGGTGCCCGTCTGGATCCCACCGACCAGGGTGCGAATCTCCTTGGTGGCTTCTGTGGCCCGTTCTGCCAGTTTGCGGACCTCTTCTGCCACCACGGCGAACCCCCGGCCAGACTGCCCGGCTCGGGCGGCCTCAATGGCAGCGTTGAGAGCCAGGAGGTTCGTCTGTTCGGCAATCTCCGTGATCACCTGGAGCATCTCGCCGATGCGGCCACTGTGCTGGCCGAGCTCCTGAACCTTCTGCGCCGATGCCATCACCTTGTCGCGGATCAGATTCATGCCGCCCAGGGTCTGATCGACGATCTCTGCGCCCCGATGGGCGCTGTCGGCGGCAAGCCTGGTGGATTGCGAGACCTCGGCAGCCTTATGGGCAACCGCCTCCACTGCCTGTACCACCTGGGCGACCACCTCGGCGGTCTGGGCTACCTGATTCGCCTGCTGCTGTGCGCCGGAGGCGATCTGCCCAATCGCATTCGTCAGTTCATTCATGGTTGACTTCGCCGTGGCGGCGCTCTGCGACTGAGACTGCGCGCCCTGCGCCACAGACTGGGTGCTGGCCGAGACCTGCTCCGTGGCGGCAACGGCTCCAGCCGACGTCTCCCGCAGCTGGGCGGCCTTGACGGTCAGGTCTTCACTGGCCCGCACAATCTGCCGGACGGTTTCGGCCAGCCCCTTCACAAGGGCATTGAAGCTCTGTGCCAGGAGACCCAACTCGTCCTTGGTTTTGATCTTCAACTCCTGCCGAAGGTCCCCATTGCCCTGGGCAATGCCGGCCAACTGCAAGGCCACATCGCGAACAGGACGAGCAACGAACTGGATCACCATCCAACTGACGGCGAGTCCCCCCAGCAGGACCGCTGCCAGCATGGTCCAGACCATTACGGCAGCCTGGCGGGCGCTGGCCTCGGCGGCGGCTGCGTTCTCATCTACGAACTCCTGCAGCCCTACGATCAGCTTGGAGACAGCGGCACCCAGTTGTTCACCGGCAATCCGGGCGCTTTCCGCCCGGACGATCAGCTGGTCGGCGGAGAGGTCTTTGCCGCCCTCAACCGTTGCCTTCGCCATCTTGTCAAACCGGGCTCGTATGGAGTCGACCTCCTGCATCATCTGCTCGAGCTCCGGGTTGCCCTGCACCGCCGCCGCAAGCTCCTCCGCATACTTGGTGGAGCGCTCCTTCGAGGCGTTGAGCCGCTTTATGGGCTCCTGCTCTCTGGTTACGGCAAATGCAATGGCCTGCTGGGCCTGAATCTGGACCTCTGTGTTAAGGCTCTGGGCCTTAACAGCCAACGGATAGACATTCTCCACCAGGTTGGTGTACTCCGACCCCACGGAGTTGAGCGTGTAAAGGAACCATGCGCCACTCAGACATGCAATCCCGACGACCACCAGCATCGCAGCGGTGAGCTTTAGCCCGATGCCAATTCGGATCGACTTCACCCGAGCCGCGAGCTTCGAAAACAGACCGATTCTCATCTGCACTCCCCTCTCATCAGGGCATCAGGCCCATTGACCGCCAGAGCGGTATACCAGCCAGGAGCCCCAGCATTAGCAGGAGGTTGTTTGCCCAGGCCAACCCCTTTACCTGATCCGGGGTAAAGCAGCGTTCGTTTGTCGACGTGACAAGGCTGAGAAAGACAGACCACTGCTGTGGCACCAACCAGCTGCTGCAGAAGGTCACGACGGTCAGACCCACGGCAAAGGGGCTGACTCCGAGAACGCGAGCAACAGGTTCGAGGGCGACCGTCAGCACGACCGTTACAACAGGTGGGGGAACGGCCAGCCGGAACAGGATCGTTAGAATCGCAACCCCCATAAGAAACGGCGTTGCACTCAGATGAAGCCGCATGACCCACGGGGCAATCATGTCGGTCAGGGTCTGGTTCAGACCCACGGACTGGGCGACGGAGCTGAGGCTGATCACAGCGCCCATGTAAATGGTCAGGCTCCAGTCGACCTGCTTCAGCCCCTGCTTGTCCAATAACCCGGAGCCCATTAGGAATAGAAAGATTCCCACGGCGAGCCAGGTAGCGGAGATTCCGTGCCAGGGTTCCGTAATGAAGCCGAGCAGGAGCGTTGACACCACGGCGACCAGCAGCCATTCCTGCCGGGTTACTGGACCAAGTACAGCCTGCTGAAGCGCCACGGTAGAACGGGAGATTGGCTTTGCGGATTCGGGCCGGTAATAGAAGAAAAGCAGTGCCAGGAAACCGATCAGGAGCGTGAGTCCCATTGGCAAGGCCGCCAAGAACCAGGAGCCCCACGATACCTGCCCCTTGATATCAGGAGGCAAGATCGACCAGAGAATGATGGTCATCGGTGCACCGTTCAGAAAAAGGAAGTAGATCTGTCCGGCGCCCAGGTAGGTCGCCATGGCGAGGGCGGTCGAGCCCTTGCTGCGCAGCGGCAGCTGCATTGCGTCGGATAACTCGGTGGCCAGCGGGGCCAAAATGCTGACCCGGGCGTTGCCATTCGGCACACAGGGGGTCATGGCGATACCGGTAAGGGTCAGCGCCAGTGCCTGCCACCGGTGCGTGGGCGGCAGAACCCTCAGCATGACCAGCGCTGCCCGGTAGAGCAGACCTGTGCGCGTTACGGGGACAACCACCCCCAGCACAGCCAGGAGAATCCACCAGGAGGCTGAGGAGAATCCACCAAAGGCCCCTTCCAGCGTGGCGATTCCCATGACGACACTGACGAAGGCGGCTGCCAGCGCCACCACATGGTCGGGGAGCGTAGCCAGGGCCCAGTTCACCCCGGCCAGGACAAAGACGGCGAGGAGATAGTACGCCGGGCTCGCCTGCGGCGGCATGACGAACCACAGACCCAGGATCACGACCACGTTGACAAGGATACCGAACCAGGCTGGGCGCAGAGCCCTGGCCTTGGGATCTCGTTCCGGCGTCTCCTTAGGCGCTGCGGGTGGCTTGTGCACAGGGGATGGCGCCGGGGCCATCTCGGCGACGGCGGCATCTTCCGTGGGAACCGACCCCCAGAGTTCCTGGGCGTACGTGCCAAGCAGTCGCCGAGTTCGCAGCAACTCAAGTTGAGTCCGGTTGAGTTGACTGGACAGTTGACCGTTCATGGCTTTGGCGATGTCCGGGTAATGGTGGGCTAACTCCTCCAGCCGCTTTCTTGGCACCGTGACCAACCGAACCGGGGTGAGGCAGAGGTACCGTGTTCGGCTAATCACCTGCTCCTCTGTGGGACGGGCGACAATATCTCCGGGGGTCAGTGCGTAAATCGGCATCACCTGGTCTGAGACCATGGACGTGCACTCAATCTCCCCCTCGGTTACGAGGTAAACTTGGTCCGGTTCCGGGATCGGCATCTGCTCCCCCTCGGTGCAGGTGATTACGCCAAGCTCCGGCACCAACCTGGCCAGAGCCACACGAGGTAACCCCGCCAACAGCGGAATCTGCGTCGGGTCGACTTGAACCATGTTGATTTACCCCCTACCCGTCTAACGCCGATCCAACGTTAAATGACTTTTTTACGTTAATCTATCGACATCATACACCTCTCATGGTGGATTTGTCAATACTTGTGAATAGATCCATCCATTCCTATTGATGTTGGATGGGACCTCCCTGGGGGGTGCGCGAGCCGAATTTCCCTCCGGCCGCGGGAATATCGAGAGGTCGTAAATAACCATATATATAGATCGTATCCATTACTGGGATTAGTTACCTCTCCATTTTATCGCAATAACCATTATTGTCAAGATAAAATCGCACATTCAAGCACTGGAACACTGCCCCCATCCTGGTGGATCACCCCTGCCCTTGACGCTGGCGAACGCCAGTGATATTTTCATACTAAGGTGCTTTGGCACTCGGAGGCCGAGACTGCTAAAGTGTTCGGACTCCTTGATTCCATGGGCACCGGCCCTGTCAGGAGGTGCAACGAGCCGTGATGGACGATCGGAAGAGCAAGGTTCTGCAAGCGATCATTGAAGACTACGTAGCTACTGCTGAGCCGGTTGGGTCTCGAACGATCGCCCGGAAATACAATCTTGGCGTGAGTCCGGCCACCATTCGCAACGAGATGTCCGACCTGGAGGAGCTAGGCTATCTCGAGCAGCCCCACACATCGGCCGGGCGTGTTCCCTCCGATCGGGGTTATCGCTACTACGTCGACTGTTTAATGCAGGAGAAAGACGTCTCCCCCTCGGAGGATGAGCTGATTCGCCGGACCTTTGAGCGTAAGGTACGGGAGATTGACACGCTGATCCGTGAGACAGCCCGCATTCTTTCCGACACCACGCATCTGACTTCGGTCGTTTCCGGTCCGCAGATTGAAAAGGCAGCGTTCAAGGAGCTGCGCCTGGTACCCCTTGGCGGTGACAAAGCGATCCTGATCTATATCACCGACAGCGGTTTCATTGAAAATCAGGTGCTGGAGATGCCGGTTGAGGTGACCATGGTAGAGCTTCAGCGGGTCTCCGAAGTGCTGAACGAGCAGTTGAGGGGGCAGCGGGTCGAATCGCTCTCCCGGGCTTCGATTCAGGCGCTCCAGCGGGAGCTCTCCCGCTATGGGGCGCTGCTGGACCAGGCGCTTCAGTTTTTGGAACTCCGGATGGACCCCGGTGACCGGCACCGACTCTACCTGGGCGGCACCACGAACATGCTGAGCCAGCCTGAATTTCGCGATGTTGACAAGCTGCGCAGCCTGCTGACACTGCTGGAGCACGAGGAGATCGTGGCCGGAGTGCTGGAGGGCGGCCGGCAGAAGGACGAGTGGGTTAACATCCAGATCGGCGAGGAGATCCAGGTCCGGGAACTGACGGACTGTAGCGTCGTGTCGGCCACCTATCGGGTGGGCAACCAGGTGGTGGGCCGAATGGGCGTCATCGGGCCGAAGCGTATGGAGTATGGCCGGATTGTGGGTGTCATGCACTCAATCACCCGCCGCCTGACTGACTCCATGCAGCGGAACCGCTGACCTGAGCAACTGGAGGCACATAAAGAACCCCCGGGGGCCTGCCGGCCCACGGGGGTTGTTCACCGGTGCGGGTTACCGTTCCACGGTCTCCTCTTGCTCTGTCAGCGACTGGGTGAAGTCAGCGATATAGCCGGACAGGAAAGCCTCCTGTTCAGGCGCCAGCCCGTCAAAGCGCAGACCGACCACCCAGAGGTGGGTGGGGGTGGGCACGCATCGGGCGACGATGGCAGAGGCGGTTGGTGGATGGACGCCAATGGAGGCCAGGTTGAGGACCAGGGGGGTCCCCGGGGCGACCGGCTCGGTCATGACGCAGGCCGCGCCGTCCAGGCTGAGGTTGATCATCTGGGCGGCTACCTCTTCAATCGGTCGGTCCGGCGTGTGCAGTGTGATACCATGGTAGATATCGACGCGGGGATTTCGCCGGCGCTGCACCACGTGTGGGCGGGCGGGCACCCGTAGGGCAAGTGGACCAGACTTCTCTGCCCGGATGACCGTGGTGAAGCACTGGATCAGAGCGCTCTGGTGAAGGACCTCCAAAATAACTGCACTGTCAGCCCCCGGGCGGTTTGATCCTCCGGTAGGTTCCAACAAGATCTCGGACCGATCGACCTTGAGGACTGTGCAGGGGATGCGGGTCATTTGATGCCCGCGGAGCCCCAGAGCAAAGAGGAGTTGGCCGTTGAGCCCTGCCAGGTCTCGCAGATCGATCGCAGAACCCGGGCCATCTTTTGCGGTCTGGCCGCGCCTGAACCACGACATCGCTCCTTCACCTCCATCCACTTTATACCTAATAATACCACTTTCTGGGTATCATTTCAATAGGCTGCTCTTGGATACAGTTTTGTTGCGGGAGAGATGCTGGGAATCGAACCGAGCCTCGCGCCCCCCTGGACTTGACATGGTTGGGGGCCGGTGCTATGTTCTTTTATGGATGCGTTAGCACTCGGCTCGAGTGAGTGCTAACAAAGATGGTGAGGTGACCGGCACCGATGACGGAAGAGACGAAGAACCAGCCCCGGCAGGAGCTGACCGGGGACGGGCTGGGCGACGCGACAGAGACCCCCGAGCCGGAGCGGGCCAAGGTAGACCATCAGCCGGCCGGTGAGGCGGAAGAGGCTTCCGGCGGTGGTGAGGTGAACGCGGAGTTGGAGATGGCTCGGGCCGAAGCGGCGGACCTGCGGGACCGGCTGCTGCGGGCTCAGGCTGACTTTGAGAACTACCGGCGCCGCATGCAGCGGGAGAAAGAGGAGACGGCGATCTACGCCAACCAGAAGCTCCTCCTGAACCTTTTGCCGGTGCTCGACAATCTGGAAAGAGCGCTGGCCACCCAACCGACCGATGGCGATGAGAAGCTTCGCCAGGGCGTGGAACTGACCGCACGCTCCTTCCGGGAGATCCTGGCGAGGGAGGGCGTCACCGCGATCGAGGCCGTCGGCAAGCCCTTCGATCCCAACGAGCACGAGGCGGTTATGACCGAGGATTCCTCGGAGCATGAGGACGGCACCGTCCTTTTTGAGTTCCAGAAGGGGTACCGCCTGGGCGACCGGGTGATCCGCCCCAGCATGGTCAAGGTGAGCAAGCGGGACTAACCGCCTTCGTAGGCTTTCAATAGTAAGGAGGCTACTTAGAACCATGGCAAAGGTGATCGGCATCGATCTGGGCACGACCAACTCGGTCGTGGCTGTTATGGAAGGCAAGGAACCGGCGGTGATCGAGAACGCGGAGGGTGACCGGCTTACACCGTCCGTGGTGGCCTTCAGCAAGACCGGCGAGCGGCTGATCGGCAAGGTGGCGAAGCGGCAGGCTGTCACCAACCCGGACCGCACGATCATCTCGATCAAGCGGCATATGGGCACCAACCACAAGACCAAGATCGACGACAAGGACTACACCCCGCAGGAGATCTCGGCGATGATCCTCTCGAAGCTGCGGGCAGACGCCGAGGCGAAGCTGGGCGAGAAGGTGACCCAGGCGGTCATTACCGTGCCGGCCTACTTCACCGACGCCCAGCGGCAGGCGACCAAGGACGCCGGCACCATCGCCGGTCTCGAGGTCCTGCGCATCATTAACGAGCCGACGGCGGCGGCGCTGGCCTACGGCCTCGACAAGGGCGACGACCACCGGATCCTGGTCTTCGACCTGGGCGGCGGCACGTTTGACGTCTCCATTCTGGAGTTGGGCGGCGGCACCTTCCAGGTCGTGGCCACCGCCGGCAACAACCGGCTGGGCGGCGACGACTTCGACGAGCGGATCGTGAACTACGTGGCCGACCGCTTCCAGAAGGAGCACGGCGTCGACCTGCGCAAGGATAAGCAGGCGCTGCAGCGGCTGCGGGAGGCGGCGGAGAAGGCGAAGATCGAGCTTTCTTCGGTCACCACCTCGAACATGAACCTGCCCTTTATCTCCATGACCAGCGAGGGGCCGGTGCACCTCGACGAGACCATTACCCGGGCCAAGTTTGAGGAACTGACCGCCGATCTGGTGGAGGCGACCATGGGCCCGACCCGCCAGGCGATGCGCGACGCCGGCATGGAGCCGGGCGAGATCGACAAGATTCTGCTGGTGGGCGGCTCCAGCCGCATTCCGGCGGTCCAGGAGGCGGTGCGCCGCTTCTTCGGCAAGGAGCCCTACAAGGGGATCAACCCCGACGAGGTGGTCGCTCTGGGCGCCGCCATTCAGGCGGGCGTGATCAAGGGCGACGTGAAGGATGTGCTCCTGCTCGACGTCACCCCGCTCTCCCTGGGCATTGAGACCCTGGGCGGCGTCTTCACCAAGATGATCGAGCGGAACACCACCATTCCGACCAAGAAGACGCAGATCTACTCCACCGCCGCCGACGGCCAGACTCAGGTCGAGATTCACGTGCTGCAGGGCGAGCGCGAGATGGCGGCCTACAACAAGACCCTGGGCCGGTTCACCCTCGACGGCATTCCGCCGGCGCCGCGGGGCGTGCCCAAGATCGAGGTCAGCTTTGACATCGACGTGAACGGCATCGTCCACGTCTCGGCCAAGGACCTGGGCACCAACAAGGAGCAGAAGATCACCATTCAGTCCCAGACCTCCATGTCCAAGGAGGACATTGAGAAGGCGGTCAAGGAGGCCGAGGCGATGGCCGCTGAGGACAAGCGGCGCCGCGAGGAGGCCGAAACCCGCAACAACGCCGACTCCGCTGTGTACAATGCGGAGAAGATGGTGAAGGAGTCGGAGGGCAAGGAGATCGACCAGGCGCTGGTCGACGCCGTCAAGAACGAGATCGAGCCGGTGAAGGAAGCCCTGAAGGGCACCGACATCGAGGCGCTCAAGCAGGCCACCGAGAAGCTGACCGAGGCGGTCTACAAGCTCTCCGCGGCGATCTACGAAAAGGCGGGCGGCGCTCCCGGCGAGGCGGGCCCGCAGGCGGCCGCTGGTGGGCAGCCGGGCGACATTCCGCCCATGGACGCCGACTTCAAGGTGAAGGACGACGAGAAGTAAGGGGCGAGGTGAGAGGGGGGTCTTCTTGCCCCCCTCTCACTTGCCCGTTCGGCATTCAGATGGTAACTTGTTAAGTTAGGGGGTGAGTCCACTGGCCCAGCGTGATTACTATGAGGTTCTGGGGGTTCCCCGGAACGCGAGTGAGGCGGATATCAAGAAGGCCTTCCGGACGCTCGCCCGCAAGTACCATCCCGACGCCAACAAAGATGATCCGAATGCGGCGGATAAGTTCAAGGAGGTCAACGAGGCCTACCAGGTGCTGTCCGACGCGGAGAAGCGGGCCCGCTACGACCAGTTCGGCCACGCCGCGGAGCAGATGGGCGGCGGCAACCCGTTCGAGGGCTTTGGCGGCTTCGGGCAGCAGCAGGGCTTCGGCGACATCTTCGACATGTTCTTCGGCGGCGGACGGCAGCGCAACCCGCGCGGGCCGGTGCGTGGCGCCGACCTCGAATATACCCTCGAGCTCTCCCTGGAGGAGGCGGCCTTTGGCATTAAGAAGGAGCTGCGCATCCCCCGCACGGAGGACTGCGAGACCTGCCACGGCTCGGGCGCCCGGCCCGGTACCCAACCGGTCACCTGCTCCAAGTGCCGGGGCACCGGCCAGATTCAGGTGGCGCAGAACACCGTCTTTGGCCGCTTCGTCAATGTGACCACCTGCGACCGCTGCCACGGCGAGGGCAAGATCATTGAGTCGCCATGCGCCACCTGCCGCGGGCGGGGACGGGTGCAGAAGGCGCACACGGTGGAGGTCAACGTTCCCGGCGGCGTAGACACAGGGCAACGGCTGCGCATGCCGGGCTTTGGCGAGGCCGGCGAGAAGGGCGGCCCGCCGGGCGATCTCTATATCGTGATGCGGGTCCGGTCTGACCGCCGCTTCAAGCGGGAGGGCGACGACCTTATCAGCGAGGCGGAGGTCAGCTTCGCCCAGGCGGCGCTGGGCACCGAGATCCAGGTGCCCACGCTGGATGGCCCTGAGATCGTGAAGGTGCCCGAGGGGACGCAGCACGGCGATACGATCCGGCTGAAGGGCAAGGGCGTGAAGCACCTGCGGGGTGCGGGGCGCGGCGACCTGCATGTGGTGATTCAGGTCAAGACCCCGACCCGGCTCTCGGACCAGGAGCGGGAGCTGCTGCGCCAGTTTGCGGCGCTGCGCGGGGAGTCGATCGGCCCGCACGACTCCAAGGACAAGGGCTTCTTCGAAAAGGTGAAGGACGCCCTGGGTGGGCTCTAGTCTGGCACACAGAACCCGCGCTGCCTGCTTTGTCAGGCTGTGCGGGTTCTTTATTTTGCCGCGGATTCCGCGGATTCCGCCGATTTCCGGACATAACGCGGATTACTGGGCCATTGCTTGTGAGGGTCGGCATCATCTTCACAATGTGACGCGCACGAGATTGCCGGGTAATCCGCGTTGTCTTTAAATCCGCGTAATCCGCGTAATCCGCGGCGAATAAATAAAGACAACAACTCTAGAACCAGACCGTTCCTACCCCTACCAGCAGAAGGGAAGAGTAGTTAGCAGGGCGAACCATATAGAGTAGGAGGTGTCGGCCATGCCATGGGTGGCCCGTCGGGATCCACGGCTCGATCCGCGTTTGACGCCCGAGCAGTGGGCTCCTGCGCGCAGGCGCTTCGTGGTGCTGCTTATCACCAGTCTCGTGCTCCTGCTCGCAGGGGCGGGAACGGGAGGCTATTACTACGCCCTCTCCCTCGACAAGACCCGGGAGATGCAGCCGGAGCAGGTGGTGGAGGCAGCGGGGATGGCCATTGCCCAGGCACCGGGCTACCGCTTTGTGGCCCAACTGACCGGGCAGTCGGCGGACGGCTTCTTTCCGAACGCCATCATGACCGGGTCCTACCAGCGGGAGCCGCTGTTGCTTCACCTGTCGGGCGAAGCGGGGGCCGGCGAGCAGAAGGTGCCCCTGGAGTACTACCTCGAGGGAACCGACCTCTATGTGAAGAACCCGCGCTCCGAGGGCTGGCTCCTGGTAGAAGATGCGGACATGGAGGAGCTTTATGCCTTCCAGCCCGACAACCTGGCGGCGCCGCTGGTGACCGGGCTGCGCTCGGCGGAGGTGGTTGGGCGTGAAAAGTTGGCGGGCGGCGAGGCGATGGTGCTCAGGCTGGACCTGGACCCCCGGGTGATGCGGATTCAGGCCCCGGTGGCCGACGAGAGGGTGGAGTACCACCTCTGGGTTTACACCCGCACACTGAAGCCGGCGAAATTCGCCATTGAGGTAATCCGCAATGGGGAGGCCGAGGGGGCCCGCCAGGGAGCGAGCTTCCGGTATCAGATCACCTGGGACTTCAAGAAGATGGAGCCGCTCGCCGTGCCCGATGCGGTAAAGGAGCAGGCCAGCGATCAGTAAAGCACAAGACCAGCAACCCCGGGCGGCTGCTGGTCTTTTCGTTCTGTGATGCTAGGCGGCCCGGTGCAGGGAGTCCAACTGGTCGGCACGCCTGCGGAGCAGGAGGCCGGTCCAGACCGCCCAGGCCGGTCCGAGGAGAATGCCGCCAAGAACGGCGCTGGCGGCCTGGAGGGCAGGCACCCCGAGGTTGATCCCCACCAGGGCCGCCAGGTGGACCGCTCCCACCGCCATGCCGAGGTACCCGTTGGCGCGGGGGAGGATCTGTCCATCTGTCACCACGACATAGGCGGTCAGCAGCAGCCAGATTCCAACGGCGCCGAACTGGAGCCAGCCGTATGGGTCCAGGCTGTTGCCGACCCAGTTATACTGAATCGCCGTCCGGATCATCTCGTCGCCTTCCATGTAGACCGATGCCCGCAGGGGAGCCAGCTTTAGCAGCCGGAGCTGTGACATGACGGAGCCGGCGCAGCCGATGTAGCCGATGGCTGCCGCCCACCGTAGAAGGCCGGTGAGGTGCTGGAGCGTTTCGGTCAGGGCCATGATCACGGCGAGGAGTAGGGCGGCGATCACCGCGAAGCTCAGGCTGTACAGGTAGTGATGGAGAGGGTTGGTGGCGAGCATCTGCATGGTCGCCTCAACTGAATCGGTTGCCGGCTGCAGGAAGAAGAGAATCCCCACTGCCACATAGACGATCCCGGCCAGGATCGCGCTGGTCCCACCAAACCGGATCACAGATGAATTCAACACGCATCCTCCTCCGCAGGCTTCTGCCTGCATCTTACCTGCTGGGCCGTCGAGCTTCATCCGGACTTTTCCCTGTTCGGGCTCAGGGAGTTTTCCCTGGGGAGGGCCGGCTGCCTCCCCGTGCCGGAAAACCCTGGGCCCGGTTGTGGTATAATGGCTCTCGATGAGCGAACAACCATGCGGGAGGAGAACCCCTTTGCGCTACCTCGAAGTTGCCATTCGTTGCAGGCGGGAGGCCGCCGATGCGGTGGGCAACCTGCTCACCGAGATGACCGGTGGCGGCTACGCCGTCGATGACCCGCTGGGGATCATCGAGAACCGGGAGAAGTGGGAGATTACCGACCTGGTGCCGGGCGACCCGGCCTGGGTCACGGTGAAGGGCTGGTTGGCGGAGGCGGGCGATGTGGAGCAGGCCCGGCTTCAGCTGGAGGCGGGGCTCGACGAGATCCGCGGCCTCGGCCTGGGCGCGATTGAGCCGGCCCGGTACGACTGGGTCCAGGAGGAGGACTGGGCCAACGCCTGGAAGGCCTACTTTAAGCCCGCCCGCGTGGGGGAGCGCCTGGTGGTGATTCCCTCGTGGGAGGAGTACGACCTGCAGGAGGGCGACCTGCCGCTCTACCTTGACCCCGGTATGGCCTTCGGCACCGGGACCCACCCGACCACCGCGCTCTGCCTCCGCTGGCTGGAGCGGCTCGTGCGGCCAGGCGCCCGGGTGATCGACGTGGGCACCGGCTCCGGCATTCTGGCCATTGCCGCCAGGCGGCTGGGGGCCGGCGAGGTGGTTGCCATCGACATCGACCCGGTCGCCGTGCGGGTGGCTGGGGAGAACGCCGCCCAGAACCAGGTGCAGATCGATGTCCGCCACGCCACCCTCGACCAGGTGGAGGAGGAGCCGGCCGATCTGGTGATCGCCAATATCATCGCTTCGATTATTATGGAGATCCTGCCCGACGTGGCGGCCCGCATGAAGCCGGGCGCCCGCTTCCTCGCCTCGGGGATCATCGCCGAGAAGAAGGCGGCGGTGGTGGAGGCGTTGACCGCCACCTGGCTCCTGCCGGTGGAGGCCCGCGAGGAGAACGGCTGGGTGGCGATCATGGCGGTGAAGCAATGACACGCTTCTTTGTGGACCAGGTGGCAGGCGGGCGGGTGCTCCTCTCCAAAGAGGACTCCCACCACCTGCTCCGGGTGATGCGGGCCGAGGTCGGGGTCCCCTTCACCGTGCTGTCGGGCGGCATGGCCTACGACTGTGTGCTGGACGCCGTGGAAGACGGCCGGGCGGTGGGCCGGGTGGAGCGGAATGAGCCGGCCTCCGGCGAGCCACCGGTCCGGATTACCCTCTTTCAGGGGCTGGCCAAGGGCGAGAAGATGGAGACGGTGATCCAGCACGGGACCGAGATCGGGATCAGCGAGTTCGTGCCGGTAGCCACCGCCCGGAGCGTGGTCAAGTTGGACCCGAAGAAGGCGGGGGAGCGGGTGGAGCGCTGGCAGCGCATCGCCCGGGAGGCGGCGGAGCAGTCCCGGCGCGGGGCGGTGCCGAAGGTCGCCCCCCTGCTCACCTGGAAGCAGGCGGTGGGCCGGTGCGGGGAGTTCGACCTGGTACTGGTGCCCTGGGAGGAGGGCGGCGAGGGGCTCCGGAAGGTGCTGGCCCAGCGTCCCGAGGCCCGCACCATCGCCCTCTTCATCGGGCCGGAAGGTGGCCTCTCTCCGGACGAGGTGGCGCTGGCCCGGGAGCTGGGCGCCATCGCTGTCACCCTGGGCCCCCGCATTCTGCGGACCGAGACCGCCCCACTGGCGGCGGCGTCCGCCATTCTCTTCGAGCGGGGGGATCTGGGATGAAGTACCCGCCTGGCTACTATCGCTACTTTGA
>JBMONB010000190.1:0-44348 GCA_049325315.1 Bacillota bacterium | reverse complement strand
CCCAGCGGGCCAAGGGCAAGCAACACCAGGAAGCGATCCGGATCGTCGCGAACAGATGGGTCAAGATTATTTTCGCCATGTGGAAGAATGGTACCTTGTACGATGAAGCCCGTTATCTCGCCGCCAAAGAACGTTTTGAGGCCAGATCCCCAGCTGCATGAGCTTCCCCCTGTGTTTCGATAAACACGCCACCAATCGTGGCTAAGCAGCAGGCCAGGATCAGCTTTGCTATGGAATCATGGCTGTTCCTAATCACCACCCGGCCGCATGACGCATGCAGCCGGAACACTGGTCTAGGGTACATATTGACATCAGGAGTCCCCCCGATCTGTACCTGTACGAAGTGTTAGAGGGCCCACGGGGGGCTGGCTCCCAGAGGTTTACGCGGAGGGAGGGGGTTCGCCCCCTCCCTCCGCCGTTGCCGGGGAGGCGGGGGCCGTGGGCGGCAGGGCTGCTGCGGCGGCCCGGGCGGCGGGCAGACCCCGCTCCGCGGCGTCCAGCCGGGCCTCCAGCCGCTCCAGCCGGGCGGCGATGGCGTCGAGCCGCTCCAGGATCGCTGTGTTCTCGTCCCGCTGCTCGCCCTCCACGAAGCGGGCGGCGATGTTGGCGGTCAGGGTGGCCATGAGCCCCAGTCCCGTGATGATGATCAGGAGGGCGATCAGCCGGCCCAGGTCGGTCTCTGGGTAGACGTCGCCGTACCCGACGGTGGTCAGGGTGGCCACCGCCCACCAGATGCCGTCGAGGAGGGTGAGGCCCCGCCCCTCCACGGCGACGAAGAGGGCGCCGCCCCCTATGACGAAGAGGGCGCAGGTGAGCAGCACATAGCCGAAGGAGTGAGCGCCCAGGAGGCGCCGGGTGGATGACCAGGCGCGGGCCATGAAGGCGAAGACCCGCAGCAGCCGGAAGAGCCGCAGCGCCCGCAGCGAGCGCACCGCCTGGAGCGCCTCCGGCAGGTAGAGCGGCGGGGAGAGCACGATGATCGCCAGGTCGAACCAGCGCTCCCGTACGAAGCGGCCCTTCGCCGGCGCCCTCACAAAGCCGTAGAGATACTCGGCCACAAAGGCCAGCCAGATCAGCAGGTTGAGCACCCAGGCCCCCAGCAGCACGGCGGGGTTGGTGGCCTGCTGTTCGATAATCAGGAGAGGGATCACGAGGAGGGCGAGGATGATCATCAGCACCTGAAGCCGTTCTTCCCGCATCGGTGGGCACCTCCTGATGGACTCACGTTCGCCCTGTCCTGCCGCTTTCCTGCAGGCATGGCGCTCTCATTTGCGAGCCCATGCCTCCCATCTTGACGAAAGGTGACTTATTCGAATAAGATGTAACCAAGCAAGCGCTTGCTTTCCTACGAGACCAGGGGGTGTCTGACGTGCCAAGGCCCGGTCGCCGCGACGAGATGTTGGAAGCGGCGGTTGCTCTTTTCAGCCGCAAGGGCTACCACGGCACAACGATCCGGGAGATCTCCGACGAGGTGGGGATCCAGTCGGGTTCACTCTATGCCCACTTCAGCTCGAAGGAGGACCTGCTCTTCGAGATCGTCATGCAGGCGGCCGACCAGTTCATGGGATCGATCACCCCCATCGCCGATGGCCCCGGCCCGGCGGCCGACCGGCTGAAGCGGGCGATGGCGGCCCACATCGCGGTGGTCTCCTCGAGCCCCGAGGCGGCAACCGTCTTCCTGCACGAGTGGCGGGCGCTCACCCCCGAGCGGCGGGCGATTGTGGCCGACCGGCGGGCCGAGTACGAGCGGCAGTTGGCCCGGATCATCCGCCAGGGGGTCGAGTCGGGCGAGTTCCGGCCCATCGATGAAGGGTTTACCCGGCTGCTGGTGCTGAGCGCCGTCAACTGGGTCTATCAATGGTACCGGCCCGGCGGCCCCCTGGGTCCCGACGAGGTGGCCGACCGGTTTCATAAGATCATCCTGCGCGGCATTGAATCAGACTCGGAGTCGGAACGGGGAGGGGAACCCGCGTGAGCAACGAGGAGCGGTTGGCGCAGTTCATGGCCCGCATCGAGCGGGGAGAGAAGATCGAGGCCACCGACTGGATGCCCGACGAGTACCGGATTACCCTGGTCAAGTTCATGCAGATGCACGCCCTCTCTGAGGTGATGGGCGCCCTGCCCGAGAAGGAGTGGGTGCCCAAGGCGCCGACCCTGGCCCGCAAGCTCTCGCTCATGGCCAAGGTGCAAGATGAGATGGGCCACGGCCAGCTGATTTTGCGGGTGGCCGAGGACCTGGCCGCCCCCCTGGGCAAGACGCGCGAAGACCTGGTGGGCGACCTCTTCACCGGGGCCTGCAAGTTCCACAACGTCTTCCACATGCCCGCCCCCACCTGGGCCGACGCCGGCATCATTGGCTGGCTGGTGGATGGCGCCGCCGTGGTCTCCCAGGCCGCCCTGCTCGACTCGTCCTACGGGCCGTATGCCCGGGTGCTCCAGCGGGTCTGCGCCGAGGAGGGCTTTCACATTCAGCACGGCGAGTCGATCTGCCTGGCGCTGGCGGAGGGGACGCCCGAGCAGCGGCAGTCGCTGCAAGATGCGCTCAACCGCTGGTGGGAGTCGCTCTTGCTCTTCTTCGGCCCGGCGGAGACGAACTCGGCCTCGGCCCAGATTCTGCTGAAGTACCGCTTCCGCACCAAGACCAACGAGGAGCTGCGGCAGAAGTTCTTCTCCAAGTACGTGCCCCGCATCTGGTCGCTGGGGCTGACCCTGCCCGACCCCGACTTCCGCTTGAACAGCGAGACGGATCTCTGGGAGTACACCGCCCCCGACTGGTCGAAGCTGAAGGCGATCGCCAAGAACCAGGGGCCGCTCTCCCAGTACCGGCTGGGCCTGCGCCGCATGTCTTACGAGCAGACCCAGTGGGTCCGTGAGGCGCTTCTCTCCAACCGTGAGGCCAACGCAAAGGCGGTGTCATAGGGATGGAGTTTCGCATCTATGAGGTCTTCATTCAAAAGGATCACAACAGCCCCCACGTCTGGGTCGGATCGGTGGATGCCGGCTCGCCCGACGACGCCCTGATTCTGGCCCGGGAGTCCTTCCTGCGCCGGGATCCGGCGGTTTCGATCTGGGTGGTGGAGCAGGCGAATATCCACCGGACAGACTATGAGGACAAGGACTTCTTCGCCCGGGAGTCCGACAAGCAGTACCGCATGCTGACGGGCTATAACAAGGCGAACGCCGAGAAGTGGCGCAAGTACAAGAAGAACCTGCTCGACCTTGAGAAGGACTTCGTAAAGGACTGATGGCGATGGACGACAGGGCCGTATTGATCGAGTTGCTCTACCAGCTGGCCGACGATGAGTTGGTGGTCGGTCACCGGGACTCCGAATGGCTCGGGCTTGCCCCGCACATCGAGGAGGATATCGCCTTTGCCTCCATCGCCCAGGACGAGATCGGGCATGCGAATATGTTCTATAAGCTGCTGGAAGAGCTGGGCGAGGGGAAGGTTGACGACCTGGCCTTTATGCGCCCCGCCGCCCAGCGGAAGAGCGCTGTGCTTCTGGAGCGGCCCAACGGCGAGGGCTCCTACCTGCAGGATCCGCACTTCGACTGGGGCTACACCATCGCCCGGCGCCTCGCCTACGACCTGTTCGATGCGGTCCGGCTCGAGGTGGTCTCCCGCAGCTCCTACACGCCCCTGGCGCAGGTGGCGGCCAAGATCCGGCGGGAGGAGCGCTACCATCTCATGCACCATGTGACCTGGTTCAAGCGGCTGGCGGGCGGAACCGAGGAGTCCCGCCGGCGGCTGGAGGCCGGGATCGCCAAGGCCTGGGACGATGTCGGCGGCCTCTTTACCCTGGGGGGCGTGCCCACCGGCCCGGTCTTCCCCGCGACCACCACCGAGCTGGTGGACCGGTGGACGGCGGAGTTCAAGCCGCTCTTCGAGAGCGTGGGCCTGACCTGGCCCACCCTGCCGCTCATGCGCCCCACCCTGGGGCTCGACGGGCGCCGGGGCCAGCACACCCCGGAGCTGGCCGCCCTGCTCGACACGATGAGCGAGGTCTACCGCACCGCCCCGGGGGCCGCATGGTGACCGCCGCGGCCGTCTGGGCCGCCCTGGAAGATGTAAAGGACCCGGAGATCCCGCCGGTCTCGGTGGTGGACATGGGCATGGTTACCATCGTCTCGGTGGATGAGGGCGAGGTCCGCATCGAGATGACCCCCACCTTCGTGGGCTGCCCCGCCCTCGATATCATCCGGCGGGATGTGACCAGGCGGGTGGAGCAGGTCGACGGGGTGAAGGCGGTGGAGGTTGCCTTTGTCTTCGACCCGCCCTGGACCAGTGAGCGGATCACCGACCAGGGGCGCCAGCGGCTGAAGACGTGGGGTATCGCCCCGCCCATGCGGGAGAAGGCGGGCAACCTGATCAGCCTCGATGAGGTGCCGCCCTGCCCCTACTGTGGCTCCCGCGATACCCACATGGAGAACCTCTTCGGCCCCACAGCCTGCCGGTCGATCTACTACTGCGATGGCTGCCGGCAGCCCTTCGAGGGGATCAAGACGGTCTAAGCACGAGGCCCCGCCTGCTGTTCAGGCGGGGCCTCGCTCGCGTGCTCTATCGGGTGATGATCACCGTGCGGCTCTCGGGCTCCCACTCGACCTTCGCCTGCAGCGCCTCCGCCACGAAGCGGATCGGCACCAGGGACCGGCCGTTGACGATCAGCGGGGGGACATCGAGCGTTCGCTCTTCGCCGTTGACCCGGGCCCGGGTCTGGTCGAGCCAGAGCTCCACCGTGGTGGACTCGAGCTTCACCGTGATCTGCCGGGTCTCGCCGTTCCAGCCCACCTCGGCGCCCAGCGCCTCGGAGACGAAGCGGAGCGGCACCAGGGTCCGGTTCTCCACGATCATGGCCGGGGCGTCGAGGGTGACGGTCCGGCCGTTGACGGTGGCGGTGGGGCTGTCGATCGGCAGGCGGATCGTCAGGGCTGGGGCGCCGGGCTCTTCATCCTTGAGCCGGAAGGGGGAGGCCATGGTCACCTCGGTGGAGTTGAACCCGTCGGAGGCCACCACCCGGAAGAGGTGTTGGCCACCTGCCGCCAGCAGGTCGACCGGCACGCTGGCCGAGGTCTCCGTGGTGAAGGGGACGGCGTCGACCCAGCGCTTGCCGCCGTCGGGGCTGTAGAGCAGGGCGTAGGTCAGGGTGTCGCCGTCGGGGTCGGCGGCGCTCCAGGCGACCGCGATCCCCTTGGGGCCGGGCGCCACCTCAGCGCCCGCTGCCGGGGCGGAGAGGGTCACGCTCGGGGCATTGGGGCTGATGGCCTCCCGGGCCAGCACGCCCGCCGGCCCGTGCAGCTCGATCCCCGCCGCTCCGGCCGGCCGCGGGATGCGGTAGCCGAAGCTGATCAGGTTGACATCTTCCTCGCTCTCGCTGTAGCGGAAGCGGGGGTTGAAGGGGAACCGGCCCAGCCGCTTGCCCGCGGCGTCTGTCACCACCAGGGCGTACTCGCCGCCGGTGCCCTCGGTCAGGTCGGGCTCGCCCATGAGGGTATAGCTGGGGAGGAAGGCGCCCAGGTGCGTACCGTCATCGCCCTGGTAGAGCAGGCCCCGCACCGCCAGGAGTTCGGGGTCGGGAATCGCCACCAACTGGTCGAGCAGGTGCCAGTAGGTGCACTGCTCGATCCAGTAGTCGGCCTCCCGCGTGGCGGGGCCCATCAGGCCGGGGTAGCGCTCCTTGCGCTCCCGGTTCTCGGCGCCGCCCAGGATGATCCGGTGGCCGTTGCCGAAGCGGCCCCAGTTGTGGTAGTTGACGCCGCAGGCAGCCGCCATCTCTTCTTCGCTCCAGAGGTGCGGCAGGGTGTGGACCACCTCGTGGGCCACATCCCAGTGGTTGCCGGTAGGCAGGACGAAGACCACCTTCTGGGAGGGGGCGAAGGCGACGGCGCCATCCATTCCCGAGAGGGTGAAGTCGTTCTTCCGCAGGACCACCACCACCCGGTCGAAGCCGCCCAGCCAGGCGCTGCCCACGTACAAGGCGTTCAGTTCGGCCACCAGCGCCTGCTCCCGGATCGCATCGAGCACCTTTCCCAGGTCGGGCTCATCGAGGGTGGCTTCGATCACCCGGACGAAGGGCTCGCGCAGGTCGTGGAAGGAGTCGCGGGCGGTGGCGAGCACGCTGTTGGGGGCGATGGGGAAGTAGTCGGGGACGTGTAGCCCGGTTTCCTGAGCCAGCCGGCCCGCGGCGGCGGTGAGGGGCTGCGCCGTGCGGCTGGCGTCGGCATCGCCCGCCGCGGCGGTCAGCACGGCGGCGGTGAAGAGCATGTCGGGTCCTACCGTTGTACGGACGTTGCCGTAGGTGACCACGGTTTCTACCACGGTGTTGGTGTCGGTGCGCACCAGCTCCATGCGGATCGCATAGGGACCCGCGGGGAGGGTGAAGGGCTGGGGCAGCAGGCCGTTGGTGGCGTCCTCCTTGAACTCGAAGCCGGTGGTCTCGGTGGAGCAGGGGCCGTCGAGGGCCAGGGTGCCGACCGGCTTCTCGTACAGGGTGCGCAGGCCGCCGGCGTCATGCGCCCGGAAGCGCAGGCTGACGGGAACCTGCTGGGTGTAGCCGGTCTCGCCCCGCATGGAGATGGTGTCACGCTGGCCGCGAATGCCCCACAGGAGGGTATGGCGGGCGGTTACCATGTCGAGCTCGGCGTGGTAGAGCTTCTCGTTGATGCGGGTCAGCTGCTTGGTGGCCTTGTCGGCGAAGATGTCGTCATCTTGCCAGACGCCCTGGGCGGGCTCCAGCTCGCCGAAGGCGAGGAAGCCGCACTCGCCCACCTCTTCGGGGGGGCTGAGGTGGAAGTTGTCCTCCGGATCGAAGGGGATCTTCACCCCTTCGTCGGGGAGGGTGGGGGCGGGGGGCTGGTCATCGCCCTCTTCGGGCAGGGCCGGGGGCAGGTAGCTGTCGTTGAAGCAGTTGGGGAAGGCGTTCTCCAGCTCCCGGATCTGCGCCAGCACGTTCTGGGCGGCGGCGACCAGGGAGGCGACCTTGGCGTCGGCGCTCTGCAGGTCGGCGGTGGCCTGCTGCAGGGCGTCGAGCGCCTCCGTGGCATCGTTCAGCGCCTCGCCGAACCCGGTATCGAGGGCCAGGGCCAGGTCCAGGGCGGTTTGGGCGGCCTGCATCGCCGCCATGGCCCTGGCGTGCGCCTCCCTGGCCTGCTGCCGGGCCTCCCGGGCGGTCTCCAGGTCGGCCAGCAGCTGCTCGTAGCGGGCGATCAGCTCGTTTCGCATCTGCCGGATCTCGTCGCAGGGGTCGTTGGCGGCCGCTTCCTCTACCTGCTGGAGGCCTTCCTGCACCTGCTGCAGGGCCTGCTCCACCGCCTGGCCGGCCGCCTGCTGCCAGAGGACCGCCTGGGCCAGCTGAACGGTGCTGCTCTGCTGGAAGAGGAGGCTGTACAGCTCGGCGTTGGTGGTGGGGGCGGTGAGGTGGAGGGCGGTGGCGCTCATCTGGGCGGCCAGCGCCTCCCCGTGGAAGCGGTTGGCCTGCTGCTGCTGCGCCAGGGCGGCCCTCAGGCCGCGCAGGGCCCGGTCAAGCCCGGCGGTGGACGCCGTCACGTCTCCCTGATCGGTGACCACCACCGTCCACTCGCCGCTCAGGCCGCCGCTGATGGCCAGGGGGTGGGAGCCGGTCTGGCCGCTGATCAGGTAGAGGCTCAGGGGCTGGAGCAGCTTCAGGCTGCTGACCGTGGCCCCGCCCGGCGTCAGGCGCATCTCCAGGCCAGGCCCCGTCTCGACCGCCAGCACTGCCTCCATGGTGAGGGGGCTGGGGTTCCCGTATCCATCCACCGGGTAGAGGGTGAATGGCTGGGCCTGGTTGGAGCGGAGCTGCAGCTGCCCGCCGCTGGCACCGGTCAGCGCCACGCCCGTGGGGGCGCCGGGCCGGAGCGTCAGCTGCCGGGCGCCGGTGACCGGGGCCGCCGGCCCGGTGTCGGCCACCGTGAGACTCAGAACGGTCTCGTACGGCCCGCTGTGCGGGGCGCCGGTCTTGATCGGGCGGAGGGTCCAGACGTATGCCTCCAGTTCGGCGTCGTAGGTGAAGCCGCCTGTGGCGCCCTCGGCGGGCACGGTGTCCCCATCGTCGTCCATGTCCAGGTCTGCCAGACCACTGGGGAGGGTCAGGCGGAGCGTCCCCTCCCGCCCGGGCAGGGGCTGGCCGGCGGTGCCGGTGACCCTGGCCCTCACCTGCACGGGGGCGCCCGCCGGTACGGTGTGCATCTGCACCCCGTCGGACCAGAGGGTGACCTCCACCTGCCCGGGCAGGTCGCGCAGGACCCGCAGGTCGAGGCTGGCGTTGGTGCCGGGCGCGGTGCTCCCGGCCCCCACAACGGAGAGACGGTAGGTCTGATCGACCATGGGCAGCACTTCTACCCGCAGTTCCGCCTCACCGGCAGCGTCGGTGCGAAGCGTGGTCCGGCCCGGGCTGCCGTTCAGCTTGACATCGCCGGCCCGGCCGGTGGCGAGGGGGATTGCCTCGATGGTCACCTCCCGGCCGGCGCTGCCCTTGAGCCGGATCGTGGCCTCCGCGCTGGCGGGCGAGAGGTCGAGGGGGGTGGTGCGGGTAAAGCCCGGAAAACCCTGATCAAGCGGCTTCCAGGTGATCCAGAGCCCGTCGCCATCGAGCCCGCTGCCGGGGGCGATGAGCACGGGGCCCGGGCTCTCGACCCGCACCTGAATGTCGAAGAAGCTGAGATCGGGGGGCGGCTCCACCGTAAGCGAGTCGGTGGGCTCCGCAGGCGCCGCGCCGCCCGGGAGCTGTGCCCAGACGGGCCGGCTGAAGCGAATCTGGACCGCACCGGGGGCCGGAACCGGCAGGGAGTTCCGGTCGCGGGTATGGACCCGGACGGTGACCGTCTGGCCGGGGGTGGCGACCGGGACCTCTGGTCCCGTGAAGTGGAGCGCCTGCATGCGGCCGGTGATCACGGCCTCCAGCTCTGCTGTGGCTGAGGTGGCCCCATCGAGCGATGCGGTCAGCCTGATCGGGCCGATCTCTCCCCTGCGGGACCACAGGGTGACTACTGCGGGCTCTCCGCTGTAGAGGATTGTGCCCGACTGGCCCCCCGTGGACAGATCCACCGGGCCGCTCACCTGCAGCGCGACGGTGCGCTGGGTAGAATCGGTCATGGGCCGGCCTGTCTGGTCGAGCACCACCAACTCCACCTGGGCGGCTACCTCGCCGGTATTGGCCGAGAGGTAGCGCTCCCTGGGCGTCAGGCGCAGGGCGGCGGGCCGCGGCACGGCCACCTCCACCTGGTGCTCGCCCGTTAGCTGCGAGCCGTTCAGCGTCATGGATCCGCTCAGGGTAAGGACGGCCCCGGCGGCGGGGGTCACCTGCACCTCGCCCCGGCCCCCGGCGATGGCGACGGTCTGGACCGTCCCACCCGCCGAAACCGTGGCGGTACCCGCGGCGCTGGTCACGGGCAGCCCCTGAGCGTCGGTCACCACCAGACGGAAGGTGGCGGGCTGGTTCCCGACCACCGGGGTGGCCGGGGCGACAAAGGCCAACCCTGCGGGGGCGCCGTAGACCGTAACGGTAGCCGGCTGGATGGCGGGCCCCCCGCCAGTGAAGGCAGCCTCCACCTGATACCGGCCGGGAGCGGTGCTCAGGAACCGCCCATCGCCCCCGCTGGCCAGGCCGCTGTCGGGGGTGACGGAAAAGCTGAGCCGGCTGGGGTCGATGGTGTAGTGAGAGCCATCGACGGTCTGAAACTGCACCGAAAGATCGACCCGCTCTCCGACTCCCACTGTGGCGAGAGCGGGGGTAAGACGAAGGGGTCCGACCTGGAGGCCCCCGCCTGGGGCCGCCTGTGCTGCCGTGCTGGTCGCCGCTGCCGGAGATTCGGACGCTGCGGCCAATGCCTCCTGCCTGGAGCCCAGGCTCAGGCTGGCCTGGAAGAGCAGGAAGAGAATCAGGATAAGGGCCTGCCACCGTCGGAACCGCATAGCTCACCAACCTCCCTGTAATACCGTGTGAGGTCGGAGGTTCGAGCAAATGGCCCCGGCGTCCTGCTGGATATCTGTTTATTTTGTGTATTCACAAAATTTTCGTAGGTAGCGGATTTAGAAACACAGCCAGTGTTGGTTGCGTCCTATGAGATAAGAGGAGGGAGCCTTCATGCGCCGGTATCTGCCCGTGCTGTTGCTGGTTCTGCTGCTGGCCGGCTGTGGGTCGGGACGGAATCAACCCGCCGTGGTCCCGCAGGCGGAGGCGCCCGCTCCTTCGCCTCCGCAGGCGCCTTCTCCTGCGAAGCCTGAGGGGCCCAGGTTGGTGGCCCGCTGGTACTACCGGGAGAGTCCGGGCCAGCAGGCGCTGGTCCCTGGGATCACCCAGATTCAGCTCAACCCGGGCCAGGCGGAGGCGGTGGTGGGCAGCGGTGAGGTGAATTTCACCTGGGTGCTCGACCAGGAACTGGTTGACCTGAAGGAGCGGATTCGCTGGACCGGCTACGCCCCGGACAAACTCAACAGCGTCGAGAAGGTGGCCCAGGCCCACTTCCCCGCCGGTGGACCCGAGCGCTGGGAGGTCTGGCTGGAGGGGGTGGAGGGCTCCAGGGCGACGCTGGTGCGCCGGCCCGAGCCCAACGTGACCATTGGCTACCGCCACCGGGGCGGTGAGCTGGTGGGGGTCGAGGGCCATGAGTTGAGCCTCCCGGCAGGCAGCCTGGTGCTGGAGTTCCGCTTCGACCAGCCGATGGCGCCGGGGAGCGCCGAGGCGTGGGCAGGCTTTGCTGGTGAACGCGCCTGGCGCGAGCCGAGCCTGCTCGTCTGGAGCATGGAGCAGGTGCCCGCCAAGCTGGCGCTGGATATGGGCCGCCTGCAGGCGGCTGGTACGGGGCTGCCGGTCAACCCCCGCCCGCTGGTGGTTCGCAACAGCGAGACCGGCGTCTACCTGGAGCGGTGGAACCTGGCGACCGGGGTGAAGGAGCGGGTGCTCGACCTGGTGCCCGAGATCAGCGAGGCGCACCTTTCGCCCGATGGACGCTGGCTGGCCCTGCGCTTCTGGGAGAAGAAGGGGACGGAGTGGCGCCACGAAGGGGTGGCGGTGGCTGACCTGCAGGGGCGCAAGCTGATCCCGGTGGCGATGAAGGCGACGGAACTCCGCTGGGCGGGCACGAAGCTCCTCAACTTCGGCTACCGCTGGGTGGAGGAAGCGGGGTGGGAGTCCTGGGACCCGGAGGCGGGCGGCAAGCCGGTCTTCCACCCGGAGAAGCTCAACATGACAATCCCCAGCCCCGACGGGCGGCTGGTGGCAGGGCTGCGCGGGTCGGCGGAAGGGGCGGCCTCTGGCCCGGGCTGGCTCTCGCTCTGGCTGACCGACCTGGCCACCGGCCAGCGCCGGGAGGTACCCGACTTCGTGCGCGGCTGGGTCTGGGCGAAGGGCGGCGACTGGTCGCAGTGGACCGCCTGGAGCCCCGACGGGAAGCGGGTGGCGGCGCTGGACCCGGTCAAACAGGTGGGGGAGGTCGACCTGGTGGTCTACGACCTGACCACCGGCCAGCGGCAGGTGGTGCGCAAGGGGCTCGAACTGACCACCTGGGGACACTACCTGCGCTGGAGCCCCGACGGCACGAAGATCTTGACCGACGGCTACGACAAGGGGGTCATTCCGCTGGATGGCGGCCCGGTGGTGAAGCTTGAGGAGTCCTGGCAGGGCTCCTACTGGGACCATCGGGGCGAGCGGATTCTGGCCGCCACGGGGGCCTGGAGCGAGGTCTTCGTCTACCACCTGAAAGATGGGAGCCGGACCAGCCTGGGCCCCGGCATGCCGGTGGGCTGGGACGGGGAGTGGGCCTACGTGATCCGCTGGCCGGGCAGCGATGGCCGGCACGTGGATATGGGGCCGTGAGTGAGGGAGGAGGACATTTGATGCACCGGTGGGTTTCGCTGCTGCTCCTGCTCGTGCTCCTGGCGGGCTGCGCCGGGCAGAAACCGGCACCGGAGCCCGCCCCGGCCCCAGCCCCTGCCCCAGCCCCTGCCCCAGCCCCCGCCCCGCCGGTGCGGCAGGGGGAGCCGAAGGTGCTGCTCTCGGTCCGGGTGGGCGAGGGGACCTGGGAGGCGGCCCGCACCGGGGCGACCTACCCGCGGGAGTGGTTCGCCCTGCGCTTCGACCTTTCGGGGGCGGTGGATGAGGCCGCTCTGCGGGAGCGGCTGCCGCAGGGGGCCCGGGTGGAGCGGGTGAGCGACGACCGGTGGGAGGTCTTCTGGGAGAAGGCGCCGCCGATGCTGGAGTTCTTCGGGGTCGGCGACCCTGCCGGGCATGTCCGCATCTATACCGGTCAGCCGCCCCTGCTGCTGGCGCTCGACCCGGCCACCGGCCGGGAGCGGAGCCTGGGCGTGCTGCCCACCGATATCGAGGAGGCGTATCTGGCCCCCGACGGCTCCGCCGCCCTGGTGGTCTACATGCCCGACCCGGGGTCCTTCCGGACGATTCTGGTAGACGTGAAGAGCGGGAGCTGGCGGGAGACGCCCCTGGGCCACCGGCCCTTCTACGCCCTGGCCACCTTCTACGGCGGGCGGGTGGTGAAGACAGCCGAAGGGGAGATCCAGTTCTGGGACCCGCAGAGCGACGCCCTTGAGCGGGTTAAGACCACCGGTCGGGTGTATTGGACCGCCCTCTCGCCCGATGGCCGCTACCTGACGGGCCTTCACTACGGGTCGGTCCCGGCGGGAACGCTGACCCCCACCGACGTGGTGCTCTACGACCTGAAGGAGCGCCGGGAAGAGCGCTTTCCGGCGGCGACCCGCATCTGGGTGGGGGCTCACCACCTGGAGCAGCACATGGAATGGAGCCCCGACAGCCGGGCGCTCCTCATGCAAGACCGGGAAGGCCGTGAGCAGATCCGGACCCTGCGGCTCGACATCGCCACCGGGGCGATCACGCCGGTGGAGCAGAAGCTGGAGAAGCCCGAGTACGGGGAGTGGGTGGCCGGCCCCGGCGGCTGGTCCTACCGGGCGGCGCCCTGGGAGGAGCTTCAGGTGCGGCAGGGGGAGGGGGAGCCGAAGCGGTGGGGCCAGGGCAACCCGGTGGGCTGGCTGCCCGGCGGGGAACTGCTTCTCATTCGGTGGGAGAACGCCAGGTACCGGCCCGTCTGGGGCATGTAGCGAGGCAAATGAGCGGGGCGGCTGCCGAAAAGGTGGCCGCCCCGTCGGCTCCTGCGGAACTGATCGGCAGCCAGAATCGTCCGACAGGTGGAAGGGGTGATCTGCATTGCGCCTGTACTCCCTGTTGCTCTCATTGCTGCTCCTGCTGGCCGCCTGTGCGCCGGCCTCCTCCCCACCACCTGCCGACCCACCGCCACCCCCTGCTGAAACACCCACCCCCGAGCCGCCACCGTCTCAGCCGCCGCCCCCAGAGCCGCCCCTGCCGCCCGCACCGAAGCTGATCTGGCGGATGATCTACCGGGACGGCCCGCACAACCTGGGCATGGTGAAAGGGGCCACGGAGCTGACCCTGGAGCCGCAGACGCAGGAGGTGGTGGTGGGCACCGGCGATGTCACCGTCACCTGGTCGCTGGACCAGGAGGGGGAGGGGCTGAAGGAGCGGGTCCGCTCCGAGGGCTACGCCCCGGCCTCCGTGTCCGTCACGGGCCGGGTGGTGCAGGCCCGCTTTGCTGCCGGGGGCTCCGACCGCTGGACGGTCTGGCTCGACGGCGTCGATGGCTCCAAGGTGGTGCTGGTGCGCAAACCCGAGCCCACGGCGCAGATCGGCTACCGGCTGAATGGCGGTGAACTGACCATGCTGACCGGGCCGGAAGCCGCACTTCCGCCCGGCAAGCTCACCTTAGAGTTTCGGTTTGACCAGCCCATGCACCCCGACAGCGTCTACCCCTGGTTCAAGCTGCTCGATGACTGGAACTGGTCGCATGACCTGGGCGGCGAGGAGCCTCGCTGGGAGAAGGACGACCTCCTGGTCTGGGAGCTGGCGCAGGTTCCGGCGAAACTGATTCTCGACGTGAACCGGCTGGTGGCCGAGGCGACCCGGCTGCCGGCGGTCTCCCGCCCGGTGTTGGTCCGCAGCAGCGATACCACGCCCTACCTGGAGCGGTTCAACCTGGCCACCGGGCAGCGGGAGCGTCTGCTGGAGGTGCCACCTGAGGTGGGCGAGGCCCGGCTCTCCCGGGACAAGGGCCGGGTGCTGCTCCGCTTCTGGGAGCACAAGTCTTCCTCGTGGCTCTATGAGGGGATGGCCGAGGTGGACCTGGCGAAGCGGACGATGACCCGGCTGGAGTCCATACCAGAGACCTGGCTGGAGCGGATCGCGCTGGCGCAGGAGCTGTGGGGCACCGTGAGCCCATCGGGCGAGTGGGCGGCCGGGCTGACCCTGCCCGACCCCCGGGAGACCCTGCCCTGGGACAAGCCCTTCACTCGCAGCCTGATCCTGGCGGACCGGGCCACGGGCGACTTCCGGGAGTATCCGAACATCGTCCGGGGCTGGCCGACCAAGGCGGGCAACTTCATCTGGCCCGCCTGGTCCCCCGATTCCTCCCGGGTGGGGCTGTTGGACTTTGCCGGACGGAACGGCCCCGCCAGGCTGATGATCTTCGACCGGGCGAAGGAGCAAGGGCGGATTGTCCAGGAGGAGCTGCCGCTGATGACCCGCTCCTACGACCTGACCTGGAGCCCCGACGGCGCCCGCCTTCTGGCCACCGGCGACGGGGCGATGACGATCATCCCGGTCGATGGGTCCCCGTACGTGCGGGTGGAGGGCATCTCCCACCGCATCGCCCTCTGGGATGAAACGGGCGGGCGGATCCTGGCGGCCCGGAAGGAGTGGCAGGGCATCTTCGTCTACCAGGTGGGCAGCGGTGAGCAGCAGGAGCTGGGCGACGGCTACCCGGTGGGCTGGGATGGCGACTGGGTCTACATCATCCGCTGGGCGGGGAGCGACAGCCGGTTCATCCCGCCGATCCCGTGATCATTCGGTGCATAGAGACGGGGCGACTGCCGTGCTGGCAGCCGCCCCATCTTCTTTATTTGCCGGTCCGGCGGAAGCGGTAGCGCTCGTAGATCAGGTCGACCTGGCCGTTCTCGCAGTGGAAGTCGACCGCCATCTTCCGGCCGCCCGCCAGGGTGTAGAAGCGGGGGTTGGCCGGGTTGGAGAGGTCCAGCGGGACCAGCGGGGTGACCAGGTCCTGATGCTTGTTCTTCAGCGCGAGCATCAGGAAGTCGCCCTGCCGCTTGATCCGGCAGTTGTAGGTGCCCTTGTAGGTCTCGTAGGCGCCGGTCAGGCCCGAGACCGTCTTCTCGGTGGAGAGCGCCAGCATCGCCCACGGGTCCTCGCCCAGCGCCGTGGCCAGGGCGAAGGAGGCGAACTGGGCCATGGGGTAGCCGGTGCCGTTGGCCAGCACGATCGCCCCAAGCTTCTGGTCTGGCAGGAACTGCATCGCCGCCGTGCAGACGTACATCATGCCCGAGTGGCCGATCAGCCGCCGGCCGTAGAAGTCGGACTCGCTCAGCCCGAAGCCGTAGCCCGAGACGGGCTCGTTTGTGTTCACATCCAGCTGCGGGTTGGGGACCTGCGGGGTCATCATCGCGGCCAGCGACTGGGGGGAGACGATCCCCTTGCCGCCATCCAGATACATCGAAATGTAACGGGCCATATCCAGCGTGTTGGAGACCATGCCGCCGTCGGCCTGGGCCTGGCCCCAGACATAGTCGCGGCTCAGGTGGCGGCCGTCGCTGTCCACGGCGTAGGGGACCGCTGCGTCGCCATCGGCATGGAAGCGGGCGCCGTCGAAGGTGGTGCGGTCCATCCCCAGCGGCCCCAGGATCTCCTCTTCGATGTAGGTGGCGTACGGCTTGCCCGAGAGCTTTTCGATAATGCCGCCCAGCAGCACGTAGCCCTCGTTCAGGTAGAACCAGCGCTCGCCAGGCTTGGCGTAGGCCCACTCGCCGGCGCCGTTGAGGAAGGTGAGCATGTCGTCGAGGTTGCCCACGGGGTAGTAGGAGTCGGTCGCCCCGTGCTTGTAGCGGAGCAGGCTCTCCAGGTAGGCCAGGCCGGGCAGGCCGCTGGAGTGGCTCATCAGGTGGCGGATGCGCACCTGCTCCCCCATCGGGCGGACGGTGAGGGGCAGGTAGCGCTCGACCGGGTCATCCACATGGAGCAGCCCCCGCTCCTGCAGCTGCATGATGGCGAGGCAGGTGAACGACTTGGTGACGCTGCCGATGCCGTAGAGTGTGGCCGGGGTGGCCGGCAGCCCCTTCTCCAGGTCCCGCTGCCCGAACCCCCGCTGGTAGATGATCTGGTCGCCCTCCACGATCGCCAGGCTGACCGCCGACAGCTTGGTCTGAGCCATCTTGTCTAGCACGAATTCTTCGAGTCTGGCGAAGTCGATTGCCACGAAAAACGATCCCCTCTCGTGCGTGATCAGAGAAGAGTTCGGCCTTGCTTCGCCGCTCCCCTGCCGGAGTGAGGACGCGCTCACAATCGGGCTCGCCTGCATAGCAATGTGCCGCGCTGACCCTACAGACTGACGGAATTTCTCCGTCTGGCAGTGCTTCCTGTATGCAGAGCCGGACTCTGGTCAATACTGGATGGCCGAGGGGGTATTCCCATGCAGAATGCTGAGGTCAGGGAATTGGTGCAGCGGTCGCTGGAGCGTCATGCCACAGACGAGCGGATGCTCGATGCATACTGGCAGTGGGCCTCCAATCCGACCCCGCCCTCGGCCGGCTACGCCCTGGAGGAGAATGCCGGGTTCATCGCCACCAACCTGATGGTCCGGTACGGCGAGCCGGCGGTGGAGCTGGTCCTGCGGGTGAGCGACGAGTGCCGGGAGATGGCGCAGCGCGCCTCGGTGCAGGAGCTGCAGCGGATGGTCGTCACCGTGCTGAACGGGCCGGCGGGTGAACTGCTGCGGGAGGGAATCCTGCGGCGGCTCTCCGAGCCGACACCGGGCCGCCGGGCGCTGGTGGCCTGGCTGATCAACCGGGCCCGCTGGCGCTGTGTGCCGGGCCGGGAGCCCTGGGTGGCAGGGGAGTTCGACTGGTCGCTGGGCATTGACCTGGAGGCCTCGTTCCGGGACTCTCAGACCGAGGTGGTCCGCCAGCTCTTCGGCAAGGAGGGCGCCCAGGCCGACCTGGCGCGGGAAGCGCTGGCCGCCGGTGTGGTGAACCGACTCTTCTACCGCAACATCGCCGGGCGCATGGAGGCCAAACTCCGGCCCGGTCCGCGGCTGCCGGCCGCTGAGTTGAGCTACTGATACGTGAGCAATCCGGGGGCGCACTGCGCAGGCAGCTGCCCCCGGAGTTTCGTGCTTATGTCTCGCCGTATCCCCTTTTGGTCAAAGAACGTCAGAAGGACAGGAAAAGACAAAGTCACTTCTGAAGGGGGTACCGGCAATGTTTTCAGGTGAACCGTTTGCGAAGGTTGCCTCTCAGGTAGGTCCCGGCGTGGTTCAGGTCCGGAGCGGAAAGGGTCAGGGATCGGGTGTCCTGCTGGACCGGCGGAGCGTGATCACCAACGCCCACGTGGTGGGGCAGAACCCGGCTCCCCAGCTTACCTTTGCCGATGGCGTGACCCGGTCGGGCCGGGTGGTGGCGGCCGACCGGGCCTATGACCTGGCCCTGGTGGAGACCGACTCCCCGGTGGAGGCCCGGGTGGAGCTTGCGCCTGAGGAGTCGATTGTGCCGGGCAAGCTGGTGGTGGCGATCGGCAACCCGTACGGCTTCGGGTGGACCGTGACCGCCGGCGTGGTCTCCAGCGTCGACCGGATGCTGGGTGGCCTCGACGGCCTGATTCAGACCGATGCGGCGATCAACCCCGGCAACAGCGGCGGCGCCCTGGTCGACTTGGAGGGCCGCCTGGTGGGGATTCCGACCATGGTGCTGGCGCACGGGCAGAATATCGGCTTTGCCATCCCGTCGTGGCAGGTGGAGCTGGTGGTCGACCAGTTCCGCCGGACCGGCCGGGCGCAGCACCCGTGGGTCGGCATCGGCGGCGCCACCGAGGTGATCGACCCGGTCATGGCCCGGGCGCTGGACCTGCCCGACCGGGGCGTGGTGGTGGTGAGCGTGGAGCCCGGCGGTCCCGCTGAACGGGCGGGGCTGCAGCCCTTCGACATGATCGTCGCCGTGGACGGCGAGAAGACCCCATCGATTCAGGCGCTGCGCCGGCAGATCCGCCGGACCGAGGTGGGGAGCTACGTCACCGCCACCCTGCTGCGGGCAGGCCGAATGATCGAGCGCCCACTCCGGGTCGAGGAGATTCCCGCGACCCTGCTCCGGCAGTAGCCGGTCTCCCGGAACCGCCCTGCATCGTCTACAATGGGAAGAGGCGGTTCGCCGGTTGGTTGCAGAGGAGGAGCGCCCGTGTCTGAGTCCAAGGAGAAGTGGTACAAGTCCCCGGCATTCATCGGCGCCATTCTGACGCTGGTTGGCTTTGGCGGGTTTGTCCTGGTGGCCAAGTGGATCAGCGAATGGATCTTGGGCCGGTAGACAAAAGAAAGCGGAACGCGGTCGCCATGCATATCCTGTCCTGAAGGGAGGGATGTGCATGGCGACTGTGGCTTCCAGGTTTTTGCGCTACATCCCCGAGGAGCCGATGGCCGGCCCCGACGTGCGGGAGGTCCAGCAACGCTTGCGGGAGCAGGGCTTTTACCAGGGGGCGCTTGACGGCATTTACGGCCGGGCCACCTACGACGCGGTGATCGCCTTCCAGGCCCGGCGGGGCCTGACGGTCGATGGAATCGTGGGCCCCAGCACATACAACGCCCTGGGCGCTCCCCCGACGCCCCCTGCCATCGGAAAGGCCGGCCCGTCGGTCACAATCGACCTGGAGAAGCGGAAGCTGTACTTACAGCAGCGGGGCATGGTGACCCGCACCTACGACGTGGCGGTCGGGGCGCCCAGCACCCCGACACCGGTGGGGCGGTGGGTGATCGTACAGAAGACGCTGAACCCGGGCGGCCCCTTCGGGACGCGCTGGATCCGCATCAACGTTCCTTGGGGCGGGTACGGCATTCACGGCACCGATGAGCCCGAGCTGATTGGCCAGGCGGTGAGCCATGGCTGTGTTCGCATGCGCAACGCCGATGTGGAGGATCTCTACGCCAAGGTGCCGGTTGGGGCGATCGTCAACATCACCGGCCAGATCTTCACCGGGCGGGTCCTCTTCTGGGGCGAGCAGGGCGCCGACGTGCGGCTGGTGCAGGAGATTCTCAAGCTCCTGGGCTACTACCAGGGCACCACAGACGGGGTCTTCGGCCCCATGACCCACCAGGCGGTGCGGGCCTTCCAGCGGGCCTCCGGCCTCACCCCCGATGGGATCGTGGGCCCGCTCACCTACGACGCCCTCCAGCAGACCTTCGACATGGTGCGGGGCTTCCGGGCCCCCTGACCGGGGAGGGGGGTACCCTCCGAACAATGGCCAGCAGAGCACTGCGCAAATACCCTTGCGTCAGAATTTGACCACACTCACCAGCAGGAAACTGTGCAATTTCTGATTCGAATACCGACCTGACCACCTGAAGACCAGTAAAGAGACCCCAATGGGGCTCCAACAGTCCCCAAAAGGCCCAAAAGATACGCCCGGGGGGTATGGTTTTCCCGGAAGGGGGCAACGTAGCAGCAGATTTTGCACATGGCCCCCCGTCCGGGGGTGTTCAAAAACTGACGGTAGGTGAGGGAGGGGGGCACGAAGCCCCCCTTTCGCGCACGTTGTGGCGAATGATCTGAGTAGTCAATAAAAACAACAAATTGAACTGGAAAGTGGACATTGCAATGTGTTACACTTTACAAAATTGTGTGGGGGAGTTGAGGGGATGTCAGGAGGACTCGGCCCGGTGACCGGTAGTGGCATCGCAAGGGTGGTGGGCTGCGCATGACCTATCCATCGCCTCCCTGGACGCTGAAGGGGCTCGCGCTCCAGACACTGCAGCTGGTGGACCGGGCCACCGCCCGTCCCTTTGTTCCGCCTGAGCTGGACATCGTATCGGTCCTTCCCGGCAAAACCCTCGGCGGGGTCTACCTCTCGTACTATGGCGAGGGGTCTGACCTGGTCTACAGCGAGTTGATCGTCATTCCTGCGCTGACACGCTACAAGACGAAGCTGGGCTTCTGGGTCTCCCACATCTATGTGGACAACGCCGATTCCCTGGCCGGCGGCCACGAGATCTGGGGGCTGCCCAAAGAGATGGCCCAGTTCGACTGGCAGCTGGGGGAGCAGACCGGGGTGACGGTCAGCCAGGGCGGGCGAGTTCTGTGCAGCCTGCAGGGCGGCCGCCAGCAAAACCTGTGGCGGATGCCGATCTCCAATCCGGTCTTCAGTCTGCTCAACGGGGATCTGCTCCAGTTCATGGGCTCCTTCAATGCTCGCTTTGGCCTTAGCAAGGGGCGCGTCGATGTACCGGCTGCAAGCCCCTTTGCAGCCCTCGGCCTCGGGCGTGAGGCCCGCACCCTGCACTATAACGACATGCGCTTTGTGGCGAACGCGCCCAAGGTGATCCGCCCCGCCCTGGTTGGGGCTGAGGTCCACACCGGCACACAATCATAGCCACCTGGCAGCGGGAGAGCGGGGCACCAGGCCCCCCTCTCATCGCTTGTTCAGGACCCGCACCCCCATGAAGAGCGCCGAGAGCTTCCCACCGACCCCCCGGAGGAAGCGGACCGGCGAGCCGGTCGCCTCCAGCACGAAGAGGTCGGGTCCCACCGGGCGGGTCCGGAGCGGCAGTCCGCCGCTGACCAGGAAGAGGGTATCTTCCACCACCTGCACGGTAGCGCTGGTCCCCTCGTTGTTGCGGTAGGTGCCCACGTACTCTTCGAGGGCGGCGGGGGTCACCGGCCAGGTCGGGTACTCCTGGCGGCGCTCCTCCCACTCGAGGCCCAGGGCGGTGTTGACGGCGCCCAGGGTCACCTGCTCGGGGGTGGCGCCGCTCAGGTTGCAGAGTGCGACTGTGCTGATCCCCACCTCCGGCGCCACCAGCATGTGCGCCGAGACGCCCTTGATCGCCCCGCCATGCCCCACCAGGGTGACGCCGTGGTAGTCCCGCTGTACGTCGAGGCCGTAGCCGTACTGCCGGCCGGTGGGGAGGGTGGCGTGGGGCGTCGTCATCTGCCGGATCGCATCCGCCGAGACCAGCCGCACCTCGCCGGAGATCCCGCCGGTCCGGTAGATCTCCATATAGCGCAGGAGATCCTCCACACTCGACTTCAGCGAGCCGTTGGTGTAGATCTCGCCCACGTCCCACCAGACGGGGGCGTGGAAGACCTCCAGCTTGCCGTTCACCGCCTGGGCGGCGTAGAGTTCGGTCACCGGCTCAAGGGTGGCCAACTCCTCGGTGCGGAAGCAACTGCGGCTCATGCCCAGGGGCCCTAGGACCCGCTCCTGCATATAGTCCAGGAAGGGGCGGTCCCCGGCCCGCTCGATGATCCCCTGAAGCAGGGCGTAGGCCTCGTTGGAGTAGTTGAACCAGGTACCGGGCGGGCCGAGCAGTTCATAGTCGGTCTCGGCCATCAACTCCATAAGCTCCTGATAGGTACGGATCAGCCGGATCTCGCCAGGGTCGGCTACCAGGCCCAGCCGCTCCCGGTTCGGGTCCTGCCTGATCGACCCTGCCCGGGCGTGAAAGAGCGCCCGCATACCGGGCAGGCCGCTGGTGTGGCTGAGGAAGTGATGGATCGTCATCCCCCGGATCCAGTCTGAGTTCGGGCCCCGGAACTCGGGCAACCAGCGACTGACGGGGTCATCCACCGAAAGGCTGCCCCGATCGGCCAATTGCATGATCGCCAGGGCGGTGAACGACTTGGTGACCGAAGCGACCCCAAAGACCGTGTCGGGGGTGACAGGCAGATCCGCCTCCCGGTTTCGCCAGCCGAAGCCCTCCACCAGCAGTGGTTGGCCCTCCCGGGCTACTCCCACCGCCATGCCGGGGATCTGGCTCCGGTCCATGAACCGCGCCACCTGGCTGCGTACGAGCGCTGCGTCGAACTGCTGCAAAGGTTCTCTCCTCCCATGCGTCGACCTGCAGGATCCGGTAGAGCCGGGGACGCGCAGGCGTCTTCACGGTGACCAGCACCGTGACGAATAGCTCCGCCGGGCAGCGGGGAGCGGCGGCGATCAGCGCCTTCTCCTCCTCGGAGGGAGGTGCGTAGCCCCGCTGGCGCAGTGCCCGGTTCTCCGCCTCTTCGGCTGCCTTCGCAATGGCCGCACCAGTGGGTGACTCGGGCCGGCTCTCCCGACGGATGCGCCCCGGATCTGCACTCGGTTTCCTGGGTCTTTCGAGACGTTCGTCTTCCACAGGAACTTCACCTCCCTATTTAGTATCTCCTGCCAATGCTGGAGCGGCAAACCTTAGCAGGGATCATCCCCTTCCATGGCGAAGATTGAAAGATACTCACATCATTTGGATGCGTCTGCATCCCTGGGAGGTGACCAGCGTGCGCAATGCCTTCCATTCCCAGTTGGATGACCTCCAGCGGGAGATTGTCCGCATGGGCCAGCTGGTAGCGGAGATGATCGACAATGCCACGCTCTCCCTGGCCCGGGGAGACGGCAAACTGGCCGCCCGCGTGGTCGAGGCCGACGACGAGATCGACCGGCTCCTGATCGATATTGAGATGAAGTCGCTTCAACTGATGGCGCTTCAGCAGCCCATGGCCCGAGACCTGCGCCGGCTGGGCACCGGCCTGAAGCTGGTGACCGACCTGGAGCGCATGGCCGACCACGCCACCGACATCGCCGAGGTGACGCTGAAGCTGGCCGGGGAGCCGCTGATCAAGCCGCTGGTCGACATTCCGCGCATGTCGGTGCTGGCCCGGGAGATGACCCGGGAGGCGCTCGAGGCCTACGTGCGGGAAGATGAATCCGCCGCACGCGAGATGATCGAAAAGGACCACGAGATCGACGCCCTCTATCGGGCGATCTTCGATGAACTGGTGGAGCTAATGCAGAAGAATCCGGCGGTGGTCCTTCAGGCTACCCTCCTGCTCCATGTGGCCATGTCGCTGGAGCGCATTGGGGACCATGCCACGAACCTCGGTGAGTGGACGATCTACCTGCTGACCGGCGAACTGGAAGAGCTGAATAACTGAGCACCACGAGGCACCCCGCCCCAGCACGTTCTGGAGGCGGGGCCTTTCGTTCGGATATAGCAGAATAATGGCACGATATACTTACAGAGATAGCCTCCTTGGGGTCTGAACAGGAAGTGGGCACCCCTGCTATGCTAAGAAGCACCAAGGGGAAAGAGGGGTGAGAGAGATGTGGATCTTCCCGGAAAGGCCACGTTCGGCGTCTGTCGTGCCGCTGAATGAGTCGCAGAGTGTGCGGCAGGGCTGGAGCGTCCTGGGCCTGCCTGAAACCGGCTGGGTGCTGATCACCGACGAAGATCAGTGCCAGCTCTGCCCTGACCTGAGCGCCCGACCCTGTCTGTATGACTGTAAGACTCACCAGGCAGCCTGCACCTTCTGTTCGGAGCGGCTCTTCGGGGGCGACCTGCCGCTCTGTGTGGACGCCTGTCCCCACGGCGCAGTCTGGATTGGGAACCTGGAGCGGAACAACGCCACCAACGGCATTCGGGTGATGTACCTCTCTGACTTGCTGCGGCGCCGTCACTTCGAGGCCGTGGAGCCAGACCGGCGCACCCTTGTTCTGCGCACCTGATCAGGTGGGCGGCCCTTCCACCAGGTGAGGGAAATATCTGGTTGACGCCGCAAGCCTTGAACCGTGTCGGGCTGCAGCGGGGTGCTGCCGGGGCCGGTCAGGGAGCAGGTAGTTCCGCAGGGTGATCGCCCGGTCGAGTACGAACCATTTGCCGGTCCTGGCAAAGGAGACCAACCGCAGCCCGGTCTCCGGATCGGTGTAGATCTCTCCCCGCACCTGGTCGAGGGCGGCCCGCAGCAGGCCCACCTCGGCCACCAGGTGCTCACGGCTCGCCTGCCGGTCGGCGGCGATCTGCTTGGGCAGCGATGTGAGCCAATACCTGAAGCCCGGCCTGAACGTGATCACCCTGCACGTCACCGACCGGTACGGCAACGTCCGCACCGTGGAGGTGAAGGTGAACCGGGAGGAATAAGCGAGGCGCCGGCGGGTCTTCCGCCGGCGCTTCTTCAGTGCCGTGTCAGGGTCCGGGGGCGGTTGGCACCTCTGCCGTGCCCTGCCGGGCGATGCTGAGCGCCGCCCGGGCAAGCTGGGGGAGGAGTACATCTTCCATGGGTGGGTTGTGCAGGCCGGCCCGGACATCCCGGTAGTAGCGCTCCAGCGGGAGTTGCCGGGAGAGGCTGGCCCCGCCGCCGATGCGCATCGCCCGGTCGACCACCTTCAGGGCGGTCTCGACCACGAAGAGCTTGCAGGCGCCTGCTGGCAGCGCCAGTTCCGCCCGGCGCTCAGGCTCGGCGTCCCAGCGCTCGGCCAGGGTCATCAGGAGGGTGCGGGCCGGCAGCAGGGCGAGATCGATCTCACCGATCAGCCGCTGAACATGGTCCAGGTCGGCGATGGCGGTCTTGACAGTGTTGGTCTTGCGCTCCAGGGCATAGCGGATGGCGAAGTCCCGGGCTGCCTGGGCGATACCCAGGTAGACGGCGGGGATATGCAGGTTCCAGCCCTCGGTGCGGGCCCCGCTGCGCTTCGCGGCGCTCTCGACGTACCCGTCGGCCCCCAGCTCTACCTCGCTGAGCACCAGGTCGTGGCTGCCAGTGGCTCGCATGCCGAGCGAGTCCCAGGTCTCCTCGATCGCCACGCCCTTCATGCCGCGCTCCACCAGGAACCAGGCCGCCTCTTCGGTCCCCTCGATGGTCGCCGAGACCAAAAAGTAGCGCAGTACCGGCGAGAGGGTGGTGAAATTCTTGCGCCCGGTCAGCACCCAGCGGCCATCGCCCATGCGGCGGGCCCGGGTGGTGGGCAGGCCGCCCCGGCTCGGGCTGCCGGTGGCGGGCTCGGAGGCGGCGGCGTTGATCAGCGCCCCGTCGGTCACCGCCTCCCGGAAGAGCCGCTCCCTCAGTCTTTCCGGCCAGGTCAGGCTGGCGGCCTGCTTGCCAATAATGTAAAGATGCCAGCCGGCGGCCAGCGCGGTGGAGCCGTCGCCCCGGGCCAGCCGCTCCTGCGAAAGCACGGTCTCAAAGACGCCGCCCCCCTCGCCGCCGTAGGCTGTTGGCACGGTCAGGGCGAAGTAGCCGCTGGTGCGCAGGGCCTCGAAATGCGGGAACGGAAAGGCGCCGTCCCGGTCGAACCCAGCGGCGGTCTCAGCGAAGCGGTCAGCCAGGGCGCCGGCCCGGTGCAGTAACGCCCGATGGCGCTCGGTCCGGCAGAAGAACTCGGCTGTCAGCGCCAGGAGGATCACCTCCAGAGATGGTTTGGGGGCGTTCATTCTCCTCTTCGCTTTCGGCGTCGAAAACCATCCCCATCGGGCAAAAATATGATCTGCTGGCGAACTTTACGTCTTGAAGGTCGCCCGTGCTTCCTGTATCATTAGGTCCTGTCACCGGTTCTTATACGGCGGCGACAACCGCATACGGGGAGATACCCAAGTGGCCAAAGGGGGCTGACTGTAAATCAGTTGCGCAACGCTTCGGTGGTTCGAATCCACCTCTCCCCACCAAATCCCGGGCGGTTAGCTCAGCGGGAGAGCACTTGCTTCACACGCAAGGGGTCACTGGTTCGATCCCAGTACCGCCCACCATATTGTCGGAGTGGCGGAACTGGCAGACGCGTACGTTTGAGGGGCGTATGGGCAACCGTGCGGGTTCAAGTCCCGCCTCCGACACCAATCGAACGAAGCCATCGATCACAGGATCGATGGCTTCGTTCGTCTTACCCAACCCTGTATGAGTGCCACCAGCAGGGGCGTCAGAAACGCAGCCACGGCGAGGAGGGCCATGCGCTCCTCGGGCAGCCGCCCAACTGCCAGCCAGAGCAGGCCAAGACCCGCCGACTCAACGGCGGCGGCCAGACAGATGGCCCTACCTGTGCAGCGCCCGAGGCCGGTTCGGCTGCGGATCAGCGGCAGGCAGAGCAGAGTCTGCACCGTAGCGAGCACCTGGAGTCCATAGAGGAGCAGGTAGGTCATCTCGGCCGCCTCCCTTCTCCTCTACCCTATGCGCACGCTGCACCACTACGACGAGATCGGGCTGCTGAAGCCGACGCAGGTGAGCGCTACGATCGGTGCTTACTGCGACAAGCTGGAGGGCAGCTAGGCCCTCACCGAATGAATCCCTCCTGAGCGAACCGGTCGATTCCTACCTGGGTGAGGCGGGTGAGTTCATCGAAGAGCGGCTCATCGAGGCGGGTGAAGTTGAAGCAGGATTTGCCCTGCATCCGCCGGCGCAGCTCCGGCGAGACCAGATCGAGCAGGTCAGGGAAGACGTAGACCGGGAAGAGGTAGAAGCTGACGTAGTTCTTCTTCACCTGGACAGAGCCAAAGAAGATGGGGAGCTTGTTCTTCTGGATATAGGCGGTGTCCAGGTAGTAGGTGTCCGCCGTGTCGGTCTTGACTACCAGGCGTGGGGCATGGGGCTCCAAAATCGTCTTCAGCCGGGTAAAGATCGCGGGGAACTCAGCCGTCGATGGGGCCATCGGGCTCATCCTCCTCTGATCGGGCTTTGCTTGGGGGGTGCTCACACCTCCACAAGGAGGTTCGGGTTGAGTCCGTTCGCCACCAGCCGGTCGCGGAGCAGGGCGGCCTCATCGGGGGGGCGTATTTGGGGGCGAGGGCGGCGACCACGGTTCGCCATGTCCGGTCGGCAACCACTGCGTCCTCATGCCAGGATGGCAGAATCAACAACCGGCCGCTGGGAGTCACATGTGCCACCTCGGTACTCTGGACGAACGGACCGCCCACACAGTTCCACGGTCAGATACCAAAGCGCCGCCCCCTGCCAGGAGCAGGGGGCGCTAATGCGTCTCAGCGAAGCGCATCCAGCACCCAGTCGGGCGCCTGGGTCGGGACCCGCTCGGTCCACTTGCGCTCGACCCCCACCGTATCGCCATACTCGATGAAGGGCTGCCAGGTGGCCCGATCGGAGATCTTCGCCCAGAACGCCTCGCCCGTCAGGAGGACGCAGAGGTCGTCGCCCTCCCAGAAGTGGGCGTACCAGTGCGGCTTGGTGGCGCCGGCCAGGGCAGGAATCCGCTCCATCAACGTCGCTTCGTCTACCTGAAACCAGGCGACGTGCCAGACCTGGGCATCTGGGTCGTCGGGCATCTCGAACACCCGCTCCGCCACGGGCTCCCAGCCCGCCAGCGGGAACGGATCCAGCAGGCTCTCCCGGATCACGCAGCCCAGGAACTGGCGCATGGGGGTTCCTCCATCCACCGATTGATTGGCGGTCAGACCCGCCGCTTCTCAAAGATGTAGAAGGCGGCGAGGCTGAACTGCAGGAAGAGCAGGATCAGGAGCCAGTGGTTGACGCCCCAGAGAACCGAGAGCGGCTGGGAGCCGTAATTCATGACCCGGTGGACCGGCACAAAGATCTGCTGGTAGGTGGCGCCGAAGAGAATTCCGCCCGCCAGGAAGCCCAGCAGACCCGGAATCAGGTAGTCCAGCGAGCCCTGCCCGATGCCGGCGGCGCACGTGCCCGGGCAGAAGCCAGCCATGGCCATGCCGACGCCGAAGATCGCTCCACCCAGCAGATTGCCCAGAACATAGGTCTCCTTCACCTTCAGCGTGAGGAGCCCGAAATCCTTCAGCAGGAAGATGGCGACCATCGCCACCACCAGGGCGGTCATCATGAACTTCATCACCGACATGTCGCGGAAGCGGAAGACATCGATAATCTTGTGGTACCGGCTAAGGCCGGCCTTTTGCAGGAAGAAGCCGAAGAGCAGACCGAGGATGAGTGGGAGCACGTAGGTCTGAAGCATTAGTACCGCCTCCCGTACATGAGCTTTGCGGTGATGATGCCGGTGACGAAGAGCGAGGCGATGAAGAGGAAGCCCGCCCCGGCCAGTTGCATGGAGCCGGCGATGGCCAGGCCGCTGGTACAGCCGCCGGCGATCGAGGCGCCGAACTCGAGGATCATGCCGCCCAGGAACATGACCAGCCAACGCTTCCAGCGGGCAGGGCCGAAGACCTCCACCCAGCGGGCTGGCACCGACTCGAGGCGGAAGTCACGCCCCAGCCAGGCGGAGAGGAAGGCGCCGGCGGGAATGCCCAGCACCAGCATCACCTGCCAGGTGACCGCCGGCGGGGTGATGAGCTTGAAGTAGACCGAGTCGGCCAGCGGGGCGCCGGTCAGGTGGAGCAGGCTGGAGGCGCCGATCATGAAGGCGCCAGATGAGCCCAGGGGCTGCTGCGAGAGCCAGAGGGCGAGAACGCCCACCAGGCCCAGGCCCGCCCCGGCCAGGTACGGGGACCACTCTGCCCGGGAGAACAGCCCGGCACGGATTACGGGCCCAGTGGCTGCGGGCTCGGTGGTGGCCGCAGCGGCCTGCCCGCCGGCCATCGGCGGCAGCCGCCGCACGGTGAACCGGGCCAGCGGCCCCTTCTCCCAGGCCCAGACAAGCAGGATCAGCCCGACCAGCACGGCGATGTTCAGCCCGATGAAGAGCCCGTTGTTCGAGTTGGGCGGGGGCAGTTGCCGGGCGACCAGCGGGGCGGCGGCCTCCTGCTTCTCCGCCCGCTCCTTGTAGGTGGCGGCAAGCTCGGCATAGTTCGAGGAGTGGCAGGCCTCACAGCTTCCCTTCGGGTCGTCGAGCACCACCGGGCGCATGCCCAGGTGCGATGCCTCCTGGTTGCTGGTGCCCTTGTCGCCCAGGTGACAGCTGGCACAGAAGTCGCTGAAGGCGTGGTCGGTGTGCCAGACACCCACCCGGTTGACCGGTTTCTTCTGCTCGCCCTCGTGACAGACCTTACAGGACGAGGCTTCGGCACCACAGTCGGCCAGGGCCGGGGCGGGGGTCAGGAGGATCAGCCCAAGGATCGTGACGAACGTAACAAGCACGGATAGAAAGAGAGCGCGTTTCCAAAGCACAGGGAGCCACCTCCGGGGTTCTCGGCTACCTTGAGCCTATACCCTCTGTCCAGCATTTACAACCCGTACTGGTAGGGGTACATTGGAGGTCGAATGGCCGCCGGTGCTTCGGATGAGCCGGGTATGAGGCCGGAGTCCCTGTCTGGCCTGGGGTTTTCGGCAATACCCCCGGTGATTTTATATGCAGTACTTATGGACCGCCCCAGGAGATTTGATCCCGGGCAGGTGTTCCGGGGGCGCAGGGCCAAATGTAACAAGATGAACCGAACCATTTCGGGAGGGAACTGTTCGTGGGCCAACCGGTTCCTGAATCCGCCGGCGCGCAGCGGGAAGGTGCGCTCACCTGGGGCTCCATGCTCCGCCTCTTCCTGCCGCTTTCGCTCTCCGATGTGATCATGATCCTCTCCGGCCCGATCCTGACCATCGGGCTCACCCGGCTCGCCCATCCGCAGATCTCGCTGGCGGCCTACTCGGTAGCGCTGAACGTGGCGATCCTCCTGGAGAGCCCGATCATCATGCTCCTGCACGCATCCACGGCGCTGAGCCGCTACCGGGAGACCTACCGGCCGCTCCGCCTCTTCATGATCTGGGCGAATGCGCTGCTGACCGCCCTGTTCCTGCTGATCGCCTTCACTCCTGCCTACGACTGGCTCTTCCGGGGGGTGCTGGGCCAGCCCGCCGCAATCGCCGACGCCGCCCGCCCGGCCTTCCAGCTGCTCTTGCTTTCGCCGGCGGCCATCGGCTGGCGCCGGTTTCATCAGGGGATCCTGATCAACCACAAGCGCTCCAACCTGGTGGCCTACGCCGGGTTTGCCCGGGTGGGGTCGCTCAGCCTGGTGACGGTATTGGGCGTGCTGGGGAAGGGCCACGGGGCAACCGTGGCCGGCCTGGCGCTGGTGACCAGCGTGATCGTAGAGGCGGCGGCGGTCACCTGGCTGACCCGCCCCTACCTGAAGGAGAGGGAGGCCAAGGAGGAAGACCAGGCTCCCGCCTGGGCGCCCCGCACCGTCTGGCAGATCGCCGGGTGGTACTGGCCGCTGGCCATGACCCAGATTCTCGTCTGGATCGTCCGACCGCTGATTAACGGCGGCATCGCCCGCACCCCCGACCCGGAGCTGGGCCTGGCCGCCTGGCCGGTCGCCTGGACCACCATCGGCATGGTGGCCAACTCGGTCCGCATGGTCCAGCAGCTGGCCCTGACGCTGCTGAAGGACCGGCAGTCGTACCTGATGCTCCGCCGCTTCATGCTGGCGGCCGGCCTGGGCGCCTCGGGCCTCATGGCGCTCCTGGCCTTCTCCCCGCTGGGGCTGGGCTATATGGAGTGGGTCTTGGGCCTGCGGGGCGGCTTACAGTCGGTTGCCCTGGCGGCGGTGCCGGCGCTCCAGATCGGCCTCTTCTACCCGCTCATGGTCGCCCTCCAGAACTGGATGCAGGGGCTCCTCGTGCGCAACGGCCGCACCGGTGCCGTAAACGCCGGCGCCATTACCGGTGGGACGATCACCATGGCGGTGGTCTACACCGGGGCGCTGGTCTGGCAGTTGCCCGGCGCCAGCCTGGGCGTGATCGCGATCATGAGCGGCGGGCTGGCGGAACTGGCGGTGCTCTACCTGGCCTCCCGCCAGGAGCAGCGCCACTGGCTCGCTCACCAGACACCGCAGCGGTAGACAGCAGGAGAACCCATACCTGAAGGAAGAACCCTCAGGGTGGCGGAGGTGGGCAAGTGATCGCGTACACCATCTGCTTCGTCCGCAGCGGGGACCGGCTGCTGCTGGTCAACCGGCAGTTCGCCCCGAACCAGGGGCTGTGGAACGGGGTGGGCGGCAAGATTGAGCCCGGTGAGCGCCCGCTGGCGGCGGTGATCCGGGAGGTGGGGGAGGAGACCGGGATCCCGTTGAAGACGGCCCGGTTCGCGGGGCTGGTCACCTGGGGCGACCGGTACGACGAGATCCGGGGCGGCATGTACGCCTACATGGCCGAGGTGGCCGAGCCGCTGCCGGCCGGTCCCCTGGAGACGCCCGAAGGGATTCTGGCCTGGAAGGAGCTAGGCTGGGTGCTCGACCCGGAGAACGAGGGCGTGGTCTCCAATATCCCACGCTTCCTGCCGGTGATGCTTCAGGACCCGGTCCCCTATGAGCACCGCTGCCTTTACCGGCACGGGTTGCTCCGGGCGGTGATCCGGCACCAGCTGCCGGCGGAGGGGGACCTGGCCACCGGCACCAATCGGCAGAGGTAGAGCGGGCCCGGCGTGGGGATGCGCCGGGCCTCGTCGCGCTGTCCGCCTTCCATCGCTGGAAGATCATCAGGCTCGATATCCACATGTCAACTTCACACAATGTTTTAACAGTGGATAACGCGATGGTTTGTCCCCACAAAACCCTCGCTTAGCAGAGACGCCAGCGCCGCATCAGCGGGGCGAGGGGGCGGCACCAGCGGAGAATGGGGAACCGCTCGATCTCCCGGGCCACCCGCAGGGCATCCTGCTGGATGAAGTGGACCACCAGCCGCCGCTCCTCTTCGTCGGCTGCCGCCAGCAGAAAGCGGCCGTTGCGCCAGACGTTGTCGCGCCAGGTCTTCAGGCCGAAGGTGGAGAGCGTCTGGTCCAGCCGGCCCATCACCCGGCCCAGGGGCAGGACCCAGCGGCCGTAGGCCCCTGCGATCTCTTCCTCCACCGTGGGGATCACCTGGTGGAGCACCCGGTTGATCTGGTCGTGGTCGAAGCGCCGCCGGATGGTGCGGAACAGGGAGGTCTCGTCCTGCTCGGCCCGCAGGATCTCGGCCACCACCAGCGGCAGGTCGTTGTTGATGTGGGCGTTCATGCCCAGGAGCACATCTTGCAGCAGAAAGCCCTGCCTGCGTACCGCCACGTTGAAGGCGTACTCCCAGGCCGGGGGCGGATTGGCGCCCCGCTCGTAGCGGTCGAGGGCGTCGAAGTAGTACCAGGCAAAGCGAATCGCCACCCGCTCCACCCAGGCGGGGTCGAGGAAGAAGCGCTCCGCCAGCCGCTCCTGCGCCGTGGCGGTCATGCGCCGGTAGACCCGCAGGAAGGCGGCGCGGTGATCGCCCGCCCGGTCGAAGCGATCCAGGTGGCGGGTCATAACAGCAAGCAGGTCGGCGATGGACTCGACCTTCGCTCCACCCATCTCCACTGGTCGTCACCCCCTTTTTGCTAGTCTGCGCGAGGAGAGCGCAGGGCCACCGGCGACATGAAAGGCAGAAGACTCGCCGGGAGGGAAATCGCATGGCCGCCCTGCTCGATATCAGCCGCCGCACCGCCGAACCCAGCCTTGTGATCAAATGGAACGGGATGCCCGCCTCCTTCCGGTGGCGGGGAGAGATGCACGAGACCGCCGTCCTGCACACCTGGTGGGAAGACGGGCAGGGGCGGACCTGGTACCGGGTGGAGTCGACCGAGGGACGGCTCTTCCTGCTGGGCTCTGGCCGCGACGGCTGGCTGGCCGCCCCGCTGCTGAGCGGCCCCGCCCCCGCCAGCGGCGGAGAGCGGGCCGGATAGGAAAGCAGCCCCCATGACCGCTGTCACGGGGGCTGCCTTCGCGCTGAGCGCTACCGGTGCAGGGTGATCGGGCCGCTGGTCCAGACGTCCCAGTGGTCGGGGTTGTGCTTGTCGCCCAGCGGGCGGAGCGCCTTCAGCCGCAGCTGGTAGGTGCCAGCGGGGAGCGCCCGGCCCACATCGTTGGTGCCGTCCCAGACCACGTAGTCGATCCAGCCGCCCGAGTGCGGGTAGTAGTCGGCCCGGAAGGCGTGGCCGAGCCGGCGCCCGCTCTGCGCATCGATAATCTCGACCCGCAGCTCCTGGGCCTGGCGGGCCAGGCTGAAGATCACGAAGGCGAGGGACTGCTCGCAGCCGCAGTCGGGGTCGAGATCCATCTCGTCGACGGGGTAGAGGTAGCCGTCAGCGCCGAGGTAGGCCAGCCAGGGGAAGTCGTAGCCCAGGTCGTCCAGGGTCGATTCGGCCTGGTAGTCCCCCTTGTAGCCGATATAGGGCAGATGCGCCACCCGCTCGCCGGCGGCGTTGCGCATGGCGACCCAGCCGTAGAAGAGGCCGTCGGGCGCGGCTTCATCGACCGTGACAGTGAGCCGCACCTGGGCGTGCTGACCGGGGCGCAGCCGGAGCAGGGCGGGCGAGGCGTGCAGCGAGGCGCCCTCACCGATCAGCTCGAAGGAGTAGAACTCGGTGGTGTCCCCGGTGTTGGTGACGGTGACCTGCCGCTCCACCGCGGAGATCCCATCCATCTCCCCGAGGGAGAGCTTGTCCGGGCTGACCCGCTGGCGGGCATTGATCGCCTTGAAGACATCGATCATGCCGGCGCCCTGCCGGTGGACGGGGTAGAGCTCGCCGCTGCCAACCCCCACCGTCTGCGGCAGCGAGTTGTTCATCAGCAGCGCCCGCACCGTCTCCTGCCGGTGCTTGTTCCCCAGGGGGGCCAGTTCATCCGCCTTGGCCTGCACGATCAGGGCGGCGGCGCCGGCCACGTGGGGAGCCGACATGGAGGTGCCCGAGAGGGAGGCGTAGCCGCCCGATGCCATCGGGTAGGTGGAGAAGATCGAGCCGCCGGGGGCGGTCAGGTCGGGCTTCAGGGCCAGGTCAGGGGAGGGGCCCCAGGAGGAGAAGGAGGAGATCAGCCCCGCCGTCTCGTTGTTGAAGGTGTAGAGCTCCCCGGTCCAGGTCAGGGCGATGGGCCCCAGATCCATCAGGCTGCGCAGCCGAAGGCCGGCGCTCTGGGAGATCGACATGGTGGGAATGTAGCTCCCGGGCTCGCCCATGGTGCCCCGGAAGAAGCCGGGCTGGCTGTTGTGGATCAGCACCTGCACAGCCCCGTGCGCCTGGGCCCGCATCGACTTCTCGCGGAAGGTAATGGCCCCCCGGGAGATCAGGGCGATCTTGCCGGCCACCTTGGAGGTGCCATCGGGGTTGAGGAAGTCCGCATCGCTGGTGCCCAGCCCGGCGTAGACCACCTCAGCCGAGGGCCCCGAGGAGGGCGGCTCGGGCGAGAAGGACATGATCGAATAGCCCATTGGGAGCCCCTCCGGGTCCAGGAAGCCGGTGCGGGTCGCCATGTTGTTCTCAAAGGAGGCCACGGCAATAGAGCCCGGCCCCACCGAGGGCGAGCCGGTGGAGTACTCCCCGACATCGCCGTTGTTGCCCGCCGAAGCGATCACCACGACGCCCCGCTCCGACAGCCACTTGGCCGCCTGGGCGCTGGGGTCCTGGGGCCAGGAGAAGGAGTCGCCCAGGGACATGTTGACCACATCGACCCGCAGGTCCCAGGCCATCTCCAGCGCCTGGAGGATGATGTAGTCCCAGGTGTACCCCTCGGTGCCGAAGATCTTCAGGGCCGCAAAGTTGACCCCGGGAGCGACCCCGGTCACGCCGTCGGGCCCGTCGGCCAGGGCACCGATGATCCCGGCCACGTGGGTGCCGTGCCCGTTGATATCCATCGGGTCGGCGTCGGGCATGGGCATGTTGGTGCCATCGAAGTCGTCGCCGAAGAAGTTGATAGAATGACCCCATGTTTAGGAGCGGCGGATGGTGGATAGAATGAAGAAGGCCCGGCGCTAGGGCACCGGGCCTGGCGGACGCCGTTGTCATGTACCTGTGGGAGTAAGGCACAGCCTTACCCCGCTACAAGTAGAGGGTAAGGAGTTTCAGCAAGAGAGCCAGAAAGATGAGCCAGAAGACTCGATCGTCCAGCTTGCTCAATGCTTCACCCCCTTCCAATCAACAGGGCGCCGCCACCTACATATACGGATGGACCCGCGATTTGGGTCGCGGGTCCATTCGTCTTTTTTGGGGCCATCGAAATGGGAGGTCTGACTTCATGTAAAGACCCTTATCTGGTATATTAAGGATAGAGGTGAGGGATTTGGCAACGACGGCGATCTACATACGCTGGTCGACCGAGGATCAGGGGAACGGCACAACCCTGCAGGTGCAGCAGGAGGCCTGCCTTTCGTTCTGTGATAAGAACGGGTGGTGCGTCTCCGATGACCTGATCTTCGTGGATGATGGGTACAGCGGCGGCAACCTGCATCGACCGGGCCTGGAGCGCTTGCGGGAGCTGGTTCAGTCTGGCTCCGTGGACACGATTGTGGTCTACCGGATGGACAGGCTCTCCCGCGATCTGGCGGATGCCACCGGCCTGGTGGGTAAGGAGTGGCGGGGCCGGGCCGTGGTGCGTTCTGCCACGGAGGATGTGATCCCCGAGCAGGATGAGGGCTGGCTGAACTACTCCTTCCGGGCCGCCTTCGCTGACTACGAGCGCCGGGTGATCCGGCAGCGGACCTATGCCGGGAAGGTGCGCCGCTCCCAGGAGGGCTACAAGGTGGCCGGGGGCGCCCCCTACGGCTACCGCCGGACAGAGAAGCCGGGCGTCTTTGAGCAGGATGAGGAGCGGGCGGAGGTGGTCCGGCAGATCTTCACCAAGTGTGCCGTGGAGAACTTCGGCCTGCCCGCCCTGGCCCGCTGGCTGAACGAGATGGGGTACAAGCCGGCCCGGGCGGCCAAGTGGACGGTGGGGACCGTGCGGCCGATCCTGGTCAACCCGGTCTACAAGGGGCGGGTTGTGTTTGGGCGGCAGAAGTTCCTCAAGACCTCGTCGCGGGAGGCGGGGCCTTGGCGGCGACTGGTTACGCCACGTGTAGACGTGGAGGCGGCGCCGGGTTCTCTTCCCCCGCTGGTGTCTGAGGAGTTGTGGGATCTGGCCCAGGAGGCTTTACAGAAGCGCCGGGCGTGGATGGAGGAGACCTCGGGTCGGTCGCTGGGGTCGCAGCGGCTGTTGACTGGGATCATCTACTGCAAGTGCGGCGGGCGGCTGATGCCTAAGACGGGCGGGGTTAGGCGACCCGGCCAGGACTCTTACCGCTGCCGGGGCAACGAGCAGACCGAGCGGTGTGGGTTTGAGCCGGGCTACATCAGCGTCGACCTGCTGGACCAGATCGTGACCCAGCAGGTGCTGGACCGGGTGACGTCCGAGGGCTTCCCGGCCGAGCTGGCGGCGGCCCTGACCGGGCAGGTGCGGGAGGAGATGAACCTCCTGACCGTCCGCCGCAAGGGGCTGGAGGAGGATCTGGAGCGGCTGGAGGGGGAGCTTCGGTTTCTCGACTCCGAGTACCGGCAGCGGCGGCTGACTATCGAGGAGGTCCGGCGGCTGCGGGGCCAGGTGGAGGAGGAGAAGGAGGCCCTGTTGCGTCGCCTGGCGGAGGTGGAGACCTCGCTGGCGGACCAGTACCGGGAGCTGCGGGAGCAGCAGGCGGCGCTGGCCCAGGTCGAGCTGGCCCGCCGGTGGGATGAGCTGGACATGCAGCAGCGGCGGGCGCTGGTCCGGACCTTTGTGCGGCGGGTGGTGGCGCACCGGCGGCGGGGAGCGCAGGAGTTGAGCCTGCACATCGACTGGGCCTTTGAGACGGATCTTCGGGAGCAGGAAATCGTGGCCCGGATTCCGGGGAGGCAGAAGTCTTCCCGATGATCGTACCGAACTCGCCCCCCACCAGACTCGTGTTTAGTTATAACAAGGGTAGAGAGCGGGAGTGGTGGCGTATCGGCAGACCGACTGGAAAAGCAATGTGGGTGCTGCCGCTGGGAATCGTGGTGTTCTTACTCTCCTTTGCTGTTCGACAGCCCTTCGGAACGATTTTTAAATTCGTTGCAGTGGGAATCCTGGCCGTCATTGTTGTTGTGCTTCTCACCGAGTTGAAGTCGACAGATCACAACCAGTAAGGAAGTCTACGGACCGAGAAAGACCAGCCAAGAAGGGTAACCTCGTCTCCCTGCAGGTCGCCGGGGGATTTACCTAGAACTAGTTGCCTGACAGACCGGAGACTCCACGGGGGGATGCCTCATCGAGATGAAACAGGCCCTGAAACGGCTTTCCTTGGCGGTGCTCGTCACTCTTGGGAACGGCCTTCTGGCATGGTCAGTACCGGGACCCATGGGGGTCTTCTTCAAGGCGACAACCGCCTTGCTGTTAGCAGTGGTTGCTTATGCCATACTCTCCCTGTTGTTCAGAACAAGGAAGGAATAGAAGAGAGACTAGATGGCCCAGGCCAGCACGCTGTAGTGCTGGCCTTTTGCGTGTCGCCCGGCAGGTTCAGTGAGTTATCTGACAGATTCAAGGGCGCCACGGCCGGTCGGTCGAACTCCTATGGTAACCGGCAGCAGGAGGGAGGACCGGCATGGCGCGACGGAGCGATACCTACGTGGTCAAGATCACCCATTCGTGCACCCCTGACCCGAAGGCCTTGGAGCGTGGCCTACGTATGTGGGCGGCCTTCCATGCGGAGAACCTCCGCCGCCAGGCCCGGGCCAGGGTGGCAGGAGCCCAGGTCAAGGAGGGCTGAGGAGCGGCCTTTTCCGCCGCACCTCAGCCCTTCATCCGCTCCGGAGGGGGCTCGCCGTCGTGCTTTCCCGTGACATTCCGGAGAGGATGGTGAGACAAGAGGCAGCAAGGTTGCTTGAGTTGGTGCTCCCGATAAGAAGAGACAGGCTCCGGGACCGCTCCTGGGGCGGCTAGTAGGAGTATGAGGCGAGCCGCCTTCCCTTCCTGATCGGAGGAAGCCCCAACCCGGCTACCTTGTCAAGTGCGGCGCCCATGGAGGTCAAATCCCTGACAAGGCGGTTGAGCCGCCCTACTTCACGACTAAGGCCTAAAAGGCTTAAGTCTGCCTTCTAGGCCTTAACTGTGATTCAGCTATTGAGCATCTTCAATGCGGAAACCGTTATACTCCACTTCTATAGTTCCGTCTCGGACGTAGACACGTGCGCGCAATGCATTTGTCACGGGGCGTAGGAGTCTTAACCAGGTGTTCTGTTGCTTGACGGATGTAGGCCACTTCCGTCGCATGAGAAGTTGGAGGGCATCGCCCGCAAACTGGGTATCCTGACTAGCACGGCGGACGGATTGGTCAAAGATTTGTGTCTCAAAATTCCTACTAACTTCTCCAGATAAGGCTCGTTCGAGATGATGGAGAAGGACTACCCTGGATCGAGAGTCTCGCAGGCCACCGCAGACCTCTACTACGTGAGTGGTAGACCAAGTAGTCACTCGCTCCAGCCAATCCTCCAGGGCGTCATTATCGCCCAGTTGTGCAAGAATCTTGAGGACCTCACGTTTTTGGGGACTCTCTGATATCTTCTCACTCCGGAGCCAAGTCTTAACAACTCCTGCGCCCTTCTCAAGACGGCCCTGGGTATATCGTGTGATGTTTCCCCTTACCAGTCTGTCGACGACATACGATGGTACAAGCTCAGGGTGGTTGGCAAATTCCTCTGGCCAACAATCTATGTACACCAAATACTTAAACCAGTCATCAAGTCGATGTGGGATGCCCGGCATCACACGACGCGCTCTATTGATATCGACTCGAGCCAGGATGCGGAAGAGGGAGTCGGACCGCTTCCGATCTGTGGTCTCCATAAACGCCTGCTCGATTCTGTCCACGACGGACATAGGGAGTAGGTGACCATCGAGTGCTTGTTCAAGGGGCCATAAATAGGGGGGATGGATAGACAGGAAATCCGTGTTGGAAACGAGCTGAAGAAAGGTGCTGGAGTCTTCGTCTCTCAATATCTTGAGCATAGATTCCCAGTTGAAGTCCCCAGAAAGCCCCTCCGGGGTTCCCCACCACGCCTTGACATGGTGCGCAAGGAATGTGACTCCCATCCGTAACAGCGCATAAAGACAAGCGTGCTTTAGCACAAGTGGTAGGGCCTCGGTCCGCATGGCCTCTACAAGTGCCTCTCGTGCCTCAACGGACTTTATCTCCTGGATTGCCCATATGTAGGCCCAGGCATCAGAATCGTTTTCGTCCCGGACGAGTGAGATGGCCTCACTGAGTAGACCGCGCACCTCAGGCACACCAGCAAGCCGCCCTACGGCGAAGACCGCTGCTTGGTATGCCTGAAGAGTCTTAGCGTGTCTAAACGTGTGCATGGCAACGCTAACAGCGGGATAGTGTCTCATGGCGGCGAGCGCACCCAGTGCATAGGGGGTCCGACTCGGACGCCTATTAGCAATCCTCACAAGGCCGTCAGCGACGCGCTTTGTGCCGAGTTCACCCAACACGTTTGCTACAGGGTCTGCCAAGATTATCGGACCAGTTTCGAGGAGCTTAAGGAGGTAGTCCTCAACTTCGCTTCGAAGCTCGGGACTAACGGGAACGTTAGTCGATACCGCAAGACACCGTCCAGCTAGGAGTCTATTGGAGTGAAATAGATCATCAGGAGAGTTCCACAGCGCCTCGATGATAACATTTGCTCGATCTCCAGCCGCAAGATGCAGTATGACTTGTTCCCACCATGGATCCCCGAACACCGATCCAACGCGGTGCGGCCACCACTGTGCCCAATCCTTGTCGATTGCTTCCGCAGCGAAAAACTCCTGCAGTACTAGGTGAATGAATCCCAAAAGGTCTGACAATATTTCTCGGATTATCGCGTACCGACTCTGCAGATCATGGCGAATGACCTCAATGACGCCGCCTGCGCTGTCGGGAAGGCCTTCCAGAAAGTCTGCTACAATTGGCTCTAAATCACGCTGACTAAAGAATCGAACGCCCCGTTGATGAAAGTGGAGCGCAATGCGTGAAAGTAGCCGCCTCATAGAGTGTTGCTGAACTCTCGGTTTCCGGTTGATTCTTCTCTGCGGATCTTCATCCCAGTCTCTCAGAAGCAGCTGAATACATCGGTCAAAGAGATCGTACCGGTCATTTGGAACGGTCATATAATTCTCGTACCGATACGCCATAAATGATAGTAGTAGAGGGTTCGTCGCCAGTGGTCGAACGGTAGGGCTTCGATCGATGGCTACGATTGCGTCGTCGGCTAGATTGAGGTCGGTATTGAACCAGTTACGGAGGAAACGCCTAATCTCCTTGGTTGCGAAGGGTAGGGGCTCCACAACCTCAAACTCATAGGGTAGATTGCCAGAACGATATAGCCATGCTCCACGCCGACACGTCACTAAAACCGGTGCACTTTTGTACCGTTCAGTGATTCGCCTAATTAGGAGAATGGCTTCTTCCTCGGCGGACATGTGATGCGAAACCGAATCGTAACCCTTCACTTCATCAAGTCCGTCCCATAAGATGACTGCCCTACCCTCAGATAACAGGTCCCGTAACCATATGTCACTTGTCGCGGGGATACCCAGTCCCGGGGCTTCTCTCGAGAAGTAATCAAAGAAGTAGTCAACGATATCTGATGGGTCGCCGGATTTCCTCTCTTTAAACAGTGCGTTGAGCGATATGTAAACAGGGACTAGGTGCTCCCACCCGCTGATGTTGCCTGATGACATCTGCAAGGTTAAGTGTCGCAGCAGAGTAGTCTTTCCGGCACCAGGATCACCCACAATAACCAGCTTCGGTTTAGCCCGTAACCACTCCTCAATATACATGCCACCTTGCTGCGGGATCTTCAGGCGGGACTCAAGTTTGTGCTCCTGTACTGCTCCCACAGGGGGCACGTCGTGAAATGGCGATAATCTGACAGGGACATACATCTGGCCCATATCTAGAACTCGACGCCCAAACATGGGAACGTGTGCGTGTCTTGCTAGCAAGTGTTTTCGATAATCGTTCTCCCACTGTATGGAGGTAGTCTTATCAGCAGAGGGTACTTTCCGGATCTTCTTGTAACGATCGATAAGTACGCTTCGGTGCAGAATTCCACAAAGCCGGTCCCAGTTGAGTTCCAACGATTGGATGGTCGAGGAGAACTGCAGGGAGTCGTTATCCGCATCGTAGACGCACAGTTCGAGTCCAGATTTCGTGGCATGGCAAGTACCATACAGTGGGGTTTTCAACTGTGCAGCATACCGCTTTGCCTGAGGTAGAGGATCCTCGTTATTAGTGGGCTTCTTGACCTCAATCACCACAAGGGCACAATCGGCAGAAGTTCCCGCTCCAGAGAACAACACAACATCTGCCTCTTCTCGAGTGCCAGGGATTCTATAGCCAGCGGCTCTGTCTGTCGGGCCGTAACCAAGGTGCGCCGCTATTGCTAGAACTATGTCTGATTCGACTTCCCTCTCGGAATGGAAATTAGTTTTCAATTCTCGGAGCCACCGTAGATTGTACATGATCTCACCCCGAATGCTTGCTTATGGGTTATGTTTCTTCCATCCTTGTTCTAATCCCTGCGATGTCAAGGACCATCCCTAGTATTTGGGGTGCATATAGAGACTCTTCCCCCACAAAGTCATACCCCGCCACCACGCGGCAGCCCTGCCCGAAGCAGCCGCCCAGGTCCGGGTGGGTGTAGTCGATGCCAATAGCGGTATACAAACGCACACGGCCATGGTTGCCCATGGCCGTGTGTTATCTTTACGATGCGCTCTTTCTCTTATCCTTTCGCGGGATCTCTTTGTCTAGCTTGGCTAAGGCCCGGCGGAGGCCGGTCTTCAGGATCTCCTGGGCGGCCCGGGCCTCCTGGGTGTCTGTCACGTAGGAGACTCTGATGATCACTTCAGGCTTCCGCTTCAGACGGCACCCCTCCTATGACGATACTCCCCCCGGTTTCATCGTACGGGTTTGGGATGCAACGGTCCATTAGTGTTGGGTTATCTAGCCAGAGGCGAATAGCCCGGCGACTACCTGGAACGATGACTCGATGTCTGGGTAGGTAGTGGTTAAGTGGTGTGCTGGCTCTACGTCAGCTAGGTAAAGCAACACAGGCCCAACCAGCAGTTACCGCCTCGCGACTTCGTTATCACAATCCGACGTAACGAAATAGCGGTTATATTTCACCTTGACTGTACCTGTTTCAATTGTGAAGGGAGGCGGGTCTGTGAACCAAGCACAACGCGTCGGGGCACACGCCCGGCGGAAGTTCGACGAGGCGCTTAAGGCACTGCCGGACGACAAGCAGAAGGCTGCCGTTACGGCCCGGGAGGGGCTGGAGTTCTGCAACCCCCTGTTTGGGATTGAGCGTGAAGATCAAAGAGGCCTCACCCAAGGAACATTTGAAAGTCCGGACGGAGCCGAGCCGCCCCGTTGTGGACGCTTGTTTGGCGTGCCTCCGGACCCCCAGCGGCCCCGGGTTCTGCCGAAGAGTACCCTGGGGCTGGCGGCCTGCAAGCTGACCATATCATAAATCATGGCCCCCACCCGTGGTGCACCCACAGGCGGGGGCGATTTGACGCTTGCCACAGATCCTTGTTTCATGGTTCCGCTGGGGGCTGTGTCACCTCTCCCGTCGCCTTGTCAACGCGTAACGTTGCCCAGTAATCGGGTCGCACCTTTACCGTGACAGCCCATGTGGGCTGTGTCGGGTTCACCAGGACAGGATTGGGGGCTACCTCTCCATATCCCACAGCCTTAGCGAGATTCACGGCCTCTGCCCGTGAGATCCCCTCATCAAGGAAGGTGTAACCTTCGACTTGATCTGATACCCAGACGGCCAGTGGGCGGTCTTCCTTGTCCCTTCCATAAATCACCCACCAGACTGGACCCGGAGGCGTAGTCTGTGTCTCTGAGTGCTGCACCAGAGGGGAGTTGGCCTTCACCAGGGCAATGGCCTTTCTCTCAGAGACTCTGGGGCCGTTCCCGATCGGGGTACAGCCTACGAGACTTACAAGAGCCACGAACACGAATGCCAGAGACCGGATGCGCATGGCGCTGCCCCCTAGAGAGACTTACCCAGACGACTTCCTACTGGACAGGCCGGAACTTTGTAACAGTATTGGCGGTCCAGGTCCCCCACTTGACATAGAGGTTCCATGGTTCGCCATCCCAGTTGTTCCGGGCGACTACATACTGGCTGTTTGATCCAGATGAACGAACATACTCCTTATAGCCGACTACAACAAGTGTATGGTCCCCAAAGTAACTCTGCGACCAGTAACTCTGAAGTACCGGGCGCATTAGGTCAATCTCCCATACTACGGTTCCGAAGGTTGCGAACGTGACATTGGCGGCAGGGGTGCTAAGACCGGCTCGTGAAGCATACTGCTTCATACCCAACGGGATGTTGTTTGGATCTGTTGTCCCTGCCCCACTGGGGGATTGCCATGTCCCCATATCCTTCCTGAGTTGCATAGTGATGTCACTCGTGCTGTTTGTGGGGTTTAGCGATGGATATCCCTGTGCCGCCCAGTAGGCCATAATATTCAAAGCCGCAGTCGGAGCACAACCCGTCCACTGATCTACCCCGTTGATCGTGGTATATACCCATTGATTCTGCTTATGCGGGTCCATGGCTGTGATGTAGTTCTTATGAATGGACTGGTAATTCTGCTCCCAAGTGCTCGGGTCAATGTCTGTGACACCGTCGGAAGGGTTATCTCGAGGACTGCACCAAACTGAGTCTGGAGCTTGTCTCAAGATTAGCACATCATTCGTCACACACTCGTTACTGAATGGCTGATTATGCACGTCTGTACTTAAATTATTTTCCCCCACCCACTCACGCTAGTTGACCTCAAGGAATGGAAGGGATGGGGGCACTTGCGTGCCCCCGGATCAGTTTTCAGGGAACTCTGCCAGCATCGTCTTCACAATGGCTTCATCAATGACCGGCTTCTGGTCGGCAAAGGTGGCCAGGAGACAAGAGGAGCATACGTGTTCACTTCCCGGGGGATGCCCCGTGTCCGCTGGTAGATCAGACGAATCGCCTCGTCTCCGAACAAGGCCGAGCCGCCCCGGCCACCTTCAGGTGGTGGACGATGTACTCCCGCGTGTCGTTCAGGTACCGGCGGTGTCCCTCTTGGCTCCTTTTCCGCTCCTCAGATAGACATACCGACTGCCGGGTCGTCCGCGCCGTCTGCGTCACGACCCTGCTCACCGATGAGTTCCCACTGCCCAACCTCGTTCGGCTATACGAGACACGTGAGTCCATCGAAGGAGCCTTCCAGGAGTGCAAGCACACCTTCCACTTCGGGGCACCCAGGCTTCGTAGCGAGGAGGCCAACGGTGCGTACACTCAGTTGGTCCTGTTTGGCTTTAACCTGGTTCGCTGGACTGAGCAGGTCACCACCAAATCCTCGGGCGAACCGACCGGAATCGGGTCCCGCCTCTGGATTTGGATAGCTGCGCACTACGAGGCTACCGTCATCCTGACCCTGCAGCCGCTGTCCTGCACGTTGAGATTCAGCCGACAGTCTAGCTTAGCCGGCCTCCACGTCGTGGCGGAGATCCCGCCAGATCCTGAGTCCAACTGTTGCCTGAAGGGCGCTTCGGGGTTATTTGCGCCATTGTTGAGCTAGGAGTGGGGTAGGCAAACCTGGGGTAGCCCGTTAGTTTGCAGGTGCGCCCTTGGGGGCTCGACGGAAGCGTGGTCCCAGCCGCCTGGCCCGCCTGAGTATACGCCCCTGGCCCCGGCAGTTGAACTGAGCCCCTCTTTGTGGACACCTTAAATAGTCCGCATTCTATCCAGCCAAAAGGTGGCTCCTGTATTCCACAGGGGCCATCTTTTTTCTTTCCCATTGGTAGCGGTGGTGGTTGTAGTCGT
>JBMONB010000189.1:0-3554 GCA_049325315.1 Bacillota bacterium | reverse complement strand
GGGATCAAACTGGTCCCCGGTGATGTCGAGAACGGTATCCTCTACCTCGACCCAATGGTGGGCATAGGTGAGGTACCTCCCGTCGGCTGGCTCGAAACTCTTTGGCAACGGCTTGTCCAACTGGAAGTTGCCCTTGACCAGCCGGGCCCGGTAGCCCAAAGCACGCAACAGAAAGTGCAGCACCGTGGACGCTTCCACACAGCGCAACACCGGAAAACCGGGGACCGCCTTCTCAAAGGCTGCTCGCACCGTATACCCAGCCAGATCCAGCATCGACTCCCACCTCGATTGTTATGTAATGAAGTACTCGATTCGAGAACCAGCGACGGAAACCCTACTGAGAGTTGCTTCTACCTTACGAAAGTTCAGTGACAACGATATGTCACTGACTTCGGTCCGTGCCAAACTAACCGAGGGTTTGGTAAGCTAGTACCGGGGAAAGGGGTGCTGCAAAGGTGGACGAGCTAAAGCGGATCGAGCAACGGCTGGACAGCATGGACAAGCGGCTCGACGAGATCATTTGCCTGCTCGAACAGTTGGTGCAGATGGTCGCAGAAAACTCCGCAGCATCGCAGACCTCCGCTCAGACATGGCCGCACGCCAAACAGCCACCACCCCACCAGGGTAGTGGCTGTTCTGTTCGAGCCCCAGGCTTACGGAATCACCCCAACCGCCCCACCCGCTGCGGTGACGTGCACCACACAGTTATCATACATATTCGTATCGTTAATCAATTCCCGTGACCAAGATCACACCGCTGCCGGGGGCAGAAGGAGTACCCTGAAAGCGAAAGGAGTGACGAACATGCAGATTACACCCGACACCCTGGTCAGCGAGATCCTGGAGGCCTGCCCCGAGACGGAAGCGGTCTTCGCCCGGCATGGCGTCAACGTCCACACCGAGTGCCACGGCTGCCTGGACAACCCGCTCGACCTCTGCGAGACCATGTGCGACATCGCCGACATCGACGGGCTGATCAAGGACCTGCAGGCCCTCCTCGACGACCGGAACGCCAGCCAATAACCTTCCGAACACCCTACGCCCCCAAGCCCAGGTCATGATCCGCCAGCACCCGCTCCCCCTCCCGCACCGGCCGCCAGGCCCAGAAGGCGGCCGCCGACACGCACCCCACCAGCCCGAAGAGCACGTACATCAGCCCGATCCCCGCCCCCGGTCCCGTCCCCACCAGCCCGCCAAAGGGGCCGACCAGCCCCCCACCCGGCCGCATGGCCGGCTCGAAGACCCGGTCGGCCAGCGGTCCGGCGATCAGCATCGCCACCGGGGCGGTGATCTGGGCGATCATGCGGCGGGTGGCGAAGACCCGGCCCTGCACGTCGGGGGCCACCTTGGCCATCCAGAAGGCCTGGTTGGAGCCGTTCAGCACGCTGATCATCAGCACCTGCAAGAAGGCGGCGCTCACCCAGAACGGGAGCCCACCACCGAGCCCGTAAAGCACATTGCCCAGGAGGCTGGCCAGGAAGAGGCCCCAGACCACCCCGGCCGGGCGGTTCTTGGGCCCGCCCCAGGCGGACATCAGCAGGCCGCCGACCACGCCGCCCGCCGCCCCCGCCGAGAAGACCGTGGCGAGGGCGGCGGCGTTGTTCCCGGTCCGGCCCAGCACCATCGCCGGCATGATGCTGCCTACCAGGTTGCCGGTGAAGCTCGCGCTGAAGATGGCCAGCTGCAGGCCGATCAAGGTGGGCCGGGCGAAGATGTAGCGAAAGCCGTAGAGCGACTCCTGCCAGAGGCTGCCCCGCCCGCTGCGGCCCGCCTCGGTCTCCCGGGGTGGCGGAATCACAACCAGGGCCAGGGTGGTGACCGCCACGCCGAAGCTGATCAGGTCGATCACCAGAATGCCCCGAATCCCCACGAAGGCGATCAGCATGCCGGCGAGAATGGGGGCCAGAATCCCGGAGCCGCTCTCGGCCACCTGCATCATGCCGTTGGCCCGGCCGTAGTGCTGCTTGGGGATCATGGTGGTGATCGCAGCGGAGTAGGCGGGGAACTGAAAGGCCTGGAAGGCGCCGGCGAAGGCGCCGGTTACATACAGGTGCCAGATTTGCAGGTGTCCGGCCCACTCCAGGAGCAGAATCGCCAGGGTGGCGAGGGCGGAGGCGGCGTCGGTCAGGATCATGATCCGCTTCCGGTCAAACCGGTCCACCAGGGCGCCCGCCAGCGGGCTGAGCAAGACGGTGGGGCCGAAGGCGAAGAAGCCCATCAGCGCAAGCGATGTCGCCTGCCCTGTCTTCTGGTAGGCCCAGTAGACGAGGGCGAAACTGGTCATGGCGGTGCCAACTAGTGAAACGGCCTGGCCGAACCAGACCAAGACAAACCCAACCATGCCGGTGGGCCGGGGGAACTGCATCGACAACACTCCTTCACTCCTCGTCAAGCGGATCGAGTCGCCCCCGATTCTCCCGGCCTACGCCAGCTGCACCAGGCGGGCGGTACCAGAGAATACTTCCATTCGGTTTTCAAAAGACCTTCACCAGACGCCAGACCCGCACCACGAACCCGTGCCGTGCCGCGCCGTCGCGATTCCACTAAAAATTCTCGTCAAACTTCAGGCTGTACGGGGAAATTCTGGTTGAATCTCTGAAAATCGGGGCCAATCTGGGCCAATGAACCGGCGTTTCTCGCCTAATCCGTGCCAAAACGCCCCTCTGAAACCAAAAAGATCGGTCTCAGGGGGCGAGCAGCCCCTTCATCCACGTGGTTCCACCACAAATTCCCATCCACATCGACAGGCATCCGGAAAAAGATGACGGAACCCAGGAATTTCCACATTCGAGGGCGAACTGAGTACGGGAACCCGCAATGGAGGTGCCAAATGTGAACACCCAGGCCCTATGGGTCCCGCTCAAAGTCCTGAACAATACGACCCACAGCGCCAGTACCCGACTGATCTGGCTCTTGCTGGGCCTCCGGTCGTCAGGAGCCCCGTCCTCGCTGACCAACATACGACTACGCCAGCTGAGCGGCCTCGACCGCAAGACCATTGCCGCCGCCCGCGCCACGCTCGCCCAGGCGCCTCTGGCGCCCTGTTATGGGAGACCCTACCCATCGTGCGCGGCGATCCCGGTGGCGCTCCTGACCACCGCGGCGATATCTGCCGGCGCTCGACTGCTCTACGGACAACTGCAGGGCGTCCCGAATTTCCACAACCAGGTCGGCAGCTTTACATATAGCACCTTGTCCCGCCTCACCGGCACCAGCGTTGTCCCCCTGAAACGGGCCGTCGCTGAGTTGGTCGCGACCGGGTGGCTCATGATTACCCAGGTCAATCGCAAGAGCCCCCTGTCCTTCACGCTCCGCAACCCGGTATCGACCCGGCTCAGGGCTCGCATCTCCGTCGCCAGGCGCAGGGTCAGGAAGGCAGAACACCGGGGCGAAGCGCTGCTGCGCGAGTTTCTGAACCTCCTGGTCGCCCTTGATGACTACCAAGATAACGCTTCGCCGGATTGGCTGCTCAATCCCTACACCCGAGAGCTGATGGAACTGGACCGTTACTACCCGACCGCCGGGGTCGCAGTGGAGTACAATGGCGACCAGCA
>JBMONB010000188.1:0-44756 GCA_049325315.1 Bacillota bacterium | reverse complement strand
ACGCGGATTACGCGGATTTCCGGACAAAACGCGGATTACTGAGCCGTAGCTGGTGAGGGCCAACACCATTTTCATTTTTCATATGCGTCTCTGGCGCCCTCGTCATGGTGGTTACGCAGATTACCGGACAGAACGCGGGTTGCGTAGCACTCACTGGTGTGCGGCAGACCTCCGCTTAGACCGAGTGCCAGGAGTAAAACATTATTATGAATCTATTTCATCTGCGGTTGATCGTATCAATCCGGCCAGACGACAAGACAGATGGCCTGCCAGCTGAATCAGGGCTGGCAGGCCATCGCTTCATTCACTGTCGCGCGGTCACGCGAGGCGGGCCAGGTACCCCCGGATCCGGTCCACACTTAGGCGGCTGCCCTCCACGCCTGGTTGGAAGTGGGTCTCAATCGTCAGGTAATCGACGGGCGAGTCAGCGAGCAGCGCGGCCAGCTGTCCGGGCCAGTCGATCACCCCGTCGCCCGGGGCCACCCAACGTCCTGGCTGTCCGTCGGAGCCGGGCAGGTAGTCCTTGATATGCACGTGGGCCACCAGGCCCTGCACGGCGCCATACCCGTCGGGGAAGGGGCGCTCCCCGGCCTTGGCGCAGTTGCCGGGGTCCCAGTTGACCCGCAGGGCCTTGGATCCAACGGCCCGTACCACCTCGGCCGTCCGGAGACCGGTGTCGCACCAGAACCCGGCCTCCGGCTCCAGGCAGAGCAGTATGCCGGCCGCCTCTGCATGACGGGAGGCCCTCGTCAGATACCGAATCACCCGCTCCCGTCCCTCGGCGGGATCCTCTGGGCCGCGGGCGAAACCGAAGGTGATCACCTTGGTCACCCCCAGCCTGCGGGCCAGGTTCAAGGTCCGGGGCAGCCGTTCCTCCAGGTCTGCCTCCGCCTGCGGGCTTGTGACCTGGCACTTGAACGTTCCCGGGGAGAGGGCTGTGTACCGGATTCCATGCTCCCGCTGCAGCCTGAGCAGCAGTTCCACCTGGTCGAGGCTCAGGTCCGGAACCCGCCGGCCTGACACCTGCCGGAGTTCCAACTCCCGAATCCCCCACTCCATGCCCAGGCGGACCGCTTCGGTTACATCGGGACAGATTGCGTCGGTGACGATGGCCAGGCGCACAGCTCACCCCTCCTGCTCGGGCGCAAACTCATGAAGGGAACGGAGGTCGACCGGCCGGCCGGCGCTGGCCCACGGTACGCCCAGCTCGCTGAAGAGCTTGGCCTCATCGACAGCGCGCCCGATCCACTCGGCAATGCCGGGAATCTGCCACGCCAGCGTGGACTGGCCGGTCGGCTCCTGCCGCTTGTGCGCCTCGGGCACAGCGGCGGGCGGCCATGCGGAGAGGAAGGCGCCGTTGGCCACGGTCAGGTGCGGAATGGAGTCCGCAAGCGGGCTGTAGAGGGCAACGGGCTCGCCCCGCACGGCTGCCAGGAAGTTTTCGGCATGGTCCGGCCCGGGGGCGGGGGCGGGAATCTCCACCCAGGTTCCGTCGGGACCGGCGATCCGAAGCCGGTCGGCAAAGTCCCATTCGGCCATTCCGGCGGTCCCTGTGACCCGCAGGCCCGGAACCATTCCATCTGGCCCCGCCAGGGTGGTGAAGATGAGGACATCCTTCCCCTCGGCGGTGGTGATCCGCAGGCAGGCCGTATCCTCGGCCTCAATCGGGTTGGCGTGGTACAGCTCCGCCGTTACGCGGGCGGCAGGGGCCGGCCGCCCCAGGTCGGACGAAGCGGCGATCAGCGCATTGTTGATCAGATGAGCGAGGGAGTTCATCACCGTGCCATCCAGCACCCAGTGGTCGCCCACCCGCAGCCGCCCGACCCAGCGGCTCCGGCTGTAGTACACGTCATCTCGCTGCCAGATTCCCCAGCCGGTCACGCTGCGAACGGTCCCGATCCTCCCGGCCCGGAGGAGGCCCAGGAGCGTACGGAAGCCCGGTTTGGCGGTGCGCTGAAAGTTGACCGCAACAATCCGGGCGGCCCGCCGGGAGGCGGCCACCATCTCGTGCAGATCCTGAATTGTTGCGGCGGCTGGCTTTTCCACAAAGACGTGCCATCCCCGGCTGAGGGCCGCCAGGCAGTGCGTCCGGTGGAGGTGAATCGGCGTTGCGATGACAGCGGCCTCCACCGGCTCGGTTGAAGGCAGGCCGGCGAGGTCCGGGTAGTGCCGGGCCCCGGCCTCCCGCAACTGGTTCACAATCCCCTGGTTCCGTTCGGGGGCGGGCTCTACGAACGCGGTGAGGCGCACCGCCCCCTGCGCCTGCAACTCGAGGAAGCGGCGAGCGTGGTTGCTGCCATAGCCCGTAACCCCGACCAGGGCCACAGAGATTGGATGACTCACGCGCATATCCCTCCCGGGATGATTCATCATCAGGCGAGTCAATTCTACCTCGCCAACCGCCCCGACGGTATCAAGAATGCAGAATGTGAATGATTGTCTAGCAATAATCGCGCATTCGTGCGATTTTGGGGCCCTTGCGGTGGAGGCAGGCGAACCAGCCGAGATCCCCTTCGTGTTCATCTGTCCTACATAATGTTGACACTTGTCTCATTTTCGTGTTGGGCAGGCTTGATTACACTTTTCTTGCACCTGGGGCAAAAGCAACATGAACGGAGGGGTTCTCGAATGAAGCAGAAAGGTTTGCGGTTAGCGGCCAGCCTCCTGATCATCGCACTGTTGAGCGGTTGTGCCGGCGCCACCAAGCCCGCGGAGAAGCCGGCCGCGGCAGACTCACAGGCGGCTGCACCCGCAGCAGCGCCTGCTCCTGCTCCTGTGAAGGCCGACCTGAGGGCGCTCTGGTGGGGCAATCAGGATCGCCACAACCTGTACATCAAGAACTTTGAGGCGTATTCGAAGAAGTTCCCCAACGTGACCGTCCAGCCCGAGTTCTCCGCATGGGGTGAATACTGGAACAAGGTCTCGGTCAAGGTTGCTTCCAATGATGCGCCGGACATCATGCAGATGGACCTGCGCTACCTCGCCGAGTATGCCCAGCGGGGCGCGCTGCTCGACCTGACTCCCTACATGGGCAAGGAGCTCGATGTCTCCGGCGTGGACAAGGGGTTGCTCGACGCCGGCAAGCTCGACGGCAAGCAGTACGCCATCTGCCTGGGCGGCAACACCCTGTCCATGATGGTCAACAAGACCCTGCTCGGGCAGGCCGGGCTCTCCGTTCCCAAGGATGACTGGACCTGGTCGGACTTTGAGCAGCTTGGCAAGGAGTTCCAGGCGAAGATGGGCAAGGGCTACTGGCTGGCCACGGACCAGTCCGCCGATGTGAACCGCTTCGAATTCTGGGCCCGCCAGCAAGGGGTTCCCGGGCTGTGGAAGAACGGCAAGCTGACCGTGAACGAGAGTCTGGTTACCGATTGGTACAAGATGTGGGAGCGCTACCGCCAGGAGGGCATCGTGCCGCCGGCCGACGTGACCCAGGCGACCGGCACCAACTTCGAGGAGTCCCTGTGGGCCAAGAAGAAGGCCCCGATGTCGTGGAACTGGAACAACGAGTACCAGCGGTTCTCCAGCGTCGTCAAGGACGAGGTCGTCATGATTCCCTATCCGCGCAGCGGCAAGGCGGAGGGGCATTACCTGAAGTGCTCGCTCTTCTACTCCGTCTCCAGCAAGACCAAGTTCCCCAAGGAGTCGGCTCAGGTGGTCAGCTACTGGATCAACGATCCGGAATCGGTCAAGACCCTGGGCACCACCGCCGGTATCCCGGTCACCAAGCCCAGCATCAAGGTCCTGAAGGATGCGGGCCTGACGCCGATCAACGCCGGAGTCTTTAACATCTTCGAGAAGATCTCCGCCTTTGCGGCTCCTGCGCCTGAGGCTTCGCCCAAGGGCGCCACCGAGGTGAACAGCCTCTTCCAGCGGCTCAGCGAAGAGGTCCGCTACGGCAAGAAGACGCCGGAGCAGGCCGCAAAGGAGCTCGTGGAAGAGACGAACAAGATCATCGCCAAGGCCAATCCCTAGACGACCCGGCGAACTGAGCGCGAAGAAGTTCGGGGGAGCTGAATCAAGGCGCAGGGAACCCCCTGCGCCTTGCGCTCCCATAAGGAGGAGATGGAATGGCGGAGACGACCCCGGCTGTGCGGTCGGTCCTCTCGGCCCGACAGGTCCGTGTCCGGTACTGGCAACAGGAGCTGACCGGACTGGCCTTCGTAGCCCCGTGGGTGATCGGGTTTCTCCTGCTGACGTTGTTTCCCATGGCCCAGTCGCTGTGGCTGGCCTTCACCTCGTACGACCTGCTGACGCCCCCCAGGTGGATCGGCCTGGCGAACTTCCAGGAGATGATCAGCGACCCTCGCTTCCACAAGGCGCTTTCGGTCACGCTCCGCTATGTGGTCATCTCCGTCCCGCTGAGACTGACCGTGGCGCTGGCCATTGCGATGCTCCTGGCCCAGAAGATCCGGGGGGTGGGGCTCTACCGGGTGATCTACTACATTCCCTCCCTGATCGGCTCTTCTGTGGCGGTTGCCATTATGTGGCGCCGGATCTTCGCGAAGGAGGGGCTGGTCAACAGCTTCCTGGGGCTCTTCGGCATTCAGGGGCTTGACTGGATCACCCATCCGACCTTTGCGCTGTATACCCTTGCCGGCCTCTCGGCGTGGCAGTTCGGTTCCTCCATGGTGATCTTCCTGGCCGGCCTGAAGCAGGTTCCCGCCGAGCTGTATGAGGCCTCCGCCGTCGATGGGGCCAACCGCTGGCAGCAGTTCCTGCGGATCACGCTCCCCATGCTGTCGCCGGTGATCCTGTTCAACCTGGTGATGCAGACCATTCAGGGCTTCCAGGTCTTCACCCAGGGCTTCCTGATCACGCGCGGCGGCCCGATGGATGAGACGCGGTTTTACGCCCTCTACCTGTACGAGAAGGGGTTTGAATCCTTCCAGATGGGGTACGCCTCGGCCCTGGCGTGGGTGCTTCTCATCATGATCGCCACCAGCACCGCGCTCATTTTCAAGCTGACGGGACGCTTTGTCCACTACGAAGCCGACACCCCCGGGAGGTGACCGCTGTGACGCTCCGGCTGAACAAGTCGAACCTGGTGACCCACATCATTCTGCTCACCTTCGCTGGGCTGATGATCTACCCCCTGCTCTGGCTGGTCTCCAGCTCCCTGAAGCCGAACGAAGAGATCTTTTCAACCATGGGGCTGATTCCCTCCACCATCGAATGGTCCAACTACGTAAAGGGCTGGACCGCCATGCCGCGCCTGCCCTTCTCCGTCTTCTTCCGCAACTCGCTGTTTGTGGCCACCATGGCGGTGATCGGCGAGGTGCTCGTGGCGAGCCTGGTCGCCTTTGGCTTTGCCCGCATGGAGTTCCGGCTGAAGAAGCCGCTCTTTGCCCTGCTGCTGTTGACCATGATGCTGCCCAGCCAGGCGCTGCTGGTGCCGCAGTACATCGTCTTCAAGAACCTGGGGTGGGTGGGCAGCTACCTGCCGCTGGTCGTTCCGCCGTTCTTCGGGGGGGCCTTCTTTATCTTCCTCATGGTCCAGTTCATGCGCGGGATCCCACGCGATCTGGACGAGGCGGCCAAACTTGACGGCTGCGGCCCGTTCCAGATTTACTGGCGCATCCTCATGCCCCTTAGCCAGCCCGCACTGGCTTCGGTGGCCATCTTCTCCTTCCTGTGGACATGGAACGACTTCCTGCACCCGGTCATCTATATCAGCGACCCCAAGAAGTTCACCATTCCCCTGGCCCTGCGGCTTTTTATGGACAACTCGCAAGCGGTCTCCTGGGGCGGGATGTTTGCCATGTCGGCGCTGTCGATTCTCCCGAATCTGGCGATCTTCCTCTTCTTCCAAAAGCACTTTGTCGAAGGAATTACAGCGGGGGGTTTGAAGGGATAATCGTTTGGGGCACCGAAATTTCCGACTGTTATCCCGGAGCTCAGCTTGGGCTGGACTCAGTCTGCCGCCCGCATGCAAGGAGGGGATGGTGTGCTGTTCAGGAAGTGGCTCACGGTCCTGACCGCTGCCGTGTTGGTGCTTGGTTTCGTGCCCGCCTGTGGCACAGGAACCGCCGGAACCAGGCCCGCCCCTGCAACAGCCCCGCAACAAGAGCCAAAGGTGGAACTCCGCGCCATCTGGTGGGGATCTCAGGACCGGCATGACAAGACCCTGCGCGCCATTGAGGCCTTCCAGCGGAAGTACCCGCATATCACGATCCACTCCGAGTTCTCGGATTTCAGCACCCACTGGGACAAGCTGTTGGTCAAGACCGCATCCGGTGATGCGCCGGACCTGATTCAGATGGACTTTGCTTACATAAACGAGTATGCCGGCCGCGGCGCCCTACTCGATCTGACGCCTTACACCGGCAAAGAGCTGAACCTGGCAGATGTCGACAAGAACCTGATCGAGTCGGGCAAGGTCGGCGACAGGCTGTATGGCATTGCGCTCGGCAGCAACACCATGGCTCTCCACGTGAACAAGACGCTCCTGGATCAGGCAGGCCTGCCGGTCCCGGCGTTCGACTGGACCTGGAAGGATCTCGAACGGTACGCCGCCGAGGTCAAGGTGAAACTTGGCCAGGACTTCTGGTTCACCCCGGACCAGTCTGCCGAGCGGAACACCCTGGAGTACTGGGTGCGCCAGCGCGGCAAGAGCGGCCTCTGGAAGGGCTATGAGCTGAACGTCACCGAGGAGGACGTCGCCGGCTGGTGGAGGTTCTGGGACGACCTGCGCAAGGCCGGCCTGGTGCCGAGCGGCGAGGTCTCCGTGGCGAACGGCAGCTTCGGTGGCGCCTTCGAGGCCTCCCTCTGGGCCAGGAACAAGGGCACCGTGCACTGGGGCTGGTCGAACGAGTACGAGCGGAACGCCAGGGTGGTCAAGGGCGAGACGGTCATGGTGCCCTACCCGCGGGGGGAGAAGGCCGACGGCCACTACGCCAAGGTCTCCATGTACTGGTCGGTCTACAGCAAGACGAAGTACCCCGAGGAAGCGGCGCTGTTCATTCGCTGGTTTATCAGCGACCCGGAGGCGGCCAGGATTCTGAGCACAACCCGGGGGGTCCCTGTCACCGCGACCGCTCGTGACGCCCTCAAGCAGGCCGGCCTCTCCCCGTACGACAGGGCCATGTTCGACTTCGTGGAGAAGGTCACCAAGATTGCCGGACCGACTCCGGCTCCCGCCCCCAAGGGGAACACCGAGGTGGTCAAGCTGTTCGTCCGGCTGACCGAGGAGCAGGCGTTCGGACGGAAGTCCCCGGAGGAGGCTGCCCGGGAGTTCATGACCGAAGCGACCCGGATCCTCCAGAAGGCCAACGCACAGTAGCGTCGGGGGGAAGGTCTGTCTCAGGAAGGGGGTCAGGCGCTGTGCTGCACGGGTTCCTGAGGCGCTGGCGGATTCAGGCCCTTTTGCTGGTGACGTTCTTCGTGCTGAACGTGAGCCTGTTGGCCATCCTCGGGGTTGTATCGTACAGTGCCGTGGCCGATGAGATCACCAGAGGAGCGGGGCAGGCCAGCCTTGCTGCGCTGCGTGACGCCAGCAAGCGGCTGGCCCTTCGCCTTGCCGTTGTGGAGGACACAGCCCTGGCGCTCAGCCTTAACCCTGGTCTTGAGCCGGTTCTGCTCAGCCGTGACAGTGCGTGGGACGAGGCGCGGGCGCTGGACAGAGCCCGGGAACTGATCGCCCCCTATACCCGGCACCCTGAGATTGCCGGGATCCACATCTTTGTGCGCGGCTGGCGCATCGCTCCCTATGTGACCGGCGGAACCGGACTGGTCGCGGAGGAGGCCGTCAAGGGGGAAGCGTGGTACCAACCCGTCCGGGAGTTCGATTCCGGCTGGCTGGGCCTGCACGGCAACACCATCTACCCCAATTCGCCCACCCGTGATCTGCTGACCTATGTGCGCAAGGTGTACGCCAGTGAGAGCGGCCAACTGCTCGGCGTGATCGCCGTCGATGTAAGACCAGTGGCGCTTCGCACCTTTCTGGAGGCCGGCGAATGGGAGGGCTCCCTGTTTATCACCGGCCCGGCGGGTGAGTTTGTGCACCAGGTGACCGGGCCGCCTCATGGCAGCGGACTCGGCGAGTTGGTCCGCCACCAGGTCACCCAGCGGGAGGCCAGCTATACGCCCTTCCAACTGGAGGACAGGCCGGCGCTTCTGCTCTCTACCGAACCGATCCACGGGGGTCTCCGCCTGGTCCAGGCGGTCCCGGTCGACGCCCTCACAAAAGGGCTCGCACGGATTCGGCTCGCCTTTCTCTGGGGCGGCGCCGCCTGCGCTGCCCTGTCGCTGGTGCTGGCCTGGCTGCTCTCCCGCAGCTTTCTCCGGCCGATTCAGGTGCTGGTGGAGGCGATGAAGCAGGTGAGTGAGGGGCGGCTGGACGTGCGGGTCACCGTCCGGCACCAGAACGAGTTCGGGGAGCTTGAACAGGGCTTCAACCACATGGGCGCCCGGCTGGAGCAGCTGGTCGACGACCTGGGGGATGCCTACCGGCGAAAGCGCCAGGCGGAGCTGGAGGCGCTCCAGGCCCAGATCAACCCCCATTTCCTCTACAACACCCTGGACATGATCAACTGGATGGCGATCGGCGAAAAGCAGACCAAGATCAGCCAGGTGGTGACGCTGCTGGGCCGTTTCTTCCGGCTCGGCCTCAGCCAGGGCGAGGCGCTGGTGCCCCTCAGGCAGGAACTTGAGCACCTGAACACCTACATTCAATTGCAGCAGATCCGGTTCCGCGGTGTCTTCCGGGTGCAGGAAGAGTTTGAGCCTGGCCTCCTGGAGTACTGCGTGCCGAAGATTCTCCTGCAGCCCTTCGTGGAGAACTGCCTGCGGCACGCCTTCGCCGACCGGGGCGGGCAGGGCACGATTCGCCTGGCCGGGGCTGTGGAGTCCGGAGCCCTGGTGCTGACGGTGGCCGACGACGGCCTGGGCATGGCGGAAGGCGCTGTCCCCGACCCACGGCGGGTGGGCACGGGGTACGGCATCCGGAACGTCGCCGAGCGGATCCAGGTGCTCTTTGGCCCGGCCTATGGCATCGCTGTGGAGAGTCAGCCCATGAAAGGAACCCGGGTCCGAATCAAGTTGCCCTTGATACGGAAGGGGGAGCAAGATGCGAATCTGGTCGGTCATGTTGGTTGATGATGAGCCGGCGGTGGTGGAGGGGCTGAGAGATCATGTGGACTGGGCGTCGCTGGGCGTGGAGGTGGCCTGCACCGCCTTCAGCGGCCGGGAGGCCCTGGCCCTCTTTGATCGCCACCAACCCGACATTGTGATCACCGACATCTACATGCCTGGCATGGATGGCCTCGAACTCATGGAAGCGATTCACGCCCGAGCGCCCCATACGACCTTTGTGGTCCTCTCCGGCTATGACACCTTTGAATACGCACGGCGGTCCCTTCAGTTCGGCGCCGTCGACTACATGCTGAAGCCCGCCACCCTCGATGAGATGACGGCGGTGATCGCCCGCGCCGTGGAGCACTCCCACGAGACCGGCCTCCGACGGCGGCTGGAAAAGGAGCTGCCCTCGCTGCGTGAGTACTTCATGCTCCGACTGCTGCGAGAGGAGCCCGACCCGGAGGAGGCGCAGTTCCTCGGCCTGGTTCCCCTGCTTCAGGGGCCTTACAGCGTGGCGATTGTGGGCCTTGACCGGCCCCCCGGGATGTCGGAGGAGGACTGGCAGCTGGCCCGCCTCACCGTCCGGGAGGCGGCCTCGGGTGAGCGGGTCTATGTGCTCCCTTCGTTCGGGCACGAGATTCCGATTCTGCTGCACCGTCCGCACGATCCGGAGGGCTGGTGTGAGGCCCTGCTGCAGACCATGCAGGCCAGTTGTCCGGCACAGGTCACCATTGGCCTGAGCTACTCCTGCGCCTCGGCGCGGGAGGCCTATTCGCAGGCCCGGGAGGCGTTGGGGTACAAGGAGATTCTCGGTGCGGGCCGCCTGATCGCCGGTGAGCGGGTGGCGCTGGAGCCCGACATGCTCCCGCCGTTCCAGCTGGAGCGAAACCGGAGCCTGTTGGAGGCGATGCGCTTCGGCGATGCGCCCGAGACCAGTCGCCTGGTGCGGGAGATGTTTACGGCCCTGGAGAAGGCGCCGCTCTCCTACCTGAGAGGGATCGCCATCGAACTCTACGGCCTGGCGGCGACCGCCCTGTCTGAGCGCGGCCAGTCGATTGAAGATCTCTGCTCCGTGGACCAGTTCTGGGCAAAGGTGGGCACGACCGCCGGCGTCCACGAGATCAGCGAATGCGTGGAGGGAAAGCTCTGCGAGGTGGCCGCCCGCCTCAATGTCCGGCGAGACACCCGCCACCAGCGGGTGGTGAAGGAGATCGAGCAGCTGATCGCCGCACAGTACGGCGATGACCTCACCCTGGAGAGCCTCGCCCGGTCGGTCTTCCTCTCCCGCACCTATGTGGCCTGGCTCTTTAAGCAGGTGAAGGGCTGCAGTTTCCTGGAGTACCTCACCCGCTACCGGATGGAGAAGGCCAAAGAGCTGCTCATGACCACCGATCACTCGATCTACGAAGTGGCGGAGAAGGTTGGCTATAAGAACGCTGCGTACTTCTCCCGGCTCTTCCGGGAGCACTTCGGCACCATGCCCAGCGAGCTGCGGCGAGTGCCCAGTACCTAAGGCAGGAGAGCACGGCAATGGCCAGAACACGCATCTGCATCGTGGGGGGCGGCAGCTATAACTGGAGCCCCATCTTGCTGACCGACCTCGCTGCCGCCAGGGACCTGAGCGGCACCGTGGTCCTGCACGACATCAACCCCCGGGCCCTGGAGGAGATCCAGCAGCTGGGCCGCAGGATCATGGCGGCAGCCGGCGCAGCCTTCGAGGTGGAGGCCTCCACCGACCTGGAAGAGTCCCTTCGCGGGGCGGAGTATGTGATCGTCACCATTACCACCGGCGGACTCGAGGCGATGCGACACGACCTGGAGATTCCGCTCAAGTACGGAATCTACCAGTCGGTGGGCGACACGGTGGGCCCGGGTGGCCTCTCCCGGGCCCTGCGGAACATTCCGGTCATGGTGAACATCGCCCGGGCCATGGAGAAGGTTTGCCCAGACGCCTGGCTGCTGAACATCACCAACCCCATGACCACCCTGACCCGCGCCGTGACCAAGGCCACCCGGATCAAGGCGATGGGCCTCTGCCATGAGCTGTTTGGGGTCCGCAGCACCTTGATGAAGATGTTCGACGCCTCCGTGGAGGAGCTTGAGATGCGGGTGGCGGGAATCAACCACCTGATCTGGCTGCTGGACCTGAAGATCCGGGGCGAAGATGGCTTCGAGCTGATCCGGGAGTATGTGCGGAGCGGCCGCAGCATCCCCCTCAAGTCCACCAGCGGCGGCGCCAGGGCTCCCTTCCAGGACCGCTGGCAGGTCAAGCTCGCCCTCTTTGAGGCATACGGCTGCCTGCCTGCCGCCGGCGACCGCCACGTGGCCGAGTTCTTCCCCTACTTCCTCACCGAGGAGAGCCGGGCGGGGGAGGAGTACGGTGTGCTCCTGACCCGCATAGAGCACCGCCAGGAGCTGCTCCGGGAGAAGCGGGCCCTGGTCCGGGCCTGGCTGGATGGCACGCAGCCGCTGCCCCTTCAGCCCTCGGCGGAGGCGGTGGCCGATATCATCTCCGCCATGGCCAACCACCGCACCCTCCGCACCATTCTCAACCTCCCCAACCAGGGGCAGATCGACAGCCTTCCCCGGGAGGCCGTGGTGGAGACACTGGGTCTGGCAGGGCCGACCGGGGCCCACGGGATCAGCGTCGGGGCGGTGCCGCCCGGCGTGCTGGGGACGATTTACCCACACGTGATCAACCAGGAGCTGATCGTGGACGCAGCGCTCACAGGGGATCGACAGCTTGCCCTGCAAGCCCTGATTGGCGATCCCCTGGTGCGGGACCTCCGCTCAGCCGGGCCGATGCTGGAGGAACTCCTCCGGGCACATGCGGCCGATCTGCCGCAGTTCTAGAGGCTACAAGCAGGCATAAACCAGGCGCCGGCGAACCGCCGGCGCCTCCTTCGTTCCACGTTCACCTCACAGCCCTCAGGGTGCTCAGCCCCGAGCAGGTACCGGACAGAGCCGCTGAGACGGCATGAGAAAAGGCGTATCTCAGTAGGAACTTGCTGCTGACGCGACTAATTCAGAGAGGAACAATGCTGCAGGGGGGCACCATATGGCAGCATCGCAGTTAATGGAAGTGCGCGAGTTCGCCCAGGTAGTCACAGATGCCATCGCCTCCGTCGTCGGTGTCGAGGTGGGCATGGTGGACGAGCACCTGCTGACGGTGGCAGGCTCGGGCCGATATGCCCAGCACATCGGCCGCGTGCTGGGGAGCAGCTCGGTCTCCGCCCGCGTCCTGGCCGAGGGCCGGACCCTGGTCATTGCTGACCCGCCTCATGATGTGCTGTGCGAGGGCTGCTCCCAGAAGACCACCTGTACCGATGCCGCCGATGTCATCTCCCCGCTGGTGATCAACGGCGAGACGGCAGGGTGCGTCCTGTTGGTGGCCTGTACCCCGGAGCAGAAAGATGTTCTCATTGGACAGACCCAGCGGTGGGTCGACTTTCTGGAGAAGATGAGCGACCTGATTTCCCGGGCCTTTTCCGAGCAGCAGAAGACCGAAGCGATTGCGGCCCTGGCCCGGCAGTATGATACGGTGCTCAATTCGGTTCAGGAAGGGATCCTGGCGCTGGACACCCACGGGACGATCCTCCAGGCCAACCAGGCCGCTGCCCGCCTGCTTCAGCTTCCACCCAACGGGTTTGCCGGCCGTCCCATTATCGACATCTTTCCGGGGCTGAATGAGGAACTGCTGAAAACGACGGAAACCACCGAGTTTGAGACCTTTGTCGGCACGCGCAGGGAAAAGACCTATTGGCTGGGCCGGGTCTCTCCCATCGCGGGGGAGGGCGTTCTGCAGGGGTATGTCCTTACATTTCGCGGCATGGAAGAGATCCCACGCATGGTCGCCACCTACATGCGGGAGCGTCCGTTTACGTTCGATGACATTCTCGGCACGAGCAGCCTCCTCACCGAGGCCAAGCGAGTGGCCAGCTCCATCGCCCGCGGTGACGCCACCGTTCTGATTCAGGGGGAGAGCGGGACCGGCAAGGAGCTGTTTGCACGGGCCATTCATTATGAGAGCCCGCGCCGCAAGGGCTCCTTCGTGGCCGTCAACTGCGCTGCCATTCCGGAGGCGATCCTGGAAAGCGAGTTATTCGGCTATGAGGAAGGAGCCTTCACCGGCGCCAAGCGTGGCGGCAAGCCGGGAAAGTTCGAACTGGCGCAAGATGGCACGCTCTTTCTCGACGAGATCGGGGATATGCCCCTGCACTTGCAGGTCAAGCTGCTCCGGGCGCTCGAGGAGCGGCAGGTCGACCGTCTGGGAGGGCGGAAACCGGTGCCGGTCAACATTCGGGTCGTGGCTGCCACGAACAAAGATCTGCGGCAGATGGCCATGGCGGGGCAGTTCCGGCTCGACCTCTACTACCGCCTGGCGGTGATTCCCATCAGCATTCCGCCGCTGCGGGAGCATAAGGAGGATATCCCCGAGTACGTCACCCACCACATTCGCAAATACGCGGCAGACCTCGGGAAGGCTGTCGAAGGTGTGGAGCCGCAGGCCATGGAGGCGATCATGCGCTACGATTGGCCCGGCAATATCCGGGAGCTGGCCAATGCGCTGGAGTACGCCGTCAACCTGGTCCGGGGGCCCATGATCAACCTCGACTGCCTGCCCAGGCAGGTCACCATGTCGGAGAGCGGTGCTCTTTCAGCCGGTTCCGACCGCCCTGTGGGGGGCATAGCCGCCCCGCTGCCGCGCTACCGGAGCAAACGACAAGCGATTACCCGGGAGGTGCTGGAGACGGCGCTGCGGGAGTTCGGTGATTCAACACGAGCCAAGGAGGCCATTGCAGAGCACCTCGGCATGAGCCGCGCTTCACTCTATCGGAAGTTGAAAGAACATGGTCTGTGAGTGCGAAAAAGGCCGTCTCGGTTTTCTCACCGAGACGGCTTTTTTCTCATTTGAGAATCGATGAGACAGGTTTACACGGCTGCTCCGGGTCTTCATTGGGCGCCAACAGACTGGCACGATCTTTGCGTGCTTTCCTGCAAAGACCCTGGAGCAGGAGGCGTTCCGCCATAAGCGCACAATCCGGAAGAGTTTTCGACATCATGAAGTACTCCATTCATGACGGACCCGGAATCCGTACAGCGGTCTTTTTGAAAGGCTGCCCCATGCACTGTTGGTGGTGCCATAATCCGGAGAGTCAGGAGACCGCTCCACAACTGGTGCTCGGAGCTGCTCCGTGCATCGGGTGTGGCGCATGTCTTGAGGTCTGCCCGCACGGAGCGGTCAGCCAGAAAGACGGGCTGATTCTGACCGACCCCGCCCGGTGTCAGCACTGCCTGACCTGCGTCGACCTCTGTCACTCCGGCGCCCGCAAGGGCGTAGGGCGGTCGATGACAGTCAGCGACGTGATGGCGGAGGTGGAGAAGGATCTCATCTTTTACGATGAGTCGGGCGGCGGCGTCACCTTTTCCGGCGGTGAGCCGCTCCTGCAGCCGGACTTCCTCTACTCGCTTCTGAGCGGTGCCAAGGCTCACGAACTGCACACTGCGGTGGAGACCACCGGCTTCGGCAAGCTGCAGGACCTCTTGCGAATCAGTGCGGTGACGGACCTGTTCCTGTACGACCTGAAGCTGATGGATGACGCCGAGCACCGGCGCTATACAGGGGTTTCCAACAAGGTGATCCTGGAGAACCTCCGGGAACTCTCACGAAATCATGGCAACATCACCATCCGCATTCCCATTGTTCCCGGGATCACCGACCAGGAGGAGAACCTGTTGGCCATCGGTCGATTCGCTGCCGGCCTGGACGGGGTTCGGGCGATTCACCTCCTGCCCTACCACAAGGCGGGTGTGGAGAAGTACCGGCGGCTCAGGAAGCCATACCGGCTACCGGATACCGAACCGCCAGACGCTGAGTGGATGGCACAGATCGCTGACCGCATGCGGGTGTTTGGCAAGAAGATCAAGACCGGAGGGTAGATACAGATGAACGACCGCGTAAACCGACTGCGCCAGCAGAGCCTCGATGAGAAGCCCACCCTCTCCACCGAAAGGGCCGAGTTGATGACCCGGTTCTATCGGGAGTATGCCGGGCCCGTCTCTGCCCCTGTACAACGGGCGTTGTCCTTCAAATACCTGTTGGAGCACAAGACCATTGTGATCTTAGATGGGGAGCTGATTGTGGGCGAGCGGGGGCCGGCCCCCAAGGCGGCGCCCACCTATCCGGAGCTTTGCTGCCATAGCCTGGAGGACCTGGACCTGGTCAACTCCCGGGAGAAGATCCCCTTCGGTGTGAGTCCGGAGGCCCGGCAGATCTACCAGGACGAGATCATTCCCTTCTGGCAGGGCAAGTCGATCCGTGACCTCCTCTTCCGGGAGATGTCCCCGGAATGGATCGCAGCCTATGATGCCGGTATCTTCACCGAGTTTATGGAGCAGAGAGCGCCAGGGCATACGGTGGCCGACAATAAGCTCTACCAGAAGGGCTTTTTGGACGTTAAGAAGGAGATTGAGGCCAGCCTCGCCCGCCTCGATTTCCTGGAAGATCCCGAGGCCTACGACAAGAGCGAAGAGCTGAGGGCCATGAGCATCTGCTGCGACGCCCTCATTCGGTTTGCCGAGCGCCACGCCGAACTGGCCATGGAGTTGGCTGCCCGGGAGACCAACCCCCGGCGCAAACAGGAACTGGAGCAGATCGCAGCGGTCTGCAGCCATGTTCCGGCCCATGCCCCCCGCACCTTCTGGGAAGCGCTGCAGGCATACTGGTTCGTCCACCTGGGCGTGATCACCGAGTTGAACACATGGGATGCCTTTAGCCCGGGCCGGCTGGACCAGCACCTGTATCCCTTCTATCAGAAGGGGCTGGCCGACGGATCCCTGGCAAGGGAAGAGGCCAAGGAGCTGCTGCAGCTCTTCTGGATCAAGTTCAACAACCAGCCGGCGCCCCCCAAAGTGGGGGTCACAGCAGCCGAGAGCGGGACCTACACCGATTTCGCCAACATCAACTTCGGCGGACTCAAGCGGGACGGCTCAGACGGCGTGAACGATGTGACCTACCTGTGCCTGGAAGTCATCGACGAGATGAGGCTCCTGCAGCCCAGCACCAATATTCAGCTCAGCAAGAAGAATCCGGACCGGTTCTTGAAGGCCGCCTGCCGGATTATCCGCAAGGGTTGGGGTCAGCCGTCGATCTTTAATGCCGACGCCATTGTCGAAGAGCAGCTGCGAATGGGCAAGGAGATTGAGGATGCCCGCGACGGCGGCGCCAGCGGCTGTGTGGAGACGGGGGCGTTCGGCAAGGAGGCCTATCTCCTGACCGGCTACTTCAACCTGCCCAAGATCTTCATGCTGGCCCTGAACAACGGGGTCGACCAGCTCACCGGGCGGCAGCTCGGCCCGACCACCGGTGATCCCCGGAACTTCACCAGCTATGAGCAGCTCTGGGACGCCTTCCGCAAACAGCTCAAGCACTTTGTCGAGATCAAGGTGCGGGGCAGCAACCGAATCGAGCGAATCTATGCCACGCACATGCCGGCGCCCTTCCTGTCGATCCTCATTGACGACTGCATCAAGAAGGGCAAGGACTACCACAACGGTGGGCCCCGGTACAACAACAACTATATCCAGGGCGTTGGAATCGGCACCATTACAGACAGCCTTTCGGCCATCAAGTACCATGTCTTTGACCGCCGGAACCTGACCATGGGCGAGCTGCTGGAGGCGCTCCAGGCTGACTTCGAGGGCCATGAACGGACCCGTCTCCTCCTGCTTAACAAGACCCCGCGGTACGGCAACGACGATGAGTATGCAGACAGCCTCATGACCGCGGTCTTTGATGCCTATTACAGTGAGGTCAACGGCCGTAAGCATACCCGGGGCGGCTTCTACCGGATTGACATGCTGCCCACCACCTGCCATGTCTACTTCGGCGCTGTCATGGGAGCCAGCCCGGACGGCCGCCGGGCCCGGACACCGGTCTCCGAAGGGATCTCTCCGGTCCAGGGCGCGGATCGGAAGGGGCCCACCGCCGCAATCAAGTCCGCTTCCAAGATGGATCATCTGCGTACCGGCGGCACCTTGCTGAACCAGAAGTTCACGCCTCAGGTACTCGAGGGCGAGGACGGCATCGAGAAGCTGAGCAACCTGGTGCGGGCCTACTTCAAGCTCGACGGCCACCACATTCAGTTTAACGTGGTGCGAGCCGAGACGCTGCGGGCGGCACAGGCCGAGCCTGAGAAGTATCGGGACCTCATCGTTCGGGTAGCGGGCTACAGCGATTATTTCTGCGACCTGTCGGACGCCTTGCAGGAGGAGATCATCGCCCGAACAGAGCATGAATCGTTCTAGAGAGACCCGCATGGTCGGGGTTACGTGGGGGGAAGAAGCGGGGCGGGCTGCCTCCGCCATGCCGCTCTACCCGGGCCAGCCGGTCAGCGCGCAGGTGGCCTCTTCTCCGTGAAAATCTGGACGGAGAAGAGCCTGCCGCCCGAGTTCCGGGCGCAACCGACCGTGCAGGCAGGGTGCATTCATAGATTGACCCTTTCGGTCTCCAGCGCACCCATCGGAAAAATCAATCCAACACCTTCCGAACCCACCCTTCTCTCCATACGTATTTAAAGATGGAACCATATGGATTGAAAGGAGAGGGTGGCGGTAGAGATCAGGAAGCTTGCCGGCGGCAGGGTGGTCGGTACCAACCCCGACCGGCTCCAGATTCCTCTGTATGCGGACCCGCCAAAGGTGCGGGTCGGGACTCCCGGATCCCTGTTCGGCAACGTGGGCCTCTATGTGCAGATCAGCGAGTGTTCCAAGCTTCAGTTCGGCGTGCCGGAGCCCACCCTGGCCAGGGTGGTCTTTCGGGAGATCGACGCCGAGGTCTACCTGGTGATCAGCCCGGCCAGGGCGCCCGGCCCCGATGTCTACGAGCTGAAGTTCCAGTCGAGCAACGGCACCAAGGCGCCTACGGTTCGGGGGCTGAAGCCGCTCCTCGAAGAGGCCAAGATCGCCCTGCGGACCCACCTGTGGTACGAGTGCGAGACCGAGATCGTGGAGGACGAGGACCTGGGCTACGCCGTGGCAGCCAACTGGACCAACGTGGCCACCCGGCCGCGGCGGGAAGCGGAGGATGACGCGGCAGCGGCGGGGCGTCAGCCCAACTGAGCACAGAGCGGCCCGGGCGCCTTCGACGGCGCCCGGGCCGATTCAGTTGCTGCCTGTTCCCGCCCGCCGGGCTTCGCCAGCCGCCCGCCGGGCTTCGCCAGCCGCCCGCCGGGCTTCGCCAGCCGCCCGTGGGCCTTCGCCAGCCGCCCGTGGGCCTTCGCCAGCCGCCCGTGGGCCTTCGCCAGCCGACTGCCGGACTTCGCCAGCCGCCCGTCGGCCTTCGCCAGCCGCCCATTGGCCTTCGCCAGCCGCCTGCCGGCCTTCGCCAGCCGCCCGTGGGCCTTCGCCAGCCGCCCATTGGCCTTCGCCAGCCGCCCGTGGGCCTTCGCCAGCCGCCCGTCGGGCTTCGCCAGCCGCCTGCCGGCCTTCGCCAGCCGCCTGCCGGCCTTCGCCAGCCGCCCGTGGGCCTTGGCCAGCCGCCCGTGGGCCTTCGCCAGCCGCCCGTCGGGCTTCGCCAGCCGCCTGCCGGCCTTCGCCAGGGGGTATCCCTCTTGAAAGGGGCGCTGACTCACCCCATCCAGCCAAAAATCGGCCTAGCGTCAGTTTTTGACAAGTCCCCGGCGAGGCCGAGTGCGCGATTTCTAACAGAACTTTGGCCCAGCTGCCCCAAAACGTGGTGGGCAGGGCCAAAAACGGCTTTCTACTACCCCTAGGGGGTATGTTTTGGCCTCCTCCCGCACCGCTAGCATCAGATTTTGCACATCCGCTCCCCGCTGCCGGGTGTCAAAAACTGACGGAAGCCCCGCCACCAGGTGGCAGGGCTTACTCAGCGCCGGCCTCCAGCCGGCTGATCAGGTCATCGAGGAGAATGGCGGTCGCGCCCCAGATCTTGTCGGAGCCGAAGCGGAAGTAGGAGATCTGGAGCCTTCCCTCCCGCAGGTCCCGTACCTCGCTGAAGAGGTTGGCGGGGTCGGCCAGGTGATCCAGCGGGACCTCCAGCACCGCCTCCACCTCCTCGGTGTTCGGGTGGAAGGCGGGGCGGTGACCTGTGTACGCCACAAAGGGATGCACCAGGAAGTTCGAGGGCGGAATGTAGACCGTGTTCAGTTCGGCCAGGAACTCCAGCCCCTCTGTCTGAATCCCCAGCTCCTCCCGGGCCTCCCGCAGCGCCGTCTGGTAGAGCGAGGGATCATCGGGGTCGGCGGCGCCGCCGGGGCAGGAGATCTGTCCGGCATGGGTGGGCAGGTGGTTGGTCCGCCGGGTCAGAGCGACGGTCAGGCCGGCGGGGCCGGGGTAGAGCAGCACCAGCACGGCGGCGGTCCGGGCCTCCTGGCCGGGCGGCGGCGCTGTCGGACGGACGATCAGTCCACCCTGTTCGGTGCGCATCTGAATTCTGCGCGGGGCCCTGGTGCTCAGGTCGGGGGAGCGTACCAGGGCTCGGCGGAGCTGGTCGGGGGTCAAGGGCTGCGGTAGACCGGCCACGATTCTCCCCCCATCTTCGTCAGATACCCCCCCATTGTACCCCGATCTCATCGCGGCATCAACGACTTTAGACAGACCACCCCTCATGTTGCATGATAGAGGGCGACTGGTTGGAGCGCCAGGGAGCCGCATATGCGCTTTCTCAAGCTCCGTGCAGCGGGGCTCGCTGGAGCTAGACGCCCGAGTCGGGCGGGAGATCAACCCGGCATCGGTGCTCCTACAGGCGTCCCTGGATACACCGGGCCTGCGGCTGGAGCCCACGGGATTCGCCCTGCCGGCGGACACCGAGCGCCTGGCGCAGCACCAGCGCCGGGTAGCTGGGGTAGAGGCGACTGCCAGGCCGGCCCTGGCGGTGCAGGAGACGCCGACCGCCTATACCGCCTCACCGGCGAAGCAGGAGGAGGAGAAGCGGCAGCGCCTGGCTAACCGGGCGACACTCCCGGAGTGGACCGCACCGCCCGCACCGACCCTGACGGGCCACCGTCATGGCCGAGGCTGTGGCCTGGGCGCCCCGTGGTGTCATGCACGCTCGCCCAGAGCACCAACAAGGGGGGTTACGGCCACACGGCGGCGGCCATCGCCTCCAGGTCGCCCGCTAGTGCCGAATTGTGACTATAATCAAGATAGCGCAAAAGTACTATACTTTTGTGGCTTGAGGAGCAGGAATCAGGCGGGCCCCTGGCGAAAAGGAGGATCCACAACAGAAAAGCCCCGGCGGGAGAAGCCGGGGGGAGCGAGGCTGCTCCTACCGCCTGCCCAGCAGGTGGCAGGAGCCTTTTTGGTTTCCACGCAGCCGTAAGGCGGAGGCGAGCAGATGGAAGAGAAGCACCGCATTATTCAGGAGTTCGTGCCGGGCAAGCAGGTGACGCTGGCCCATGTGATCGCCAATCCGGTGACCGCCCTCTATGAGAAGTTGGGCCTGGAGCCGTCGGGGGCGATCGGCATTCTCACCCTGACCCCCAGCGAGACCGTAATGATCGCCGCCGACCTGGCCACCAAGGCGGCAGACGTGGAGATCGGCTTTCTCGACCGGTTCACCGGGGCGCTGGTGATCACCGGCTCCGTCTCCGACGTGGAGGCCGCCGTGCGGGAGATCGGCACCTACCTGGCCCGCACCCTGGGCTATGCCACCTGCGCCGTGACCCGGTCATGAGCAGGAGCCGCAAGATCATGCTGGTCGGGCCCACCCGGGCGGGCAAGTCGACCTTGATCCGGGCGCTGGAAGGGCTGAGCGGGCCGGCCCGCAAGACCCAGGCGATCTCGTACACCCGCATCGCCACCGACACCCCGGGGGAGTACCTGGAGAACCCCATGTACTACCGGGTGCTGCTGCCCAGCGCCATGGAGGCCCGGTGGGTCCTGTTTATCCACGATGCCACGGCGAAGCGCAGCCACTACCCGCCCAACTTCGCCCAGGCTTTCCCGGGCCAGTCGGTCGGGGTGATCACCAAGATCGACCACCCGGAGGCCGACATCGAGCGCAGCCGCCGCTTCCTGGAGGGGCTGGCCTTAAAGGGGCCGATCGTGGCGGTATCGGCCTACAGCGGCGAGGGGATCGCCGAGCTGCGGGCGCTGCTGGAACTGCCGGATCCGGAGAGGTAATGAAAGTCATCCGTTCCGCCAACACCGCCGGGAGGCGAATCCATTGCCGATTCCCAGCGCCAACCTCAGCATCCGGCGGCTCTGCGCCGCCCAGACCCCGCTTGAGTCCGAGGAGATCGCCCTGATCGAGCAGCTTGCCCAGAGCCTGCCGCTCTTTGCGGAGTTAGCCCAGGCCGACGTCTTTATCGACTGCCCCACCATGAGCCCCGACGTGGCGGTGGTGGTGGCGGAGGCCAACCCGCCTGGCGGCCGGTCGCTCTACCGGGCCCCCGTGGTGGGCCAGCTCGCCCTGCGGGAGAACGAGCCGGGGGTGCTGGAGACGCTGCTGACCGGACTGCCGACCCCCGGGCGGCGGGGCGTCACGCAGGAGGGGATCCCGGTCCGGCAGTCGGTGGTGCCGATCTTCGGCCTGAAGGGGAACACCATCGGCGCCCTGATCATGGAGCAGGATATCACCGAGCAGCTGCGGCAGGAGTCCTGGCTGGGGGTGCTCTCCCAGACCACCGAGCAGCTGACCGAGACGCTCCTCGCCGCCGCCATGAAGGTGCCGGCCCTGCCCACCCTGCTGCACGAGGGGCTCCTGATCCTCGATGCGGGGGGCATCGTCTCGTACGCCAACCCCAACGCCCTGCGCTTCCTGCGGGACCTGGGCGGGCCCGAAGAGCCGGTGGGCCGGTCGCTGCTGGAGCTGCCCCTGGGCTTCAGCCCCGCCGACCAGGACAGCTCCGGGGTGGTCACCCGGGAGCTGGAGGCGGCCTGCGCCTCGTTCGTGCTGCGGGCGATCCCCATGGTCTTTCAGCAGCAGTCGGTGGGCCACGTGATCTTACTGCGGGACGTGACCGAGATCCGGGCCAAGGAGAAGGAACTGATGATCAAGTCGGTGGTGATCAAAGAGATCCACCACCGGGTGAAGAACAACCTGCAGACGATCTCCAGCCTGCTGCGGCTCCAGGCCCGCCGGGTGGAGAGCCCCGAGGCCCGGCAGATCCTCAAGGAGTCGATCAACCGCATCACCAGCATCGCCACGGTGCATGAGGTGCTTTCCAAGGGCGGCATCGAGCAGGTCGATGTACGGCAGATGACCGCCGACATCGTGCGGCAGATCCGGACCTCGATGCTCCACCCCGAGCGGGAGATCGCCGTCGAGGTGAAGGGCGACTCCCTGGTGATCAGCTCCGCCAAGGCCACATCGATCGCCCTGATCATCAACGAGCTGGTCCAGAACGCCATCGACCACGCTTATGTGGGCCGGGAGAGCGGCCGGGTGGAGGTCTCGATCGCCGACCTGGGCCAGACGGTGGAGGTTACGATTGCCGACGACGGCACAGGGCTGCCCGAGGATTTCAGCGGGCAGGCCGCCGACCAGCTGGGCCTGCAGATTGTCTCCACCCTGGTGGAGCACGACCTGAAGGGGCGGCTGACGATCCGCAGCGACGGCCGGCAGGGAACCGAGGTCTGCATCGCATTTCCGAAAGCGGAAGGGGAGACCCGCCATGCCCGAAGCCAGAGTGCTCTTGGCGGAGGATGAGCCCATCACCCGCATGGATCTGCGGGAGATGCTTCAGGAGATGGGCTACGAGGTGGTCGGGGAGGCGTCCGACGGCTGGGAGGCCGTGCAGATGGCCAGCCAGCTCCGGCCCACAGTGGTGATCATGGATATCAAGATGCCCCGGCTCGACGGGCTGGTGGCCGCCCAGAAGATCGTTGACCAGGGGCTGGGCACGGTGATTCTGCTCTCGGCCTACAGCCAGAAAGACCTGGTGGAGAAGGGCAAGAAGGCGGGGGTCGCCGCCTACCTGGTCAAGCCGGTGCGGGAGTCGGAACTGCTCCCTGCCATCGAGATCGCCATCGCCCGCCAGCAGCATATTGAGCGGCTGGAGCAGGAGGTGCTGGCGGCCCGGGCGGAGGTGGAGTCCCGCAAGCTGATCGAGCGGGCCAAGGGCATTCTCATGAAGACCTACGGCTGGTCGGAGGAGGCCGCCTACCGCCGCCTCCAGCGGCTCAGCATGGACCGCCGCCAGAGTTTGGCCGAGGTGAGCCGGACGATCTTGAAGCAGTAGCGGCCGGATCCCGCAAAGGAAAATATCTTAGGGCAACGGAGCCCGCGCCACATCCCTGCAAGGGGGTGGGGCCGGGCTTTGTTTTATGCAAACCGTAAGGAGGAGTCTTACATGCCGGAATCCCAGATTGCGCTCGGAATGATCGAGACCAAGGGCCTGGTGGCCTCCATTGAGGCGGCGGACGCGATGGTGAAGGCGGCGAACGTGCATCTGATCGGCAAGGAGCATGTGGGCGGCGGTCTGGTGACGGTGATGGTCCGGGGCGATGTGGGCGCGGTCAAGGCGGCCACCGACGCCGGCGCTGCGGCGGCTCAGCGGGTGGGCGAGCTAATCTCTGTCCACGTGATCCCGCGGCCGCACAACGAGGTGGAAGCGATTCTGCCGAAGGCAAAATAACCGACCATGCAGGAGCAGGGCGAGGTCCTGACCAGCGTTGGGATTGACGTCGGGACCGCCACCACGAAGATCATCTTCAGCCGGCTTCGCTTTCGCAACCTGGGGATGGGCCTGGGGGTGCCCCGGGTCCGGCTGGCCGGCCGGGAGATCCTCTGGCGCAGCCAGGTCCGGGCGACCCCGGTGGCGGGCGACCGCCTCCTGGCCGACCAGCTCCTGGAGTACCTGCACCGGGCCTACGCCGAGGCGGGCATCGACCCGGCCTCGGTGGGCAGCGGCGGGGTGATCATCACCGGGGAGGCTGCCCGCAAGGAGAACGCCCGGCAGCTGCTGGAGGTTCTCTCCCGCACCGCCGGTCAGTTCGTGGTGGCCACCGCCGGCCCGCACCTGGAGGCGATCATCGCCGGCCGGGGGTCGGGCGCCGCTGCCCGGTCGGAGCAGATCGGCGGGGTGGTGGCCGGGGTCGATATCGGCGGGGGGACGACCAACATCGCCATCTTCCGGGCCGGGCACGTGGTGGATACCGCCTGTCTCAACCTGGGCGGCAAGGGGTTACGGATCGACCCGGCCACCGGGCAGATTCGCGCCATCACCCCGGCGGCCCAGACGGCGCTGGCCGCCCGCGGCGTGAGCCGGAGCGTGGGCCAGGCGCTGGACCTGAGCGGCCTGCGCCGGACCGGCGAGGCGCTGGCGGAGGCGATTGCGGGGGCGCTGGCGCTGGAGTCGCCGCCCCGGGAGGCGACCGGCCTCTACGACGGCCAGCCGCTCCACGGCGGCTACCGGATCGCCGAGGTGCTGATCTCGGGCGGGGTGGCGGAGGCGCTCTACCGGCCCGAGCCGGCCAGCCTTGAATCGGCGCTGCGCCACGGCGATATCGGCCCCGCCCTGGGCTGGGCGCTGCGCTCCGCCCTGGAAGGACGCTCCCTGCGGGTGGGCGCCCCTGTAGAGACCACCTTCGCCACCGTGATCGGGGTCGGGGTTCACACCCTGAACCTGAGCGGCTCCACCATTCGCCTGCCCGATCCGGAACGGATGCCGCTCACCGATATCCCTGTAATTCGCCCCTTCCCTTCCGCCGCCCCGGCGGACCGGGCGGGGTGGGCCGCGGCGCTGGCCCGCCACCTGGCGTGGCTGGAGCCGGAGGGGCCGGTGGCGGTCGCGGTCGCCCCGCTGGCCGATCTCTCCTACGAGGCGTTGAGCCAGGTGGCGGCAGGGATTCGGGAGGGGGCATCGCCCTACCTGGACCGGATCAGCCCGCTGGTGGTGGTGGCCGAGCAAGATGTGGCCAGCAGCCTGGGGGCGATCCTCAGCCTGGGCGGCCTTTCGGCGGTGATCGCCATCGACGAGCTTCAGGTGGCAGACGGCAACTTTATCGACATTGGCAGACCGCTTTACAACGGGGCGGTCGTCCCGGTGGTGGTGAAGACCCTGGTCTTCGCCTCATGAGGGGGGAGCATGCTTTGAAATTATCGACACAGGTACGGGGTCAGCACTACCAGTTCCCCGACCTTCGCACCGTGATGGCCAAGGCCAACGAGGAAAAGACCGGCGACATTCTGGCCGGCGTTGCCGCGGAGTCGGTGGCGGAGCGCATGGCCGCCAAGACGGTTCTGGCCGGTATCACCCTGGGCCAGATTCGGTCCAACCCACTGATTCCGCCCGAGACAGACGAGGTCTCCCGGCTGATTGAGGAGCAGGTCGATGAGACCGCCTTCCGGCGGATCAAAGACTGGTCGGTCTCGCAGTTCCGGGAGTGGCTGCTCGACACCCGGACCCGGCCCGAGGAGATCGCCCGGGTGCGGCACGGCCTGACCAGCGAGATGGTGGCGGCCACCGCCAAGCTCATGTCCAACCTCGACCTGGTCTACGCCGCCGCCAAGATGCGGGTGCCGGCCACCGCCAATACGACCATTGGCCTGAAGGGGACGCTGGCGGCCCGGCTTCAGCCGAACCACCCCACCGACAGCGTGGCCGGGATTCTGGCCTCCACCCGGGCCGGCCTGGCCTACGGCATCGGCGATGCGGTGATTGGCGTCAACCCGGTCAACGACACGGTGGAGAGCGTCACCCACGTGCTGAACGCCCTCGATCAGTTCGTGACCGAGTGGGAGATTCCCACCCAGATCTGCGTGCTGGCCCATGTGTCCACCATGATCAAGGCGGCGGAGCAGGGGGCGCCCTTCGGGCTGGTCTTCCAGTCGCTGGCGGGGACGCAGACGGGCAATGAGTCCTTCGGCATCTCGGTCGCCATGCTCGACGAGGCCTATGCCATGGCCCGGGAGCGGGCCAAGGTGGCGGGGCCCAACGTGATGTACTTCGAGACCGGGCAGGGCTCCGAGCTCTCTGCCGACGCCCACCACGGGGTCGACCAGGTGACGCTGGAGGCCCGCTGCTACGGGCTGGCCAAGCGCTACAGCCCCTTCCTGGTCAACACGGTGGTCGGCTTTATCGGCCCCGAGTATCTGTTCGACAGCAAGCAGGTGATCCGGGCGGGGCTGGAAGACCACTTCATGGGGAAGCTGACCGGCATCTCCATGGGGGTCGACACCTGCTACACCAACCACATGGAGGCCGACCAGAACGACCTGGAGAACCTGGAGGTCCTCCTGACGGCAGCCGGGTGCAACTACTTCATGGGGCTGCCCCAGGGCGACGATGTGATGCTGAACTATCAGTCCAGCGGCTTCCACGACACGGCTGCCCTGCGGGAGATCTTCGGTCTGCGCCCGGCGCCGCAGTTTGAGGTCTGGCTGGAGAAGATGGGGATCATGGCCGACGGTCGCCTGACCGACCGGGCCGGCGACCCGACGATCTTCTTCCGGTAGGGGAGGGGTGGCCATGCTGACCGAGCGAGAGCTGAAGACGATCGTGGCCGACGTGCTGGCCGGCCTGGGCTACCGGGTCACGGGCGCCCCTGAGGCGCCGAACGAGGCCGTTGCATCGGATGGGACCTGGCAGAGCCCCGAGGCGATGGCGGAGATGCGGGCCGCCACCCCGGCCCGGATCGATATCGGGCGGGCGGGGGCGCGCTACGACACCGAGTCGTGGCTGAAGTTCCGCATCGACCACGGCGCCGCCCGTGACGCCATCTTCCACGAGGTGAGCCCGGAGTTTCTCTCGGCCCTGGGCGCCATTCAGCTGGAGACCCAGGTGGCCGACCGGCGGGAGTACCTGGTACGCCCCGACCTGGGGCGGCGGCTCACCCCCGAGTCCGAAGCGCTGCTGCGGGAGCGGGGGCGGGCGGGGGCGATGATCCAGCTGGTGGTGGTGGACGGGCTCTCCGGCACCGCCATTGAGGCGAACGCCATGGATTTCATCCGCGCCTTCCGCGACGGCCTGAAGCTGGAGGGGATCGACCCCGAGGGGCTGGGCGCCCCCATCTTCGTGCGGATGGGCCGGGTGGCGGTGATGGACCAGATCGGCGAAACGCTCCGCCCGGAGCTGATCGTCGAGCTGGTGGGCGAGCGGTCCGGCCTGGTGACGGCCGAGTCGATGAGCGCCTACTTCTGCTACCGGCCCGGCCTGAAGTCCATCGAGTCGGACCGGACCCTGATTTCGAACATTCACAGGGGCGGGATTCCGCCCGTAGAGGCCGGGGCCCACGCCGCCCGCCTGGCCAGGCGAATCCTGGAGGCGAAGGTGAGCGGCGTCAAGCTGGGGCTCTGAGCAGGAGGTGAGACGCGGTGAGGACAGATCTGAAACCCATACGGGCACAAGTGCTGGCGGTCCGGCTGATCCCGAATGTCAACGAGTTCATGCACCAGCAGTTCGGTCTCAGGCCCGACCAGCGCAGCCTGGGCCTGCTCACCTCCTCCATCGACGACGTGGGCTACACGGCGGTGGATGAGGCGACCAAGAAGGCGGCCGTCGAGGTGGTCTACGCCAAGTCGTTCTACGCCGGCGCCGCCCATGCGTCCGGCCCGCTCTCGGGCGAGTTCATCGGCATTCTGGCCGGGCCTGACCCCGCCGAGGTGAAGAGCGGCCTCGAGGCGGCGATCGACACGATCGAGAACCACGCCTGCTTCTACGCCGCAAACGAGGAGGGGAGCCTCGCCTTCTACCCCCACCTGATCTCGCGGACGGGCAGCTACCTCTCCAAGGTGGCCAATATCCCCGAGGGGGAGCCCCTGGCCTACCTGATCGCCCCCCCGCTGGAGGCGATGTACGCCATGGACCTGGCGCTCAAGGCCGCCGAGGTCCGCATGGTCGCCTTCTACGGCCCGCCCTCTGAGACCAACTTTGGCGGCGGGCTCCTGACCGGCAGCCAAAGCGCCTGCAAGGCCGCCTGCGACGCCTTCGCCCAGGGGGTCCTGGAGGTCGCCGGCCGCCCGATCAAGTGGTAGGAGGTGAACCCGGGTGGCACGACACCTGGCCATGGGGATGATCGAGACCCGCGGGCTGGTGGGGGCGATCGAGGCGGCGGACGCCGCCGCCAAGACCGCCGAGGTCTACCTGCTGCGCAAAGAGCGGATTGACGGCGGGCTGGTCTCGGTCCGCTTTATCGGGGAGACGGCGGCGGTGCAGGAGGCGACCCGCGCTGGAGCGGCTGCCGCGGCCCGGGTGGGGCACTTGCACGCCACCCACGTGATCGCCCGGCTCGACCTGGCCACAGCCCGCATGCTGGGCGTTCCGGTGGACGACGAGGACCCCGCCCCGGCGGATGAGCTGAGGGCTCGCCTGGAGGCAATGACCACCGCCGAGCTGCGGGAGCTGGCCCGGCAGCGGCCGGAGTTCCCGGCACAGGGCCGAGAGCTGAACCGGATGGCGAAGCAGCAGCTGGTGGAGCTGCTGGCGGAGCTGATGACCCACCGGAGGGGGCATGAGTAATGCCTGAGTACGACCGCGACCTACAGTCGATCCAGGAGGCCCGGAGCCTGGCCGTTCGGGCCAAGCAGGCCTGCGAGGCGATGGCCGACTTCACGCAGGAGCAGGTCGACCGCATCGTGGCGGCCATGGCGCGGGCGGCCGAGGAGCAGGCCGCCGCCCTGGCGGAGATGGCGGTGCAGGAGACCGAAATCGGCATCGCCGCCGACAAGGTGGTGAAGAACCTCTTCGCCGCCCGCGATGTGCACGCCCATATTCGGGAGTTCCGCTCCGTGGGCGTGGTGCGCCACCTGGAGCGGGAGCGGGTGGTGGAGATCGCCGCCCCGGTGGGGGTGGTGCTGGCCCTGATTCCCACCACCAACCCCACATCGACCACCATCTTCAAGGCGCTGATCGCCCTGAAGGGACGGAACGCCATCATTTTCAGCCCGCACCCTCGCGCGGTCCGGTCGATCGGCCGGACCGCCGAGATTCTCGCCGCTGCGGCCCGAGAGGCCGGCGCCCCCGACGGGGCGATCACCTGCCTGTCGACGCCCACCCTGGAGGGAACCCGGGAACTCATGGGGCACAAGCATGTGGCCATGATTCTCGCCACGGGCGGGTCCGACATGGTGAAGGCGGCCTACAGCTCCGGCAAGCCGGCCTACGGGGTGGGGCCGGGGAACGTGCCGGCCTACATTGAGCGGACCGCTGATATTCCGGCGGCGGTGGCGGCGATTCTGGCCAGCAAGACCTTTGACAACGGCACCATCTGCGCCTCGGAGCAGTCGGTGATCACCGAGCACGTGATCCGCGACAAGGTCCGGGCGGAGTTTGTCCGGCAGGGCGGCCACTTCCTCAGCCCCGAGGAGCGGCGCAAGCTGGAGGCGGTCGCCATTACCCCGAAGGGCATGGCCAACCCGGCGATCGTGGGCAAGCCGGTCAGCGAGATCGCTCGCATGGCTGGAATTAAAGTGCCCCATGGGACGCGGGTGATTCTGGCCGACCTCGACGGCGTGGGGCGGGCTTACCCGCTCTCGGTGGAGAAGCTCTCGCCGATTCTGGGCTTCTACAGCGTCAACGACTGGGAGGAGGCCTGCCAGGTCTCCATTGACCTGCTGAACTACGGTGGGCTGGGCCACACCATGGTGATCCACTCCCGGAACGAGGACGTGATCATGGAGTTCGGGCTGAAGAAGCCGGTCTTCCGGATTCTCGTCAACACGCCTTCCTCGCAGGGGGCGATCGGAGCGACCACCGGGCTGACGCCCTCCCTGACGTTGGGCTGCGGCACCTGGGGTGGGAATATTACCTCGGACAACGTGGGACCGCAGCACCTGATCAACATCAAGCGGCTGGCTTATGGGGTCAAGCCCTACGCCGCCCCGGCTCCGGTCGCGGTGCCCGCTCCGGCTGGGGCCCCGGCCCAGGCGATGAGCGCTGCCGATGTGGAGGCGATCGTGGCCGCCGTGTTGGGCCGGCTTCAGGCCGGGCAGAAGGGGTGAGCCAGCCATGCAGCGAGAGGCGCTGGTGCAGCTGATCCAGGAAGAGGTGGCCCGGCGGCTGGCGGGGCGGGCTGGCCTGAGCAACGGGATCCCCGCAGCGGTCTCCAACCGGCATATCCACCTCTGCGAGGCGGACTGGCTGGTCCTCTTCGGGGGCGCTCCGCTGACCAAGCTGCGGGACCTCTCGCAGCCCGGGGAGTTCGCTGCCAACGAGACCGTCACCCTGGTGGGGCCCAAGGGCGTGATCGAGAAGGTCCGGATTCTCGGGCCGCTGCGCCCGGCGACCCAGGTGGAGATCTCCCGCACCGATGCGTTCCGGCTGGGGGTCAACCCGCCGGTGCGGGACTCGGGCAACCATGAGTCCTCGTGCGGCCTGGCGGTGGTCGGCCCGGCGGGGGCGGTCACCCTGAGCCGGGGCGTGATTCTGGCCCTGCGGCACATTCACATGACGCCGGAAGATGCGGCCCGCTTCGGCGTGCAGGACCGGCAGATGGTGTCGGTCCGCTGCGGCGGCGAGCGGTCGATTACCCTGGGGAGTGTGCTGGTGCGGGTCAGCCCCCGCTACCGGCTGGAGCTCCACCTCGACACCGACGAGGCCAACGCCGCCCTCTTGAAAGACGGCGACCTGGTGGAACTGATTCGGGAGGGTGCGCGATGAACCGAGAGGATCTGGTCCGCCTGGTGGCTGCCGAGGTGGAGCGGCGGCTGGCGGGGGAGGCGGCGCCTCCCCGCACGCTGGCCCTGGTGGAGCCCGGGCCCAACCTGCGACAGGCCCTGAGCCTGCTGCTGGCCGAGCAGGGGGTGACGGGGGTGCTGGTCAGCCGGGCGGCACGGGCCCCGGAGGCCGAGGCCTTCCCGCCGGTCATGGAGATGCTGCCCGACGACCCGGACAGGCTGGAGCAGGAGGTGCTCCCCGGGGTCGAGCGGCTGCTCCTGCCCTGCCTGCGCCCGGCCAGCGCCGCCCGCATCGCCCTGGGGCTTGACAGCGGCACCGTGCCCCGGCTGACCGCCGCAGCGCTCTTTGCGGGGAAGCGGGTGACCGTGGTCCCCGGCTGGAGCGGGACCGGGGGCTCGCCGGCCTACCGGGCGCTCTACGACGGGTACCTGGAGCGGCTGCGCTCCTTCGGCGTGGAGGTGCTGGCGGGCGGGGCCGGGCCGGCCCCGGCGCCGGAGTCCCCGCAGGCACCGGGCGAGACCTACGGCGGTCGCCTGCTGACCGAGGCGGATGTCCTGGCCCTGGCCGGCCGGGGGGTCACCCGGCTGGCGCTGGCGCCCCGGACCCTGGTGACCGCCCTGGCCCTGGATGCAGCCCGCACCCGCGGCCTGCAACTCGAGCGGAGGTGAGATGGCTATGCTGCTGGCCAAAGTGGTGGGAAATGTCTGGGCGACCCGGAAAGATGAGCAGCTCAAGGGATTGAAGCTGCTGGTGGTGCAGCCCGTGAACGCCGACGGCGAGCCGTACGGCGAGGAGATGGTGGCCGCCGACCGGATCGGCGCCGGCATCGGGGAGACGGTGCTGATCACCCAGGGCTCCTCCGCCCGGCGGGCGGTGGAGGGTGATGTGGCGGTCGACGCCGTGGTCGTCGGGATCATCGACACCGTGGAAGTGATGAAACGGAGGGAGACCCGGTGAGCGCACTGGAGCTGGTCGCCCGTTCCGGCACGGTGGGCGCCGGCGGCGCCGGGTTTCCGACCCATGCCAAGCTCTCCCGGCCGGTGGAGGTCTTCATCGCCAACGCTGCGGAGTGCGAGCCGCTGCTCTACACCAACCAGGAGCTGCTTCAGCGCGAGGCCGCAGCGGTGGTGGAGGGGCTGCTGGCAGCGGCGGGCATGGTGAGCGCCACCCGGACCGTGATCGCCGTTAAGGCCAAATATAAGGAAGCGATCCGGGCGGTGGAGGAGGCGCTGGCGGCCGCCGGCGGCCCCGCCGTGGAGATCGCCAGGCTTCCCGACTACTACCCCGCCGGCGACGAGCATGCGGTGGTCTCCGAGGTGACCGGGCGGATCGTGCCCGAGGGCGGGCTGCCGCTCGATGTCGGGGTGGTGGTCTCCAACGTGGAGACCCTGGCCAACCTGGCCGCCGCCCTGAAGGGGGAGCCGGTAACGCAGAAGTGGGTCACCGTGACCGGCGCCGTGCGGGAGCCGGTCACCCTGAAGGTGCCCGTGGGGACGCCGATGGCGCTCCTGGTGGCGGCGGCCGGCGGGGCGACCGAGCCCGACTGGGCGATCGTGGAGGGCGGCCCCATGATGGGCCGGGTGGTGCTTGACCCCTCCCGGCCGGTCACCAAGACCACGGGCGGGCTGATCGTGCTGGCGAAGACGCATCCCCTGGTCGCCCGGCCCCTGCTCGACATCGCGGTGGAAAAGCGGCGGGCGAAGACCACCTGCATCCGCTGCACCCTCTGCACCGATCTCTGCCCCCGCTACCTGCAGGGGCACGACCTGCGCCCCCACCAGGTGATGCAGTCCCTCGCCCTCTTCCCGGAGAGCGACCCGGTCTACGACCAGTCGTGGCTCTGCAGCGAGTGCGGCATCTGCGAGGTCTTCTCCTGCCCCATGGGGCTCTCGCCCCGGCTGGTGATGGGCCACTTCAAGCGACAGTTCGGCGCCGTGGGCCGGCGCTATCCCAAGCGGCCCAAGGAATATCGCTTCCGCAATGACCACCAGTACCGGCGGATACCAAGCAAGCGCTTGCTTACCCGGCTGGGGCTCTCTGGCTACGATCGGTCTGCACCGTTCAAGCCCTTCCAACCTGATGTACCTGCTGTGACCCTGATGCTGCGCCAGCACATCGGCGTCATGGCCGAGCCGGTGGTCCGGGAGGGCGACCGGGTGGAGCGGGGGCAGTTGGTGGCGGCGGTGCCCGAGGGGAAGCTGGGGGCGGCTGTGCACGCATCGATCGCCGGTACGGTCTCGCAGGTGACCAGTGAGTGGGTCCGGATCGAGGGGAGGGGTGAGGGTGCATAGAGCGATCGGCATGATTGAGAGCCAGTCCATAGCCACCGGCATCTTCCTGGCCGACGCCATGCTGAAGGCCTCCGACGTGGAGGTGCTGGCCTCCAGCACCGTCTGCCCGGGCAAGCACACCACCCTGATTGGCGGCGAGGTGGCCGCGGTGGAGAACTCGATTCAGGTGGCCCGGCGGCTGGGCGGCTCTCACATTGTAGACTCGATTCTGATTCCGAACGTGCACGACCAGCTCTTCCCGGCGATCAAGGGGGCGGTGGAGCCACCTCCCTACCAGTCGTACCGCTCCATCGGGGTGATTGAGTCCTTCTCCATCGCCTCGCTGATCGTGGCGGCTGACACCGCCGCCAAGACCGCCGATGTCACCCTCTACGAGATTCGCCTGGGCTGGGCCATTGGCGGCAAGGCCTTTGTCACCCTCATGGGAGATGTCGCGGCGGTTCAGGCGGCTGTAGACGCTGGGGCACTAGGGCTGGAGGAGCAGGGGCTCCTGGTGAGCAAGATCGTGATCCCCGCTCCGCACCCGGAGCTGGTGCGGGCGATGGGCTAAAGCCAAGGGTACAGGGGAGAGGGGGTGGTGGGTGTGCGGCTGCTCATTGTGGGCGGCGGGGCGGGCGGCATGAGCGCCGCGGCGCAGGCACGGCGCATCGACCCGAACCTGGAGATCACCGTGCTGGAGCAGACCGAACACGTCTCCGTAGGCCGCTGCGGCCTGCCCTACTTCATCGGTGACCGGGTGCGCGACGCCCGCTCGCTGGTGGTGCGCACACCCGACTACTTCCGGCGGGAGCGCCGGATCGACGTGAGGACCCACCACCGGGTGGAGGCGATCTACCCCGGCCAGCGGACCGTGACCGGGCGGGATCTGCTCTCCGGCTCCCCCTTCGAGCTGCGCTACGACCGGCTGGTGCTGGGCACGGGCGCCAGCCCCGCCCCGCTTGGGGTAGAGGGCGCAACCCTTCCCCACGTCTTCACGGTGCGGGGCCTGGACGAGGCGATTCGCCTGAAGGCGGCGCTGGAGCAGCGCACCGCCCGGAGCGCTGCCGTGATCGGCGGGGGCTATATCGGGCTGGAGCTGGCCGAGGCGCTCCACCGCTGGAACCTGCGGGTGACCGTGATCGAATCCGCCGGGCGGCTGCTGACCCCCTTCGACCCCTGGGTCTCAGACCTGGTGGCCAACGAGCTGGCGGCCCACGGGGTCCGGGTCCTGACCTCTCACACCGTGCTCGGCGTCGAGCCGGGCGCTGTGCAGACCCGGGAGAGCGGCCCGGTTCCCGCCGACCTGGTGGTGGTCGCCGTGGGCAGCCGGCCCGAGGTGGGGCTGGTCCGGGGGGCCGAACTGGGGCGCAGCGGCGCCCTGGCGGTGGGCCGTCAGATGCAGACAAGCCTGCCGGCCATCTGGGCGGCGGGGGACTGCGCCGAGAGCCGCAGTGCGGTGACGGGGCGTGCAACCCATGTGCCCCTTGGCTCCGTGGCTAATCTACACGGGCGGGTGGCAGGGGAGGCGGCGGCGGGGAGGCGCATCGAGGCGCCACCCCTGGCCGGGACCTTTCTGCTCCAGCTCTTCGACCTGGCGCTGGCCCGGGCAGGGCTCAGCGAGGCGGAGGCCCCGGCGCACGGCTTCACCCCGGTTGCCGCCGAGGTGACCGGGCCGGTGCGGGCGCCGATCTTCGGCGGGCACGAGGAGATCCGGGTAAGGCTGGTGGCCGATGCACGGACAGGCCGGCTGCTGGGCGGGCAGATGGCGGGCCACGCCGAGGCGATCCGCCGGATCGACACCGTGGCGGCGCTGTTGGTCGGGGCGGCAACGGTGCAGGGGGCGGCCGGGCTAGACCTGGGCTACACCCCGCCGCTGGGGACCGCCCGGGACCCGCTGGTGCTGGCGGCCCAGCAGATCGTCTCCACGCTGGAGCAGAGGAGAAGGTGGTGAGCCCATGGCAAAGCTGGTGACCGCAGCCGACGTGCAGGAGTGGGCCGCAAAGGCCGGCGAGGGCCCCAGGTTCCTGGTGGCCCGGGAGCTGATTCTCACGCCAGGCGCTATCGATACCGCCCGGGCCCTGGGGGTGCAGATCCTGTACCCCGGGCCGGGCATGCGCTCGATCATCCGGCAGATGGCAGAGGAGGTGGTGGGCGGGGCGATCGACGGGGAGGACCTTGAGGCCTTGGAGTCCCAGGTACTGAAGCTGATCACAAAGGGAGGAAGCTGAGAGATGGCGTTGGGATTGGGTCTGTTTGCAGTCGCCATGATCCTGGCGGTGGGTATGGGCTGGATCGCCGCCACCAATTCGCGGAACTTCGATGAGTCCAAGCACGAGAACCTGGTGGCGCTCTCGCTCAACGGCAACGGCAACGGCAAGAAGAAGGCATAAGGGGGGCAAGTGGGGATGGAAGCACCAAAGGGTCATAGCACAGAGAGCCTGAGCCAGGTTCAGAAGGATATTAAGGACCTGCACCAGTTCGGGTACGCCCAGGAGCTCTTCCGGGAGATGGGCGGCTTCTCCAACTTCGCGGTATCGTTTTCGATCATCTCCATTCTGACCGGCGCGGTCACCCTGTATGGATACGGCCTCACCATGGGCGGGCCGGGCGTCATGGGCATCGGTTGGCCGCTGGTGACCATTTTCGTGCTCTTCATTGCCGCCAGCATGGCCGAACTCGCTTCCGCCATTCCCACATCGGGCGCGCTCTACCACTGGTCGTCGGTGCTCGGCGGACCGGGCTGGGGCTGGTACACCGCCTGGTACAACCTGATCGGACAGTTCGCCATCACCGCCGGCATCGACTTCGGCGCCGCCATGTTCATGGCCCCGCTCCTGGGTATGGCGGAGACCTGGAACAACTTCCTGATCGTCTACGCCGTCATTCTGCTCTCCCACGGTCTCCTCAACCACTACGGCATCCGCATCGTCGCCCGGCTCAATGACCTGAGCGCTGTCTACCACATGGTAGGCGTGGCGGTTCTTGTGGGCGCCCTGGTCCTCTTCGGGCCGGAGCACGACGTGAGCCAGGTCTTCCGCCTGGGCGACGGCAACCCCGAGTTCCCGTACTGGTGGGCCTTTGCCCTGGCGCTCCTGCAGGCGCAGTGGACCTACACCGGCTACGACGCCTCCGCTCACATCACCGAGGAGACGGTGGACCCGCGGCGCCGGGCGCCCTGGGGCGTCTACCTCTCGGTCTCGGTCTCGGCGGTCTTCGGCTACATCATGCTGCTGGCCGTCACCTCTTCGATCACCGACATGGCCGGCGTGGCGGCTGCCACCAACCCGTTCATCGCAGCGGTCGAGGGCGCCCTGGGCGGCGCATGGGGCCGCGCCATGCTCTGGATGGTCACCATCGCCATGTGGTTCTGCGGCCTCTCCTCCGTCACCGCCAACTCCCGCATGATCTACGCCTTCGCCCGTGACGGCGGTATGCCCGGCTCCAAGACCTGGGCGACCATCAGCCGCAAGTTCCGCACCCCGGCCCCCGCCATCTGGCTCTCCGTGGTGGTGGCCTTCATCTTCGCCATCTATAGCGGCGCCTACTCGGTCATCGTCTCCATCTCCACGCTGGGCCTCTATGTCTCCTACGTGATCCCCATCGTCCTGAAGCTGGTCAAGCAGGCCCGGGGCGAGTGGCGGCAGGAGCACTTTGGCCCGTGGAACCTGGGCCGCCTCAGCGTCCCGGTCAACATCATCGCCCTGCTCTGGGGTTTGGTGATCACCGTGCTCTTCGTCGCCCCGCCCAACCAGATGTCCGGCTACACCTTCGCCGGGGTGACGGTGCTGCTCACGATCTACTACCTGGCCAGCGAGCGGAAGAAGTTCAAGGGCCCGCAGGCGATCGGCAGCGAGGATGAGCTGGCCAAGATTGAGGCCGAACTGGAGCGGGATTCCATCTACAAGGAGTCCGCCGGACGCTAAGCTTGCTCTCCATAGGAAAGGCCCTCACCGGCTAAACGGTGAGGGCCTTACCATCTCCACTACCACCTGCGGCCGGAGTCGCTCAATGTCGCCCAGGCGTGGCGAAGCGATCTCGGGGGTGAGGGCGTTCGCGGTGCCGCAGGCTGCTCCCAGCCGCAGTCCTTCCTGCACCGGCAGCCCCTGCAGCCGGGCGGCGATGAGGCCGGCTACCAGCGAGTCGCCGCTGCCTACCGTGTTCAGCGCCTTCACGGCGGGCGGGCGGGCAACCCATGCGCCCTCCGGGCCGGTGTAGAGCAGGCCCTGCTCCCCCAGGGAGACGGCGACGGCGCCGGCTCCGGCGGCCCGCATCTGCTCGGCTGCGGCCCGCACCGCCTCCGGGCTCGCCAGATCGGCCCCGGCCCAGGCGGACAGTTCCGCCCGGTTCGGCTTGACCAGGTCCGGACCGGCCGCCACCCCGTTACGCAGGGCGCTGCCGCTGCTGTCCAGCAGGGTGTAGACGCCGTGTCTCCTCGCCTCCCGGACTAGCTGAGCGTAGTAGTCGTCGGGGAGCCCCTGCGGCAGGGAGCCGGCGATCACGACCGCCCCCGCCCCCGAGAGAAGGCGTCGGAAGCGGGCCAGGAACCTGGCCGCCCCCTCGGGCGGGACCACTGGGCCCCGCTCCCGCACCTCGGTCAGGCTCCCGCCGGTCCGGTCGACCATGGTCAGGCAGGTCCGGGTCTCGCCCTCGATCTCCTCGTAGTCGGCGGCGATCTGGAGCCGGCGCAGGTCGGTTTGAATGAACGCCCCGGCGTGCCCCCCGGCGAAGCCGGTGGCGGTCACCGCCACCCCCAGGGTCCGGAGCACCCGGGCGGCGTTATTGGCCTTGCCGCCCGCTGCCCGGGACATGCCGGCGACGGCGTGGATCTCCCCGATGGTGAAGGAGTCCAGCAGGTAGGTCACATCGACGGCGGCGTTCAGCGTTACGGTGAGGGCGTATCGCTGCATGGCGCTCCTCCTCACGCTTTCCCGGCCAGCCCGGGGACCAGGGCGGCGGCGCCGATCACACCCGCCTCGTCGCCCAACTCTGCCGGCAGAATCTCATAGGTGGACCGGATGCACGGCATGGTCTCCTGCTCGGTATAGCGGCGCAGGGGGTCGAAGAGCAGGGCGCCGGCCCTCGCCACCCCTCCGCCCAGGATCACCCGCTGGGGGTTCATCAGGTTAATGTAGGTACTGATCCCCCGGCCCAGATCGTAGGCGACCTGATCCACCAGGCGGAGCGCCTGCCCGTTCCCGGCAGCCGCCAGCTCGAAGAGCTCCCGGGCGGTGGCGCCCAGCCCCGCCTCATTGGCGCGGCGCCCAATCGCGACGCCGCTGGCGATCGCCTCGAAGCAGCCCTGCTTGCCGCAGCCGCAAAGCGGGCCCCCGGGCTCCAGCACGATATGGCCGATCTCGCCGGCCACCCCCTTGGGGCCGCCGTAAAGGCGGCCATCCAGCACGATGCCCGAGCCAATCCCGGTGCCAAGGGCGATCAGAATGAAGTTGCGCACACCGCGTCCGGCCCCGAAGTGAAGTTCCCCAATGGCGTGGCAGCGGACATCGTTCTCCATCGCCAGCGGGAGACCGAAGGAGCGGAAGTGCTCCAGCACGGGGGTCTGGGCCCAGCCGAGGTTCGGGCTCTGTATGGAGAGGCCGGCGGCGGCGTCCACCGGGCCGCAGATCCCCAGCCCGATGCCCAGCACTTCGTGGTCCCCCGCCTGATCGATCAGGGAGGAGATCAGCCGGCGAATGGCGGTAAAGACCGCCTGAGGCCCTCCCTTGGCCGGGGTGGGCGCCCGGGCGCTCCGCAGAATCCGGCCCTGCCGGTCTACCAGGGCGCCGGAGAGCTTGGTACCGCCCAGGTCGATGCCGACAGCGCATGGCGTTCCGCCCATGGCTACTGCCCCACCTTCCGCTTGAAGAGGTCGATGATCGCCACCGGCGTCGGATCCACGGACTTGCGAATGGCCATGTAGATGGTAAAGAAATCGCCCAGCATCACCAGGGAGAGCATCCGGGCCAGCCGGCCCTCGCCTTCGGCCCAGACCGACTCCACCTGGCCCATCCGCTCCTGGAGGATCTCGGTGGTGGCGGCCCAGCGCTTGGCCATCTGCTCCGACTCGGTCGCCTCGTCCCGCAGCAGGAGGAAACCCAGCCGTTCGCAGAGCTCTGGCTGCATGTCCCAGCCCACCGCCTCGTCGTGGTGCAGGTGGGGAATCGTGTTCCAGAAGGCCATGTACTTTGAGTTCTCGCCCAGCTGGTTCTTGATCCGCCAGGCCACAGCGTCGTACTGGTCGGCGAAGCCGTAGATCACCGGGATCCGGTCCGAGAGCGACTCCGCCAGCTGCTTGGCCCGGTTCTCCGCGATCGGCGACTCTGGTCCGTAGACTGCCGCCAGCCGCTCCATGAGGGGAACCGCCGCGTCGAACTCGGCCTGGAAGTCCGGCGCCAGGCCCCAGCGGTGAAGCAGGGCCAGAATCGGCACCATGATGTAGCCGATGGCGATCCGCGGCATGAAGCCTCCCGGCACCTCCAAATAGGGCGCCCCCGCCGCTCTGATCTCGTCGCGCAGCCTGCCGCCGGCGCCCAGGCCCATCACCGTGGCGCCCTTGGCCATTGCCTGCCGCACGCTGCTCAGGATCTCCTCGGTCTTGCCTGAGTGGCTCACAGCGATCACGATCGAATGCTGGTCCACGTAGCCCGGGGCGTTGTACCCCTGCACCGAGATGATCGGCACGGCGGCCCGGTCGAAGAGGTAGGAGCGGAGCAGGTTAGCGCTGGCCGCCGAGCCGCCGCCGGTACCCAGAATCACCACCTCGTCGACCCGGTCCGGCACCCCGGGGAGCGCAAAGCCACGGGCGAGGGCGAGCCCTTCCCGGAACTGGTGGGGATAGGCCATGGTCAGCTCCAGCATCTTCAGGGAATCGAGCGCCAGGATCGCCCTTCCATCGTTCAGATTCACCATGCGAAGCGCTCCTCTCCGTAGCTAGGCCTGCCCGCTTGAGCCAAAGAGCCGGATCTTCTCCCGGACCACCACTTGCACCGCTACCCGGGGCGGCCCCATGATCTTGCGCGGGTCGATCTCGTCGGGGTTCAGGGTGAGCGCCGCCCGAAGAGCGCGGGCCCAGGCGTCCTTCAATTCGGTGGCCACGTTCACCTTGGCGATCCCATGGGCGATCGCTGCCCGGACCTGCTCGTCGGGGACGCCGGAGCCGCCGTGCATCACCAGGGGGAGGGGGACGCGCCGCCCGATCTCCGCCAGCCGCTCCAGGTCGAGCTTCGGCTCATCTCTGTAGAACCCGTGGGCGGTGCCGAAGGCGGTGGCCAGGTAGTCCATCGATCCGTCGCGCCAGAACCGCTCGGCATCGGCCGGCTCGGTCAGCCAGCCGTGCAGGCTGCCCTGGTCATCTTCTACGCCGCCCACGTGGCCAATCTCCGCCTCCACCGAGACGCCGGCGGCGTGCGCCGCCTCCACCACCTGCCGGGTGACAGCGACGTTCTCGGCGTAGGGGCGCTCCGAGCCGTCGATCATCACCGAGGTGAAGCCGCAGCCGATTGCCCGCATGGCGGCAGCGAAGGAGGGACCGTGGTCCAGGTGAATGGCGACCGGCACCGGCGCCCGCAGGGCGGCGTCCCGGGCCACCGCCGCCACCGTCTCCCAGCCGTTCGCCTTCAGGGAGCCCTCGGTGAACTGCAGGATCACAGGGGCCCGCTCGGCGGCGGCAACTTCGACGACAGCGGTGATCATATCGAGGGTGTGGCAGTTGAAGGCGCCGACGGCGTACCCGCCGGCCCTGGCGGTCTCGAGCAACTCTCTGCCTGTGACCAGGGACATCTTGGGCTCCCTCCCTATCCGGTCGATCACGTGCCAATCCGTCGTCTAGATACTAACGGTGATCTGTGGCAATAGTCAATACAAGGTCAAAGCGAGGGGAGAGCCCCCTCGCTTCTTTCGCGCCTCAGTCCAGCTCTTCCCGGTACTGGGCTCGGATCAGGCTGTAGTAGTATCCCTGCCGGCCCATCAGGTCCTTGTGTGTGCCCTGCTCCACGATGCGGCCCTCGCCCAGCACCACGATCAGGTCGGCCCGCCGGATGGTGGAGAGCCGGTGCGCCACCAGCATCGCCGTCCGGCCCTTCAGCAGTTCGGTCAGCCCCTCCTGGATCAACTGCTCCGTCACCGTGTCCACGTTGGCGGTCGCCTCGTCGAGAATCAGGATCCGCGGGTCGGCCAGGATTGCCCGGGCCAGGGACCCCTCGCACCTGCTCTGGCAGGGCATCGACTACGTCGCAGCGGCTCGGGAGTTCGCCTCGCGCACCTGGATCGTGCAGGCCAAGGACACCGAGGTGCTGCCCCACGTGCTCCAGCGGGTGGGGGTCCGGGGCGAGGGCTGGTGGCGCCACCGGGTGCCCGGCCTGGGCGATGTGGACTTCGGCAAATTTCTGTCGGCGCTGCAGGACCACGGCTACGACGGTGTGGTATCCATCGAGCATGAGGATCCGATCTGGCATGGTTCGGAGGAGCGTGTGATCCGCGGCCTGGAGTTGGGGCGGGATCATCTGAGGAGGTTCTTCTAAATGCGAATCTCGGTACCTGAGGCGATGCTGCCGGGCGACGACCTGGCGGCGAAGTTCCGGTGGCTGGAGGAGAACGGCTTTGACGGCATCGATTTCAAGGGGGGCGACCCTGAAGGAGCGCATCGGGCAGGTGCAGGAGCTGGCCGCCAACAGCCGGCAAGCAGCATGGAACCTCGCCCATCTGGAACCCGGAGGAGGGCGAGACGATCCTCCAGCCGGAGGCGCCTACCCAGGGCTACTGGGTCGGCTGCCCCAGCATCATTTACGATGCCGACCGGAACTCCTACCTCATGACCTACCGCCGCCCCCGCGGGCTGGGCGCTGAGCGGGGCTGGCACTGCGCCGTCGCCGAGTCGAAAGACGGCATCACCTTCGAGGATATCTGGGCGGTGCACAAGGACCAGCTGGGCACCTCCTCCATGGAGCGGTTCTCCATCATGAAAGATGACGACCGCTACCTGCTCTATATCTCCTACGTCGACCCGGCTGACAACCGCTGGCGAATCGACATGCTGGAGGCGTCGAGCCCGGATCAGTTCAACGTCGCGAAACTGCGCCGGCTCTTCGACGGCGCCAACACCGGGACCGAGGGCGTCAAGGACCCCCATGTCTTCAAGGTCGGCCCGCTCTTCTACATGCTAATCTCCTTCGCCTCGGTCCCCAAGCAGGCGACCGGGAAAACTACGAGGAGCGCTGCGGCCTGGCCCTCTCCTACGACCTGCGCAACTGGACCCGGGTCACCCCCGACGGACCCTGGGTGGTCGCCCCACATGGCACCGGCTCGGTCCGCTATGTGGATGTGCTACCGCTGGAGGAGGAGACCCGCATCTACTACGAGTATGTCCGGCCCGACGGCGCGCACGAACTGCGGATGAACCGGCTGCCGCGCTAGGGGGTGTCTGGTATGGTAAAGTATGGCGCACAGACATTTCCGTTCATGAAGCAGGTAGGGCGGGAGCGCTTTGCCGAATTCTTGCCGGAGGTGCTCCGGAAGATTGGCGCCCTGGGCTTCGATGGGGTGGAGACCGGGCTCCAATTCCTGCAGGCGGCGGTGCGGCCCGATGTGACCGCCGCCCTCAGCGAGACGAAGCTTCAGTTGGTGGGCTGCCACCAGGGATACCCGGTGGCGACCGGGGCGGTGCCCGATGAACTGGACGAGCACCTGGCGGTGGCGCAGGCCTACGGCGCCCCCCATCTGGTGGTCAGCGGGGGCGAGTGGGCCGCCGTGGAGACCATGCTAGAGGCGGCCCGGCCGGGAGCTGAACCTGGCGGCCGACCTGGGCTGGGTCTTCCGCGCCGGGGGCGACCCCGCCCGGTTCGTGGAGCGCTTCGCCGGGCGGCTGCGGGTGCTCCACCTGCGGGACGACCGGGGCGACGAGTGGGCGGGCCTCGGCGACGGGAAGCTCGACTACCCCGCCGTCTGCGACGCCCTGAAGCGAACCGGCTTCGACGGCTGGCTGGTGATTGAGCTGGAGCCTGGCCCGAACCAGGACCCCTCCTGGGATGTGGCGGCGGCCCTGGCTGAGTCCCTGGCCCGGCTCCGGGACTGGATGTCCTAGCGGATCAATCGGGGGGATGGGTGTGCAGCGAGCGCCGTTTCACGTGATGGCCAAACCGATCGGTCCGATCTGCAATATCGACTGCGAGTACTGCTACTACCTGGAGAAGGAGTCGCTCTATCCGAAGGGCGAGAACTTCAAGATGACCGAGCCGGCGCTGGAGAGCTATATCAGGCAGTTCATTGCGAACAGCCCGGGGCCCCGCGTCGACTTCGCCTGGCAGGGGGGCGAACCCACCCTGATGGGCCTGGACTTCTTCCAGCGGGTGGTGGCGCTGCAGAAGAAGCACCTGCCGGCAGGCTGGAGCTGCACCAACGCGATTCAGACCAACGGCACGCTGCTGAACGACGACTGGTGCCGGTTCTTCAAGGAGGAGTCCTTTCTTGTAGGGCTCTCCGTGGACGGCCCGGCCCACCTGCATGACTTCTACCGCAAGGACAAGGGCGGAAAGCCCACCCATGAGCGGGTGATGCGGGGGCTGCGGCTGCTTCAGCAGCACGGCGTCGACTTCAACATTCTCTGCGTGGTCAACCAGGCCAACGCTGCCCATCCCCTTGATGTCTACCGCTTCTTCAAGTCGGTGGGGGTGAACTGGATTCAGTTCATTCCCATTGTGGAGCGGGAGGGAGAGGCCGGGGTGACCGACCGCTCCGTGAGCGCTGCCGCTTACGGGGAGTTCCTGGCGGCCATCTTCGACGAGTGGGTCCGCCACGACGTGGGCAAGGTCTTCGTGCAGATCTTCGAGGAGTGTTTCACGGTCTGGGCCGGGCTGCCGGCCACCCTCTGCATCTTCGCCGAGACCTGCGGCCGCGCCATGGCCATGGAGCACAACGGCGATGTCTACGCCTGCGACCACTTCGTGGAGCCGGGCTACCACCGGGGAAACCTGCACCTGATTCCCCTCTCCGAGATCGTCGATTCGCCCGAGCAGCTTCAGTTCGGGCTGGACAAGCGTGATACCCTGCCCGCCTACTGCCGGACCTGCGAGGTCCGGTTCATGTGCAACGGTGGCTGCCCCAAGGACCGGTTCATCACCACACCCGACGGCGAGCCTGGCCTGAACTACCTCTGCGCCGGGTTCAAGCGCTTCTTCACCCACGTGGACCCCTACCTGCGGCGCATGGTCGCCCTCTGGCAGCGGGGGATGAGCCCGGCCCTCATTATGGATGAGGTCAGGCGGGCGGACGAGGCGCGCTGGGCGGGGGTGCAGCGGAACGACCGCTGCCCCTGCGGCAGCGGCAAGAAGTACAAGGCGTGCTGCCTCCCCGTGCGGGAAGCACGGCAGGCGTAGGGGAGAAAGGGAGCGAGACCATGGCCGGGATCGCTGTAGTTGACTCAGGCACCACCAACACCCGGGTCCGCCTCTGGGACGGGCACCGGGTGGTCGCCTCGGCCTCCGAGGCGGTCGGGGCCGCCGCCACGGCGGCAGACGGGCATACCGGGCGGCTGCGGGCCGCCCTGAAGCGTTTGATCGAGCAGGTCGCCGCGGAGGGCGGGCTGGAGCCCGGCGCTGTACTCTGTTCGGGCATGATCACCGCCAACGTCGGCCTGCTGGAGGTCCCCCACGCCCCGGCCCCGGCGGGGGTGGGCGACCTGGCCCGTCAGGCCGGTGTGGCAGTCTGCTGTGGCGCCCTGACGCCCACGGAGATCGCAGAGGCCCGGGAGCTGGGCAGCACACCACGCCTGGTTCCAGGAGGGGCGCATCAGCCAGATGGACTGGCTGGAATTGGTCGCCCGGGAGTATCGGGTGGGCGG
>JBMONB010000187.1:0-45494 GCA_049325315.1 Bacillota bacterium | reverse complement strand
GGGAGGTCCCGCAGGGCGCCAGTCTCCTTCGCCACCGCTGTCCGCACAGCGCTGACAATCACCGCATCGAACATCAGACTCTCACCTCCTACCAGGCAGTTGCGCCGCCGTCGACCGGCAGCACCTGCCCGGTCACATACGACGAAGCGGGGCTCGCCAGGAAGACGGCGACGCCCTTCAGCTCCCCCGGCCGACCGATGCGGCCCAGCGGGGTGCCCTGGGTGATCTCATCGCCGCCCCGCTCCAGCACGGCTTTGGTCATCTTCGAGAGGAAGAAGCCGGGAGCGATGGCGTTGACCAGAATGTTGTGAGGGGCCATGTGGGTGGCCAGGGTGCGGGTCAGGCCGATCACCCCGGCCTTGGATGCGTGGTAGCCGATGGCGGAGAGCTTCGAGGGGGCGCTGCCCTGCAGCCCCGCCACCGAGGCGATGTTGATCACCCGTCCGCCCTGGCCCTGCTCTGCCATGACCCGGCAGACCGCCTGCGAGAGCAGCCAGGTGCCGGTCAGGTTCGTGTCGACCACGTACTGCCAGCGGTCCAGCTCCATCTCCAGGGTGGGGGCGCCCCAGCTGACCCCGGCGTTGTTGACCAGAATATCGATGCGGCCGAAACGGTGCAGGGTCGCCTTCACCAGGGCCGCCACAGACTCCGGGTCGGAGACGGAGCCCTGGAAGGTGAGCACGTCGATCCCCCGGGCTTTCAGCTGATCCTTCGCCTCCTCCAGGTCGGGTTCCCGGCGGGCAGTGATCACCACCTTCGCCCCCGCCTCGCCCAGCCCCTCGGCCATCTCCAGGCCGAGGCCCCGGGAGCCGCCGGTCACGATCGCTACCTTGCCGCTCAGGTCAAAGAGCTTAGCCAGCGGTGGGAGAGTCATCGGCGAGCACCTCCCTCTGCTGGTGGAGCTTCAGCCGCTCCTCGTGGGCCAGTTCCCGCCGGAGCACCTTCCCCACCGCCGACTTGGGCAGGCCGGGCCGGATCTCCAGATAGCGGGGCACCTTGAAGGGGGCCAGGTGGACCCGGCAGTGGGCGAGAATCTCCTCGGGCTCGGCGCTGAGCCCCGGCTTGAGGGCCACGAAGGCCTTGGGCACCTCGCCCTTGTAGGCGTCGTGCACCCCGATCACCGCCGCCTCCATCACCGCGGGATGCTCGTAGAGCACCTCCTCGACCTCCCGGGGGTAGACGTTGTAGCCACCCACCAGGATCATCTCCTTCTTCCGGTCGAGAATGTAGAAGCGGCCATCTTCGTCCATCTTGGCCACGTCGCCGGTGTAGAGCCAGGTCTCGCCGTCGAGCTCCCGCAGGGCCAGGGCGGTCTCCTCGGGCCGGTTCCAGTAGCCCTTCATCACCTGTGGCCCCCGGATGATCAGCTCGCCCTCCTCGTCGGGCCCCAGGGTGCGGGTGCCGCTCTCCAGGTCGACCACCCGCACATCGGTCTCCGGCACCGGCACCCCGATCGAGCCCCGCTTGTAGAGCCCGTCGGTCCAGGTGGGGGTGGTGTGGGTGACGGGGGAGGCCTCCGAGAGGCCGTAGCCCTCCACCAGGCGTGCGCTGAAGCGGTTCTCGAACGCCTCCGCCACCTCCAGCGGCATGGCGGCGCCGCCGGAGCTGACCTGCTTCAGGCCGGCGATGCCGTACTCCTCGGCGTCGGGGTAGTTGAGCATCGCCACCAGCATGGTGGGCACCCCGGGGAAGTGGGTCACCTGGTACATCTTGATCGCGTTCATCACCCAATCGATCTCGAAGCGGGGCACCAGCACAAGCAAGTAGCCCCGCCAGAGCCCCAGGTTCATGCAGCAGGTCATGCCGTACGAGTGAAAGAGCGGCAGGATCGTCAGGAGCCGCACATCGCCGGGCTGGCTGGGCTGAAGCGTCGCTTCGGTCTGGATCACGTTGGCGACCAGGTTGTAGTGGGTCAGCATCGCTCCCTTGGGCAGGCCGGTGGTGCCGCCGGTGTACTGGAGCACCGCCACGTCGTGGGCGTTTACAGCGACCGCCGGTTCGGTGTCGGGCTGCTCCGCCAGGAGCTGCTTGAGGAAGACCGCATCGGGGGCCAGCTCCGCCCCGCCGGTCAGCTCGGCGATCACCACCCGCTCAATCTGGGTCTCGGGCAGCGCCTGCTTCACCTTGGGGTAGAGCATGTCCAGCACCACGATAAAGCGGGCCTCACAGTCGTTGGCGATGTGGATGATCTCCCGCTCCACATAGAGCGGGTTGACCTGCGCCACGATGCCCCCCGCCTTCAGCGCCCCGTAGTGGGCGATGACGTAAGCGGGGCAGTTGGGCAGCATCAGCATCACCCGGTCGCCCTTCTTCAGCCCCAGGCTGCGAAATCCGTTGGCCATGCGGTTGACCTGGGCGGCCAGCTCCCCGTACGTGAGGTTCTGGCCGAAGAAACCCAGGGCGGGCAGGTCGGGGTTGGCCGCCGCCCGCTCTTCCATGAGCCGGTAGACCGGGACCTCCGGGAAGGTCAGCTCCCCCGCTGCTGCATCCGGGCGGTAAAACCGGGTCCAGGGCCTTGTCACCATACACTTGCCGCCTCCTCTATGCTCCCTCTCTCTCCCAGCGGCCGTCGGCCCCCAGCCGGACGGCCCCCTTGCTTGCCAGATACCGCAGCGCGGCCAGCGTCTCCGCCAGAATGAACCGGACCTCGCCCGGCTCACTCGCCCAGCGAGGATAGGCCTGCTGCATGATCTCCCAGGTGGTCTGCGGACAGACCTGCGCCAGACCAAAAATCCGCTGCGCAAAGGCCCGGTGGTAGGCGGCGATCGCCTGACAGCCCTCCTTCCAGCCGCCCCGGCCCGGAGCGCCGTGCCCGGGCAGCAGGAGCGAGTAGGGTAGGTCCTCGTACTCCGCCAGGCTCTTCAGGTAGGCGGAGAGCGGGTCGCCAGGGTCGCCGGGGTAGGCCCAGACGTTGGGCGCCGGGCTGGTCAGGACCTGGTCTGCGAACAGGAGCCAGCCCCGGCTCTCCTCCCGGAGCATCACGTGGCCCCAGGAATGGCCGGGGGCCAGGATCGTCTCGAAGGTGAGCGCCCCCAGGGTGAACCGCTCCGGCAGGGGGCTCACCGAGTCGGGGAGGATCTCCTCGGGCCGCCTTGGCGGGGCGGAGAGCCGCTCCAGCAGGGCGGGGTCATCGACCCCCTGCTCGGTCAGCCAGGCCCGCCCCACCTCGGGGGAGGGCATGCGCCAGGCCGCCTCCACCGGGTGCAGCAGCACCTCGCCGCCCCAGCGCTCCTGCACCGGGCCGGTCGCCCCCGAGTGGTCCGGGTGCCGGTGGGTCAAAACCAGGTACGTAAGGCCTCCACGCGGGACGCCGATCGCCTTGAGCGCCCGGCCCAGGGCCCGGAGCGACGGGCCCCAGGGGAGCCCGCAGTCCACCAGCATCCACCGCCCCTGGCTCTCGACCAGGTAGGCGTTGATAATCCGTCTCACTTCCAGGTGGGAACAAGGTATCACGCGGGAATACTCGGGAAACGCAGGTCGCCCGCGGGATTGACCGATTCAGCGCACGTGAGAACGTGAGACGCCTAGTCTCATTCATGATCGCATAAACGACGCCTGGTGGGAACTCCAGGGCCGCTGAGCGTTACGCCGCGTTACGAGGGTGCAAGCCGCCTCGGACGCGGCGATTCGCATGTCTGGCCGGGTACGTCCGGCGAGGTCGGTAACGCCTCAGTATCGGCTCCGGATGAGAGCAGGGTGAGAAAGTGGGACGCGCACTTCCATTTTGCTCTATCGCCCGGCTGATGCGGGGTACAGAGATTTGCGGCACGAGCGAATGAGCGCACGGTGAGAAACCTGAGAACGGTATAGTTATACACATGGGTGTATATTATGCGGGCCAAGAGGCCGGAAGAGGCCGCCAAGCAAGCCCGGCCAGGTATTATTTCGGGAGTCGTCATTGCCAACTGGAATGGATAGACATTGATCAATGCCGAACGGGAATGGGCAAAAGTCGAACCTAGGAGCGAAATCCCACGTATTACCTGGTAGATACTACCAAAGGAGGCGGTGCAGTGATCCGGAGAGTCCGATCGATTGTGCTTGTAGCGGTGGCGATGGTGCTGTTCCTCGGTCTCCACGGCCCGGAGCGCACTCAGGGGTTGATCACGCCGGCCGAGCACGGGCCCAAGTTCACAGGTGCTGCTCCTGTCGGCGGCCCGGTCTGGACGATCTACCTGGGCGGTGGAGCATCGCTCATGCTCCTACGGAGCTAAGCTGAAGGAGGGGTCAAAATGCGGCGGTTGCTGGTTCTGCTGATGATCCTGGGGCTGCTGACGACTGGTGCCGAGATGGCGAGTGCGGGCATCACCGACTCGGACAGGGCGATGACTGGTGATGGCGGGCCTGCGGGCGGGGCCGTCATCATGACCAAGGCTGACTTCTGTGCAGCCTGCCGCCAGGCCGCCAACAACTACCTGAAAACGGGCGCCCAGCCACCGACCACCATGCGGGTCTCGGACGCCTCAGCGGCCGTCCGTAACTCCGTTTCATCCGGGAAGGTCGACCGTCTCCTCCGTGGCCACTGGCCGGGTGGGTTCCCTAGCCAGGGCATCGAGATCCAGAGGTGAGCGGCATGGAGTACGAGAGTGTGCTGGACATGCCGGCGTTCCAGCGGCTCTCTGCACACGCAGAGGCCATCGAGACTGTAGCCGATTTGAGGGGCGTACACGAGGCCAGGCGCAACGCCATCGCCCTGCGGAACCGGATCATGCGGTGGGAGCGGCTGGGCCGCCTCACTGCGGAGCAGGGGCAGATCCTCATTCGGCATGTAGAGGCGCAGGAGGCCGCCCTGAAGGAGTTGGAGTCATGATGACAGAAGCGGTGCTTCTCTGCGGGTGCTCGGTATCGGTGTCTGCGAGCTGCAGGAAGGGCGACCAGGTTGAATGCCCGAACGGGCATGGTTTGAGGGCGGCTGTACACGTCCATTCCGCACGGGTTACAACCCGGCTGCGGGCCTTCAAGAGCTAGACATAGGACCCCCACCTTACTCTCTCCAGGTGGGGGTCCTTTGTCATGCTATCTGGTCTTCCGTAACCCAGGCCCGGGAGCCTGCCCACCTCCCGGCCACGAACCTCACCATCCAGTATCGGCCGTCATAGCAGTGCAGTGGTGACTTCACATGTACTCCGGCAAGGCCCAGGACCTCAGCCGGCTCCCGGTCACCAGCCAACACGCAATAAGCGCTCACTTTCTGGCCGATCTCGAACTCAAACTCCGACGTCATGACTGAAATCTAGTGGATGCCAGGGTGCAGAGAGTCGGCCCGTCCGGCGTCTTTCTCCACGCCCCGGGCAACTCGCCCGGCGCATAGGTCGTATAGACCTCGACAACCACGCCTATCCACTGGCCACAGTGAGGGCACTCACTGCGAAAAGCGATCACACTCCCTGGTCCTAGGGTTAGATCGACTGGGTGACCGCAGCACGGAGAGGCAGGCAGACTAATTCGCATGCAGCTCACCCTCGCTTCCGTGAGCTGAGTTACCACCGCTGGGGCGGGAGCCGGTTCCGGTTCGGAGCACCTGGATATGCCAGTCCCGGACGATGGCTAGAGCCTCACCACGCGTGAAGCCTTGCTCCAGCAAGTGGTTGAAGTACCCGCCTAGGGTCTTGGCCATGTCACGCAGGGCCGCCAACGCCTGATCGAACTGAGCGGTTACGTCCATCCTGATCACCTCCATGCCTGATTTCCGGAACGTCGTGGATCTTGCAAGCCCGGGGCAGATAGCAACCGGTCGCCTCTCCGCAACCGTTAGCGAGCAACTCCGGAGAAGGATCTGCCCAGGAGTCCATAGAGGGCGAAATCGCCTCAGTCGAGCGCCGATAACCCAGCACCCGTTGCCCCCAAACCAATAGCGCTCCACTTGCAGACGAATGGCCCTCACCTCCGCTTCTTGAACACCAGAACGTTGTTATAAATGTAGAGAGCCTGCGGGATCCCCTCGCGCTCCGTCTGGACCCGAGCGTTGCGGCGCTGCGTGGCGCTGACGATCGGCGAGATCTCGGGGCCATCGTCGCCGAGTTTCACCGGGCTGGTGATCGCGATGATCTCCTGGTGGAACCTCCAGCCGGCCGCCCGGGCGATCCGTATGGTGTCTCCCGCCAGGTCGACCTCCTCCAGCTTCGCCCGGTAGTTGCGTACGATGACCGCCATCACTCCGCCCGGGACAGCGAGATCCAGGCCGGCCCTGTAAACATCCTGCATCTGGGCCAGGTAGTCGGGGTACTTGAGGTTGCCCAGGTTGAGCGGGTTGCGCCCTCTGCGCTTCAGCCGGTCCTCGCCGGAGTAGTTGCCAAGGGCGCCACGCGTACCCCAGCGGTGGCGGCCACCGTCCTGGCGGATCTCCCCGTAGGGCGGGTCGATGACGATGCCGGCGAACGATCTCAGCTGCCACCAGGCCCGCATCTGCTCTCTGACGTCGCCCTCGTAGACCCACACGTCCCGGCCTGAGCGATTGCGGGCAGAGTTGGCGTTAGCCGTGTTGATCCGCCGGTACCGGTCCTCCAGCTCGATGCCCCAGGCGTCCAGGCCGGCCCTGGCCGCCTCGACCAGGATCACGCCGGAGCCGCACATCGGATCGAGGATGCGATCGCCCGGGGCGAAGTAGGTCCGGCAGATACGGGCGGCCAGGTCCGGCGGAGTCTTCGCCTCATGCTCGGCTTCCAGTCCGCTGTACCAATCATCGAACTGCTGAGCCCGGGGCCGCTGGCCGACGAACCAGACGTTGGGCATCTGCGGCACTGCCCTGCACCTCCGGGGCTGGCCTTCGGGCGGCCAGTCTTCAGTCGGTCGAAACCGAGAGCGAGCGCCCTATGGCTCACTCGGGTAATCGAGATCCCCAGGGCCCGGGCAGCAGCCGTGCGGGTCGGGAACTTGGCCAGAGCCTCACGGAGCTCCTCATCACTAACCCGGGGCGTGGAGCCACCGCGGGCCTTGCCATCGGATATTCCCAGTCGCGTAGCGATCTGTGAGATCCTGGACTCGCTTAGCCCAAGAGCAGACGCAGCCGCCTTGCGGCTACCAAGACGAGCTATGGCTTCCCGGACCTGCTGGTCGGACACCTTATTTAGGCGGCCCCAAATTCCGAGGCGCCCGGTGATCTGCAGGAGCCTGGAATAGCTCAGCCCAAGAGCCTCTGCGGCCCTCTTACGGTTGCCATAACGAGCGATGGCTTCCCGGACCTGGTCGTCGGTTACCCGACTTGCACGGCCTCGTTTGCGCATCTGGAGCCCGGGCTGGTCTGTCGCACGTACGATCGGCGGTGGCGGAGTGCCAGTCGCTGCCACCACAACCTTCGGGAGCCCGGAGCAGGTGACGTCACGCCCGGTGCTGGGCTCTCCACGCTGGACCCGTTCCAGTTCCTCGGGCGAGAGCCGGCTCCAGGGAATGGGCGGCCCGATCTGGCCGGCCATCACGTACCTGCCGTTGTTATTCACGCGGATGTGGCAGCCCTTGATGAGTCGCTTGAGTGATGCCTGCAGCTCAGCCGAGTTGACAGCCACCTCGCGCAGCAGGTCAGGCTGGTTCGGACCGAGCTTGCCAGCTGCCAGCCGGCTGCGAATGCACCGCACGACCACAGTGTCGATCTCGTGCTGCCGGTTCTTGAACGAGATGGTCGTCACCGTCGCCCCTCCTTCCGCCGGCGGAGTTTGGTCAGCTGGTCGCACTCAAACCAGCCGATGGTCTGAGCGTTGGTGAACCGCGGGTGCCGATCGAGGACCTCGAAATGACTGGCCTTCATGTTGCCGCTGATGAAACCTGACTGACCGGCAGCCGGCCCGGAGATGTTGGGGTCGATCATGACGGGCTCGCCCCGGAAGAACTTGAGCTCCTGCATATGCTCCCTCCTCTCATATAGGAAACCGCCCCAGCGCACTGCTAGGGCGGGAGACGGTCGTAGAGCCAGTGCGGCAGCCACCCAACCGCCAGGAAGAGGATCACGATGGCCACCAGGATCTGCGCTGCGGTAGGCTCCCACCGACGCTTTTCGGGCCTGGGGTTCTCCTGGGCCAGGTAGTGGGCCAACGGGTTGAACTTCATGCGCCAGCCTCCTCCATATAAAGCTCTGGGAACCATTCCCGCTCCAGTCGAATGGCCTCGGCCAGCGGGATGCGGATGCGGCCCCGGGGCTTGTTGTGGCTCACCTTGCCCTCGTCACACATCCGGTAGATCGTCGTCGATGAGCAATCCAACACAACGGCGACCTCTTTGACCGTGAGGCTACGCGTCGTGCCCTGCAACAGTGGGTGCTTGCCCCTCATCTGCGTCGCGCACCCCCTTTCGGGCCAGGATCGCTTTGAGGCCCTCGATCACGTTGCTCGCCTGTCGCCGGGTCTGCCACTCGGGGCGATCGACCTTGGACATGCGCTTAACGAATGCCCCGAGCTGCTCCTCCGTCCAGCCGAGCTCTGCTGCCAGCTGGCGCTGCTTCCAGATCTCTGCGTCGGTTGCCCTTCCTGGCCGTTGGGCCGACATGCGCCGCCGGCCGTCGAGGCTGCGGAGCCGGGCGATCACCTGGTCGGCCTGGTCGCTGGTGAGCAGCTTGATCGACTCATGGCCGGTCACGTCCTGAACCAGCGCCCGGAGGTTCGCCTGGCCCTCCTGGCCGCTGAGGCCGACTTGCTTGGCCAAGCCGAAGATCTTCTTGCGTTGCTCTGTGCTGATCATGGCCTAGCCCTGGTAGGTGAGCTCCAGCTCGGCGGCTACCTCCCGCAGATGCCGGGCCGTGATGCGAGCGCCGTCGGCCACAAGGGCGGCGTTGCGGAGGAGGTTGTCCACCCGGCGCATGCCTCCACGCTCAGCGTCACGGGCCACCCTGAAGACGCCGGGCCACGCATCGGAGTCAATCTGGTAGTCACGGCAGGCGGCCCGGATCTCGTCGTCAGACCATCCGGCCAGCCGGCGCATGACCGCCACCCGGGAGTAGAACTGGCTCAGGTTATCCTTCATGCCCAGGCCGGTGGTGAGGGCGATCTGGAGGCGGGGCATCCCGCACAGGACCATCCCGCAGCGGGCCTCATCGTAGATCGTGCGGAGGAGCTCCATCCGGCGCATGCTGATCTTGCTCGTCAGGTAGTCGGCCTCGTCGATGATCAGCAGCCTGGGCTCCTCCTTCAGGCGGGCGACGATCTGGTCGACCATGTAGTCCAGGGACTGGCCGTTGCGCAGATCGAGGCCGAGTTGCTGGCCGATCCTGATGCAGAGGCCGGCGGCCGACATGTTGGGGTTCGCCCGAACGTAAACGGCTTCGGGGACCTGGCTCACGTAGCGCTCCAGGGCAAAGGTCTTGCCCGTACCTGGGGGTGCAACGATGACACCCAGCCGGCGATTCTGAAGAGCCAGATCGCAGATGCCCCAAACCTCCCGGGCATCGGTCGTCTTGACGAAGCCGTCGGACGTCACTTCCACCTGCGGGACCGGTGCCGTTCCATCCAGGATAGCGACGGCATGTTCGATCTTCCTGATCACCTGCGGCGAGCCGTAGGACTCCTCGTTCAGGAACCGGGAAACGCTTGGACGGGAAACGCCGGCGAGATCGGCGATGTCCGACAGGTTCCTACCGCTCTCGACCAGAGCGCTCAGTCGCTGGCGCAGAACACTCCGGTTATCCTGGGTCGTACTGGACATAACAGCAGCCATACAGATCTCTCCTCTCGGGTGATCTAACTGATCCGGTTGCTCTGGATCTTGGCCGATACCGCGTCGTTGCGACGCTTGGGGGCCGTCGCAGCCTTCTGCTGCTCCTCGATCTGGCGGACTGCACGGTCCATACGGGTGATCATGCGGCCCGGCTCTGCGGCCTGATCTGCGGGTGCCGGCTGCTTCGACTCGGGCTTGGGAACCCATGGGTTGTGATAGCCAGAGCTGGCCTGGCGCTCTTGGAGCCGTTCCATCGTGTCCTTCTCCAGCCGTTTGTTGAGGTTGCGGACCCGGCCGGCGATGGCCATGTTCTCTTCATCCGCGGGGTCCCATGTCGGCCGTGGCTTGTCGTACACTTGGCACACGTACTCGCCTTCGTAGAAGACAAACAGCCGGGTCTGATCGTGTGGGTCGAAGCGTACTGCAACCCACTCATCAGCCATGGACCGATTGAGCCGGTTACCCAGGTAGAGCTCGGGGGCGAAGAAGATCTTGCCAAACATCTTGATTCCCTGGTCGGAGACTCGACGGCGTTCCTCCCGCATCGTGAGCAGGCTCCAAGCCTTGGCCGAGGGAATGCCCACACGGGCTGGCGGAAGTTCAGCGTACCTGGCCGCCGGCGTCTTGCCATCCATGCCGTCGCCGGTGTGCTGATGCTCGGTGTTGTACCAGAGGAAGAACTCGCCCAGGCAAGCCTCCAACTCGGCGAAGGTGGGCAGCTTGCCTTCTGCGGCGAGCTTCTGCTCGTCGAGCAGTTCCGGCCGGGTCATGACGTTGTGGCCAGACCAGGCGCCGAAGCGGTCGAACCGGTAGGAGAGCAGCTTGAAGAAGGACTCGATCTGCTTCTGCCATGCGGCATAGACCTCAGCGGTGTGGTGCTTGATGTTCAGAGCCTCAAGGGTTCCCTTGACGAGGTTGCTCCTGAAGTCCTGGCCGTTGTCGGTGAGCACATACTCCGGCAGCGACGGGACAAACGGGGCCGGAGCGAATACGGAGTTGTGGAGGGCCGTGATGATCGAGTCGGAGGTCGGCGTGAGGGCCAGCTTCCAGCCCAGCAGCGCCCGGCTGGAGCCGTCGATGAAGGCAGAGAGCCAGGGGCGAACCGGCTTCCCGGTCTGCGGGTGCTGGACGAACTGGTCGAGCTGGCGATGGTCGGCGATCCAGTACCGGTTTCGGACGTCGGGCGTTGCCACGGTGTTCTTCGGCAGCGTCTCCTTGCGGAGGGCGCTGATTCCGTCGCGACCAGCCTTGCGCTCGATGGCCGACAGGTCCTGAGAGACCAGGCGGTAGAAGGTGGCCCGGCTAGGGACCTTCCACCCCATCTCCTTGGCCTTGGGCTTGTAGATGTGCTCGATGATCGCCGTAACCGGCGGCTTGTTCTGGGCGTTCCAGGCGGCCAGGAAAAAGTCGCGGGCCTCGGGCTCGATGCTGATCCGGCGGCGCATGCCGCGCTCGTCGAACTTGGATCGCAACGTCTTGGCGGCCCCTTCCAGGGTGGGTTTGGGCTGGCCGGAGAGCGCCCCGGAATGGTCCATCCAGCGGTAGAGCGTGGACAGACCGATCCCGTGCGCCCGGGCCAGAGTGCGGAGCTTCTCCGTCCGGTTGGGACCGGCGATCGACCGGGCGGCCTGGATGATGTCCAGGCGGTCGGCGGCTCGCAGGACCGCCTCGCGGCCGCCCTTGGCCCGGAACGTGCCGATCGAGATGATGGGTGAGCTGCCGGAGGTGCCGGTGGGCGATGAGGCGCCCTCGACTCGGAGCGATGAGCGCGGGATCATGTAGACCTGGCCGCCACGGCCACCACGCCGGCCGACAACCTGCTGGGCCGGGATCTCCCCGGAGGCGCAGTGCCGTCGAACGGTGCTGGGATGCACGTCCAGGATCTGGGCCAACTCCCGTACCGTCAGCAGGGCTGACTTGCTCATCGCTCCACCTCCTTTCCTGTTGATGGGGCCAGTTGACTAGGACACCCGAAGGGCCATCTTCCGCGCCTTGCGGTCCTCGGCCTCGGCGTAGATGGCGGCGAGGATGGTCTGCTCGCTCTCGCCGAGGGTCCGCACCAGCTTGGCCATGTTATGGCTGCGCAACTTCCTGCGCTTGCCGTTCAGGATCTCGCTTAGCTGCCCGCCGTTGAAGCCCGCCTGCAGTTCAACCTGCTGGGTCGTGCGGAATCCCTTGCGTGCAATCAGCTGACCCCACGTTTCGCGAGGAGCGCTCGACAGGTTTTCCATACCATCACCTCCCTCGTATCTAGAATACGATATGTGTATTGGGAAGTCAATATTGAGATTCGGATAATAATGCCCTTCTATCCGTACGCACGTTCGCTTACGGACTGAAGGGCAATCGGTTATACTGAAGTCGATATTGACTTTTGGTTGCCTATGACGGGCAAAGGGGGTGCATCATGTTAAGCATGCGGGACAGGCTTCGTCGACGCATGGATGCACTGGACCTCAACCAAACTCGGTTGAGCGAGATCTCGGGGATAAGCCAGGGGATCATCAGTCAGATCCTCAACAATAAGCAGCAGAGCCTGAGTGCCGAGAACTTGCGCCGCCTCAGCCAAGCGTTGCAGGTTCCAGTGGTATACTGGCTTACAGACTCTATCCCTGAGTATGTGGCGTCCCGGGTGGCGTCACGGGGACAAGATGAGTTGGTAGACTGGGACGCCTGGCCGCCAAGCCGCAGGATCGGATGGCTCATCAACGATATAGACGCCTGTTGGGGTCGAGAGTACGGGACTGAGGCACTTGCCCGTACCAGCCGCGTTAGTCCGGACAGCATAGAGCTAATGCTGAAAGGCAAGCTCAAGTTGACGCCTCACCTTCTGCGAGCTGTAACCGAGGTAACGGGCCTTCCGACAGTTATCTTCACGGGTGAAGAAGGTCATCCACCCAACGGAATCCCCCACCGGTACGCCGAGCTAGCGGAGACGGCCTACACGTTGGGGCTAGATCCGGATTACGTAACAGAGGTGCTTCTCCTGTTATCAAGGAGACCGCCGGTTGTGGCCCCCAGACCATTAAGCAGCAAAGAAAAGGAACCAGGGTAGTTAGCCCTGGTTCCTTTATTACCTCTTAGGGGCAGAGGACATCAGGATAGGTGCAGCCGGCGATCCACTGGACGGAGAGGAGGGCCATTAGGCTAGTGAACGTCAACGCGAGCAGCACGAACTTCATAACCTTGCGCATGCGAGTCCTCCTTTCTCCTGGCGATCGTGGTCGCCAGGCGGTTTGCTTCAAAGGCCAGAGATGGAAGAAGCCGAGCCGCCTCACCACTGGCTACAGAACGGCAGTGAAACAGGGCCTGATCGATTTGGCCGAGGGCGTACAAAGCGTTGGCCAAAGCCAGATGTGCCCGTGTCTTGTACTCTTCCAGGGCCATCCCCGTGCTTGACGACCGCGCAGAGCGGAAGTGCACCAGCGCCGCGACACCGTGACGAACCGCCTCCGAGTGATCGTTCAGGGCTGTAAACAGCTCGGCACCGAGCAGGTGATACATACCGACGTACGGCTCGGGAGGCGCACCCTCAGCCCAGGTGGCAAACGCTTCGTCACTCCGACCTGCCTGGAGGTATGTCATCGCTCGATCGAGTAGAGTCTGCCAGCGCCGCTGGGGGGAATGCTCAGCATCTGCCATAGCCTGGTCGAAGTGGAAGAGTGCCCTCGGCCAGTCTTGTATCTGCCGGTAGTTGACAGCCAGATTCTGATGTACATGCCAGCGATATCGCTCCGACGATGCGATGGGGTCGCTGGAGAGGATGCGGATGGCCTCAACTGAGTCACCAGCTTGACCTCTGAGTGCGGCCTCAGTCAGCTGTAACATCTCCCGGTCGGGATCCGAAGGGTCGCACCGACGGGCCCTCTCAACCCAGTCTAGAGCGTCCCGGTAATCTGAGCCGGTGGGATCCATCCTCTTGTAGTACAACACCATGCCAAAGAATACGGCGAAGTTCTCCCGGGTCTCCGGCCAGTCGCATGATGTGGCGAGCAGGCGAATGTCTTCCCACTTGCTCTGGCGTCCGAGAGAGAGAACCTGCTCAAGGCTGACGGACATCGGGGCCACCCCCAGATCGGCATGAATCGAAGGCACAACCATCCAGGGTACATGATAGCAGGGCGATGTTACTGAAACGTTACCATTCAGGTGCAGTAGCTTTTTCGCGCCGAAGATACACAATTCACTACCATTATGTGCGACCAGTGGCACAAACGTCAATCGTTTCGATGGTAGTATTGTGTGAGGCAGGTGACAGCGGTGAGACGAACCACTAGGAACATATCTGGTGATCGCATCCGAGAAGCACGGGAGCTACGGCAGATGTCACAGGAACAGTTGGCAGCGAGGCTCACCGCAGCTACATATGATATGTCTATCCTGGCCGGCTGGGTTGTCAGCCGGGACGTGATCGCTAAATGGGAAACCGGCGTCAAACTTGTGACCGATGAGCACTTACGTCTGCTTACGTCAGCGCTCTCGGTAGATGCTAGATGGCTGATCGGAGATCCGGCAGGACACCCTCCAAAGAAAGTGCGCTAACGGACGGTTCCCAGGTGGGGGCCGTCCGTTGATCATTTTGCGGCTTCATTAGTGCGCAGTGCGCGACATGCAAGGCGTTCTAACGTATCAATACCTGCAAACGCACCACTTTCGCCAGACGTAGCGATTTCGGCAAACGTTGCAGAATTACTGGAGGGACAATCCAGGACGGGCTACGCTCAGGTTGAGCGGCACCGAACTGATCAGGCGGACAACCCGCCGAACCCAGCACTTATCCCGCGCCGCTCAGGCGTGGGTCTTTTTGTCTCCGAACCCTTCCGGCCGGAGCTGCCGCTCAACTCTCCGGCCGGCGACATAGGCGGGTAGTCGCCGAGATGGCCGCGGCGGCCGGGTGGGATCGGGCCTCATAAGCCGTCGGCCCACCCGTAAGGCCCTCTAACCTCGCTGCCCATCCCTGTGAGGGCCAACCGAAGCGGGGCTGCAATAGCCAGGTACCGGCAGAGACCCGTGGCCGGCGTGCCCGGCCACCTCATGGGGCTGCTCGGTGCAGGGTAGGTTCAGGCCCTACCCGGGCGGTTCGATTCCGCTGGCCCCACCACTGCCCCGGTAAGACCTGTAGATCAAGAAGGGGCCGCCTGGCCGGCGTAACCGGCCACCCCCAAACAACATTCGGCGTCGGTGCTGCCCTGCCAGGAGCGACGACGTGGCCCTGCCGGGCCAACACTCCAGGAGCCCCGCACCCACGGACAGGCCCGAAAGCGGTACTGAGAGGTTGGTCCCCTTCCGGCCGGCGCCGATCACCTTTGACCAAGTGAGACGAGATGGAGGCGGTACAGATGGCGGGAAAGGCGGCAGTTCAGGAACCGATGGCCGGCGTGATCATCAACGGTGTGCTGCATCAGGTGCCGGCGTCCGAGGTCGACCTGCAGCGGGAGATCGACCGGGGCCGGAAGCTACAGGCCGAGATCCAGGCGATGGAGGAGACCCGTGAGGGCCGTGGCCGGGAGTTGGTGGCGCTCATCAGCGCCTACGAGGAGGAGATCGCTAAGGCCAAGACTCAGCTCGACCAGGAGCGCGGGCCGATCGAGGCGCAGATCTCCGCCAAGCAGGCCGAACTGGAGGGCGTCAAGCAGCGCCTCTTCGAGCTGATGAAGCCTCGGCGCGGGAACCAGAAGTCCATGAAGTTCTCCGGCCTGGCCGGCTCGATCCTCGCCCAGAGGACACTGAAGTTCAAGCTGCCGGATCACCAGATCCAGGTGGCCCGCAAGCTCCTCGGTCCCGTGTTCGGGGAAATGTTTGAGACCCGCGAGACCGCCAAGCCCCTGACCCGGATCTGGGACGTGCTGAAGACCCTGAAGCCGGCGAAGGTCGAGAAGCTCCGGGAGATTGCCGAGATCGACGACCAGGGCGGCAGCGTCCGCTTCGTGGACTAGGAGGACAAGGGAGATGCCGACCTGGTTACCGACCGCAGTGACCATCGGGCTCTTCGTGGCCACCACCGTCAACGGCATCATCGGGTGGGCACTCCGGGAGCAGTGGAAGCGCATCGAGAACCTGGAGAAGAGCCAGGGTGAGATGCGCAAGGATCTGAACGAGCTGAAGGCGCAGCTCCCCTTCATCTACGTCCCACGGGAAGAGTGGATTCGGGCGCAGACCACAGTGGAGCGGAAGCTTGACGACATTCTGAAGGAGCTCTGGCGCAGGAACCACAGCGCCGCTGGCTCCGATGGGGGTGACGACTGATGGATGTTGATCGCACTGCTGCACTACAGCGGGCAGCTCAGAACCGTAGCCTGCGGGGGATGATTCTGCTCTTGCTGGCCCGGAGCGTCGGCCGACCGACGATGACCCGGATCGTGGAGCAGGCCGTCCTCTCGGCCGGTGGCGCCATGTCGGACACGGACGATCTGGTCTTCTATCTGGAGTCCAAGGGGTACGTCGCTCGCAGGACGCCTGAGGAGCACAAGGTTCCCGGGATTGGCGACACCCTCGTGATCACCGCCGCCGGCATAGACCTGGTCGAGGGAACGACGGAGGACGCAGGGGTGACGTTCTGATGAGCAAGCGACGCCGTCACCACAAAGTCGAGAAGCTGTCTACCAGGCAGCTGATCGACCAGATGCTAGGCGATGGGCGGACCTATGAGGAGATTGCTGAGGCGGTTAAGGAGGCCGGCGAGTCGATTGGCAAGTCGTCGATCGCTCGGTACTACACCAAGTATGCCTCTGCAGCCGAGCGCATCCAGAAGGCCCGGGAGGCCATGGCCTCGGCCATCGACCTGGTTCGGGATCGTCCTGACACCGACCTCGGCCAGTTCGCCTCTGCAATCATGATGCAGTCACTCGCCGACCGCCTGGCGCAAGCCACCTCCGAGGATTTTGAGGAGATCCCGATGGAGAAGGTGGGGCGAATCATCGCCGATTTGCAGAAGGCCGATGTGGCCAGGGAACGGTTGAAGCTCGCACACAACAAGGGTGTTGAGGCGGCTGTTGCACAGATCAAGGCGCAGCTGCGTGACGAACTAGGGAACAGGCCCGACCTGGTCGAGCAGCTGGCCACCATCGTCGACCAGGCGGCACAGAAGGCGCAGGTGAGCTGAGTGATCGTCCGTCACAAGGGGCAGGCAACGGACCCATCTTGCGCTATGCCCGTCATCACGATACCCGTCATCGTCAAGGGGCGCAGCCGGCCGGGGATGACCGATGCGCTGGTGATCATGGCCGCCGAGACAGCGAAGGCAGAGGTGATCCGGCGTGTCGCTAGTCCAGGATCTCGTCGGTAAGCGCCAGGGATCGTTCCTCGACTACTGCCGGCAGCACATCCAGCTCGACAACGGGCAGCCCTATGACCCGACCAACCGGGCGCCGATGAGGGAGATTGTCGACCAGATCTTCGAGCACCCGCACATCACAATCGAGAAGGGCGAGCAGACCGGCCTCAGCACGCTGTTCATCGGCTACAACCTGTACGGTACCGACGTGCTTCGCCGCAACTGCATCTACTTCGGGCCCACGGAAGAATGGATCAAGACCTTCACTCCATCACGCTTCGACCCGGTGATCCAGCGCAGCGAGTATCTCAGCAGCCGGCTACGTGGTACCGACCAGGTCGGGCTGAAGCAGATCGGCACGAACTTCCTCTACCTGCGGGGCCTGAAGACGAAGACCTCGGCGGTCTCGGTACCGGCTGACATCCTCTCCTTTGATGAGGTTGCCCTGCTGGACAAGGAGAACATGGAGCTGGCTGAAGGCCGCCTCTCAGCATCGGAGCTCGCCTACCGGCGCTACTTCTCCGCACCTTTGTATGAAGAGGACATCATCGACGAGCTCTTCAAGGCGAGTGACCAGCGGGCCTGGATGGTCAAGTGCATCCACTGCGGTTACCACCAGGTGACCGAGGAGCACTTCCCCGGAAACGTGGTCAAGCGGAATGACGCTGTCTTTGTCGCTTGTGACCGGTGCGGCAAGCCCCTGGATGTCGGTCTGGGAGAATGGGTGGCCAAACACCCTGATCGGAGCAAGGACCGGCTCGGGTACCGCATCCCGCAGTTGATCATGGCCGGCATCAATCTCAGCTTCGCCTATGACCGTATCCAAGAGGCGCTTCGCAAGCCCTCCAAGATGGCCCAGGTGCGCCGATCGGTCGCCGGCATTCCCGACTCGGGCAACATGCAGCCGGTCAACGACGCTGTCATCAAGCGGGTAACGGAGTTCGAACCTTACTACCTGCAGACGAGAAGTGACATTCCCACGTTCATGGGCATCGACATGGGCGACCTCTGCCACATCAGCATTCGGCAGCCACTTCCAAATGGGCAGCGGCGATGGGTATGGTTCCAGGAGGTGCCCGAGGCCGACCTGGCCGAGGTGGCCGAGCGGCTCGAACAGGACTTCAACGTCCGGGGCACCATCATCGATGCCATGCCCTACAAACCCACCTCCAAGAAGATCGTGCGGCGTCTCCAGCGCTGGGCGGCCATCCACTACTTCAGGGGTGACGAGCTGGAGGCCAGCGAGGAAGGCGCGGGTGACAAGCGGGTCGAGGTGGTGCTTTCTGAGCGAGAGGACTCTATCGACGGTATGGTCGACGAGCTGATCGCCGAACCACCGGTAGCGCTCTTGCCTGGGCCTCGGGATACAGTCCAGGAGCTTGTCATTCGGGCCGTTCACCGTCACCTGAAGAAGTTGGTACGTGAGGAGAAGACGACTCCGCGGGGCAAGGTGCTCCAGTACAAGGATCACGTTGAGAACCACTTCGGCCTGTCCATGGTCTACGCCATGCTGGCCGAGGAGATGCACAAGGATACTGGCCCTGTCAAGTATGAATCCGTTGCCGGCCGGCGATCCGGCGGCTTCTCGAAGGGGGCGTACTGATGGCTGAGATCCTCGGACCTGATGGCAAGCCGATCAGGCAGCCCCGACCCGAGACCCGGGAGATCGCCGTCGCCTCCATCCGTGACCGGTGGAGCTCCTACCCTTCCTCTGGACTGACCCCGGAGCGCCTGACCCGGATTCTCCGGGAAGCCGATCAGGGAAACCTGGAGCGCTGGGCGGAGCTGGCCGAGGAGATGGAAGAGAAGGACGGACACCTGGGCTCGATCATGGGCACCCGCAAATTGGCAGTGCTCGGCCTGGACTGGACGATTCAGCCGTATGAGTCCGACAACCCCCGAGACCAGGAGCTCGCAGAATTCGTGCGCTGGGCGATCGACCAGATTGCCGACTGGGAGGGTAGCCTCCTCGACGTGCTGGACGCTCTCGGGAAGGGGCTGTCAGTCAGCGAGCTGATGTGGCAGATCCGGGACGGCAAAGCCATCGTCGAGCGGCTGAAGTGGGTCCATCTCAAGCGATTCCGGTTCGACGAGAACGATCAGTTCCGGCTGATGACCGATGCCGATCCTGCCGGCATCCCTCTGCTCGACAACAAGTTCTTAGTCCATCGCTATAAGGCCCGCAGCGGCCATGCCTCCCGGGCCGGTCTCCACCGCACCACGAGTTGGCTCTACCTATTCAAGAACTGGGACATCAAGGATTGGGTGTCCTACGCCGAGATCTACGGGCAGCCCCTGCGGGTTGGGTACTACGAACCCGGGGCTACCGAGGATGACAAGCGAGCACTCATGCAGGCCCTCGTCACGCTGGCCAGCGACGCCGCAGGCATCCTGCCCAAGTCGGCCGACATCAAGTTCATCACCGACGCGCTCCGGGCCACGGGCGGCGACGTGTTCCAGGCCCTGGCTATGTTCTGCAACGCCGAGATGTCCAAATCGGTGTTGGGGCAGACGCTCACGACGGAAGTCGGCAAGACCGGCAGCTACAGCGCCAGTCAGACCCACCAGCAGGTCCGGCAGGACCTACTGGAGGCCGACTGCAAGGCTGTCGCTGAGACGCTCCGGCAACAGCTCATCCGGCCCCTGGTTCTGTTCAACTTCGGCCGGGAGGCAACGAGCCGGCTCCCATGGATCAGGTTTGCCACCGAACCGCCCGAGGATCTGAAACAGACTGCGGGCACCTACAAGGTCCTGATCTCCGACATAGGTTTGCCGGTCGCCAAAGAACATCTCTACGAGAGATTCGGCATTCCAAAGCCGGAGGCAAACCAGGAGCTGGTCGTCCCGCCCTCCAGACAAGCGGCAGCTTTGGCGAACCGGCGGGGCACGGAGCAACTGATCCTCGCGAACCGGCGGGCAGATGCCGGCCGTGAGCAAATCGAAGCGCTGGCGGTTCGGGCACGGGAACAGGCTGCTGAGATCATGTCCAGCCTGGAGACTCAAGTCCGGGACGTGGTCAGATCCGCCAGCAGCCTTGAGGATATCCGGGACCGCTTGGTCGCTCTGTACGCCGATCTCGACACCACGGAGCTGGAGGAGCTGATCGGCCGGGCCACCATGGCGGCCGACCTCTTCGGCCGATGGACGGTGAATCGGGATGGATGACCTCTGGACAATCGCCTGGCTCCAGCCCGAGGATGCTCTAGCCTACTGGCGGGAGCGCATCCCCATGACGGCCGAGACGATGGCCACCATCGAAGAGGAGCACCGGGGCCGTGCGTTCACGGTCGCCGGCGTCACCGCCCTCCAGTACGTTACCGCCATCTATGAAGCGATTGACCAGGCCATAGCCGACGGACTCACCGTCGAGGAGTTCAGCGCCCGGGTCGCCGGCATCGGCGCCGCCAAAGGCTTCACAGGGCTGGCTCCATGGCATCTGGAGACCGTGTTTCTGAACGGGACCACCAACGCCTACATGGCAGGGCGGTACCGGCAGATGGTTCACCCGGCCACGTTGCAGCGTCGCCCGATCTGGGTCTACGATGCGGTCAACGACCAGGCCACTCGCCCCAGTCATGCCGCACTGGACGGCATCGCCCGCCGGGCCAACGATCCCTTCTGGCAGGAGTACTACCCGCCGAACGGACACCGCTGCCGGTGTGATGTGCTGAACCTGACCGAAGAAGAAGCACAGCGGCTCGGGTACAAGGTCGACACTGGCATTCCCCCTGGAGCTGCTGCTCCCGATCCGGGGTGGGCGACGGACCCCATCGCCGCATTCTCCCGGTGGGAGCCTGATCTGACTCGGGTACCGGCTCCACTACGAGCTGCACACGAGGCCGGGACGAAGACCCGGTAAACGCGTTGTGAGCCCGTCTGAGCCGAGTGGGGGGTCCAGAGGTACAGGCTCGGTTTTGTAACGGGAGGTAACGCGCTGGTAACGGCCTTATAACGCATCCGCAGGCGATGCTCGCGACGAGGAGGTGACGCCTTTGCCCCCTGATCCGTCTCAACTGACTCCACACCTGCTGGTTCTGGAGCTGACCGCCGGCACTGACGGCCAGGTCCCCGAGTGGGTTCCGCTTCTGCCCGACGGTTGGGTGAACTCGGCGAAGGGCAGGTTTCTGGCCGATGCCGAGGCCCGCCGGCTGATCCTGGCCAATTGGCAGCGGCGAGGGCTGGACTTGGTCTTCGACTACGAACACCAGACCATAACCGGCCAGCAGGCGCCGGCGTCCGGCTGGATCAAGGATCTGGCTGACCGGGGAACCGATGGGCTGTGGGCCCGGGTTGAGTGGACTGACCGGGCCAGGGAGTACCTGGCCAACAAGGAGTACCGCTATCAGAGCCCGGTGATCCTGGTTCGCAAGTCGGATTCCCGCGTGGTCTACCTGCACTCCGCAGCGCTGACGAATGTGCCGGCCATCGACGGCCTGGAGCCGCTGGTGGCGAACCTGAACCTGGCTCAGCTCAATTTGAAGGAGGGTACCGTCGTGGATGAGTGGCTGAACAGGCTCCTGTATACCCTGAACCTTCCTGCTGACTCGACCTGGGAGAAGGTCCTGGAGGTCATCCAGAACCTGCGGCAGCGGGCTCAGGATGCCGAGACGACTGTGAGCGCCAACAAGGCCCTGGCCTCGATGCTCCAGCTCCCCGAGACCGCCGGCCCGGAGCAGATCCGGGGCAAGGTCCTTTCCCTCATGAACCCTGCCGGCATGGTGTCCGTGGCCGAGTACAACCAGGTCAAGACGGAGCTGGAGACGCTGCGCAGCGAGGTGACGCAGCAGAAGGCCACCGGCCTGGTCGAAAAGGCGCTGAGCGACGGCAAGATCGCTCCGGCCCAGAAGGAGTGGGCGACCGCCTACGCTCTGAGTGACCCGACGGGATTCGCCTCGTTCGTGGAGCTGGCGCCCAAGGTGGTTCCCGTCGACCAGGACATCTCCGGCAAGCCTCCGGCCAAGAAGCCGGGCTCGGGCTCTGACCTCGACGATGTCCAGCTGCACGTCAACAGTCTCCTGGGCGTCACTGCCGAGGACATGACCAAGCACGGAGGTGCCAACTGATGCTGACTCGGGATCGCAACACGCCGGAACGTGCCGGCGACCATCTCTCCCTTCCCGTGGCGGCCAACGCCGTGATCCATGCCGGCGCTCTGGTGGTCACCAACGCTACCGGTTACGCTGCCCCGGGTTCCACTGCTCTTAACCTCCGGGCTGCCGGCCGGGCCGAGGAGCCGGTCGACAACACCGGCGGCGCTGACGGCGCCGAAACCGTTCGGGTCAGCCGGGGCGTCTTCAAGTTCCGTAACTCCGCCACCGACCCGATTGGGCAGGCGCACCTTCTGGGCGATGCCTACATCGAGGATGATGAGACCGTGGCCGCCACGAACGGGACGAACACCCGCAGCCGTGCCGGCAAGATCCTGGCCCTGGACAGCGACGGCGTCTGGGTCGAAATCCGCTAGGAGGGAACAGCATCATGATGGTCAACAGTGCGGCCCTGCGCTCCATCTACACGTCCTTCAAGACCATCTTCAACGGGGCGCTGGACAACGCCAAGGCCCTGTGGCAGATGGTGGCTACCGAGGTTCCCAGCACCGCCAAGGTCGAGGAGTACAAGTGGCTCGGCAAGCTGCCCCGCATGCGGGAGTGGATTGGTGAGCGTGTGATCCAGAACCTCTCCGCCTTCGGCTGGACCATCAAGAACAAGTCCTTCGAGGCGACGGTCGGGGTCGACCGTGACGATGTCGAGGATGATTCCATCGGCGTCTACCGGCCGGTTATCGAGCAACTGGGCATCTCAGCTGCGCTGCACCCCGACGAGCTGGTCTGGGACCTGCTGAAGGCTGGGTTCACCAACCTCTGCTATGACGGCCAGTACTTCTTTGACAGCGATCACCGCGACGGCGGCGGCCCGATCCAGTCCAACCGGGGCAACGCTCCGCTGAGCCCTGCCGCCTATGCCGCTGCCCGGGCCCAGATGATGGCTCTTCAGGACGAGGCCGGGCGCCCGCTTCGCATCATGCCGAACCTGCTCGTGGTCCCGCCGCAGCTGGAGGGCGAGGGCAAGGAGATCCTGGAGGCGGAGAAGAACGCCCAGGGCGCCACCAACATCTACCGGGGGACTGCGACGCTGCTGGTGGTCCCCGACCTGGCAGATCAGCCGACCCGCTGGTACCTGATGGACACGACCAAGCCGGTTAAGCCGCTGGTCTTCCAGCGGCGCAAGAAGCCCGAGTTCGTCGCCCTGGACAACCCCGATGACCAGAACGTCTTCATGAAGAAGCAGTTCTTGTACGGGGTCGACAGCCGGGACAACGCTGGCTACGGGCTGTGGCAGCTCGCCTACGGCTCCACCGGCGATAACGTCTAACGAGGAGGACACCCACGATGGCGATCAAGATCATCTCTAAGCGGGCCGGTTTCCGGCGCTGCGGCATCGAGCACCCTGACAAGCCGGTGGTCTACCCGGCCGACAAGTTCTCCAAGGAGCAGCTCGCCCAGCTGAAGGCCGAGCCGATGCTGATCGTCGAGGAGGTCCCCGACGAGCCGGCCAAGGAGGAGAAGAAGAAGGGCGGCTCCTCGGGCGGCGGCTCCAAGGGTGGCGCCCAGCAGGACGCCCCGCAGGGGACCGGCCCCGATCCGAACCAGGGCGGCGGCGCCGCCAACGAGTAGGTAGGTGGTGGCCATGTATGCCACCCTCCAGGATCTCATCGACCGGGTCGGGTTGGACGTGCTGTCCGACCTGGCCCGGGGCGAGATCGACAGCCAGGCGCAGAATGAACCGTACACCCGGGTCGTCGATGCGATCCGATCGGCCACCAACCTGGTCGACAGCTATGTACAGAGCCGGTACCCGGTTCCGCTGAACCCGGTACCCGAGGTCATCCGGGACAAGGCGATCGACATCGCCCTCTACTACCTGGCCAGCTGGCGAGGACTCAACCCTGAGGAGCAGGGGCAGCTGCTGGTCACCAACTATAAGGCGGCTGAACGCTGGCTTGGGGACGTGGCCACGGGCAAGGTCTCACTGGGACCGGCTCCGGCACCACCTCAGCCGAGCGGCATGCAGATCTCCGCCAGCCCCAGGATCTTCTCCCGGGATAAACTCCGGGGGTGGTAACGTGACGCTGACTGGTGACTGGACACGCCTGGCCAAGGCGCTGGGCAGGCTCGCCCGCACCAATACCGAGGAGATCGCCCAGCAGATCGGCGAGTCGCTGCTGAACAGCACACGCCGCCGGTTCACAGAGGGTAAGGGCCCGGACGGTGAAGCCTGGCCAAAGAGCGCACGGGTACAGGCCAAAGGTGGCCAGACTCTGGTTCACCGCCGGCGACTTGAGCGCAGCATCACCTACAAGGTCAGCCCCGGCCGGGTGGATGTCGGCACGAACGACAAGCGGGCCGCTGTCCACCAGGAAGGCAAGACCATCAAGCCCCGCAGAGCCAAGGCACTTCGATTCCGGGTACCGGCCAAGTCGGCCCGCAAGAAGTGGGCCTGGGCGACGGTCAAGAGCGTCACGATGCCGGCACGTCCGTTCATCGGGATCTCGACGGAAGACCAGGAAGCGGTTGACCAGATCATCGCCGAGTACGTGAAGGAGCGAGTGAGATGATGCTCGATCGGTGCCGGGCGATCCTGACCAGCGCTCTTGCGCCGCTGGGACTGAAGGAGACCATCACGGAAGAGAAGGATGCCGGCAAGCTCAAGCCGACGCCCTACGCTGTCCTGCTCTGGGGTGACGAAGATCTCCAGCGGAGTCGCCGGCGACTTGGCCACACTGACGATCTGGCGACCGGAACCCGCACCATTCACCGGCAGGTTGCCAGGCGTACGATCTGGCTGATCGTCCGTTTGGTGGCGGAGACCACCACGCAGCTGGATGGCCTGGTCACCCAACTGGTGGCAAACCTGCCGCCCCGGGTACAGGACCCTGAGCTGGGGACGATCACCGTCTCCCTCCGGGGAGCGGAGACGCCCGTGGCTGAAGGCGTGATCCGCCGGCAGGCCCAGTGGGAGGGAACGATCGAATTCGTTGCTCCCGTACTGGGGAGTACCCAGGTCCGGCTCTTCAACCTGGAGACCGAACTGGCGCTACAGACCGAGACTGAGCAATAAGGAGGGGCATCGATGGCCCGCGAAAAGGCCACCGGCACCACGCCGGCGGAGACGAGCGAGTCTCAGGATCAGCTCCGCACCATCGAAGATCTGGCCAAGCAGGCGAAGACCCCGGATTGGGTCCTGGCCGGGGCCAAGGTCCATTATGGGTGGGGCGCAGGGAAGAAGATGACGGAGCAGGAGTACCGGAAGGCGATCTCCCGGTGGCTCGGTTCTCCGATCGGGGGTGACAAGCGATGATTACGATCAACGTTCGGGACGGCGCCCTCGGGCTCCAGCGCCCGACGAACAGCCGCCTGCAGGCCAAGGTCGGAACCTGTTCCGCCGGTACCGTCAACCAGGTGGTCCGCCTCCGGGATCCCGGTGACATCACGGCGAACTTCGGGACCGGTCCGCTGGCCAACGCTCTTGCCGACGCCTTTGCCGCCGGTGCTCGTGAGCTCCTCGTGGTCCGCTCGGACAGCGATGTGGCCGGCACGATCGGCGCCGTGACGGAGGTCAAGACCGGCACCGGCGACATGACGGTCGATGGCGCTCCGCTCGACACCTACCAGGTACAGGTGAAGATCCTGTCCGCCGGCTCGCTCAACGCCGCCACGTTCCAGTACTCGCTGGACGGTGGCGACACCTGGAGCGCCGAGTACACGGTTCCGGCCGACGGCATCTTCGTTGTGACCGGTACCGGCCTCACGCTCACCTTCACCGCTGGCCTGCCGGCAGAGGATAGCTTCAAGGCGGGCGACTCTTACTCGTTCACCACCGCGGCCCCTTCGTCTACGGTGACCGCCCTCGGCGCCGCCCTGGATGCTCTCCTGGCCGTGGCCGACGAGTTCGACCTGGTTCACGTGGTGGGCCCGACCACCTCCTCGATCTGGACGGCGCTGGCCACCAGGGCATCCGGTCTGGCCGATGCGGGTCGCTATCTGCACTTTGTGGCGGAGACCCGCGGGCCGACCGGCGCCGAGACGGCCGCCACCTGGGCCGATGCGATCGTCACGGAGGTGTCCAGCTTCACCGACACCAGGGTCTCCCTGGTCGCCGGCCGGGCTGAGATCCGCGATCTTCTGAGCCAGCGGGTGATCGAGCGCAACATCGCTGGCCTCTACACCGGCCGCGTCGCTGCGATCGCAGAGCAGAAGTCGCCGGCCGAGGTGGCGCTGGGGTCGCTGCCCCAGATCCAGTCGCTGGCGCCGGCTGGCATCACCGATGCGGACCTGACGGATCTCGCCGAGGCGCAGCTCGTCGTGGCCAAGCCGATCCTGGGGCTGTCCGGCTTCTACATTAATGAAGGCTGGATCAAGGCGCCTGCCGGCAGCGACTACCAGACCGTGGAACTCCGCCGGATCATGGACAAGGCGTGCCGGTTGGTCCGCCGGGCGGCCCTGCAGTACGATCACGCCGAGGGCACTCCCGAGGGTGTCGCCGCCCTGGAGGCGCAGCTCACCGCCCCGCTGGAGAACGAGATGGGTGGGCAGATCACCGCCGGCCGGGTCGTCATCCCGGAGCAGGATCTGATCGCTACTCAGAAGCTCCAGGCCAAGATCCGGATCACGCCCATTCCGATCATGAGGGAGATCGAGCTGGACATCGGCTTCGAGAACCCGTCTCAGGGGGTGTAGCACATGGCCGTTAACGGTCAGGTATACGACTGGGAATCGATCACCGCCAACTTCCCTCACGGTCCGCTGGTCGACTTCGGGTCGATCGAGTACTCGGCGGAGCAGGAGAAGTCGCTGGCCTACGGTCGGGGTTCCAAGCCCCGAGGTTTCGGTCGAGGCAAGGCGAAGGCCGAGGCAAAGTGCAGCTTGAAGCGTGAGGAGTTTCAGCGCCTGGTCGATTACGCCCGGGCGCAGGGCGTTCCGATTCTCCGGCTGCCGCCCTTCCCGATCACCGTCAACTACGCCAACGAGGGTGATCGCACCCGGACCGACATCCTGAGGGGCGTCACGATCACGAAGATCGCCAACGCAGGGGCCGAAGGTGACAGTGAGATCAAGGTCGACCTTGACCTCCTGGTTGTCGGCGGCATCACCTTCGACGGCGTCGACGCCTACTAGCATGCCCCATGAGGAGGATGCACCATGGAGGAGCAGCGGAAGATTCCGGAGCCTACGGAGACTCAGATTGAGGAATGGCAGGCGCAGTACGGCAAGGGGAACGTGATCCGCCTCGAGGCGGAGCTCGACCCCAACGATGACGATCTGGGCATCAACCCGACTCTTGTGGTCTACGCCCGCAAGCCGAACCCGCAGCACCTGGCCCGGTTCGCCGCCTCTGCCCAGAAGGACGCCTATAAGGCCCTGCGGGATCTCATCTTCGACACCCGGCTCTGGCCGGATGCGGAGGCCGTCAAGGCGGAGTTCGAACGGCTGCCGGGTCTGGTCATCGGCCTCGGCACCCAGCTGAACGGCGTCATGGGTACCAACGTAAGTTTTACGGTGAAGCGCTTCTAGCCCGCGTTGAGGCGCTTGAGAAAGACCTGATCGGGCACACCACGCTGCTGATTCGCCGGTACCTCGGTCCGGCCGCAGCTGAGACCGACGACTGGGATGAATGGCTGGAAGCCGGCGTCCAGGCTCATGCGCTCAAGCGCCTCGAAGTTGAAGTGGTTCGCCAGGGTGTCTTGCGGGCTATACATGATGCGTTCAAGCGCTAGGGGGTGACTGCGTGCGGGGCCTCTTCAAACTGGGAGTGGTCGTCGAGCTCATCGAGCGTGTGACGGGTCCAGCCCGAAGGGCGATCGCCGCTATCGCCAACCTGGAGCAGGCGGCTAAGAAGGCCGCCGCCATCGCAGCCATGGCGGGTACCATCGGCATGGCCGGCACGGCAGCGAGCCAAGCTGCTGAACAGTGGCGTGGCGCAGTCTTCGACATACTGCAGCCGACCGTGGCTGTTTCGGAGTCCATGGCAGCCATGCAGACGGTGACCACCTCGACCATGGGCAGCGTCCAGCGCTCCCTGGCGGCCACCAAGGCGGCGGCCATCGACTGGTCGAAGAGCCACCGTGATTCGGTCGATCAGTTCCTCCGGACCTCTTACCAGATGGCATCTGCCGGCTTGAACGATGTCCAGGCCATCGAGGGGACTCGGGTGGCGCTCACGGTGGCGAGAGCTACCATGGCCGACTCGGCCGAGACAGCAAACACCCTGGCGATTCTCTACAACAACCTGGGCGACAAAACGGCCGACGTCAGAACTGAGATGACCCGGCTGGGCGACATCCTGGCCAAGACGCAGGCCATGTACCAGATCGCCAACCTGGGTCAGCTGACCGAAGGGCTGAAGTACGGCACACCCGCAGCCGTGGCATTTGGTACCAGTGTCTCGGAGCTCAACGTGGTTCTGGGCGCCCTGAACTCGGCCGGTCTCCAGGGCGGTATGGCTGGTACCGCCTACTCGGCCGCCATGCGGCAGATGCTCAAGGCCAGCAAGGAGCTGGGCTTTGAGATTGTCCGCAACGCCGACGGCGGCATGAGTTTCGTGGGGACGTTGGAGTCTATCCGCCAGAAGTTCGGCGATACGGCCGCCTGGTCGGATGACCTGCGGCAGCGCATGCAGACGGCCTTTGGCGACGAAGGGCTCCGAGCGATCACGCTTCTCGTCGGCAAGACCGGCGATCTGACTCGGGCCTGGAAGGAGGTTGCCGGTGCAGCGGGCACCGCCGCCGAAGGGCAGGCCGCATTCGAGTCGTCACTCGGCGGCCAGGCGGAGATTCTCAACAACAACCTGACCATGCTGAAGCTGCAGCTGGCCGGCTCCCTGATCCCGCTGCTCAACCAGCTGGTTCCCCAGCTCCAGGAGCTCATGAACACCTTCACCAGGTGGAGCGAAGCTCACCCGGGGCTGAGCCGAACGATCATCCTGGGCCTCGCCCTCGGCGCTGCGATCCTCACCATCGTGGCACCGATTCTCACCGCTACCGCCGGCTTCCTCATGATGGCGGCCGCCGGCATGCAGGCAGGAGCCTGGATCGCCCGTCAGTTCCTCAGCCTCGGCGGCATCGTCGGCCGTGCCGGCGACGTCGTTCAGACTGTGCAGATCCGCTGGCTCTATGCTCAGGATGCACTTCGGGCCGGTTGGACCCGTGTCTCCACCGGTGCACGAGGAGCAGTATCGGCGATGGGCCGGGCGGCCACGACGATCGGGCGGGTCTCGCGGACAGCGCTCACCGCCGCCTGGACTGGCCTCCGGTCGATGGCCACGGGTCTCTATCAGATGGGTGTGCAGGCGATCCGGACGGCGATCACCGCTCTCCCTGGTCTCATCTCGGCAACGTGGGCATTCACCGCCGCTCTGCTGGCCAACCCGATCACCTGGATCGTGCTCGCCATCATCGCCCTGGTCGCTGCGATCATCCTGCTCTGGCGAAATTGGGACAAGGTGACGACCTGGATGGGCCAAGCCTGGGAGCGGATCAAGGCGGCCTTCGCCGCCGGCCGGGATGCCCTCATGGGAGTGCTCAGCCGGATCACCGGCTTCTTCCGCCAGTACTGGGTCGAGATCCTGGCCGTCGTCTTCCCATTTATCGGGTTGCCGCTGCTGATTGTCAAGCACTGGGACACGATCCGGGCCTTCTTCGGCAACCTGTGGGAGAGCATCAAGACGGCAGCGTTGAATGGGCTGACGGCAATCGGTGAGTGGGTCTTCGCCAAGCTGCAGGGGATCTACGATTGGATCGTTGGTCTCAAGGATCGATTCCTTGCTGCGGGCCGGGGCCTCTTCGATTCCCTGACCGAGGGCATCAAGAGTGCGATCTCCAAGCCGGTCGAACTGGTGAAGGGTGCGGTTCAGAAGATCCGGGATCTCCTCCCTGGGTCCGACGCAAAGGAAGGGCCGCTCTCCACGCTGACTCGCAGTGGCAGAGCGCTCGTGACGACGTTCGGTGGCGGAATGGCCCAGGAGCTACCGCAGCTCCGTAACCAGTTCGCCCTCGGACTGGACTCTGTTCTCGACCTGCCGGAGTCCGCCGGCGAGACCTCGCCGCTGCTCCCGGCCGGGTTCGGCCCGGCGCCGCAGATCACCGTCAACGCTCCTGGCAGCGGCCGCTCCGAGCGACCGATCATGATCCAGCGCCTGATTCTCCAAGTGCAGCAGCTCAGCAACGCTAACGACCTGTGGGCGGAACTGCGCCGCCTTGCCGACGAGATCGAGATCAGTGAGGAGGGTGAGCTGGCATGAGGATGGAGATCACCGATGAGGCGGGTCACCTGATGCTGGACGGCGATCTGCTCCCGGGTCTCTTCGAGGGGCTGGAGATCGAGGGCGCTCTCGACATCGATGACCAGCAAGTGCCTGGCGCCAGTGAAGCCTCCCGGCAAGTACAGGGGTTCAAGCCGGCGACAGTGATCTTCAAGCTGCTCCTTCCGACGGACGACGAGTCCACCTGCTTCGAAAAGCTGGCGGTACTCACCCGTCGGTTTAGGGCGACGGATGATCGGGCCGAGCCCTTTATCCGCCGGATCATCAACGAGCAAACCACTAGCTGGGGGATCGACCAGGTGCTCTTCGTCACCATGCGCAGCGTCGACGACGGCAAGGCCGACTCGGTTAAGGCGGAGCTGCGCTTTGAGGAATGGAAGCCGGCAACACGCCGGAAGGAGGCGGCCGTCGGCTCACCACCGCTGGCCCTCGACCCTGCACTGCAGGCGCTCCTCGGGTACGGCTCCGGTACCGCATACTCTTCGCATCCATCGGAGGTTACCCGGGAGCAGCTGATGACCGACGTAGCGCCGGCTCCCTGGTGAGGTGAACGGTATGCCCGCTCTCTCCGCTCCGATCTGGCGTCTCACCATAGGAGACCACCAGGTCGCCAGACTCCACCAGTTCGAAGTTGTTTCCTCACGCCTGGCCCCCGTGAGCACCGTGACTATACGGCTGCCGGTGGCAGCTCTGCCGGTCCCAGCTCGTGGCGACAGGATCGAGCTCTACCAAGGGGAGCGAAGTGCGGGCATCTGGCCAATCTTCGAGGGCACGGCCAGACGGGTAGAGCTGCAGGGTGATGAGATGATCGTGCATGGCTGGGACCCGATGGCCCCGGTGGCCACCACGGAGATCTCCCGCTCGTTCACCGGGGCCACGCCGCAGGAGATCCTGCGTTGGGCTCTGAGCCAGGCTGGTGCGACACGGTTTCGCCTCAGCTCGAAGCGATACCGGTCTCTGCCCCGTTTTGTGGCTGATGGGACCATCCGCCGGGTGGTAGACGCCCTCGGCCAGGCGCTGGGGGTACGCAACGATCTTTACTGGCTCAACGATGCGGGTGTCTGGTGGGGACCACCCGACGAGTCCCCTCGGGCGCTGGAAATGGCGCAGGCGGTCACCTACGGTGAGAACCTGCTCAGCCACACCGTTGAGGCGGGAGGCATGCGAGGCCGCCTCGTTGCTGAGCCTCTCCCCATCTACCACAGCAACATGATTCTGGTCGCAGACCCGCGGGTATGGTCCGGCCAGCGACGGCTGCGAGTCGATCGAGTGATCTATCAGGCACGGCCTGCGAGGGTGGTGATCGAGTGGAGCAGTCCCGAGGTGATCTGATCCGCATCCTGAGAGGGGCTCTCCTGCAGATCTTCCCGGTTCTGGGTCGGCGCCTGTTACCTGTAAGGGGCAGGATTGTGGCCACATATTCCACGGGTGGCCGCGGCGGGGAGACAGGCGTGTACACCGTGGACGTGCAGCCGCTGAACGCTGCCGGTCTGCCCGACGGGCCTGTTCTGCCCCACCTCCCTATCCCTACTATTTGGGCCGGTGCAGATCGTGGAGTTCTGGCCATCCCACCGGTTGGGGCGATGGTGCGGGTGGCCTGGTACGAATCGGGCGAGCCCTATTTGGATGCGCTCTTGCCCGACGGATTCAATCTGCCGGCCCAGGCGGCGGGATCGCTCATGATCATGCACCCGGCTGGTCGAATTCAGATTCTCCCCACGGGGCAGATTTGGATCCAGAGTTCGGAGGGCATCACCCTCACCAGTGACATGGTCATCATCGAAGGCGACCTGAGCGTCACTGGCACCATTCACCCGTAGTCGGAGGTGAGTCTCATGGCCAACGAACACCTCGGGCGAGACATCCGCCTGGTCGCCGGCGACTTGGCTCCTTACCCGGCCGGAGATGTGGAGACCGTCCAGGGGCTGGCCTGTCTCCGACAGGATCTCGCTCTCCGGCTGACCACGCCGCTGGGGAGTTGGCGCTTCGACGCCGCCTTCGGCACCCGGGTCTATCGGTACCTCAAAGGACCAAACACGGAACTGACCAGGCGGGCGATGGCCCAGGATCTGCGGCTCGACTGTGAGGCCGATACCCGGGTTGAGCCCGGCAGTACGACGGCCGAGATCGTCGAGTGGGATCGGCGCCGGATTGTGGCCCGGATCACCCTGCAGCCCCGTGGCAGCTCGAACCGCCTCAGTCTCGTGATCGGGTACATGGACAACGGTCAGGTGGAGGTGCAGTAGATGCAGCCAAACTGGCGGACCATGGTCGGGCACAAGAGCTACGACGACCTATGGAACTGGGCCGTCCAACGGCTGCAGGCGATGGGCAGCAGGGTTGTCACGAACCTGAATTGGGGCCCGTTCCGCATTCTGCTCAGCCTCTTTCTGGAGGCGGTCAGCGTGGTGTACGACTACCTGGCCGATGTGCTGGCCCCGAGTGGATTCACTCAGTACGCTACTGGGGACTGGCTTGATCTAGGCGTTCAGGACCGTGGCGTGGAGAGGCGTGAGGCGATCAAGACCGAGGGGAATGTGGTCTTCGCCCGACTGGCCGCCGGCGGTCCGATCCAGATCCCGGCGGGCAGCCTCGTCAAGACGGACCTTCTGCCTAGCGGCGAGAGCCTCGTGTACATCACCACAACCGAGACAATTCTCCCTGACGGGGCTCTTGAGGTCACGGTACCAGTCAAAGCAGAGTTCGCCGGTTCGATCTATAACGTCTCGGATGGCGCCATTAAGCACATGGTCACCCACATTCCCGGGGTTGACTCGGTTACCAACCGGGCCGGGTGGCTGACGCTGGAGGGTGCTGACGTGGAGACCGACGATCAGCTGAGAGCCCGGGGAAAGCTGGTCTGGCACAGCCTTTCAAACGGTGGTACAGACGGGTACTACAGGGCCAGAGCTCTGGAGGTTCCGGGGGTAGTCGAGGCCGTACTCGTGACGGGAGAGCCCAGGGGCCCGGGAACGCTCGACATTATCATTACGAGTACGACTGGTCTCCCAACAGCCCAGCTGCTGAGCTCCGTCCAGGAGCACATCGACGCAAAGAAGCCTCTGCTGGACAACGTTGTGGTCAAGGCCCCCACCACGAAGGCCATCGACATCACCGTGGAGATGACCTTGCCGCCTGTTGGCGGCGACGAAGTGGCCATCAAGGCCGAGGCCGAGGATCGAGTCCAGGCGCTCTTCACACTGGATTCGGCTCGCCCCGAGATCGTGCCGCTCGTTCCTGGCCAGGGGCTGTACCTATCCCAACTCATCTGGCTCCTTCGGATGGATTGGGTTGAAAACGTGAAGGTCACCGCACCAGCCGTTGATGAGTCGGCGGTCGCTGGCCAGCTGCTCACGCTGGGTATCTTGACGGTCACGGTGGTGAGGCGGGCATGACGATCCTTCAGTACCTGACCAGTCTGCTCACTAGCCCCCTGATGGCTGCTGGCCAGGAGATCCGCAACCTGATCGCCCTGGTGGCGGAGGCCGCTGAGGAGCTGCGTGAGACAGCCAGGCGAGCTCGCAAGCTCTGGTTCCCGACCACAGCTCCAGACTCTGCGCTCAACCTGCACGGGGCGGAGCGATCTCTACCTCGACTGCCCGGTGAGACCGCTGCGGCCTACCGAGCGAGGTTGGCCAACGCCTACTTATTCTATGAGGCCGCCGGCACGAAGCAAGGGATGGAGGCAGCGCTGAGAGCGATTGGCTATCCCAACGTCGAGGTCTATCCGCTCTACCGGGAGAGGCAGAACTGGACTTTCTTGGATGGAAGCCGCTCGCTGGATGGTACCTGGTGGCTAGGAGCTGCACACGAGCCGGCTCATGCCGAGTGGCTCGAAGAGAACCTTCCCGGAGCGTGGAACCGGTTCGCCGTCTTCCTCAACAGCGGGCTGGCGGTCCTTGACCCTTCCGAAGAGCAGCGAGTCCGAGAGGTGATCCGGCTCACTCAGCCGGCCAAGGGCGTGCTTCACGTCCTCTACCCATAGTGAGGTGATAGGCGAATGCCGGATTTGGTCGGTCAGGACCTTTACAAGAACACGGTTAGAGCGCTGGAGGGCACCGACCTGGCGGTGCCGGACACGTGGAACCCGATCCATCAGGACTTGATCAATAACGACGTACACCTTCAGAACGCCAAGGTCTCGAAGACCACCACCATCACAGCGGGAAGCGGCCTGGAGGGTGGCGGCGATCTGAGCGCCAGCCGAACGCTGTCGATAGCGGCCAGCGGCGTATCAGACGCCCACATCGGCGACCGTACCTTAGACCCTGACCTAGCGGCCCCAGCCTTGACGGGTCCTATCACGTCGCTGCTATCCTGGCTGGCTGGCCGATTTAAGGCCATTCTGGGAACGGCGGGGGTATTTGACGCAGTGCCAGTCACTCTCCAGGCGGTCAAGACGTTTATCGACTCGGTCACCTCCGCTGCCACGCCGGACGCTCCCATGAAGCGTGACGCCGCTGGCCGGGCGAAGGTCGCTGCCCCTTCGGCCTCTGATGACATCGCCCGGAAGGCGGAGGTTGATGCCGCTCTGGCTGCCTCCGTTCAGCGGGGAACTGCCAACACCGATGTGCAGGAACTCCATGCCCTGGTGGTGCCCATCGACACCCGGCCGTGGGCCGTGACCAGCAAGAATGCCGCCGGAAAGCCCATAGCGATCGAAATCCGGGACGGCGCCACGGTTGTCGCCACGATCGCCTACACCTACGACAGCGACAATAAAACCGTCACGCAGCAGGACCTGACCTTCACGGTAAACGGGACGCCGCGCACATTCCGCACGACTGTCACGCGCGACGTCGACGGGCACTGGAGCGGCTGGACCCGTCAGGAGGTGATCTAGGTGGGCAACCCGATCTTTGCGGCGGCCGAGGCACATCTCATATCCATGCTCATGGGTGGCGAGGGCTGGAAGATTACCGACATGACGCATGTCAACTCTGGGTGGTCTACGGTGGCCTCGCATGACACCTATACACACCTGAATATCTCGGGACAGGGATTCCTTGTCGGTATGTACAACGCCGAAAACAATGTACCATGGACGGTGCAGATCGATGGTGGAACACTGTACAAATCCTACGTCATAGCATCGGCAGGGCTGTTTATCGTCCCATTCCAGACAAGCCTTGTGGTATCAGGTATGTATGCGCCTTCCGGAGGCTATTGTGCCTTTGCCCTGGTTGGGGATTACGGATCGAAATGGTCTGGATTGACGCTGGTATCCAGCGTACCGACAAACCAGTATGAACACTACGCAAATACTGTAGTTGATGTGGCGGGAGCGGGTTTGCTGGGCGGACTATTTCGGAGCAATTCACCAACTACAAACACCTGGGTCAACATAGAGGTTGACAACTCAGGGGTGCGTAGGGCGCTCACATTTCCGAACGGAACGCATGTGGGCTTACCGTTCATTCCGTTTACAACCCACTTGAAAATCACCTGCGATTACTCCAGCACAATTCTGCTGCCGATCTACAAACTAGACTAGGAGGTGGCTCATCGGTGCTTGAACGAGTAGCCCATGAGATTCTCGCCGTGGAAACGATTATCACGGGATCGCAGACAGCTACGGCTAGGACGCACAACACGATGTATGCCCACTGCACCATCAGCGCCCCCGCTACGGTGGCCCCAGGCGCTGATCTCCCGATCACCATCGCCCTGGTCCGGTGGGACGACCAGTCCCCGATCACCGACGAGGATCGGGAGATCGCGATCACTGTTGACGGGCAGGTGGTGAAGGCCGTGGCCACGGTCAACGGGGTGGCCGAGGCAACTCTCGTGCTGAACGATCCGGGGACGTACCGGATTGGCGCCTCTCACCCCCTGACGCAGGGGGCGGAGCTGGAGGTGACGGTGGCATGATGCTGGTTGAGCAGAGGGATGGCAAGACCGTTGTGAGCCGAGATCCGGCTTACCGGCGCCGAGCGCAGCTGGCGGCCAAGTCCAACCGCACCCAGGCTGAGACGTTGGAGTTGATCCTGTTGCGTCAGGACCGGATCGAAGGTCTGCTGCTAGAGTTGCTCCAAAAAGAGGGGAGGAATGGAGCATGATCCGAGCTGATGGCCACGGAGCCGGCCGGCGGGTGGCGGTGATGGATGTGCTGCCCTCGGGGGAGGTGGAGCCCTAATGGTCACGATTGTCGGGGATATAGGACATGGCGGCCCAGACCCGGGCTGCGTGGTTGATGGCGTCCGGGAGGCCGATTACCAGCTTCCGATCGGCTTGTTCTGGCAAGAGCAGCTGATCCAGCGCTATGACGTGAACGTTATCCTAACACGTGATAGCGATCGCTCGGTCGATCCCACCTACACGGGAGACCGGCGGGATCTATGGCGAGAGTTGAGGGCCCGCTGCAGCATCGCCAACCGGATCCAGGCCGATCTACTCTTCTCGAAGCATCATAACGCCAGCCCAAACCCGACAGTGCGAGGCGGCGAGCTCTACGTGTACGGAGCGCCCGACTGGGCGGTTGCCACAGAGACTAACCACAAGGCTCCTAGAAGTTATGCCATCGCCAAACGCATGGCGCCGATCCTGCAGGCGTTCCTGGCCTCCTGGGGCATACCCTTCCGAGGCATCCGGGTGGCGGCGTTCGACGTACTGGAGTACACTAAGGGTCCTGCCGTGTTGTGTGAACCTTTCTATGCGACCAATCCTCAAGATCTCACTATAGCTATGAAGTCTGAGTTTCAGCAGGGCCTAGTCGAGACGTACGTCCAGATGGTAGCCGTGGGCCTCGGCCTGAAGGAGCGACAGCCTGGGCCGTTCTCGGACGTCCCGGCCGACCACTGGGCAGCAGGCATGCTGGCCTCAGCGAAGGCGATCGGCGTTACCGCCGGTTACCCTGATGGGACATTCGGACTCGGGAAACCCCTGACCCGTGAGGAGGGCGCCGCCATGGCTGTGCGGAGCTTCCAGGCTGCCATCGCTCACATCTGTGACAAGAAGGGAGATCAGTGAGATGGAGACGACAGGGATGCTGGAGATCGGCTATGTGGTAGCTCTTGTGGTCCTGTTGACCGAGCTCATGAAGCGCCAGGTAAAGCGCCTCTTGGGTGTGACCGACCTCGATCCGGCAGTGCCGGTGTTGACCGCTTTGACCCTTGGGGTAGTGATCAACCTGGCGAACCTGGTTCTCTTCGCTGGCCTGTGGGAGGTCGAGGCAATCAGGGCCGCGGCAAGAGAAGGGTTCCTCGCTGGAGGAGGCGCCATGGCTCTCTGGAGCTCCGGCAAGGCGATTGTGGAGAGCGGCATCACCAGCAAGGTCATCCACCGATAACAGACCAACGACAAAGTACGGTGCCACCCAAATCGAGGGCGGCACCGTACCCAATTTCTGGAAGGGGCACGAATGAGCTATGCAGGGGAATTGAGCGCACACTGAGAATTATGCGTGAGACGTCTCTTTGCGCTCGTGAGACGCTTTAGTTGACAAAGGGGACGTTCCAGGGGAGGGGCAGCAGGATGCGGTAGAGCCCCGGCTCTACCTCCCAGGCGTTCTCTGCGATGGTCCGCTCCATGATCACGTGACGAAGCACTCCTTTTACCGGGTTCCCCAGGCCTCCAGCAACCCTGCCAGGTGCCGCTCGTGCCGCAGTTCGTGCAGCCCGATCAGGTGCATCACCTGGGCGGCGTTCAGCCGCACGGTTCGGAAGGGAATGGTCAGCTCGTCGGTCTGAAGCACGGCCAACTGGCCGTAGAACTGGTCGATCTCCGCCCGGCTGGCGGCGAGCCGCTCCAGCGACTCCGCCAGCGGGCGCCCCTGGGGCTCCATCTCGGGTGGGGCCTCCATGGGGCCGGCAGCCGCCTCGGTCAGAGGAGGCACCGCATCCACCGTCTGTGGCGCCCCGGTCAGCCCCTTCGCCCGCCCCTCGGCCACCAGGTGGCTGAGCCAGTGGATATAGATCTCCTCCGCCCGTGCCAGGTGCTCCACGTGCTCCGCCACGCTCCACTTGTCGGGGGCGGGCTTCCACGTAACCATCTCAGGCGGACAGGACTCCACCCGCTTCAGCAGCTTTTTGCGGATGTAGTCGTTAAAGGAGCGGATCTCCTCCAGGTTTGCAACCCCCATCGGCGCTACCCCCTCGGCCCGCCGGCCACGTAGATGGTCTGGCCCGAGACGAAGCTCGACTCATCGGAGGCCAGGAAGGCGATTACGTTCGCCACATCTTCCGGCTGGCCCACCCGCCGCAGCGGGATCTGCTGGGCCGCCCCGGCCTTCAACTGCTCAAAATCGAGCCCCATGCGGGTCGCCACCGCCTCGGTCATGCGGGTCTCAATAAAGCCCGGCGCCACCACGTTGACGTTGATGTTGAACTGGCCCAGTTCAATCGCCAGGGTCCGGGCGAAGCCCTGCATGCCGGCCTTCGCCGCCGAGTAGTTGGCCTGCCCCCGGTTGCCCAGGGCCGAGGTCGACGAGGTAAAGATCATCTTGCCGTACTTCTGGCCGACCATCTGGGCCTGGGCGGCCCGGGCCACCAGGAAGGAGCCCTTCAGGTGGGTGTTGATCACCCCGTCCCACTCCTCGTCGGACATCTTGAAGAGCAGGTTGTCCCGGGTGATTCCCGCCAGGGCGACCAAGATGTGCAGCCCGCCCAACTCGTCGATCGTCTGCTGGATCGCCGCCTCCACGGCGGGCCGCTGGGTTACATCGAGGGCGATGGCGATCGCCTTGCCGCCCGCCTCCCGAATGGCCGCCGCCACCTCTTCAGCGGGGCCCGCATCCATGTCGGTCACCGCCACGGCGGCCCCCTGCGCCGCCAGCACCCTGGCGGTGGCAGCGCCGATCCCCCGGCCCGCCCCGGTTAAAAACGCGACCTTGGAGTCGAATCGCTTCATCTGAGAGCATCCTCCTTTGCTTATGCGCCAGGCAGGAAGACCTCGGCCTCGCCGTGGGTCACCGCCTCGCCCTTCTGGTTGACTGCCGCGACCTCCAGCGTCACCAGCCCCCGCCCGTCGGGCTGCGGGGCGATCGCCTTCACGGTGCCCTTACAGACCAGCACATCGCCCAGCCGCACCATGGCGGTGAAGCGGACCGAGAGGCGGCGGACGTTCTCCGCCCCGGCCAGCCCGGTGACGAACTGGCCCAGCATGCCCATGGAGAGCATGCCGTGCGCGATCACGTCGCCCAGGCCCATCGCCCTGGCGGTCTCCACGTCGGTATGGATCAGGTTGTAATCGCCCGAGGCGCCGGCATACTTGAGCAGCTGCACCTTGGAGACCGGCTCCTTCACCAGGGCCGGGACCTCGGCGCCGATGGTCAGGTCGGTGTACCTCATGCTGCACCACCCCCGTGTATGATCACCGTGGTCTTTCCGGTGAAGAGCAGGGCGCCCGCCGGGTCCCGCCCCTCCAACGTGGCGACCACAAAGGTCATGCGGCCCAGCCGGCCATCCTTGAAAAAGAGGTCGACGATCTTGCGGCGGCAGTCCACCAGGTCGCCCGCCCGAAGGGGGCGCTCGTAGGTGTACGCCTCGTTGGCGTGAATGAACCGTGCGGGGTCGACCGCCTCCAGCCCGGGAATCTTGACCCGGAAGGTGGTGGGGAAGGTGGGGGGCGCCACCTCGCCCCGCTGGAAGACGGGGTTCGGGTCGCCAATGGCGTCGGCAAACTTGCGAATCGCCCCCTTCTCGACCTCAAAGCGCTCCACCTCGGACTCCAGACCGATCAACGTCTCGTCCAGAACCATAACCAGGTGCACCTCCTGCGGATCACATCGGAACTACCACATGCCGCGCCCGGCGGTGACGTTCAGGTCCTCGCCGGTGATGTTGGCCGCCGCATCGGAAGCGAGGAAGACCGCCGCCCGCGCCACATCGTCCGCCTCGACGAAGCGGCGCAGCGGGGTGTCGCGCAGCACCGCCGCCTTGGTCTGCTCCAGGTTCATCCCCTGGGCGGCGCCCAGCCGGGTCAGAACCAGGTCGAGCCGGTCGCCCGCTGTCGCCCCCGGGGAGATCAGGTTGACGGTGATCCCGTGGGGCCCTGCCTCGTGGGCCAGGGTCTGGGTCAGCCCCACCAGCCCGGCCTTGGAGGATACGTAGGGGGAGCGCCCCGCGAGCGGCTGCCGGCCCAAGATCGATGAGATGTTGATGATTCGCCCTGCCCCCTGCTTCAGCATGGCGGGCATCACTGTTCGGGCGCAGAGGTAGGAGCCGCGCAGGTTGACGTTCATCACCTCGTCCCACTCGGCGGGCTCCATCTCCCAGAGCGGCTTTGTGGGGCCGGGAACACCTGAATTGTTCACCAGAATGTCGACCCTGCCGAACCGCTCCACCGCCTGTGCCACCATGGCCGCGACCTGCCCTTCGTCGGCGACATCAGCGGCGACGGTCAGCACCTCCGCCTGTGCCCTGGCGACCTCCTCGGCCACCCGGGCCAGCGCCTCCGCATCGCGGGCGGCCAGGACCAGCTTCGCCCCCTCCCGGGCGAAGGCCAGGGCGATGGCCCGCCCGATTCCCTTGCCGCCGCCGGTAACGATCGCAACCTTTCCCTGAAGCTGCATCCACCGTTCCTCCTTATGCGCGCCCTTCTCCTGAAACCGTCATGCGAGGATAAACAATGTTCAACCAAGCAAAATAGGTGCCAAGCGGGAAGTGGCGGCGGGTCGCTGCCAACGGGCGCAGAGCGTTCAGCAACCAAACCGGCGCGTTCATCTTCTGTACGCCGGGGGGCGCAAGGGCGGGGAGAGGCAGGGCTGGAGGCGCTGGCACGGATCTTGCCTGACCAAAGCGGTGAGGGGCCAGGCGAGGAGGTTGGGAACGGTGATGTTTGACCGGCAGATTCCGTTCACGGAGATGCTGGGGGTTGAGTTGCTGGAGAAGGAGCCCGGTCGGGTGGTGACCGGGCTCACCTTGCGGTACGAGTTGGAGAACAGCTGGCAGGTGGCCCATGGTGGGGTGGTCATGACCCTGCTCGATGTGACCGCCGGCATGGCGCTCCTCTCCGCCACCGGGGCGGAGCACGGGGTGGCCACTGTCAGCCTCACCTGCCACTTCGTGGCCCCGGCCCGGGGGCGGCTTACCTGCGAGGGGAGGCTGGTCCACCGCGGGGCGCGGCTCGCCACCTGCGAGGCGGAGGTGCGGGACGCCGAGGGCGGCCTGGTGGCCCGCGCCCTGGGCACCTTCAGCCTGCGCGGGCACAAAAAAGAGCGACCGGACTGATCTGGTCGCTGGGGCGGTGAATCCGTGCCGCGGTGTGGCCGCCGCTCGTCTAACAGGATAGACTAGGAGCCAGGGATTCCGCACACAAATGGGGGGACTGTTGATGTCGCTTGGGGATGCTAACCCGTCTGTCGCCACGCTGGGCGGCGGCTGCTTCTGGTGCCTGGAGGCGGTCTTTCAGGAACTCCGCGGGGTGCTGAGCGTCACCTCTGGCTACGCCGGGGGCGACGCCGAGACCGCGACCTACCGGGAGGTCTGTGCCGGCACCACCGACCACGCCGAGGTGGTACAGGTCACCTTTGACCCGGCGGTCATCTCCTACCGGGAGCTGCTGGAGGTCTTCTTCAGCATACATGACCCTACCACGCTCAACCGGCAGGGGGCCGACGTGGGGACCCAGTACCGCTCGGTCATCTTCTACCACAGCCCGGAGCAGCGGGAGGTAGCCGAGAGGCTGATGGCGGAGCTGAGCGCCGCCGGCACATACCTGGACCCCATCGTGACCGAACTGGCGCCCTTTACCGCCTTCTACCCGGCCGAGGTCTACCACCACGACTACTACCGCCGCAACCCGGCGCAGCCGTACTGCCGGGCGGTCATCGACCCGAAGGTGGCCAAGTTCCGCAAGCAGTTCGCACCGAAGCTGACCCTGTAAGCAGAGGAGGCGAGCCCTTGGTAGGGGCTCGCCTCCTTGAACGCTATGGTTCCACCAGCCGGGCCAGCAGGTCGGTGCCGGTCCGGTTCTGATGCTGCGCCTCGAGAATCAGGGCGATGATCGCCTGCCGGACCGCTGGCTCTGCGAAGTGGGCCCATGCTTCGGGGTGGCTGTGGCCGCCGGCGACCTCCCAGACCTTCCACATGAGATCGTGCTCGGCCTGGAAGCAGTCGGCTGCCTGGCGGAGCACCGAGGCGGTCGATCCGCCCGCCAGCCCCGCCTGGTACCGCAGGAACTCGGCCCCGTAGAACCGGCACTCCGCCAGTTGGCCGACCTGCGAATCATGGATCGAGTGGCGCTCCCGCTGAATCTGCTCGGGCAGGCCGCTGAACTCGTCGGTCAACTGGTCTGCCCAGGCGCTGTAGGCGGCATGTCCGGTGGGGTGGCCCCAGAGGTTGGGCTGGCGGGCCACCGCGACGGCCCAGCGGAGCGTATCGACCAGGTCGAAGGCGGGCTCTGCCCTCTCGCCGATCAGGAGCAGGCTGTGGGTCTCGGGGAACCAGTGCGCCTTGCGGAACATCCCGTTTGGCTCGTAGGTCACCCCGGTGTTGAAGGGGACCATCTGGGCGAAGAAGTTCCAACCGATCAGCACGTCGCCGCCCTGGTCGCAGCCGGTGATCAGACAGCACTCGGGCGGGCCGATCACGCCGAAGGCCAGTACCGGTACGCCCCGCTGAAGCGAGGCGATGATCTCGCGACGGAAGCGGGCCTCATCGGCGGGGGTGCCCGGACCGTCGGGGTTGCCGGCGCGGGAGAGGGTGGTGTAGCGGTAGCCCACGGCAGCGAAGGCCCGCCGGATAATCTCCTCGGGATCGGCGATGAACATGTGGTCGACATTGTCGGGGTGCCAGCCGGCCTTCCAGCGGAGGCCGAAGGCCATGCCCGAAGCCGCCAGGGGCAAGATGTAGGCGAAGTTGACCGGCGCTCCCTTGGGCTGGGGGATCCAGGGGAAGTCGCTGCCCAGGTAGCGGGCGGCCGCCGCCAGGCAGCTGGGGAAGGGGACATCTTCCGGGGCCCTTCCGCTGTTCGGATCGTAGAAGCTGACCCTCGGGACTTCACTGAGGAGCAGGCGCTCTTCCGACATGGCTCAAACCTCCCTCGGCTGCGGGTGGGGGACTGCCAGGCCCGCCTGGTTCGGCTACCGCTTCACCTCGACTACGGGCAGCAGCCGGTAGACCGGGTTGGGGTACATCTGCGCCATCAGCGCCACGTACCCGCTCTCGGGCCGCAGGGGGGCAAGGTTCATCCAGTGCGGCACGGGGATCATGGGCAGGCTGGCCCCGGCGGCGTGGTAGCGCTTGCCGGTGCGGGTGTCCAGAATCTCCAGGCCGCCGCTGACCGGGAAGGCCATGAGGGGGCGCCAGCCCACCCGCCGGTCCTCCCGGCCCAGGTCGACCGGGCCGGACTCCAGCTCGCAGCCCGGCGGGGCGTGGCGGAACGGGCCGTCGTTGCCGGTCAGCAGGAGGGCGCAGCCGTCCCAGCCGAGCCAGGTACCGTGGATGCCCGGCGGGGTCAACCGCTCCAACTCCCCGCCCGGGCTCAGCCGCAGCACCGCCATACCCTGGGGCCGGCGATGGCTGAAGAGCAGGCGGCCCTGCTCGTCCCAGGCGATGTCGGCCACATGGCCCAGATCGGGCAGGCGATGCACCACCGTCTGGCCGGAGGCCGGGTCCAGGAGGGCCACTTCCGTAACCCGGGGGTAGTCCGATCCGGACTGCTCGGCGTGGAAGTAGACCAGCCGCCGCCCATCCGGCGAGATGGTCCCGCCATAGGGGTACACCCCATCGGGGGAGAGCGGCGTCACCGCCTCGGGCGCTTCGGCCAGCCAGGTGAAGAGCGGGCCCTGCCTGTGGCCCCGGTGGGCGACTGCCCGGCCGTCGGCCAGCAGGCCCACCGGCCAGCCCTGCTCGGCGATCGTCTGGTGGACCCGCTTGGACCAGTCGTACTGAAGCAGGGCGCCGGCAGCGTCAAGCTGCGGGCCGGGCAGGCTGTAGGCGAAGGCGTTCCGGCCCGAGCGGGCAACCGCCGCCACATCGCCGCTGATCTCGCCCATCGCCGATTCGGTCTGCTTCACCGGGTCCTGCAGCACGATGGTATTGTGCCGGGTCCCCGGCCAGCGGTCGGGCTTCAGGCCGACCAGCCGCCCGTCTGGCAGCGGGAAGGCGCTCGCCAGCCAGGTCAGGGGCGACGGCCTGATCTCGCCACGCTCCAGGTCGAGCAGCCAGGTGGAGTCGCCCGCCCGGATCTGCCACTGGCCCGGCCCCCACTCGCCCAGCCAGCCGATGCGCCCGGGCGGGAAGAGCAGGCTCCCGTCCTTGCGGAGTTCCACCTGCTGCTGGACCTCCAGCGCCGGGTCGACCGGCTTGCCCAGGTCAACGACGAACCGGGCCAGCAGGGCCGGGCACTGCTCGTCGACCAATGCCTGGAGTTGCCGGCGCTTCGCCTCATCCTGCTCCGAGGCGCGCTGGTTGCACACCAGGGAGAGGGCGCCCTCCCTGCCGGCCACCGCCACCTCCACCGGATGCGTTCCAAAGAAGCCGCCGCCCGTCCCGCCCTCGATCGGCGTGAAGCGGAGGCCGGTGTAAGTCAGGCCGCCGGCGCCCTTCACCGGCACCCTGGCGGGGTCGAGCACCCCCTGCCAGGCGTACTGCTCGGGCAGCAGCCAGCGCCCGGCTGCATCTACCTGCACACCCGGCCACGACCGGGCGGTGATCTGCATCGCCTGCGCCTCGTGTACCCACTCGGACCAGGGCCCTCGCTCTGGCTGCCGCACCCAGCCATCGCCCAGGTCGGGCTTGAGGCTGTGCGCCAGGGTGTCATCTTGGACGGGGAAGAGCCTTCCGGCCAGTGCCTCCAGCGCCCCGGTCAGCTCCGGCGAGCGAATCGTCGCCCTGCCGGCCCCCTTCAGCACCACCGACTGGTCCTCCCGGACCACCAGGCTCACATCGCCGCCGCCGGCCTGGTAGAGCGTCAGGGTAAGACGGGTTCCCCCGCTCCGGATCACGCTCTCCGCCTCTTTGACCTGGCCGTAGGCGGCGAGAACGGCGCGCAGCTCCTCCCCGTACTGCTCCAGGCTCAGGAAGCTGGAGAAGCCGGCTCCATCGTGGGTCAGCCGGGCGCCGACCAGGTCTGCGAACGTGAGGGCCGGGGGGGTGATCGACGAGGGCTCCGCCGGCGGCGCAGGGGTATCACCCCCGGTCTCCTTCGCCGGGGGCGCCACGGGCGGAGCCGCCACCGGCAAGGGGTCAGGCGCCGGCTCCACAGCGGCGGGCTTGGCACAGCCGGCCGCTCCCAGGAGCATCAGAATCAATAAGAAGGCCATCAGCCGTTGCATGCAAAAGCCTCCCAGGTCAGAGCGTATATACCCTTAGGACGTGGCGCC
>JBMONB010000186.1:0-3621 GCA_049325315.1 Bacillota bacterium | reverse complement strand
TTCGGGGAGCCAGGCATGGAGGGGTCCTCCTTATGGTGGTGCTTAATGGGGCGTGCGCGAGGGGGAAGGACCATTCGGAGCGACAATCGAAATGGGTAGAAGAGAAAGCGACCGATTGTGAGGCGTTGCGTTCGATGGCAAAGGCCAAGACCCTTTTTTTCTGTCAGGAGTGCGGCCACGAGTCGCCGCGGTGGATGGGCAAGTGCCCCGGCTGCGGGGCCTGGAATAGTATGGTGGAAGAGCCCGTAGTCAAGTCGACCCCGGCCGGGCGGGCTGGCATCTCCCCCGGCCTCTCCTCCGGCGACAAGCCGGTCTCTATCGCCACCGTCGAGGTGGAAGATGCCCCGCGCCTCCCCGCGGGCTCCGAAGAACTGGACCGTGTGCTGGGCGGCGGAATCGTTCCCGGCTCCTTCGTGCTTGTCGGCGGCGATCCGGGCATTGGAAAGTCGACCATACTCCTGCAATTGGCCGCCCGGGTGGCGCAAGACCACGGCACCGTGCTCTATATCTCGGGCGAGGAGTCGGCCAGGCAGATTCGCCTGCGGGCCGATCGCCTCGGCACGCTGCACGACCGGTTGCTGGTGCTGGCGGAGACCAACCTCGATGCCATCGAGCAGCACGCCCAGCACATACACCCGGTGATGCTGATTGTAGACTCCATTCAGACCGTCTTCAAGCCCGATATTCCCAGCGCCCCCGGCTCTGTTACCCAGGTGCGGGAGGGAGCGGCGCAGCTTCTCCGGCTGGCCAAGTCGCAGGGGATCGCCGTCTTCATCGTCGGTCATGTGACCAAGGAGGGCGCCCTGGCCGGGCCCCGGGTGTTGGAGCACATCGTCGATACCGTGCTCTACTTCGAGGGGGAGCGGCACGCCAGCTTCCGGGTGCTGCGGGCGGTGAAGAACCGCTTTGGCTCCACCAACGAGATCGGCCTGTTCGAGATGCGCGATGCGGGGCTGGTGGAGGTGGACAACGCCTCTCAGCTCTTCCTGGCCGAGCGGCCCCTGGGGGTTTCGGGCTCTGTGGTCGTGCCCTCGCTGGAGGGGACCCGCCCCCTGCTGGTCGAGGTTCAGGCGCTGGTGAGCGCCTCCACCTTCGTCTCCCCCCGCCGGACCGCCGACGGCATCGATCTGAACCGGGTGCAGCTGATCATTGCCGTCCTGGAGAAGCGGGTCGGGCTCCTGCTGGGTAACCACGATGCCTACGTAAAGGTGGCCGGCGGTGTCCGCATCGCCGAGCCGGCGGTTGACATGGGGCTGGCCGTTGCCCTGGCCTCCAGCTTTCGGGACCAGTCGCCCGACCGGCGCACGGTGGTGATTGGCGAGGTGGGCCTGGCCGGCGAAGTCCGGGCCGTCTCACGGGTGGAGCAGCGAATTCGTGAGGCCGAGAAGATGGGATTCAGCCGGGTCGTCTTGCCGGCGGCCAACCTACGTACCCTGTCCATGAAGACCAGCGTCGAGTTGGTCGGGGCAGAGACGGTAATGGAAGGGCTGGAGGCGGCGTTAAACGGGTAGCTGCATGGTATGATGAACGTGCAGGAATTCTTTTATAAGACGGCGAACGAAACAAAGCTGATCTGTGATACAAACCGGTCTCTTGTGGGGCGCTTGAGCGGCCGGGGGTTCGTACCAGGAGGAAACGAATGCTAGAGGATCGTGATGGTTTCTGGAAAGTGCTGAAGCAGGTGGCCCCGGGTACTCCACTTCGAGAGGGGTTGGAGTCGATTCTGCGTGCTCGCACGGGCGCTCTCATTGTCGTGGGCGACTCACCGCAGGTAATGGCCCTGGTCGACGGTGGGTTCCGTCTGGACTGCGAGTTCGTGCCGGCCAGCGTGTACGAGTTGGCCAAGATGGACGGCGCAATCATTCTGACGCCGGACGCACGGCGCATTCTCTATGCGAATGCCATGCTGGTGCCCGACCCCACCATTCCCACCTTCGAGACGGGCACCCGCCACCGTACGGCAGAGCGGGTGGCCAAGCAGACCGGTGAACTGGTCATCTCCATCTCGCAGCGTCGCAACCTGATCTCGCTCTACAAGGGGAACATGCGCTACGTGCTGCGGGATATCTCGGTGATTCTCACCAAGGCAAATCAAGCGCTGCAGACGCTGGAGAAGTACAAGTCGGTCCTGGACCAGGCGGTAACGAACCTCTCGGCCCTGGAACTGGAGGACCTGGTGACGGTGCTCGATGTAGTGCTCGTGGTCCAGCGGACAGAGATGGTCCTTCGCATCGTCACCGAGATCGAGCGGTACATTTCAGAGTTGGGCACCGAGGGCCGTCTGGTCTCGATGCAGCTGGAAGAGCTGGTCACCAACGTGGCCGAGGAGGGCACGCTGATCCTGCGTGACTACGCCCAGTTGGGAGAGGGCCGGTCGCCGGAGCAAGTGCGTGATCACATGTCGGGGTGGCCTCACGAGGATCTGCGGGACCTGCTGACCATTGCCCGGATTATGGGGCTTGGCTCAGCGCCGGGTACTCTTGACAGCCCGGTCTCACCCCGCGGCTATCGCATTCTGCGAAAGATCCCCCGGCTGCCTATGCCGGTGATCGAGAACCTGGTGGAGCACCTGGGGAGCCTTCAGCGCATTCTGCGGGCCTCGATCGAGGAGCTCGACGAGGTGGAGGGCATCGGCGAGGTCCGGGCCCGGGCGATCAAGGAAGGGCTGCGCCGGCTACGGGAGCAGATCATGCTGGAGCGCCACATCTAGCCCTGCATGCCGAACTTATTTCCCCGTACAAGCTGCACGGCCACCATCTCGCAGGGAGATGGTGGTCCGCGTTTCGTTAACATGCCATAATGATAGTGGTCTATGGTTCTCACCGAATCCGTTCCAACCGCCTGCTGAGCGATAGAGAGAAGGTCTTTTATGCGAATCCGTCGAGCCACCGGGTGTCTGCTACTCCTGGTGCTCTTCCTGACCGCTTGCACCAGTTCCCCTGAGGCGAAGCCTGTGGCCAGGCCCAGCGTTGAGACGGGCAAGCCGCCGGCCAGCCCACCCTCAGAGGGACCCGACCAGAGGGGTGAACCGCCGTTGAAGCCACCCAAGGAGAGGCCTGTGGTGGCTAGCTTTCACCTGTACACAGGACCGCTGGGCTTTAAGTTCCCCGACGTGCGGCGGGAACTGGCCCCGGGCGAGTCTATGGCTGTAGGGCTGGAGCCCTTCGACCTCGATATTCTCCTGCCCGGCCTGACCGAAGAGGCTGCACGCAAGGCGCTGAAGGTCGAGGGGGCACAGCTCCTCGGGGAGCCGGCCTGGCTGCCGGAGGGAGCGCTCGCCCTTCAGGTTGGTCCGGGCCAGCCAGATCAGGTCACCCACATTCGGGTAGAGGTGCCGGGAGCGACCCCGGTCGCCGTCAGCATTCGGCGGGCAGCTCCGGCGACGGTCACCGTTGACCAGCGCTTCGGACACGGGTGGAGGCCGATCACCGTGCTTGATGCCTATTCCACCCCTGGCCCCTCCGCCGTGCGACTCAACTTCTCCAAGCCGGTGCGCAGGGAAGAGGTGGAGCAGGCGCTGCTGGCCGCCCAGTCGGTACCGATCCGCGGCCTCATGGAGTGGACCGACGACAAGACCCTGACCTGGCAGATCGCCGAGCTACCGCCCCGGTTGGACTTCCT
>JBMONB010000185.1:0-3630 GCA_049325315.1 Bacillota bacterium | reverse complement strand
CCTGCCGGCGGTCAACCACCAGTCTCTGGTGTTCGCCTCGGGCTGAACCATAACCCTTGCCGCTTGGTGGCGGCGAGAGTTATAGTACGACGCGCGGGCAACTGCGGTCAACACCTAAAAGCATCATTCCGCGCATCCGCAATGTTATGACACGAAAACGGCCCGACAGCCTCTTGACTGTCGGGCCACATCTCTATAGAAGTTCCGCGCGCTCGCCCCGATTCCACGCATAGAGACTGCGGGCCAATTGCTCAATTCTGCGATCGACCCGGTCAAAGATGCTGTCCGGGGTATAGCGGCCGTCGGGCTGACGCTCTCCGGCAGGGATCCCCGTCAGAATCTCGATCCCCTCCTCGATCGTACCAACCGCCCAGATGTGGAACTGACCGGCCCTGACCGCATCAACCACCTCGTGGGACAGGACCAGGTTGGTCCGGTTCTGCTGGGGAATCATCACACCCTGTCGGCCAGTGAGCCCCAGAACCTTGCAGACCCGGAAGAACCCCTCGATCTTTTCGTTCACCCCGCCAATTGGCTGAATCTCCCCTCGCTGATTGACCGAGCCGGTTACCGCGATGGACTGATCGATGGGCACCTCGGCCAGGGCGGAGAGCAGGGCATAGAGCTCTGTGCTCGATGCGCTGTCTCCATCCACGGGCACATAGGTCTGCTCGAAAGCGACCGAGGCCGAGAATGCCAGAGGCTTGTTCTGGGCGAACCGGTCGCCCAGGTACCCGGTCAGGGTGAATAGCCCTTTGTCATGGATCTGCCCCGACATTTCTATCTCACGCTCGATATGCAGAATGCCCTTGTGCCCCATGTAGACGCGGGCGGTAATCCGGCTTGGCGACCCGAAGCGATAGTCCCCGATGTTCATGACGGTAAGCCCGTTCACCTGGCCCACCACCTGTCCGGAGACATCAAACAGCATGGTCCCCCGCTGAATCAGTTCCAGCAACCGCTGCTCAGGCAAAGAAGAACGGGCCGCCTTTTCCGCGATCGCGCGCTCTACATGTACGGAATCCACCGTCGTGCTTCCAGCCTGACTTGCCCATGCGTTGGCCTCGTAAATCACCTCGACCACTTCGTTAAAGCGAGCCGAGAGCTTCGTCTGATCGTCACTGAGCCGGTGGCTGTGTTCAAGCACCCGGGAGACGCCGGCCGCTGTAAGGTGACGCTGCTTCTCCCGGCGGCAGACCTGTGCGATGAAGCTGGCGTATCCCTTTGCGTTATGCTCATTCGCCACCATGGCTATATCGAACTCCGCCTTGAATTTGAACTGTTTGCGGAATCCCTCATCCATCGCATAGAGCGCATGGTAGATGCCGGTGTTTCCGATGAGGATCACCTTCAGATCGAGCGCGATCGGCTGGGGCCGAACCGTTTCCACCGGAAGAATCCGGTTTTCCGTCCCGGGCGCCTCAATGCGTGCCTCCCTCATGGTCAGTGCCCGCTTCAGCGCCTCCCACGCATAGGGACTTGAAAGCACATCGGCTGCCTGGAGAATCAAGTAGCCGCCGTTCGCCCGGTGAATGGCCCCGGCCTTGATCTGCATGAAACCGTTAACCTGCTCCTCCTCCGACTGCGTCACATACTCTGCCTTCCCAAACAGATTTGCATAGGTTGGATGCGTTTCGACGACCACCGGAGAGCCCTTTTTGCCCCGCCGGTGAACGAAGACGTTGACGCGGAATCGGGCAAAGGGATCAGCTCGGCGACGCCGTTGCGGAAAGAGCCGCATCTCGGCAGCGGCTGCCTCCTCCATCTCCCGGGTAGGCGCCGGTTCAGGCAGTGCCGGGCCAATCAACTCCTGTTCTACACGAGTCAACCACTCGACCAGGCGGGGAACGTCCTTATAACGCCCCTTCAAGTGGGCGATCATGGGGGCGACCGCACCGGATGCAACCTGGTGGTCCAGGTGCCGCAACTGATCCTTGACTAGTTTCTCCGTTTCCCAGGTCCTGCGACCGGCCTCGGTGACCGCCCGCTGAATCTCCTGGGCGCGCTCGGTAATCTCCCGCTTCTTTTCTGGCGGAAGGGCCTCGAACTGCTCCTCGGACATCGGCTGCCCGTTCAGTACCGGTACGGGCATAAGCCCTTGTTGCGTCTGGGTAAGCCCGAAGCCGTGGGCCTGCGCGTATTTTTCCAGTTCACTCATTACCTTTTCCATCTGACTGCGCACGCCCCGGAGCAATTCCTCCCGCCTGGCCTGATGCTCCTTGCTGTTCAGTGCTCGCCCGGTTGCCGCCTGGGCATCGTGAATGATCTCCTCCATCTCCCTGGCGAAGGTTGGGGCGGAGCCGGCGGGCATAACGATCGCAAGCGGCTCATCGGGACGGTCAAAGTTGTAGACATAGATCCAGTCACCGGGAACGATCTCACTCTCGGCGCGGGCTTGCACCAGCGAAGAGGTGTAGCTGGTCTTACCCGTACCAGATGGTCCCGCTACGTAAATGTTGTAACCTGGGCTGCGAATGGACAGGCCGAACTGAAGGGCGGCCACCGCCTGCTCTTGACCTACCAGGCCCTCCAGTTCCGGTAGTTCAGCCGTGGTCGCGAAACCAAGTCCGTTGGGGTCCCAGGCACGCCGCAGGTGCTCGGGCGGAATAGCAAGCCGCTCTCTCATGACGTTCCGGCCTCCCTATAGGGATCTCGCCTATATAGTTCGAACCTGAATCGGCTAACCCTTCCGATTTGGTTGATGGCCACCAAGGTCATGAAAGTGGGCGTGTAACCGCGAACGAGGACGCATACATAAAGTGCGGGGTGAAGGTCGGCGCTTTCGTCGTCTAGGGAGCCCCACGGGGCCTACACGCCGTCTCACTGGGTTCGACATCTATATCAAATCGGAGTAAACTGCGGTCATGTTCAAATCTACCCCGCGTAATCGGCGCCACTAGCACAACGCTTCACTCGAACCGAGAACCCGGGAAGGAGAGGGCCATGTATCGTATTCAGGCTATCGAGTCGATGGAGGCGGTGCAGGCTATCCGGCCAAGTGAAGCGCAGTGCACACCGTTCCCTTCGGTGAGCGCGTGGCTGGACCCGAATCACGTTGGCCTCATTGCGGTCGGTCCGGAAGGACCGGTGGGCGGGGTGCTCCTGATCCCGTGCCGCCAGGTGGGGAATCTTGTAACCAAGTACCGTCTCGAATGGCTCCATGTTCTGCCCGAGCATCGGGGCCGCGGATTGGGTCGGAAGCTGACGCAGTTGGCTGCTGCGGAGGCAAACAAGCGTGGCGCTTCGACGATCTTGATCTCCGTCAAGCCCGAGAACCAAAAGGGCATCTCCTGGTCGGAGACGCTGCCAAAGGTGGCGGGGCTCGGGTTCGTCGTAGCCCTCGACCGCTGCGGACTCTAGCCCGAAAACTCCACATCTGTCACTAAAAGCGCTTGCAGCAAGGCTGCAGGCGCTTCTCTTTTCTTCGCGCCGGGAGAACAGGCACCCCGGTAAAACCAGCGAGTTGACGAAACCACAGAAATCCCCTATAGTAGGTAAAATTCTATCGACAGGGAGGTAAACAAACATGCGCCGTGTTACCCTTCAAGATCTCCTGACCGACTCCGTCTGCCGAAAGCACCTCCCCCGAGCCGGCGTGGACCACTCCATTCGGGTGGCGGAAATCGCTGT
>JBMONB010000184.1:0-3631 GCA_049325315.1 Bacillota bacterium | reverse complement strand
TCGCCGTCCCCTGAGCGCTCTGGGCCTGGGACTGAGCGCCGCTGGCGATCTGCTCGATCGCTGCCCGCAGTTCCACCACGGTCCGGGTGGACTGCCCGACCGCCTCAACCTGCCCCTCCGTTCCCGAAGACATCTCGGTAATGGAGGAGGCGATCTCCTGGGAGGCCCGGGCGAGCTGGTCCGAGATGCTGGAGAGTTGCTGGGTGGCCTCGGTCACAGACTCGCTGGACTGACGCACGCCCCGGAGCAGGCTCTGCAAGGTGCTCAGGAAGCTGTTGAAGGTCACCACGAGGTCGCCGATCTCATCGCGCGTGTCGACATGGATTCGCTGGGTAAGATCGCCATGCCCCTCTGCCAACTGCTTCAGTTGATGATGCAGCTGGGCCACCGGCCTGGTCACGATGCGGATAATCCAGAGGCTGACACCGGTGGCCAGCAGGGCCGCCACCACCGACAGGATTATTGAGATCCGCTCTGCGCCAACGGTCAGTGCAGCGGCTTCTTGCTGCGCCTTGTCGCCGATCTCCTCTTGCACGGCAATGAGGTCCAGGATCGCTTGGGCCGCCTCCGCCCGCAAGGGGGCAAGGATGCCCACCCTGGCGGTCACCTCTGCCGCCGTGAAGGAACGCTGCTGAAAGATTGGGGTGGCCTCCTGCACATAGGCGTTGTGAAGCGCTTCCACCTTGTTCAGGAGCGCCTTGCCCTCCTCGCTTCGGATCATGGGGCGGACCGTCTGAATGGCGCTTTTCACGTCGCGGACCGCCGCCTCATACTCCAGCCGGTAGCCTTCGTTGCCCGGCATCGAAAGATACCCCACCACCGTGCGCCCCTCGGTCGCCATGTCGGCCCGGATCCCATTGGCGATGATCGAAATATGGTCCAGCCGCTCGGTGACGTCGGTGAACTTACTCGACACCTGGACCAGGCTCGTGTAAGCGACAACCGCCAGGGTACCGATCAGCAGGATCATTAACCCGAAGCCCAGCCGGATCTTGTTGGCGATGGTAAAGCGCATAACGTTCTCACTCCTAGTGCGTGTGACTGAGGTTTAGTTCGGCAACGGAGTCCTGGAGAAAGCGGTCCATGTCAACCACGATCACGAGTCGTTCGCCCAGCCGGGCGATCCCGGTGATGAAGCCCTGCCTATCCCGAGTCCAGCTCTTGTCCGGTGGGGCAATCTGGTCGGCGCTGATTCGAGCCACCTCCTCGACGGCGTCCACCGAGAGGCCCAACAGGTGGCCAGCCACGTCGACAATCACATACCGGGTATCGCGATTCGCCTCGGTGGACCCCAGTCCAAACTGCTTGCCCAGGTTGATGACCGGAATCACCCGCCCGCGCAGGTCGATCATTCCCTCCACGAGGCCATTCTGTCCGGGAAGCCGGGTGAATGGCTTCCACGTTACGATCTCCCGGACACTGCCAATCTGAAGCCCATAGGTCTCCGATCCCAGGCGGAAGGTAATGATCTGCTGCTCCGTGGTCTCTGCCATGCTGTGACTCCTCCTGACCGGCTTTATCGTTAGCTGGACGCTGTCTTCAATGGGGGAAGCGTCGGGAAGTCAAGGCTGGTGCCGGGCCGTCCGAGCGCAAACCCCTGGCCGTACTCAACCCCAAGCCCTGCCAGGAGATGGGCGATCCGGTGGTTCTCCACCCACTCGGCGATCACCGTCTTCCCCATGGTGTGAGAGACATCGACCAGGGCCCGCACCACCGCAAGGCAGCTCGGGTCCTTGTCGATCACCCGCACAAAGGAGCCGTCCAGCTTTACGTAGTCCACCGGCAGCTCACGCAGGTAGGCAAAGGAGGAGAAGCCCGACCCAAAGTCATCGAGGGCGAAGCGGCAGCCGAGACTGCGCAGCAGCTCCATCCACTCACGAACCCCGGCGAAGTGGCGGAGCGCCGAGGTCTCGGTCACCTCGAAGGTCAGGCGGCGGGCCACATGCGGGTGAAGGAGCAGCATGCGGCTGGCATGATCCCGCAGCTCCCGGTCACCCAGAGACTGGGCGGAGAGGTTGACAAAGATCCGCAGGTCGTGGTTTTCTCTCATGCGATCGATCGCCTGGTCGATGACCCAGCGGTCGATCAGCGGCATCAGGTGCAGGGTTTCGGCGATCGTGATGAACTGCCCGGGGGAAATGACCACCCCGTTCGAGTCCCTCAGCCGGACCAGCGCTTCGGCGTGCTCCGCCTTCCCTGTCTTCAGGTGCACCACCGGCTGAAAGTGGAGAACGAAGCGATCATTCCGGACGCCGTGTCGAATTCGGGCAGCCCACTCCACCAGGGCTCCCGAGATTTGGTGCTGAGGGTCGTCTGTGCGGGCAAAGAACTCCACGCGGCCGGTGCCCCGGGACTTGGCGGCGAGCAGCGCCCGCTCGGCCTCAATCAGCAGCTCATACCCCGATTTCGTCCCGTCTACCTGTGTCACGCCGATGCTGATCGTCGGCTCGATCACCCTGTCACCCTGGTGGATCCGAATCGCCTCGACCGCTTCGGTCAGCTCGCGCACCAGGTCCTGGGCATCCCGCTTCGTGGCGCTCGGCAGGAGGACCGCGTACTCATCGTCGCCCAGCCGTGCCACCGCGCCGCGGTCCCGCAGGGTCGTCTTCAGGGTATGGGCCACCGCAACCAGAAGGCGGTCACCCGCTTCGATGCCAAAGCTGTCGTTAATCGCCTTGAACTGGTCGATGTCCAGCACGAACAGGGCGCTGGTGAATCGGGAACTGGCCAGCGAGGCCAGGGCAGCCAGGCGCTGTTCAAGGGCGCGGCGGTTCGCAAGCCCGGTGAGGGAGTCGGTGGTGGAGAGATGCTGAATCCGTTCTTCATCGAGCTTGCGCTTGGTCACGTCCTGCTTGATGGCGATAAAGTGGCGAATGGTGCCGTTGGCGTCCTTCAGGGGCGTGATCGTCATCTCTTCGTCGTAGAGCGTGCCGTCCTTGCGGCGGTTCTTCATCTCCCCACGCCAGACCTGACCTTGGAGCAAGGTGGCCCACATGGACTCATACAGCCGGGGAGAGTGCACGCCGGACTTGAGAATGCGCGGGTTCTGACCACGCACCTCGTCCAACTGGTAGCCGGTGAGCGTTGTGAATGCCGGGTTCACCCACTGAATGCATCCCTGCGCGTCGGTGATGGCGATCGCGTTGACAACCGACTCCAGTGCGCTCTCCATGAGCCGCAAACGCTCCTGGTGGCGGGCGGTGGCCAGGGTGGCGCCCAACTGTTGGGCGAACTCTGCCAGCGCTTCCTGATCATACTGGGCGGCCGGCGACCCCTCCGCAGCCAGAATCTCCAGCGTGCCGACCCGGCTTCCCTGTGCGAGAAGCGGCAGGCACAGGGCAGAACCGGAAGGGGAGGAGGACGTCTCATCTGCGTGGTCGGCGCCTTCCGACGAAGTTAGTACGACCGTGACCCGCTCGGCCTTCAACTCCCGGGCCATCGTCCGGCTGAGCTCCTCCAGCGCCGCCGAGAGGTCGCCGCCACGGAGCACGGCGTGGTCCAACCGGGCAAGCAGGCTGGTGAGGAGGGAGCGCCGCTTTCGGGCGGTCATATCCCGAATGAGGCTGAGTACCAGCGGCGATCCGTCGAGGTCCGCTCGCACCGAACTGACCTCGACTGGGAAGGCGGATCC
>JBMONB010000183.1:0-3657 GCA_049325315.1 Bacillota bacterium | reverse complement strand
TGGCCGGCTACCCGCGGCCGGTGCGGGAGCGCTTTGAGTCGTGCCTCCGGGCGGCGCAGATCGCCGCCGTGCTGAAGGAGGAGCACGATTTCTGGATCGACCACTGGTCGATGTACGAGGTCCGCCGGGCGCTCCAGTCGCTGGGCCGGCGCCTCGCCGGGACCGGGCTGATCGACAGCCCCGATGAGATCTGGTACCTGACGCTAGACGAGGCCAGAGAGGTCGCCTCCGGCGGCCCTATCTTCAGCCTGCGGGCGACGGTGGCCGAGCGCCGGGAGGAGATGGCCCGGTGGGCCGGCGTCACCCCGCCCCCGCACCTGGGCACCCAGCCCGCCCGGAGCTGGCGGGCCGGGACTGCCGCCACCGGCCCCGACTCCCTGCCGGAACTGCAGGGCGAACCCTGCTCGCCGGGGATCGCCCGGGGCCGGGCCCGCCTGATCCGCAGCCTGGCCGAGGCTGGCCGGCTCCAGCCCGGCGAGATTCTGGTCGCCCCCACCCTCACCACCTCCTGGGCCCCGCTCTTCGCCCTGGCCGCAGCGGTGGTCACCGACGGCGGCGGCGTCCTGAGCCACGGGGCGGTGGCCGCCCGGGAGTTCCGCCTCCCCGCCGTGCTGGGCGCTGCCGGAGCGACCCTGCGCATCCCCGATGGCGAGTGGATCGAGGTCGATGGGTCCAGTGGGGTCATACGCATCATGGAAGGGCCGCTCTCCTGATCGGGGGGCGGTTCTATTTGTTTGGTCTTTTTTGCCACGGATTTCACGGATTTAACACGGATTATCACGGATTTGTAGGCCCCTGGAGTGAATATTATTTATATAAATGATGTATCTGGTACGTGTCTTGTGCCGCGCTAGACGGGAAGGCCCACTCTGCCCGAGATCACAGCAGTTCCGTGTAAATCAGTGAAGAATCCGTGAAATCCGTGGCAGATGTCCGGAAAGGACCCGACTGTCGACCGCTGTTGAAAGAAGGCGAGAACTTCCTCCCCCGAATTGAAAACCCCACGGGGTTTCGCCCCGTCTTATCTGGGTAGGCGCTTATACGTAGGAGGAATGATTGTGCGACGACTGGGACTCTGGACGGTGCTGTGCTGCCTGCTCCTGGCGGTTGCTCTGCCCGCATGGGCGGCGCCGCGGGTGGAGATGACGGTACAGGCTGCCAATGAGGGCCGTGTCAAGCAGGGCGGATGGGTGACCGTCATGGTCGACCTGACCAGCCAGGGGGCCGAGATGAGCGGCGAACTGGTGGTGGAGGCCGACGGCGAGATGCCGCATCCGCAGTATGTGGTGCCGTTCACCCTGCCGGCGGGAGGCAAGAAGCGAATTCCCGTCAGCCTCAAGGCGACCGGGGGCATGGGGGTCCTGGTGCGGCTCTATGCGGGCGGTGAACTGGTGGAGTCAAAACGGGTAAGCCTCACCTGGTTGCCCCCGCAGGCGACCATGGTGGGGGTTCTTTCGGGCGATGAGATGGGCATTCCGGCACTCAACCAACTCCAGGCGTTCCAGGGGCAGTCGGCCCAGGTGGTCCGGCTGACCGCCGCCACCCTGCCCGACCGGGCGGCGCTCCTGGCCGACTTCGACCTGATCGCCCTCTCCCGGTTTGACTCCTCCGCGCTCAGTAAGGAGCAGCTCCGGGCGCTGGAGGTCTGGGTGGGGCGCGGCGGGACGCTGCTGCTGGCCGGCGGGCCGGAGTGGAAGCGGACCCTGGCCCCCCTGCCGGTCACGCTGGTGCCGGTGGAGGTGACCGGGGTGCGGGAGGTCGACCTGAGCCCGCTGGCCGATCTGGCCGGGCGGGACCTGGCGGGGAGCGGGGCGGTATCCGAGGCCCGCCTCACCGCCGGGCAGACGCTGCTCGACGCCAACGGGGTTCCGCTGATCGTCAGCGCAGCCGTCGGGTCGGGGCGGGTGCTCTACCTCGCCTTTGATCCCGGCCTCAACCCGGTGGCCGGCTGGGCGGGGCAGGGGCAGCTCTACAACCGGCTGCTGGGCAGTCTGACCCAGACCGGTGAGATGTTCTGGCCCGGCGAGCAGGACTGGATGCTGACCGAGGCGCTCCAGCGCATTCCCGAGTGGGGGCTCCCCGGGGTCTGGACCCTGGCCCTCCTGCTGGGCAGCTACCTGCTGCTGGTCGGCCCTGCCAACTATCTGATCCTGAAGCGGCTGGACAGGCGGGAGTGGGCCTGGCTCAGCGTGCCCGGCCTCTCGGTTCTCTTCCTGGGCCTGGTCTACCTGATCGGCTTTGGCCGGTTCCAGCCCCTGGTCAGCCACCTGATCACGGTGACCGAACTCTCCCCGGGGGGCCAGTCGGCCACGGTCGATTCCTACCTGGGGCTGTACGCCCCCAGCCGCAGCCGCATGACCGTGGCGGTGGAGGATGGCCGCCTGGTCAAGACCTTTATCCGGGGGCCGGTGGCCCAGGGCGGGGTGACCAGCCGGATTGTGGCCGGCGAGAAGACCCAGGTCGAACTGCTGTCCATGACCAGCTACAGCATGAGCGGCTTCTCCATGCAGCATGAGATCTCCCTGAAGGGCGGCCTGGAGCTGGTGGAGGCGAAGGTGGAGGGGACCACCCTGAGCGGGCGCCTGAAGAACAGCCTGAACCAGCCCGTGGACGGGCTCTTCATTGCCGCGGGCAGCAGCTTCCACCAGGTGGGCCGGCTGGAGCCGGGCCAACTTTCCGAGCCCTTCGCGCTGGGCCTGGGGGAGGGGGTCCCGCTCGCGCCGGGGCGCGCCGTGCCGGCTCGCTTTGCCGGCTCGATTTCGGTCCCCGACGAAGCGCCCGGCCCCGACCAGGCCCGCAGGAGGCTGATGCGCGATTATGTCCTGCAGGCCATCGGGTCACGTATGGGCGGCGCGGTGCTGGTAAGAGGCTGGACCGCAGAGCCCCTGCTCTCCCCCAACCTGCCCGACCTGGGCAAGCTGGTGACCGGGGCGAACATGGTCTACACGGTGCTGCCGCTGCCCGTGGGCGGCGACTCGGCGGAGATCCCGCCGGGGATGATCCTGGGCCGGCCCACCGACATCAAAGCGGTGGAGTGGCTGCCCCACGGCTATATCCTGCACCCCGGCACCCATACCTTCACCCTGCTCCTGCCCCCGGTCGATCCCACCCGGGTGGGATCGGTCGAACTGGACCTGCGGGCCATGCCCGACCCGACCCGGTTCACGGTCGCGGTCAAGAACCAAAAGAGCGGGGAGTGGCTGAACATCACCGGTCAAACCCTGCAGCTTCCGGGCTGGGAGGAGTTCGTCTCCCCGGTCGGCCTGATCGAGCTGCGCTACGAGTCGCCCCAGGGCCACCACGAGATCCAGCCGCCGACGGTCTCCGTGAAGGGGGTGCGCCGCTGATGCTGCGGGTAGAGGGGCTGCAAAAGAGCTACGGCAGCTTCCAGGCGGTGCGGGACCTCTCCTTCGCCCTGGAGCCCGGCTCGATCTTCGGCTTTGTCGGCCCCAACGGCGCCGGCAAGACCACCACCATGAAGGTGATCGCCACCCTGCTCCGCCCCACGGCGGGCCGGGTCTTTATCGGCGATGTGGATGTGATCCGCCAGCCCGGCAAGGCCCGGCGGAAGATGGGCTACATGCCCGACTTCTTCGGCGTCTACGACGACCTGAAGGTGACCGAGTACATGGAGTTCTACGCCGACTGCTACGAGGT
>JBMONB010000182.1:0-3734 GCA_049325315.1 Bacillota bacterium | reverse complement strand
GGCTGTACACCCTTTTCTTCAAGCAACGCCACCCGCCTTCACTTGTTAGTCATCTAAATACCTCGCAAACACGAAGAACCCTCTCAAAGGACATTTTTTGGGTGTCCATTGAGAGGGTTTCAGTTCATCCCGCAGGGGCGGGATCTCCAGCGGAATCACGTTCAGCCGGTAGAAGAGGTCGGCCCGGAACTCCCGCCGCTCCATCAGCTCCTCCAGGTTCTGATGCGTGGCGGCCAGAATCCGCACATCGAGCCGGGTCGGCCGGGTCGCCCCGACGCGGGTGACCTCGCTCTCCTGCAGGACCCGCAGGAGCTTGGCCTGAAGTCGCAGCGACATGTCGCCGATCTCATCCAGAAAGAGCGTGCCGCCGTGGGCCAGCTCGAACTTGCCGGGCTTGCCGCCCCGGCGGGCCCCGGTAAAGGCGCCGTCGGCGTAGCCGAAGAGCTCGCTCTCCAGCAGCTCCTCAGGGATGGCCGCGCAGTTGATCGCCAGGAAGGGGCCCCGGTTACGGGGGCTGCAGCCGTGCAGCGCCCGGGCCAGCAGCTCCTTGCCCGTGCCGCTCTCCCCGCGGATCAAGACCGTCGAGTGGGAAGATGCCACCCGGCGGACCCGCTCCACCACCCGCTCCATGGCGCTGCTCTGGTAGATGATCCGGTCGAGCCCCAGCACGGGCAGGTCGGTGTGCAGCTGGTTGGCCAGGCTGTAGACCTCGCTCAGCTCCCGCAGGCTGGTCACGCTGCCCGCCACCTTGTCGCCCACCCGGATCGGCAGCACGTTGCCCATCACCCGGACCACCCCCTGCGGGGTGGCCACCGAGAACTCCTGGTTGGTCACGGCGCTCCCGCCCCGCAGCACCTCCAGCACGGTGGGGGCGAGGCCCGCCAGGCTGGCGATCTCTCCGGGGCGGTCGGGCCCACCAAGCCCCAGCAGCCGCTCCGCCGGCCCGTTGACAAAGGTGATCGCCCCGGCGCCATCGGTGGCGATCAGCCCCTCGGCCACCGAGTCGGCCACTGCCTTCAGGGAGCCCTGTGCCGTCAGCAGGGCACGGGCGCTCCGCTCCTCCTGGAGCTTGGCCGACAAGAGGTGCGAGATCTTGCTCAGGAAGTCCACGTAGCGCTCCAGCCCGTGCAGCAGCCGCTCCCGCTGCGCCATGCTGAAGGCCAGGAAGCCCAGCACCCCCACCGGCACCCCGTCGCTCACGATCGGGTGCGCCACGTGGGCGCTCTCGGCGCAGGTCGGGCGCGCTGCGCAGCCCTGACATATCATGTCAATGCGCGGGTTTGAGACCTGAACCGGCTCCCCCGATGCCAGCGCATGCCCAAAGGCGGTGTCCTCATGCAGCCGCTCGCCCACCCGTGCCCGCACCGGCCCGGTGCCGGCGACCCGCTCCAGCCGGTCGTTGACCAGGGTGACATCGAGCTGAAGCACGGCGGCCACCGCCTCCAGGATCTGCTGGTAATCGTACGAGTACCCCACCCGCTCCACTCCGCCCACCCCCTCGTTCCTCTCAATTTGATACGAGAAGGGGGGGCCGAATCCCTCTCACCCCCGCAAAAGGCCTTGGCACGCCCCTTGCTTACTTAGGGGGCAAAGGAGAGTGGGGAAGATGACGCACCGAGCGATGCGCACCGTGGGAATGGATCAGCCTGTCCCCGTGCTGGGTGGGGAGATGTGGCGATACGTGAACCTGGACAACGGCGCCAGCACCCCGCCCCTGGTAGAGGTCCAGGAGGCGCTCGAGCGCTTTCTGCCCTGGTACAGCAGCGTCCACCGGGGAGCGGGCCTGAAGTCCCAGGTGGCCACCGAGCGGCTGGAGGCGGCCCGCCTGACCGTGCTGCGGTTCGTGGGGGCGAACCCGGCCACCCACACCGCCCTGTTCGGGGCCAACACCACCGAGGCGATCAACCGGCTCGCCGCCCTCTACCCGTTCGAGCCGGGCGACGTGGTGCTGCTGACCGGCATGGAGCATCACGCCAACGACCTGCCATGGCGGGCACGGACCGAGGTGAGCTACGTCGCCGTGAGCGACCGGGGCGAGCTCGACCTGAACGACCTGGAGGCCAAGCTGAAGCGGTACCAGGGCCGGGTGCGGCTGCTCTCGGTGAGCGGCGCCTCCAACGTGACCGGCTTCGTCAACCCGATTCACACCATCGCCCGGCTGGCCCATGCCCACGGCGCCCAGATCGTGGTAGATGCGGCCCAGCTGGCGCCCCACCGGCCCATCGCGATGGCCCAGGCCAACCCGGCCGAGGCGATTGACTTCCTGGCGCTCTCGGGCCACAAGCTCTACGCCCCGTATGGCGGCGGCGCCCTCATCGCCCCGCTGGACTTCGTTAACACCGCGGTTCCCGACCGCTGGGGCGGGGGCGCTGTGACCGTGGTGGGCCACGGCGAGCTGCACCTGACCACCGGCCCCGACCGGCTGGAGCCCGGCTCGCCCAACACCCTGGGCGTCATCGCCCTGGCGGCGGCCATGGAGACGCTCATGGCGCAGTCCATGGAGCAGGTCGACGCTCACGAGCGCCACCTGACCACCTACGCCCTGGAGCGGCTGCGCCAGGTGGAGGGAATCCAGCTCTACGGCTCCGACGACCCCGCCCGCACAGCCGACCGGGTCGGCGTGATCCCCTTTAACCTGGGCGACCTGCCCCACGGGCTGGTGGCCGCCATTTTAGCCCAGGAGTGGGGCATTGGCGTGCGCAGCGGCTGCTTCTGCGCCCACCCCTACGTCACCCACCTGCTGGGGGTGCGGGGCGAGGCGTACGAGCAGTTCCGGGACCGGGCCCTGGCCGGCGACCGGGCCGACATTCCCGGCATGGTCCGGGTCAGCTTCGGCTGCTACACCACCGAGGCCGAGGTCGACCTGCTGGTGGAGGCGCTGCACCGGATTGCCCGGGGCGAGTACCGCCAGGGCTACCGGCTCGACCCCGCCACCGGGGAGTACAGCCACCCCGACTACGCCGCCCTGACCCACCGCTTCCTACATGGCAAGCCGCCATCGCACGCATAAAAAGTGAACGCACCACCGGTCGGTGGTGCGTTCCGATTGATTTCCAACACTGCGTCAAGGCCTTATGACCGCAGGCAGGGGCAGGTACCCCTACCTGCATGTTTCGACTCCGGCCCGATGATGGGCAGCTAGCGGGTTCCGTAATCTTTTCCCAGATGCCGTTCGATGCAGTGGGGAATTTGTAGTGGAACCACGTGGATGAAGGGGCTGTTTGCCCCCAGAGATCGCTGTTTTCGGTTTCACAGGGGGCATTTGAGCCCGAATCAAGCGAAAAACGGCGGTTCATTGACCCGATTGCCCTCGGTTTTCAGCGATTCACGAAGAAATTTCCCACACAATCGGAGGTGTGACGGGAATTTCTGGTGGAATCTCGAAGCCTGAACAAGGGGCGATGCATGCGCATGAACCGAACGCACCACCAGGCGGTGGTGCGTTCCTGTTGTAAGCCTCACCGGGCCGCAACCTTGGCCCAGGTGTCCTTGAGGGTGATCGTCCGGTTGAAGACCAGCGTCTCGCTGGTGGAGTCCGGGTCGACACAGAAATAGCCGTGCCGCAGGAACTGGTACCGGGTGCCGGGGGTCGCCGCCGGCAGGCCGGGCTCCACCTTGCAGCCGGTCAGCACCTGAAGCGAGTTCGGGTTCAGGTTGGCCATCGGGTCGCCGCCCTGCGCCGGATTCTCCGTCAGGAAGAGGTTCTCGTAAATCCGCACCGTGGCATCGATGGC
>JBMONB010000181.1:0-3784 GCA_049325315.1 Bacillota bacterium | reverse complement strand
GAGCCGCCGGCGAAGGGCGTCGAGGCTGGCCTCAATCGCCGCCAGCTTCGCCATGTAGCGCTGCGCCTCGGCCTCGTGGTTGACCTCCTGGCTGGCGACCCGCTCGTCGAGCTCAATCGCCTGAATCAGGAGCCGCCGGGCCTCCATGTCGGTGGTCTGCTTGAGCCGCTCCCGGTTGCGCCGCAGCCGCTCCTGCACCATCCGGATCTCGGCGGTGGCGCCGCCCTTGAGGTAGAGTTCATGGTAGGCATGCAGGATGCGCAGGTAGTGGTGGGCCAGGCGGATCGCCTCCTCCACCCACCCCGCCCGGTCGGGCAAGGGGTCTGGCTTGGCCAGCCATTCTTTATAGACCGAGATGGCGGCGTTGACCACCAGCTGGGCGCGGTAAGCGGCGGAGCGAGACTCGCCCCGCATGGGCGCCGTGGGCAGGCGCCCGCTCACCTCGCGCATGGTCTGCTGAAGCTCTCGGTACCGCTCGGCCAGCCTCTCGGCCAGCTGGGCCTGCTCCGCCGCCCGGGCCAGCTGGGGGCTTGCCGCCAGCCGCTGGACCGCCCAGAGGTAGACCCCCAGGCCGATCAGCGCCGGGAAGGGGTTGGAGAGCGCGGCGGCGGCAACGAGGCCCGCCCCGAGCAGGAGCAGCGTCCGCCAGTCGGTGGCGGCGGCCAGGATTCGCTTGAGGCCCATCGCTCATACACTTCCTTACCGGGCCGGCTCCCGCAGCAGGCGGAACTCGGTGCGGCGGTTCTTCGCCTTCTCCTCGGCGTTCTTCGGGTTGGCGAAGAGCGGCTTCGTGTCACCGAAGCCCCGCACAATCATCTGCGCCTCCGGGAAGCCCAGCGCCATCAGCTCTTTTTTGACCGACTCGGCCCGCCCTGTGGAGAGCCGGGTCAGGAAGCCCACATCGCCGCCCACGTCGGTGTGGCCGTCGATCAGCAGGTAGAAGTTGGGGAACTGTTTCATGAGCGGCACCAGCACCTCGGTGATCACCTTCCGGCCCGCCGGGGTGATCGCCGTGGCATCGGGCGCAAACTCGATGTTCGGGATCGCCATCTGCGCCACCTCGTTCATCTTGGCGGCGTCGGCGTTCGCCTGGAACTCCTTCGGCTTCTCGGCCACCGGGGCGGCGGCGCCCGTCTTGGCGGGGTCGATCGCCCCCACCTTCAGGGTCACATCCCCCTTGATCGCATCGAGCGGGCCGTTGAAGACCAGCTTGTCGCTGGGGCCGGTGATCTTCTCGATCCGCCGCCAGTTCTCCACGGCGAACTTGATCATCCCGTCGATCTCGGCGGTCTGGGTGATCCCCATCAGCTTCAGGTTCTCCTCGAAGCCGACCAGGCGGATCTCGTTGGTGAAGATCTGGCGCAGGGTGGCGGCGTCGAAGTCGGTGCCGTAGATCGGCTCCTGCTTGCCGCCCTCGGTGTAGGTCGCCTTGTTGAGCGCCTCCGCCCACCGCTCGTAGGCCATCTCGGGCCGCTCCTGAATGTGCTTGACCGTGGCGAACCAGAACTTGAGGAACCCTTCGGCCTTCTCCGGGTTCTTGGCCACGTAGGCCCGGTTGGCGATCAGCACATCGGGGATCAGGGTCGGCATGTCGGCGGTGGAGAGGAGCACCGAGGAGCCGGGCTTCGCCTTCATGACCTCGCTCATGCCCGGCTGCCAGTAGGCGATGGCGTCGAGCTTCCCCTCGACAAAGTCCTGCTGCAGCTTCGCCTCATCGTCGTAGGGTACGCCCTTCACATCTTCCAGCCGCATGTCGACCATGCGCAGCAGGAAGGAGAGCATGTACTTCGATGTGCCGTCGTCGAAGTAGCCGACCCGCTTGTTGATCAGGTCATTGACCGTCTTGATCCCCTGCTGCACCACGACCCCGTCGCCGCCCCGGCTGTAGTCGATAAAGCCGAGCACGACGATCTGGTCGGCGTACCGGCCGTTCTCCACCTTCTCCAGGTTGCGGATCAGCGAGGGCCAGGAGATCTCCGAGAACTGCGCCTTGCCGCCGCCCACGGCGGCCAGCCGGTCGTGGTCGGAGCTGTAGAAGGCCTGGGTCAGGTCGAGGTCGTAGTCGCGGTGATACCCCCGCAGCAGCCCCAGCTCCGGGATCGCCCCGGTGATCCAGGTGTCGCGGGCGTAGACCACCGACTCCTTGCTGGTGGCGACGCTGGTGGTCCGGCGGGCGGTCAGCTGGCTGTCGATCAGCCCCTGAATCCGCTCCCACTGGAAGTAGCCGACGATCCCGCCCACGATGAGCAGGAAGGCAAGTAGATTACCCCATTTGATCTTCATACGTCATCCTCCTGGAAACGGGGGGCAAGCACTTGCCCCCCGGTCCATTACTCCTGGATCTTCTCCTTGACGACCCGGCCCTCTTCCTCAACCGGGGCGGGCTCGTCGCCGAACAGGGCGGCCAGCTTCTCCTCGGCCCGGCTCTTGGCGGCGGAGGTCTTCAGGTCGCGCATGCGGGAGTCGAGCGAGTTCTTGCCCAGCTCGGCCACCGCCTCCTCCTTGGCCAGCTTGCCCTGGATCAGCTCCTCGGCCTGCTTCAGCCCCTCGTTCACCTTGCCGGCGCCGCCCTCGGTGGCGTAGTTGGAGCGGAGGGTGTTCATCTCCTTCTTCAGGTCGGCCAGGTCAGACTGCACCTTCAGCTGCTCGATCTGGCTCATCTTCTGGAACATCTCGGACTGGAAGTTCTCGAACTCCTTGCGGGCGTTGTCCGCCTCGGCCTTGATCGAGTCGTAGGCCGCCTGGGCGGTCTGCATGGCGGCGTCAAGGTGCTCCTCCTGGATCAGCAGCTGCAGCGCCAGCTCGCGGTCGTTCTGCCGCTTCGCCTGCTGGATCAGCCGGCGGCACTCCTCCAGCTCCTTCTCCGCCGACTTCAGCTTGGCAGCGGCCACCTTCTCCCGGGCGATAATGTTCGCCGTGGTGGTGTTGTAGCGGACCTTCGCCGCGTTCAGCTGGTTCTTGATATCCTCCAGCATCAGCTTCGGGTTCTTCTCCTCCAGCCCGCCGATGAACAGGGAGAAGAAGCCGCGGATCAGCCGGCCCAGTCGCGCAAAGAATCCCATAATCGTCATCCTCCTCGATTTGTGGTGGCTTAACGCAAGTGCATCAGTTTGAAACGGTGAACCCGCTCTTCCAGGGACTTCCGGTCATCCAGCCGGTCCCGGAACTCGGGGGGGAGCACATCCTTGTCGTCGCATTCCAGAATCGCCAGGTCGGTCATGAACTCCACCTGCCCGGTGGATGGCCGGATCCGCTCCAGGGCGGCATCGATATCCTCGCCGGTCAGCTCGCTGCGCCCGGCGTCCTCGGCCAACTCCCAGGCCTTGAGCACCACCGACTCCAGCTCGGCGCCGGTGTAGCCCTCGGTCTTGTGGGCCGCCGCCTCCCAGTCGGGGGCGCCCCCCATCTTGTAGCGCTTCTGCAGCGCCTGGAGCACCGCCACCCGCTGGGCCCAGCCCGGCAGCAGGAAGGGGATCTTCCGGTCGAAGCGGCCCGGGCGCTTGAGCGCCGGGTCCATTAAGTCGGGCCGGTTGGTGGCCGCCACGAAGACGATGCGTCCCCGGTTGTGCTGGTTGGACATGAAGTCGAGCATGCGGGCGAAGAGCCGCTGCTGCACCCCGGAGTCGGTGCCGTTGCCCCGCTGGAGGATCTGGTCGACCTCGTCGATCAGGACCAGACAGGGGGCGAGGGACTCGATGCCCAGCAGCGCCTTCTCCAGGTTCTGCTCACTGAGCCCCACGTAGGGGCCCAGGATCTTGTTAAAGTTCAGCTTCACCCCGTTGAC
>JBMONB010000180.1:0-3863 GCA_049325315.1 Bacillota bacterium | reverse complement strand
GGTCGCCTCCAGCCGCTCCCGGGGGACATCGCCCTCCACGGTCAGCTTGGCGGCGGCAAAGTTCAGTTCCACCCTGGTGACCCCAGGGGTGCGCGCCAGGTCCTGCTCGAACTTGGCGGCGCAGTCGACTCAGGTGAGGCCGGTGAGCCGGTACACCTGCTTGGCGCTCATGGCCACGGCGCTCATCACTGCCCCACCTCCCGGAAGTGGACCAGCGCCTGCTCGAGAATCGTGGCCACATGATGATCGTCGAGGGAGTAGAAGACCAGCTTCCCCTCCTTGCGGTGCTTCGCCAGCCCCATGTTGCGCAGGAGCCGCAGGTGGTGCGAGGCGGTGGCCACGCTGGTGCCGGTCAGGTGGGCCACGTCGCAGACACAGAGTTCCTCTTTGGTCAGGGCCAGGGCGATCTTCACGCGGGTCTCATCGGCCAGCGCCTTGAACAGGAAAGCAAGCCCCTCGGTGCCGGCCACCTCGCCCTTCAGTCGCTCCACTTTCGCCGCATCGTAGCAGAAGATCTCGCATGTGTCCTGTTCGCTGTTGCGGGGTATAGTCGGCGGCAAGGGGCGACCCTCCTCTCATTTCGACAGTCATTTGAATATCAGTTTACGCTGCCAGCGCCGATTTGTCACCCCCCCTTGGACGCCCCGCTCAGATCCGTGCTACACTGCTGGAAACGCGCCCACCCGCGACCGGGCGCCCGTGATTTGGAGGTGGGCACCATGATCCCCCGCATTGTGATCGCCGGTACCCAGAGCGGCGCCGGCAAGACCACTATCGCCTCCGGGCTGATGCGGGCCCTGACCGAACGGGGGCTCAGGGTGCAGCCCTTCAAGACCGGCCCCGACTATATTGATCCCCAATGTCACCGCTGGGCTACCGGACTGCCCGGGCGAAACCTCGACACCTGGCTGATGACCCCGGCGCAGGTGCGGGCATCGCTGCGGCGAGGCGCTGCCGGCGCCGAGATCGCCGTGATCGAGGGGGTCATGGGCCTCTACGACGGGCTGGGCGGTACCGAAGAGGTGGGCAGCACCGCCTACCTCGCCAAACTCCTCCAGGCCCCGGTGGTCCTGGTGATCGATGCCTGGGCCAGCGCCCGGAGCGCCGCCGCCACCGCCCTTGGCTTCAAGATGCTGGACCCGCAGGTCCCCCTGGCGGGCGTGGTCTGCAACCGGGTGGGCGGCGAACGCCATGCCGAGATGCTCAGGGATGCGCTGGCCGGGGTCGGGATCCCCATGCTGGGCGCCCTGGTGAACGACCCGGCCCTCGGGGTCCCGGAGGACCGGCTCGGCCTGGCCCTGCCGGGGGGCGATGACTCGCTGCCCGACTGGATCCGCCGGGCCGGCGAGGCGGTGGCCCGACAGGTCGACCTGGACCGGCTGATACAGGTCGCCTGGGGAGCAGGCCCGCTGGGGGACGGACCCGAGGATCAACCGGACAACGACCCCTTCGCCCCGGCGCAGGCCGGCCGCTTTGCCGGGCTGCGGGTGGCGGTGGGGCGTGACCCGGCCTTCTGGTTCTACTACGAGGAGACCTTCGACCTGCTCCGCCACTGGGGGGTCGAGCCGGTCTTCTTCAGCCCGCTGCTCGACGCCGCCCTGCCCGCGGGGGTAGACGGCCTCTACCTGGGGGGCGGCTTCCCCGAGCGGCATGCGGTCGGGCTGGCAGCCAACGGCCCGATGCGCGCCGCCGTCGCTGCGGCGGTCCGGGACGGCCTCCCGGTGCTGGCTGAGTGCGGCGGCTACCTCTACCTGCTCGATGGCCTGACCGGTGAGGATCAGACCCTCTACCCCATGACCGGGTGCATCCCCGGCGTGGCCCGGCTTCAGGCCCACCTTCAGGGGATGGGCTACCGGGTGGCGGAGCCCGGCGGGCTGAAGGGCCATCTCTTCCACTACACCCGTGTGGATGGTAACGACGGCCCAAACGCCTACCAGCTCTACCGGCCGGGCGGCCAGTTCGAGCGGCCCGACGGCTATCGCCGGGGGGCCGTGACCGCCAGCTACCTGCACATTCACCACGGTACGCAGCCAGAGGCGATGGAGCGCTTCCTCGCTGACTGCCGACGCTTCCACGACCTGTGAAAGAAACAGCACCGGAGGGTTCTGCCCTCCGGCGCTTCTGTCTCTCTTTCTACTTCAGCCAGCCCACATAGCCCGACCCGAGGGAGACCCAGCCCTGCTCGCCCTTCTCGGTCCGGACATAGGCCCACTGGCCGCCGTCGCCCCAGAGCAGGCTGGTCTTGTCGGGGCTGGGGGCCGGCTGCACCACCTTCAGCACCGTGCCGTCCGGCAGGCAGGTGATGACTCGGGCGCTCAACTGGTAGCCCTCCCGCAGGTTCAGACAGTCGCCGGTCCCCTTGACCACCAGCCGGTCATCGAAGGGCGGGCGCTCAATCTGCAGGGGCAGCGCCCAGGCGTAGCCATCCCAGCCACCGCCGCCCATGCGCTCTTCCACCACCAGCCGGACCTCCTTGCTCGACGCCCCCCACGGATCCACCCCGCTGCGAATCCGGAACTGGTTCGGCGGCGGCGTGATCTGCAGGTCCACCTTGCCGTCGCGGCTGACCACCCGCCGGGCGCCCAGCAGGAACAGGTTCGGGTCGTCGGGAGCCGGGGTGACGCCGGGTTGGCAGTCGAACCGCTCGCAGACCGCGAGGGGCTCCACCTTTCCGGCGAGGGTCACCTTCTTCCAGGTTCCCCGGTCGTTGACCAGGAAGCCCGACCCGTCTGCGATCCAGGGGGAGGTCAGGGTGAAGACCTTGGCCCGGAACAGGGCGGAGCCATCTCTCAGGTCGGCCGGGCCCACCGCCCCGGGGTAGCCGGCCACCTCGCTGTGCCAGAGCAGGTAGGCGCCGTCGGGGGAGAGGTCGCCCGCACGGCCGTCCCCCGCTTTCTCCAGCAGGAGCTTCCCCTGCCAGTCGAACCGCCTCACCAGGGTCGAGAAGCCCAGTTCGCCTCTTCCTCCCTTCCGGTGGTTTGTCAGGGTGTAGAGAGTCTCACGGGCGCCGGGGATCGGCGTGAGGCCGGCACTGAACAGCTCCAGGTCTTGACTGGCCGTCATGGTGGCCAACTCCTCCACCTCGCCGGTGGTGACATCGGCCAGGTAGAGGAAGGCGGTTTGCTGCTGCGGGGTATAGGTGCTGACCAGCGCCTTCTTCCCATCGGGCGAGAGCAGCCCCTGGGCGCTGGCGCCCCACCCGGGCAGCTTGAAGCGGGCGACCTCTGTCTGCTCCTCATTCAGGACCACATACCGGTTGGAGATCGAGCCCTTCTCCGGCTCCACCAGCAGGGTTCGCCCGGCCCGGGCATCCAGCAGCTCGCCCACCTGGGCCGAGACCTTTCCGCTTCTTCGGTCGATCAGGAAGGTCTCCCCCTCCGCCCGCACCCCGATGAACCGGTTGTCGTCGCTCACCGTGTAGCGCAGGTGGGGCTGCTGCGACAGCGGTCTCCACCCGTCAGCCGCCCCCGTTGCGATATCGACCAGGTAGATCCCAACGCCAGGCAGCGGTTCGCCGGCCTTGACCTGGACCCGCTCAAAGGCGCTGGCAGCGGGCTGAGAGGGCGCCTCGGCCGGCTTCTCCGGCTGGGCGGGTTTCTCAGACTGGGCGGGGGGCGGGTTCGTCCCATTTATCGGGGCCGGATTCTTCGCAGGGGCGCTGCAGGCGGCCAGGAGCAAGGAGGCCAGCAGCAGCAGCGCCATCGGTCGGATAATCACTCGTTTCCACCTCACGTCGGTTACTAGTAGTACTCCGTTAGCAGGAATCTAAGATCCAGTCGCGAAAGGCTTCTTATGAAGCAACATGAATTGGAAGCGTGTCGGGTTAGATTGGAAGAGCACCTGGCCGCCACGTTGTACCCGTC
>JBMONB010000179.1:0-3881 GCA_049325315.1 Bacillota bacterium | reverse complement strand
AAGCCCGCCCGCCCTCCCCAGCTGCCCGCCGGAGCCCCCCTGCTCCCCGGGGCGGCTTAGCCCCAGCTGCGAGAGGGTCCGGCGCAGCCACGACTCAGAGTCCCCCCCGCCGGCGGCCCCCTGCTGCTGCCGGGGCCGGGGCGCCGGGGCCTGGGCGCCCGCCGGCTGCTGCTGCTGTGGATCCCGAGGCGCCGGCGACTGGGGCCGGGGCGGGTGCTGCGTCGGCCAGGTCGAAGCCGCTCCGGCGCCCGCCGGAGGAGTCGGGGTGCGGGGAGGCGCCGCCTCCGCCACCACCCCGCCAAAGGAGAGGCCGGGGAAGCGGCCCCGGGCCGCGGTGGCCTGCCCGTCCCCCTTCTCGCCGCCGCCCGCCAGGTAGGCCGAGATCTTGCGGATCGTCTCCGGGTCGACCCGGTGGCGCAGCGCCATGGGCACCACCCGGTGCAGGTCGTCGGCCACCGCCTCCACCCGGTTCTCCAGGCAGGCCGAGAGGCGAACCCCCGACTGGATCGCCTGCACCGCCCGCAGCGATTCCAGGTCGAACTTGCTGTAAAGCCCCGCCACCTGCTGCCGCATGGGGTCGGGCAGCTCCACCCTGCGCAGCTCCGCCGCCCGCAGGTTCAGCCGGGTCCGCCACAGCTCCGCCTGCGTCTCCGCCAGAGCGGGGGGCCGGGTACCGCCCCGCTCTGCCAGTGCCAGGATCTGCTCCACCACCTCCGCCTCCCCGGGCCGGTCGGTGTAGATGGCGAAGTCGAAGCGGTCGGAGAGCTGCCGCCGGATCTCCTCCAGCGGGCCCGGGTCCTCGTCGGGGTTGGAGGCCGCCCAGACCGAAACATGGACCGGCAGCTCCACCCCCGGCAGCCCCGTCTCCTCGATCTGCACCCGACCCGGCTTGGTGCCCATAACGTCGAGCAGCACATCGGCCAGCTCGGGCGATGTCTCCGCCAGGCGGTTGATCTCGTCGACAAAGATCACCCCGCGGTGCGCCTGGGGAATGGTGCCCGGCAGCAGGGCCGCCTCGGGCTGCGTCGGGCTGACCAGCCGGCCCAGGTCAATGGAGCCCACCACCGTACCGATCTTGGCGGAGTGAGAGATCTCCAGAAAGGGCATGGGCACCCACTCATCGCCCAGCTCGGCCACCTGATGGGCCGCCAGGGCCCGGTGAACCGGGCAGTGCGGGGCGGCAGGATCGCAGTTGTACAGGCATCCCTTGATCCGGCGGATGCGGGGCAGCACCCGGCGGACGGTGCGCATGATCGTCGTTTTGCCCGTGCCCCGCAGCCCCTCCGCGTGAATGTGCATCGGCTGGCCCGCCAACGTGGCCAGCAGCGACATCTCAATGGCTCTGAACAGGGCGTCATTCCCAGGATGACGCACCAGGCCGAGGACAGCTTCCATAATGAACCCCCCGATAAGTCGGCGCTCCCGTGCGGCGCCTTAGAGCGATAGCTCTAGTGTAACCATGCCATGGGAGAAAACTCCCGCGACCCGTGGCGGCAGGCTCCACTTTTCGTTCGCCAAATTCCGCGCCCCGGCATACCCCTTGTCACTCGTAGCTTCCAGCTATCTGCCCTCCGGACTGACCCCCTGCAATGTCGAGAAGCGCCCCGGCAAGGGCGCCTCTCTGGGAGGAAATATCTGTCGAAACTCGACGTTTCTTGTCCGGACCCTTTCGTCCCTGCGGCTCGACTTAATAGGTGCGGCGGGTGGACTTCAGGCCGCCAAAGATCCCGTCACCCCATCGCAACAGGGCGATGATCGACCGGGCATCCACAATCTGGCCGGAGCGCACCGCCTCCACCGCATCGGAGTAATCCAGGAACTCCACCGACATCTCCTCGGACTCGTCGAAGTGCATCTGCCCCGGGGCCATCTGCTGGCAGACAAAGCACCAGACCTCTTCCGAGGTGTACCCCGGGGAGGGGTAGAACCGGCCAATCAAATCCAGCCCCGCAGGCCGGAAGCCCGTCTCCGCCTCCATCTCCCGCCGGGCGGCATCCTCCGGCGCCTCGTCGGGCCGCCTGCGCCCCCCGGGCAGCTCCAGACTCTCCCGGCCCATGCCGGGGCGGTACTGCCGCACGAAGATGATCTTGTCCTCATGTGTCAGCCCCAGCACGCAGACCGACCCGGGATGATCGACCACATCGCGCTGGAACTCCTTCCCCCGGACCGTCACCTTAACCGGACGGATCACGTACATTCCAAGACGCACCTCTATTCTCTGGATCTTGGGCCCGATACCCCTATGCCGACAGTTCGGCACACTGCCTTTCCACACCTGCTCCGGATGAAGGAGGGGATGGTGAGGCGGCGCCGTATACTTATTCATCTGTCATCTGCATGGCAGGTTCATAGGACGAAGGAGATGGAACGCGTTGCCGTCATTTGCGAAGCAGGGCCGCTTACTCACCATTATCATGCTGTCCAGTTTCATGCTCAATCTTACGTTTGGCGTTTACCGATCCGTCTTCAGCAACTTTGCCGTGGAAGAGGTGGGCATCACCCCGGGCCTTTACGGCCTGCTGGAAGGGATTCGTGAGGTTCCCGGCCTGCTGGCCATGTTCCTGCTGGCGGCCATGGCGTTTATTCGCGATGAGCGGCTTTACGCCCTTTCGGGCGGCATGATCGCAGCCGGCATCTGGCTCTACGCCGGATCGGGCAGCTACGGCGACCTGGTGATCGCCACCCTGGTCCAGTCGGTGGGCTTTCACATGTGGTTTGTGGTCCAGGATTCCATGGTAATCCGGACCACCGAGGTCGGCGACCGGGCCCGCCGCCTGGGCCAGATCAACAGCGCCGCCGCCGCCGGCACCATGCTCGGCATGGTCCTGGTCCTCCTCTCCAGCCACCTCTTCACCTACCGGCAGTACTTCTTGATCTTCGGCATTATCGGCCTGGCCGGCGCCGCCGTTGCCCTCCTGATCACCCCCGCCCCCGAGACCACGAAGCGCTCGGGCTTCGTCTTCGACTGGCGCTACCGCTCCTATTACATCTTAACGCTCCTCTCGGGCGCCCGGCGACACATCGTGCTCACCTTCGCCTCCTACGCCCTGGTCAAACTCCACGGCACCCCGGTCACCACCATGGTCACCCTGCTGATGATCATCTCCACCCTGGCGATCTTTACCCGACCCCTGATCGGCCGCATCATCGACAAGGTGGGAGAACAGCGTGCGCTCTCCCTCAACTATGCAGCCGTGGCGCTGGTATTCCTCGGATACGCCCTGATCCGCGAACCCTATATCCTCTATGGCCTCTTCGTGGTGGACAACGTGCTGACAGGCTTCGACATCGCCATCTCCACCCACGCCGGGCGGATCATTCCCAAGGAGAAGCTCTCCGCCTCGCTGGCGACCGGCACCACCATCAACCACATCTTCGGCGTCTCGGTCCCCATCGCCGGCGGGGTGCTCTGGGAGTGGTTCGGCCCCGTCGTCCCCTTCCTGATGGGCGTCGGCATCGTGCTGATCGCCATGATCTACTCCTGGAACCTCGATGCCAAAACCGCCCGGGCTACAGCGGCGATCGGTGCGGCGGACTAAGAGGCTATTCTTACCGCAGATTACGCAGATTTTCATGATTACGCAGATTACCAAACATTCCTTTGTGGGAGTGATATCATTTATTTCTTAATCTATCTCAATCCTGACGGATCAAGCTCCGTTTTTCTCCCGATTTCTCTTGTCTTCATCCTCATTACTGACTCGATGAGTTGGTCCATTTGGCCGAAGAGTGAGTCTCTTTGCGAGAGAAAAAAGGGGCGGTAGGGAAGAGTCGGTCAGACTCTTCAGATACCGTGGTATGGTGTGCCTTGGATGTCCCACCTGGTCCACCCCCGGCAAATCTATCATGTCTCGCTGGGTCAGTGCCCTGAAAGTCCTTCG
>JBMONB010000178.1:0-3930 GCA_049325315.1 Bacillota bacterium | reverse complement strand
GGCCGAGGAGGTCGCCCTGGTGATCCTGTCCGGCAAGGCCCGCATTATGGCCGGCGGGGTGGAGTTGGGCGTGCTCGGCGGGCGCGGGAGCGTCTTCGAGGGCAGCGCTCATGCGGTCTACCTCCCCGGCCAGACGGGCTACGCCGTCACCGGCGAGGGGCCGGTGGAGATCGCCCTCTGCCGGGCGCCCAGCACCCGGCCGGGCAAGGTTCAGGTGATCACGCCCGACCAGGTGGTGATCCACCAGCGCGGCCGGGACCTCTTTCAGCGCCGGGTGGAGGATATTATCGCCGACAACGTGGAGGCCGATCACCTCGTCGTGGGCGAGACCTTCAACGCCCGGGGCAACTGGTCGAGCTACCCGCCCCACAAGCACGATGTGGAGAGCCCGCCGGTCGAGTCCGAGATGGAGGAGGCCTACCTCTTCAAGATCGAGCCGGAGCAGGGCTTCGCCGTTCAGGTTCTGTACACCAAAGACGGCAGCATGGACACCGCCTACAGGATTCTCGACGGCGACGTGACCATTCTGCCCCGGGGCTACCACCCCGTGGCGGCGGCGCCAGGCTACCAGGTCTACTACCTCTGGGCCATCGCCGGACGGACCCACCGGTCGATGCGGCCCAACGACGACCCGGACCACGCCTGGGTGAAGGAGGCGTAGGTTCCGGCAGATATCCACCGAGAGGAGGCACGGGCCATGCCGAAGATCGCGGCCAACCTGACCATGCTGTTCACCGAGGTTCCGTTCCTGGAGCGCTTCGCGGCGGCCAGGCAGGCTGGGTTCCGGTACGTGGAGTTTCTTCACCCCTATGAGTACAGCCCGGAGCAGCTCGTGGAGCTAGTCGAGTCCAACGGGCTGCAGGTGGTCCTGTTCAACCTGCCCAGCGGTGACTGGGCGGCCGGGGAGCGCGGGATCGCTGCGAACCCGGGCCGGGTCGAGGAGTTTCGCGCCGGCGTGAAGCGGGCGATCCCCTATGCGCAGGCGCTTGGCGTGCCCCGCCTCAACTGCCTGGCGGGCAAGGCATCCCCCGACTTCTCCCCGGCGGAGCACTGGCAGACGCTGGCGGAGAACCTCTCCTTTGCCGCCGACGCCCTGGGTGAGGCGGGTCTCAGCCTGGTGGTGGAGCCGATCAACCACTATGACATTCCCGGCTTTGTCCTGAACACAACCCGGCAGGGGCTCGATCTGATCGCTCAGGCAGGGCGGTCCAACCTCTACCTGCAGTACGACATCTACCACGCCCAGCGGGAAGAAGGGAACATTACGCCCACCCTGCGGGAGCACATCAGCAAGATCGCCCATATTCAGATCGCCGATAATCCCGGGCGGCACCAGCCTGGCACCGGTGAGCTGAACTTCCCGTTCCTGTTTGCGGAGATCGACCGCCTGGGCTACCAGGGGTACGTCTCCGGGGAGTACATTCCCCAACCCGACACCCTGGCCTCGCTCGGCTGGATCAAGGAATACGGCTGCCAACTCACCTGAAACGATGGGAGGCGTTACAGAATGAAGCGCATTGGCTTTATCGGTCTGGGGATCATGGGAAGGCCCATGAGCCGGAACCTGCTCAAGGCGGGGCATCAACTTGTGGTCTACGACATCGTCCCGCAGGCGGTGGCCGAGGTGGCGGCGGCCGGGGCAGAGGTCGCCGGCTCGCCCGCCGAGGTGGCCCAGCGGTGCGACCTCGTGATCACCATGCTGCCCAACTCGCCCCACGTGAAGGCTGCCATTCTGGGCCCCGGCGGCGTGATCGAGGGCGCCCGCCCGGGAACGCTGGTGGTCGATATGTCCTCCATCGACCCGATGGTCGCCCGGGAGGTCGGGACAGCCCTGGCTTCCAAGTCCATCCGCTTCCTGGACGCCCCGGTGAGCGGCGGCGAGCCAAAGGCGATCGACGGGACCCTCTCGATCATGGTGGGGGGTCACTCGGATGACTTTGAGCAGGCCCTGCCGGTTCTCACATGCATGGGCGCCTCTGTGGTGCGGGTGGGCGACGTGGGGGCGGGCAACGTGACCAAGCTGGCCAACCAGATCATCGTGGCGCTGAACATTGCCGCCATGTCCGAGGCGCTGGTGCTGGCGACCAAGGCGGGCGTTGATCCGGAACTGGTCTACAAGGCGATCCGCGGGGGGCTGGCGGGCAGCACCGTGCTCGATGCCAAGGCCCCGCTGGCCCTGGACCGCAAGTTCAACCCGGGCTTCCGCATCAGCCTGCATATCAAAGACCTGGCCAATGCGCTCTCCGCCGCCCACGAGGTGGGCGTGCCCCTGCCGCTCACCGCGCAGATCATGGAGATCCTTCAGGCGCTGCGGGTCGACGGTATGGGGGAGCTGGACCACGGGGCGATCATTCGCTTCTATGAGAAGCTTGCCCAGGTCGAGGTCCACCGGTCACAGGTGTAGCGGCGCCCCGCCCTCATCGAGGAAGGAGTGATTTCATGTCTGCTGCCGATCCACTCAATACCCAGGCCGACTGGAACCTGGCCTCGCAGATTCTCCAGGCCATTGAGCGGCCGTCGATTCCCGATCGCACATACGTGGTCACCGATTACGGCGCCGTGGGCGATGGCAAGACCGACGCCCGGCCGGCCATTCTGGAGACCATTCGCAAGGCCAGCGCCGGGGGCGGCGGTCGGGTGGTACTGCCCGCCGGCCTCTGGTACAGCAAGGGTCCAATCCACCTCGAGAGCTATGTCGACCTGCATCTCGCTGAGGGCGCCACCCTGCTGTTCAGCCCCGATCCCGGCGACTACCTGCCGGTGGTCCGCTCCCGCTGGGAGGGGACCGAGCTGATGACCTACTCGCCGCTGATCTACGCCAACGGTGTGCACGATGTGGCCATAAGCGGCAGGGGGACGATCGACGGGAACCGGGAGAGCGGTTTTCACGCCTGGCACAAGCTCCAGGGCGAGGACCAGCAGCGGATCCGGGTGCTGGGCGCCCGGGGGGTGCCGGTCGAGCAGCGGGTCTTCGCGGAGGGCACCTATCTGCGGCCTTCCATGATCCAGTTCTTTAACTGCCAGCGGGTCTTGCTCACGGAGTACCTCGTCGAGAACTCCCCGTTCTGGGTGAACCACCTGATCTTCTGCGATCATGTCAGCATCCGCGGCGTTCGGATCGACTCCATGTGGCCCAACAACGACGGCGTCGACCTCGACTCCTGCACCTACGCTGTCGTGGAGAACTGCCTCTTCCGGACCGGCGATGACGGGGTGGTGATCAAGTCCGGCCGCGACTACGACGGCCGCCGTGCCGCACGGCCTAGCGAGTATATTGTGGTCCACCACAACGACATGGGCGGCGAGGACGGGATCGCCCTCGGCAGCGAGATGTCCGGTTCCATTCGCCACGTCTTCTTCACCGACAACATCCTCCGGAAGGGGAGCGCTGCGGTTCGGTTCAAGGGCAGCCCGGAGCGTGGCGGTGTGGTGGAGCATATTCGGGTCCGGAACATGACGGTCGAGTCGTTTGAGCGGCTGATCTGGTTCCAGCTGAACTACCCGGGGGATCTGGGCGGCTACTACCCAGCGGTCTACAAGGACCTGGTCTTCGAGGATATGGTCGTCGAGAGCACCGGGAAGGTGCTGGAGGTGCATGCGCCGAAGGGCTACCCGCTCCAGGGGCTGAGGCTGCGGAACATCCAGATCCGGCAGGTCACCGACCCGAACCCGGTCATTCTCGAGAATGTGGAGGGCCTCGTTTTGGAGAACGTTCAGATCGGCGACCAGCGGATCGATGGCGTTCTGAACTGGAAGTAGCTTGCCTTTCCATCAATGGGGAAAGGGGAGCCCCACGAGTGTGGGCCTGATTTCCTAAGTCTCGTCAAGTGCATAGGCGCAAAATGCTTGTGGTAACAGTGGTAGCATTTTGGGCAACAGAAACCTAAGGGGGCGGCTTTGCCGCTCCCTTTGTCGTTGACGGTGGAAGGA
>JBMONB010000177.1:0-49170 GCA_049325315.1 Bacillota bacterium | reverse complement strand
AAACTCAACTCTATAGTTGCTACGCTCCTGTTAGCAGCGCCAGCAGGGGCTTATTGGGCTTGTGCTCGTAAAGAGGTGGCGGTACAGGTTCTCTGAATTGGAAGTCGATAACGGAGTACTACTAGGAATCTGTTGCCACGGGCGAGCGGTCGTCGCCGTGAACTGAAACGACCGACTGCGGCTGCAGCCGGTCGCTCAGGTTGGGGGGGACCCCTCGATCGCGAAAAAGCCCTCCTGCATAGCAGGAGGACTTTTTCTATGTCAGCGGACTACCGCCCCTTGCCCTTGGACTTGCCGTTCCCCAAGCCTTCGATCTCGCTGTCCGGAATCCGGCGGGGGTCGATATCCAGGTCGTCGGCATCAAGCATCTCCAGAAGCTCAGTCGCCGCCTCCGGAATGTGCCTGGGCGTGTGCTTGTAGATGTGCAGGACGAAGGAGCGCCATGCGCCCGCCTTGGCCTTGGCCATAAGCGCCTTGTAGTGGCCGTGGTGGAAACCCTGCAGGTTCTTCATTCCGCTCAGGGTCTCGATAATCTCCTCCTGCAGCTCCTCCGAGACATCGAAGGTCAGGTTCGGCATGAAGGCGCCGTTGCCACGCCCGCGCCCGCGGCCGCGATCATCGTCGTCCTCATCCTCATCCTCGTCCTCATCACGGTCATCATCATCATCGTCGTCATCATCGTCATCATCATCGCCGCCGCCGGAGCCGGTCACGGTGAAGCGAGCGATGGCAGAGGCTCCGTTGCCGGCCAGGTCGGTGACGGTCACCTTGAAGGTATGGTCACCGGACTTCAGAAGGGTCGGGTCAATCTGAGTGCCCGTGAAGAGCTTCCCGTCGAGCCGCATCGCAATCGAGCCGGTCTCGCTGCCGCTGGCATCATCGCTTACGCTGAAGGTGACCGGGATGCTGCCATCGGTCGCCGCATAGCTCTTGCCATGCTCCGGCGAGGTGATGGTGACCACGGGGTCGGTCTGGTCCACCACGATGGCGGCGGTGGCTGACGAGGCGCCCTGAGAATCCCCATACTGGGCCACCACGAAGAACCGGTAGCGGCCTTCATCTGGTACAGTGGTTGTAAGCGACAGGGTAGAGGCAGGGGTGGAACCTGCCAATATCTGCTGCCCGTCGGCGTCAATCCGGTAGACGTTGTAAGAGGTGACGCCCGCCTGAGCAGGGGCGGCCCAGTCAATGGTCAGCTCCAGGCTGTCGGTGAAGCCAGAGGGTGTCAGCATCAACGGCGCATTGGCCGGGGTGCTGTCACTGATGACCAGGTTGACCTGATTGGCGCCGGCGTTGCCGGCACGGTCGGTCACGGTCACCGTCACCGGGTGAATCCCTTCCGGTAGAACGGACAGATCGATCACCGGCGAGGGGAGCTGGCCTCCGTAGACGGCGATCACCACGTCATCGGGATCATAGCCGGAGCCGGTTTCGGTGACCGTGAAGGTAACCGGCAGGAAGCCCTCACTCCGGTAGACGGTCCCTTCAGCCGGGCTGGTAATCTGGACCAGGGGAGCAACCAGATCGAAGGTGATCTGGGCGGTGTCAGAGGCGGGGCCGGTGTTGCCGCTCAGGTCCTGCGCCACCACGTCGTACGTGTACAGGCGGTCGTCCGTCAGCGTGTCGGCAAAGAAGTTGACCGACGAGCTTACGTAGACATAGCCGATCATCTCTCGGGGCCCGTTGTTAGCCTGGCGGTAGATCAGGTAGCGCCAGAGGTCAGAAGCGCCCTCCGGGGCGTGCCAGCTCAGGCCAACGTGCCCCCCGCCCAGAGCCGTGGCGGTCAGATTGGTCGGCTTGGCCGGCGCCGTGGTGTCGGAGGCCACGTTCGACCCGTTGGTGAGGTAGTTGACGGTCACCTGCGGCCAGCCCTTGGCATCGCTGGCGTTGCCGGCGCTATCCACCGCCATGACCGCGTACTTATAGTAGCCATCGTTCGGCACCTGGTCGATGTAGTAGGTGTTCGTGGTATTCGCCAGATATGTAACTGCGTCGGCAGTCGGGGTCCCCGTGCCATGGTACCGGAATACCTGATAGTAGGCTGCCCCGGCAGAGGCACTCCATGAGACTGTAACCTGGCCGTTATTCGATGTCGTGGGGGAGACGCTGATTGTAGCCGGCTCAGCGGGCGCCACTGTGTCCGCAATGGCAGCGGGGATGACAAGAACGCCTGCAACCAGAACGGCTGTCACCACAGCAAGTGCCCTGCGCCATATGGAACTGGATCTGCGCTTCATTCGAGTTCCCTCCCGTAACCAAGTCCTTCGTTAGACCATTCGAACCGCCCGCTTCGTTTCAGGGGGTTACCCGAAAGTTTTTTTTCGCGAGAAGGGGCAGGGTCTCCACGGACATAGCCGCGGCAGTCCGATGCCCGGAATAAGAAGGCCACCCCTGGCGGGTGACCTTCTGCTGCAGGTGTTTACACGCCCCAGAACGGAGCGGCGCCTGGGTAGGCGGCGATGCCGGGATTTGCCACATTGGTCGGAAAAGCCGACGGAACGGTGGCTACGGTAGTGACAGGCAGGGCGTACTCGTAGACACGGTAGACGGTGGCATTGGCCGATGGGTAGCTGGCTGCGCCGGGGACGAGGAAATTGTCATCGGCACCGGCCTGGGCGCCGACGAAGGGCGAAACCGCAGGGGTCTTCCCAGAGAAACCGAAGAACAACCTGCATCGCTCCTTTTACCTGGACTGTCACGGAAGGCCGGTCTGCCCCCCTCGCTTCCAGGTTATGTGAAGCGGGTCGCCCCCGTGCAGGAGCGGGGGTTCCCCTGTAGAATGGACCCCAGAATCGAAATGGAAAGCGGAGGTGAGTGCCATCGAATGTCGCGCCGGCTGTGCAGCCTGCTGTATCGCTCCATCAATCTCCACCCCCATCCCCGGCATGCCAGACGGTAAACCGGCGGGGGTGCCCTGCGTCCAACTGACCAGCGACGGACGCTGCAAGCTCTTTGGCCTGCCGGAGCGTCCGGCTGTCTGCGTCCAACTCCGCCCCAGCGAAGAGATGTGCGGCGCCACCGCCGATGAAGCGCTCGCCTGGCTCACCCGGTTGGAACAGGAGACGCGGCCGTAACGAAAGGGTAGGGGTCTGCGTTTACCCTTGCGGAGGCTGATCACCATGAGACAGATTGCTGCCGGTTTCCTGGTACTGGCCCTGCTGCTGGCCGGCTGTGCCGGCCAGCCCGCCAGTCCGGCCCCTTCGGACCCGCCCCCGGCGCCACCAGAGCAGAGCGCTCCGGCTGAGGAGCCGGTCATGGAGTACCGTCGAGAGGACGCCGCCGCACTCCCGGAGGAGGTCCGCGCCTGGGTGGAGCGGTTCCGCCAGGTCCCGGTAGGGGTGGCGAAGCGCTTCGGCGACCGCACCTACCTGCTGGTCTCTCCCCCGGCGGTCTGCCCGGAGCAGGTCTCCATCGACTTCTGGCCCGACGACACCCGGGTCGAACAGAACGAGGTCATCGTCACCGCCCGCTTCGGGTGCGTGAGCCGGAATCAGACAACCCAGCCCTTTGCGCTGGGCTCGATCCCCGCCACCGACCTGCCGGTCCGGTTCCATCTGCAGTACGGGTGGCTGCCGGCGTTCAAGAACCCCCACAACCTGCCGGAGGTCCCCCTCCCCGCGGGCTCGCGGGGCGTGCTGGTCGAACCGGCGGCAGGGGCGACCCTCGGGCCGCAGGTCCGGGTGAGCGGCTTCGCCGCCGGGCTCTTTGAGGGCACGGTGGTGGCGCGGCTGGTCACCGAGGCGGGCAAGGTGGTGCTGGAGAAGCCGACCATCGCCGCGGGCGGCATGGGGCCCGACTGGGGCAGCTTCGTGCTCGACCTGGACCTGACCGGGGTCGCGTCGGGCTCCTACCTGATCGAGATCGGCGATTACGACATGAAAGACGGGGCCTGGTCGCTGATGGACCAGATCCCCGTCGTCCTCCGCTAGGCCGGCTCCCCGTTCTCCTGGCTCTGCCACAGCTCCCGCATCTCGGGGCAGCGGGCGAGCAGTTCGTCAAGCCGCCCCCGGTCTACCACATGGCCCTCTTTCAGGAGAATGATCTGATCGGCCCGGCGCAGCGCCGCCCGGCGGTGGGAGACCACCAGGCAGGTCACGTCGGCCCGCTCGAAGACCCGCTCCCAGAGAATCCGTTCCGTCTCCACGTCGAGGGCGCTGGAGAGGTCGTCGAAGATCAGCAGCTCGGGCTCCCGCACGAACATGCGGGCGGCGACGGCCCGCTGAATCTGACCGCCCGAGAGGCGAACGCCGCGGGTGCCCACCAGGGTCTCCAGCCCCTGCTCCATCACCGCCAGGTCCCGCTCCATCACGGCGGAGCGGACCGCCCGGGGAATGTCGGCCCGCTGCTCGGGAATCCCCATGAGAATGTTGGACTGAAGCGTCTCACTGAAGAGCAGCGGCACCTGCGGGGTGGCGGCGCAGCGGGGCGGTACAAAGAAGTTGGAGGGATCGGCCACCACCTGGCCGTTCCAGCGAATCTCGCCCGACCGGGCGGGCAGCAACCCCATGAGGGTGCGCAGGAGCGTGGTCTTGCCGGCCCCGATGCGCCCGGCAATCACCGTGAAGGAGCCCCGGCGGAGCGTCAGGTCTACCCCCTCCACTCCCCGGCCGGTCTCGGGGTACAGGTAGCTCAGGTTGGTGACCGTCAGGGTCTCCAGCGGATCCACCCCCGCCCTGGCCGGCGGCTCGGGCTCGGGGGCGCCACCCCGAAGGTAGATCGGCCGGTGCTGCGCCAGCCTCTCGGGCGGAGCGCCCTGGAGCAGCGCCACCATGCGGTCGACGGAGACGCCGGTCTGGCGGTAGTGGGCCAGCCAGCGGCCGATGAACTGGGTGAAGTCGGAGACCACGGTCACGTAGTAGACGAAGAGGGCGAAATCGCCCACCGAGAGCCGACCGCCCTGAATCGACTGGGCGCCCATCAGCAGGATCAGGCCGGTGCCCAGCGAGGCGGTGTTGCCCGAGAGCGACTCCACCAGCTGGGTCAGGAGCCGGTCCCGGAGCATGGTGACCCGCCGCTGGTCGTTGAGCCGGCGGAAGTGGTCGATCATGCGGTCCTCCGCCCCCGCCACCTGCACCGCCTGCACCGCCCCGAACATCTCGCTGATCAGGCCGGTCACCTTGGCCGTGGCGCCCCGGCTGACCCGCCGGGTCTGCTCCAGCCGGTTGCCCGCCAGCCGGGTAATGATCACCACGCCCACCAGGGGCAGGAAGACCAGGGCGGTCAGCCGGGCGTTGATCTGCAGCAGCATGGTCAGGGCGCTGGCGGTAAAGGTGACCATGCCGATCACATCGAGCAGCCAGTCGGCGGCATCCTCCGCCTGCCCCACGTCGTCGCGGAAGTGGGTGAGCGCCTCGCCGGGAGACTCGTTCAGGGCGGCGGCGCCAGGCCGCTCCAGCACCCGCTCCAGCAGGTTCCGGCGCAAGAGGCCGGCCATGTAGTTCCGGCTGGTGACCGAGGTGAAGATGCCCATGCTGATCACCGCGAAGCGGCCCAGGGCCACCGCCATCAAGAGGGCAATGGCGGTCCAGACCCCGGCGCGGGCGGCGGCGCTCCCGGTCAGCGCATCGAAGAAGTGCTTGGTGAAGAGGCCGGTGAGGGCCGGCAGGCTGTGGACCCCGATCCAGAGGATGATGTTGGTCAGGTAGAGCCAGGGGCGGTAGGTGATCAGCCGCCAGAGAAAGCGCCAGGTGCTCACGCCAGCACCTCCTCCATCCCGGTGCGCAAAAGGTGCGCGAACCGGGAGTTTTTGTCGTGGGCCAGGGCCGCCCGGTCACCGTGCTCCAGAATCCGGCCATCTTCCATGATCACGATCGAGTCGGCCCGCTGGATCGTCACCAGCCGGTGGGCGATGATGATCGCGGTGCGGCCCGCCAGCAGCCGGGTGACCGCCCGCTCCACCAGCGTCTCGGTGGCGGGGTCCAGCCGGGAGGAGGCCTCATCGAGGATCACCAGGCCGGGGTCAAAGAGGAAGATCCGGGCAAAGGCCAGCAGCTGCGCCTCGCCGGCGGAGAGGCCCCCGCCCCCCGACTCCAGCTGGGTGTCGAGCCCCTGGGGCAGCGAGTGGAGCCAGGGCCCCAGCCCCAACTCCTCCAGCACCGCTGTGATCTGCGCATCCGGAATGGTCGGATCAAAGAAGGTCAGGTTGTCCCGAATCGAGGCGGCGAAGAGCTGCACATCTTGGGTCACAAAGCCGACCCGGCGGCGCAGCCCCCGCAGGGTGCACTCCTTCAGGTTGACGCCCCCCAGCAGCACCGTCCCGGCGGTGGGGTCGTAGAAGCGGAGCAGGAGGCGGGCCAGGGTCGACTTGCCGCTGCCGGTCCGCCCCAGCAGCCCCAGCACCTCGCCCGGCTTCAGCTCCAGCGAGATCGCCGAGAGCACCGGATCGCCCGGATCGTACTCGAAGGTAACGCTCTGAAAGCTCACCGCCAGAGGCCCCGCAGGCAGGGGGACGCCGGGGCCGTCCTCCACCTTGGAACGGGTGGCGGTCAGCTCCTCCACCCGGCCGATGGAGGCGCCCGCCTTCTGCAGGTCCTGCAGCTGGGTGCGAATCTGCTCCAGCGGCCGGCGCAGCAGCTCGGTGTAGTGGAAGATCAGGTAGACGGTGCCGGCGGTGATGGCGTCGCCGAAGTACAGATAGGCGCCCAACCCCATGGCGATGGAGCGGCCCAGGGCGACAACCGCCTGGGAGGAGCCCCACATCACCGCCCCGGTCATGCCGGAGCGGACGTTGGTCTGGTAGAGCGACTGGATCATCCGCTGGAACCGGTGGATCACGTGGCCCACCGCTCCCGCCGATCGGATCGCCTCGGTGCCGCCCAGCGTCTCGCCCACGAAGCCGAAGAACTCGGCGGTGGCCTGCCGCTGCTCTGTCCAGATTGGCACCGCCCAGGCCTGAACCGCGCTCAGCAGGTAGAGGGTAAAACCGGCGAAGAGGGTCATGGTCAGTCCGGCCCGCCAGTCCTCCCGGAAGAGGAGCGCCAGCACGCCTACCATTAAGATCACGTTGGAGGCCAGGTCGATCACCATCTGGGAGAAGAAGTTGGAGAGAGCGGTCACATCGCCGTCGATCCGCTCCACCATCTCTCCCGGGGTGCGGCGCTTGTGAAAGGAGAGGTCCAGCTTTAAACAATGGGCCGCCAGGTCGGCCCGCAGTTCATTGGTCGCAGACCAGCTCACCTGCTCCCCCACATAGCGGGCCAGGGCGGTCACCAGCTGCTGAAGCAGCGCCAGCGCGATAAAGAGCACCGCCATCGACGCCAGCGAGCCCCCCTCGACCTCGCCGGTGGCGACCTCGAGAAAGCGCCGGAGGATCTGCGGGTTGTAGAGCTGCAGGCCAATGGTCCCGCCCAGCAGCAGGCTGAGCAGGACCACCCGGGACCACTGGGGCTTCAGGTAGCGGGCCAGAAGGGCCAGGTAGCGGCGGGCTGGTATATTCATGGTCATCCTCCCGTTGCGGAACCAATGAATAGACGGTTCCCGCAGCGGAAAGTTCCGTTCAAAAAATCCCTTCCGGCGCACAGTGGGCGGACCGGTTCCCCAGGGTTGGTTCGGCCCTTACTTCCAACTGGCCGTGAAGCGGTTCGGCGACGTCTCCGTAATGACGACGTCAACGGAGTCCCCCTTCACCACCCCCGTGATCTTGTCCAGCGAGATCCCGGATCTGGAGATCCACAGTTCGACCACCACCTCGTCGAGCGAGTCCTTGACCTGTATGCTCTCCCTGGTAGACTGCCCCGGCTCCAGCTTGGCAGGATCCCCCCCGTAGAGGGCGACGTGGAAGGGCATCTTGTTGCTGGGGGCGCTTATGATCGTCAGCTGGATGCTTTCGGAGCCGCAGGCAGACAGGAGCAGGGTCGTGATCAGCAGGATCGCCAGGATCCACGGGGGGCGGCGTCGCATAGACTCCATCTCCTTTCGCGGCGCTTGGAGCGCCAGTTGGGCGTCTCCAGTCTAGTTCCCCCTGCCGCCGCGAACCACTCCCCCAAGGGAGGAAATCGCCCGTGCCACCCCCTACCCCTAGGCGGAGGTGGCGGCCCGAGATCAGGCGAGGGCGCCGTCCAGGTCGGCGATCAGGTCCTCGACATCCTCAATGCCCACCGAGATGCGGATCAATCCGTCGGTGATCCCCAGCTGGTTGCGCCGCTCCACCGGAATGGAGCCGTGGGTCATGAGGGCGGGGACCTCGATCAGCGACTCCACGGCGCCCAGCGATTCTGCCAGGGTGAAGAGCCGGACCTTTCGGAGCAGGTCAGCCGCCGCCTCCCCCGAGCCCACATCGAAGGAGATCATGCCGCCGAAGCCGCCCGCCTGCCGCTTCTGGATCTCTTTTCCAGGGTGATTCGGCAGGCCGGGGTAGTAGACCCTCTGCACCCGTGGATGATTGGCCAGGAAGGTGGCGATCTGGCGGGCGTTGGCCTCGTGCTGGCGCATGCGCACCCCCAGGGTCTTGATGCCGCGGATCAGCAGGAAGGCGTCCTGCGGCCCGGGGACACCCCCGGCGGCGTTCTGCAGGAAGGCGAGCCGCTCGCCCAAGGCCGAATCGCTGACCACCACCAGCCCCCCCACCACGTCGCTGTGGCCGCCCAGGTACTTGGTGGCGCTGTGCCAGACGATATCGGCCCCCAGCTCCAGCGGGCGCTGCCAGTAGGGGGTCATGAAGGTGTTGTCCACCACCAGGAGGATGTTCCGGCTCCGGGCCAGGGCCGCCATGGCGTCCAGGTCGGTCACCTTCAGCAGCGGGTTGGTGGGGCTCTCGATCAGGAGCGCCCGGGTGTTGGGCCGGATCGCCGCCGCCACCGACTCCGCCCGGCTGGTGTCCACATAGGTCGCCTCCAGGCCGAAGCGCCGGAAGACCTTGTCTTGCAGGCGGAAGGTGCCGCCGTAGACATCGTCGCCGATGATCAGGTGGTCGCCGGCCTCGAAGAGCATCAGAATGGTGGAGAGCGCCGCCAGGCCCGAGGCGAAGGCGAGCCCCCGCACCCCGCCCTCCAGGTCGGCGATCAGCTCCTCCAGCACGGCGCGGGTCGGGTTGCCCGTGCGGGAGTACTCGTAGCCCTTATGTTTGCCCACCGCCTCCTGCTTGTAGGTCGAGGTCTGGTAGATCGGCACCGTCACCGCCCCGGTGGACGGGTCGGAGTCAAAGCCGGCGTGGATCAGACGTGTATCGATCTTCATGCTCAGATGCCTCCCTGGTAGATCTGCTTGCTGAGATAGCGCTCGGAGCTGTCCGGGAAGATGGTCACCACGTTCGCCCCGGCCGGGTGGCGGCGCAGCTCCTGCAGGGCGGCCCAGCAGGCGGCGCCCGACGAGGAGCCGGCCAAGACCCCCTCCTCCGCCGCCAGCGCCTTGACCATGTCGAAGGCGTCATCATCTGCGACGGTGTAGATCTCGTCCACCAGCGACATATCGAGGGTCGGGTAGATCTGCTCCACCCCGATCCCCTCGGTGCGGTGCGGCCCGGGCTGTCCGCCCCGGAGCACCGAGCCGGTGGGCTCCACGATGCAGCAGCGCACCTGTGGGTTCTGCTCCTTGAGGTAGCGGGCCACCCCCGTGAAGGTGCCGCCTGTGCCGGCGCCGATCACCACGGCGTCCACCTTGCCGCCCAGCGCCTGGTAGATCTCAGGCCCGGTGGTGGCGTAGTGGGCGGCCGGGTTGGCCAGGTTCTCAAACTGCCGGGCGAAGTAGGCGCCGGGAATCGTGCGGGCCAGCTCCTCGGCCCGGGCGGCGGCGCCCAGCATGCCGTCGGCGGTGGGGGTGCTGACGATCTCTGCCCCCAGCGCCCGCATCAGCTCCTTCTTCTCGGCGGAGAACTTCTCGGGAATGCAGAAGATGACCCGGTAGCCCCGCCCGACGGCGGCCAGCGCCAGGCCGATGCCGGTGTTGCCGGCGGTGGCCTCGATAATCGTGCCGCCGGGCTTCAGCGCCCCGCTGCGCTCCGCCTCGTCGATAAGGGCCAGCCCCAGCCGGTCCTTCACGCTGCCGCCCGGGTTGAAGAACTCCAGCTTTGCATAGAGATGGGTGGTGGGTGTCTTGTTGAGGCGCCGCAGCTCCAGCAGGGGCGTCCCGCCGATCAACTCCTGAATCGAAGAGACCACACGCACGTTTTCCAGCCTCCTGTCACAGGGCCCGGGGCGGGTGCCGCTCCGGGGTTCATCACTCTAAACCCGAGTAAATCTATCGGAAACAAGGTGTTTAGTCTTGTACCTAGTCTAGCCAGAGCCGGCCTGTCCTGTCAAGCAATTGCTACGCCTCTCTGGGCGAAAAGAGAACCCGCCCCCCCTTGCAGGGGGCCGGGTCTGGTCTTCCGGCTGGCCTTCCGGGATAAAGATCCAGGGCTCTCGAATGCACCCACGATCTGTCGCAGTATACCCGGGCCAAGTTCCTCTCCCAGGTCGGCAGCTGCGTTGCGTCAGTTTTTGACACCCCGGAAGCGGGGCGGCGTGTTCAAAAACTGACTTTACGGGCCGGGCAGGTCCGGGCAGGGGGGTAAAACCATACCCCTCGGGGGTAGGTGAGGCGGGTTTTGGGGGTCAGAACGGGCCGTGGGGAAGGTTGGCCGGGAAGTATCGTCAGTTTTTGACCACAAAGCCTCACTGTGGGGTGTGCAAAAACTGACGATCGGGCCATTTCGGTCTCCTGGAGGCGGTTCGGTACCCCTTTTTGCCGGGTATACCCCTCCCGGTGGGAACCTGTGTGAAGTATCTCGGTTTTGGCAGGGGTGGCGGTGCTGTGGCGCCGTCTTTCTTGGTCTTTCCCGGTCTTTCTCCGGAGCGAATCGGCCTGGGCGGTGGCTTTCGGGCTTTCCCCCTGTTTCACGCTGCAGGTAGGGGCATGGGGGTGGCCCTTGCTTCCATGGCGGAAGCGGTTGCCGCGGCCCGGGGCCTGAAGCGGCACGAGTGGGTCTTTCGGTTCCTGGCCAACCAGAAGAAGAGCCAGATCGCCGCCACTGAAGGCAGATGTCACGTGCCTGGTGGCCAGGGGACCCACGCCGACGGGCTGCCGATGCCGATCATTCCGCTGAAGGTCAGGTCAAGCACCCAGACCAGCACCCGCGAGAGCCCGGCGGCGGAGTCGGCGACCTTCCCGCCGCCCACCGGACCCACGCCGCTGGAGATGCTCGAAGTAGAAAGGCCTGCATCCCCCGCTGCCGGGGAATGCAGGCCGTCTTCGTTTCTGCTACACGAGGATCACGTGAACCTCTTTCGGGCCGTGCACCCCAATCGACAGGTCGTTCTCAATGTCGGCGCTGCGGCTGGGGCCCGAGGCAAAGGCGACCTGCGAGGGCAGCGGCCCCGCAGCGGCCAGCCGGCGGAAGAGGCTGAGGGTGCTGTAGACGATCTGCTCCTTGCGCACCACGGCGATGTGGATCGGCGGGAGCAGGCTGACGGTGCGGCCCCGGCCCGGCGCATCCGGCTCGCCGATCCGGCTGCTGGCCAGCACCAGGGTGCCGGTCTCGGCAATCGCCATATCGACGCCGGTGATGCCGGCGATCGCCTTCTCGGCCAGCTCCAGCTGGGGCTGGCTCTCCGTCCCGTGGCGGAAGGGGGTCACCCAGTGGCCGGCGTTGGTCAGGACCTCATCGAGGCCGAGACCTTCCAGAGTGGGGTCCTGCCAGCGGACCACGGTGCCGGTCTCCTCGGCCCCGAGAATCGCCACGACCATGGGCGCCACCTCGGCCTCGCTCGCGACCTGGTATACCTTCGTAGAGAGCTTCTCCGCCTCCAGCACGAACCGCTCCACCAGCGCCTCCCGGTCGGTCGGGCCGATGTTGGGCAGGGGCGCCGAGGGCTGCCACTGGGGGCGTCCGGCCTCTGCCGGGCTTGTGCGACCCAGCCGGGCCGAGACCCGGGCCAAAAACTCCTGCTGGTTCACCGGCTACACCCCCTTCTCCAGATCGGCCCAGCGGTCGTGGAAGGTGCGCTTCTTCACCGTGGGGAAGTTGCGGCTCATGGTCCAGCCGGCGGCGGGGCCGGGCAGGCGGTCGGCATACTCCTTGCCGTCGGGCCCCTGCTTCGCAAAGGGGCGCAGCAGCCAGTAGCCGAGCTTGCTGAGCAGCCGGTAGGCCCAGGGCCGCTTCCAGGCGGCCATCCAGAACGTGAGCGCCATGCGCATGGCCGGGGGCTCCTCCCCCCGCTCCACCATCTTGGCCCGCAGGTTGACCAGGTGCTCGTGCAGGTGAATGCCCACCGGGCAGACCTCGTGGCAGGCGCCGCAGAGGCTGGTGGCCTGGGGCAGTTCGCTCCACGACTGGAAGTTGTTCAACAGGGGCGAGATCACCGAGCCGATCGGGCCCGGGTAGGTGGAGCCGTAGGCGTGGCCGCCAATGTTGCGGTAGACCGGGCAGACGTTCAGGCAGGCGCCGCAGCGGATGCAGTAGAGCGCCTCCTCGAACTCGGTCCCCAGCAGGTTGGTCCGGCCGTTGTCCATGAAGATGACATGAAGCTCCTCGGGGCCGTCGGGCTCGCCGGGGCGCCGGGGGCCGGTGATCATGTTGAAGTAGGTGGTGATCTTCTGGCCGGTGGCGCTGCGAGGCAGCAGCGAGAGCATCACCGAGAGGTCCTCGAGGGCGGGGACCAGCTTTTCAATGCCCACGATGGCGATCTGCACCCGGGGCACCGAGGTGGAGAGGCGGCCGTTGCCCTCGTTGGTGTTCAGGGCCAGCGTGCCCGTAGAGGCCACCACGAAGTTGGCGCCGGTTACCCCGATATCCGCCTGCATGAACTTCTGCCGCAGCACCTTGCGTGCGAAGGCGGTCAGCGAGGGGGTGTCGGTGGGCAGCTCCTCGCCGGCCACGGCGCCGAACAGGTCGGCGATCTGGCGGCGGGTCTTGTGAATGGCGGGAATCACGATATGGGTCGGGGTCTCCTTGGCCAGCTGGATGATATACTCGCCCAGGTCGGACTCCACCACCTCCAGCCCCTCCCGCTCCAGGGCAGCGTTCAGGTGGACCTCCTCGGAGGCCATCGACTTCGACTTGATCACCGAGCGGGCGCTGCGCCGCTTGGCCACATCGACCACGATCTGGGCCACATCGCCGGCGTTGACGGCCCAGTGGACGGTGCCGCCGTTGGCCCGGATCTGGCCGGCCGCCTGCTCCAGGTAGTAGTCCAGGTGCTGCAGGGTGTGGGCCTTGATCTCCCGGGCCCGGCTACGCAGGTCATCCAGCGTACCAAGCGCCAGGTCGTCCGCCGCCTGTGCGTTCAGGTCGGCCATGGCGTTCAGCCGGGCGTTGCGCAGCCGGTCGGTGGTGTAGCGGAGGGCGCCCCGCAGCTGCTGGTCGCCCAGCGCCTTGTTAATTCGGGTGGAGAAGTCGGGCTGGGGGTTAGTGGCCATTGCGCTGCACCCCTTCCCAGAGCAGTTCGGCCAGGTGCATCGTGCGGATCTTCATGCCGGTCCGCTCGGCCCGCCCGCCCATGTGCATCAGGCAGCCGCCGTCGCAGCTGACCAGCAGATCGGGCTGAAGCGGGGAGAAGGTGCCCAGTTTCTCGTCGGCCATCGCCGTGGAGACCTCGGGCATCTTGACCGAGAAGGCGCCGCCAAAGCCACAGCAGAGGTCGGGCCGGGGGTTCTCCACCAGCTCCAGCTCCCGCACGTGGCGCAGCAGCTCCAGCGGCTCTTCGAGCACGCCCAGCTCCCGCTGCATGTGGCAGTTGTTGTGGAAGACGGCCCGGGCCTTGAAGCGGGCGCCCACATCTTTGACGCCCAGCACCTTCACCATGAACTCGCTGAACTCGAAGGTCCGGTCCGCAATGGAGCAGGCCTCCTTGTAGAGCGCCTTATCCTCCTTGAACATCTGCGGGTAGAAATACCGCACATGGCCGGCGCAGGAGCCGGACGGCATGACGATATACTCGCTGCCCGCAAAGGTCTTCAGGTAGTTCCGGGCGAGATCCCTGGCGTCCCCCTGGTGCCCCGTGTTCCAGGCGGACTGACCACAGCAGGTCTGCCCGCCGGGGAAGTCCACCTGCACGCCATGACGGCGCAGCAGGTGGACCACGGCCTCGCCCACTTCGGGGTAGAAGTGGTCGGCCAGGCAGGTGATAAAGAGCGATACCTTCACATCAGATGCCCCCGTAATCCGGTCGATTTATGCGTCGGGCCTAGTCGTCAGCAGCAGCGGTGGACGGTGCGGGCGCCTGCTGGGCGGCCTTCACCACGATAATGGCGCCGACGACCAGCAGGGCAGTGAGGCCGATGGTGCCGAGGTTGAAGCCAATGCCATAGTTCCAGATGAAGGCCATAGATCCTGCCAGCAGGCAGTAGTAGCTCATGGGGATGATCGTCTTGCGGATCATGACGCCCTCCATGCCGGCCAGACCGACAACAGCCGCAGCCGCCACCACGTTGTGGACCGTGATCATGTTGCCGGCAGCGCCGCCCACGGCCTGCACGGCGACGACCACCTCGCGGATGGCGCCGATCTTGTCAGCCACACCCCACTGGAAGAGGGAGAACATCATGTTGGAGACGGTGTTGGAGCCGGCCACGAAGGCGCCGAGCGCACCGATCCAGGGGGCGAAGAAGGGCCAGGCGTCGCCCACGGCGCCGGCCACGCCGGTGGCCAGGGTGAGCGGCATCGACTGGAGACCGGCCTCGCCGCCGCCGGAGTTGATGAAGACTCGGACCATCGGCACGGCGAAGAGCAGCGCCGGAGCGGCGCCCCAGACCTGCTTGCCGGCGGAGGACCAGGCCCGCTTCAGCTCATCGCCCTTCATGCTGTGCAGGAAGTAGACGGCCAGCGAGACCAGAATGAAGTAGGTGCCGGGGTTGTAGAGCGGGTCGATAGCCTGCGAGATATTGGTGCCGAAGATGTTGGCCCAGTTGAACTTGATGCCGGAGAGGAACTTCTTGAGGGGCAGCTGGTTGAGGCGGGTGAGCACCAGAATGCCGGCCACCAGCAGGTAGGGGAGCCAGGCCTTGGCCAGGGTCATGCCCTTGCGCTCCTCGCCCACCTCGGCCTCAAAGGTGCCGTGCCAGTCGGCGCCCCAGTACTTGCGGGCCGGGAAGTCGAAGGTCTCCTTGGGCACCAGGAAGCCGTTCTTGGCAGCGGTGACCACGATGCCCAGGCCGATCAGGGCGCCCAGGAGCGACGGGAACTCGGGGCCGAGGAAGGTGGCGACCAGCAGGTAGGGAATCGTCATGGCGAGGGCGGAGAAGAGGGCGAACTTCCAGGCCTTCAGCCCCTCCAGGAAGGAGCGGTTCTTGCCGTAGAAGCCGGTGAGGAAAGCACAGAGGAAGAGCGGGATCAGGGTGCCGGCGGTGGCGTGGACCAGCGCCGCCTTCACCGCGATCGACTCGAGGTAGGGCATGTACTGGAGGCCGTTGGTGGAGAGGAAGTTCTTGACCAGGTCGGCGTTCAGGCCGGTGTTGACACCCACCAGAATCGGCGTGCCGATGGCGCCGAAGGTGACCGGGGTCGACTGGATGATCAGGCCGACCATGACGGCGGCGGCAGCCGGGAAGCCCAGGGCGACCATGAGCGGGCCCGCCACGGCGGCGGGGGTGCCGAAGCCGGCAGCGCCCTCGATGAAGGAGCCGAAGAGCCAGCCGACGATGATCGCCTGGACACGGCGGTCGGGCGAGATCGACATGAAGCCGCGGCGGATGGTGCTGACGGCGCCGCTCTCCTTCAGGGTGGCCAGGAGCAGGAGAGCGCCGAAGACGATCCAGAGGATGGTGCCGGCAACGACAACACCCTGGGCCGCCGATGCGGCCACGGCAACCGGCTTGATCTGCCAGACGGTCAGAGCGACGACGGAGACGACGACGAACGCGAGGGGCATGGCACGCTTGGCGGGCCAACGAAGAATGACGAGAAAGACGAAGACGGTAAGGATCGGTGCGAGCGCCAGCAGTGCCTGGAGTCCAGTGCTCACGGGACAGACCTCCTTCATTTGCGGCGACTTGGGCGGGGCAGCGGGAGGAACTGGCGGACTGTTCCAATTGTCCTGGCCTATCCGGTGATCCGGTGGTAAGACAACCTGGCCACATAATACGGTAGGATGAGTCCGAATCCTACTCCCGAAGGAGAGGATTGGACCGAAATGGTACAATAGTCTATATGTGAAGAGATTAACGTGTATTCACTGAAATAACAGAAAAAGGATCGAAAGCCTCTCGGCTCTCGATCCTTCTGTACGGGCTCACGCACTAGCTCTTCTTTCCGGCCTCCAGCGACTGCCGGAGCAGCGTGACCAGGTGGACGACCTCGACGCCCTCCTCCTCCAGGCCCGCCCGCTTCAGGCTGGCTCGCATGTGCAGCTCGCAGGGCGGGTTGGCCACTACCAGGCTCATTGCCTGCGCCGTCTTTACCCGGCCGGCCTTCTCCTGGCCAATCTGGTTGGCCAGCTCCGGCTGCAAGACGTTGAAGATCCCGCCCGCCCCGCAGCAGGACTCGGCGTTGCCCAGCTCGACAAACTGGAGCTCGGGCACGGCGGCCATGAGCTGCCGGGGCTGGCTGACCAGCTTCTGAACGTTGCGCATGTGGCAGGAGTCCTGGAAGGTGACCCGCCCGGGGCGGGGGCCCAGGGGCAGGGGGCCAAGCTCCAGCAAGATCTCGGTTACGTCACGCACGCTGCGGGCGAAGCGCTGGGCCCGCTCGGCCCACCCGGGGTCGCCGGCCAGCCAGTGGTGGTACTCCTTCAGCGCCGCCCCGCAGCCGCCGGCGGCGTTGACCACGAAGTCGATCTCGCTCTGCTCGAAGGCGGCGATGTTCCGCCGCGCCTGGTCGTGGGCGGTCTCCTCCTCGCCGGCATGGGCATGCACGGCGCCGCAGCAGCCCTGTCCGGGCACGAGCAGCACCTCACAGCCCACCGCCTGCAGGAGGGCGATGGCGTCGCGGTTCTCCTGGTAGAAGACCATCTCCTGCACGCAGCCGGTGAAGTAGCCCACCCGGGCCCTCTGCTCACCAACGGCGGGGAAACGGTGGCCCGGGCCCCCGCCGGCGGCCCGCCTGGCGGGGCTCGGCACGGGGGGCATGGCCGCCTCCAGGTCGGCCAGGGCAGGGCCGGCCAGCGCCTTGACCAGGCCGGTCTTGCGCGCCAGCCAGGCCAGGCCGGTGGCCTGCCAGAGCCAGAGCGCCCAGCCGCCCAGGCGGATACCGGCGGGGGTGCCCATGATCCAGCGCAGCCCCACCTGGCGGATCAGCCGCTCACTGAAGGACTGCGGTTTCTGCTTGGTGATCGTGGTCCGGGCCGCCTCCAGGATCTGGCCGTACTGCACCCCGGCCGGGCAGGCGGTCTCACAGGCCCGGCAGCCGATACACTGGTCCAGCGGGCCGGCGATATCGGCCAGGCTGAGCTGCCCCTCTGCCGCCGCCCGGGCGAGGGCGATGCGGCCGCGGGGGGACTTCGGCTCGTGGCCGGTCAGCTTGTAGGTGGGGCAGGCGGTGAGGCAGAAGCCGCAGCGCATGCAGTTGACAATGTCGTCGTAGCGCAGGGCCTCCATCAGCAGGTTGGGCGCGGGGCTGCTCATCCCTGCTTCACCACCAGTCGCTTCCGGGTGGCCTTGGGCAGGACCTTGCCAGGATTCAGAATCCCAGCCGGATCAAAGGCAGCCTTCAGCCGCCGGGAGACCTCTACGCCCTCGGCCCCGATCTTCCACTCCAGGAAGTCCTGCTTGGCCACCCCCACGCCGTGCTCCCCGGTGATGGTGCCGCCCATGGAGAGCGCCTTGTCGAAGATCTCCTCGAAGGCCTGCTCCACCCGGTGGATCTCGTCGTGGTCCCGCTCGTCGCAGAGGCAGGTGGGGTGCAGGTTGCCGTCGCCGGCGTGGCCGAAGGTGGAGATGCGCAGGTTGTACTTGACCGCCGTCTCCCCGATGAAGCGGACCATCTCCGCCAGCCGGGAGCGGGGTACGGTGGCGTCCTCCAGCACGGTGGTGGGGCGGAGCCGCGCCAGGGCCGAGAGGGCGAAGCGGCGGGCCTCCGCCAGCTTGGTCCCCTCATCGGGGGTGGCGGCCACCTTCACAGCGCGGGCCCCCTCCTCCTGGCAGATCCGGCTGACCAGTTCAATATCGGCATCAACCACCGACTGGGGGCCGTCTTGCTCGATAAAGAGGACCGCCTCGGCATCGGTGGGCAGGCCGACACGGGCGAACGCCTCCACCGCCTCAATGGTGCCGCTGTCCATGAACTCGAGGGTGCAGGGGATCACCTGGTTCTCGATAATCCGGGCGACGGTGCGGGCGGCGGGCTCCAGGGCGTCGAAGATCGCCAGGCAGGAGCGCTTGGTCTGGGGCTTGGGCAGCAGCTTGAGCGTCACCTCGGTGATCACCGCAAGGGTGCCCTCCGAGCCGACCAGGAGGCGGGTCAGGTCGTAGCCGGCCACATCTTTGGCGTTCTTGCCACCGGTGCGGATAACCTCGCCCGAGGCGAGCACCGCCTCCAGGCCCATGACGTAGTCGCGGGTGACGCCGTACTTCAGACCCCGCAGGCCGCCGGCGTTCTCCGCCACGTTCCCGCCGATGGTCGAGACCGCCATGGAGCCGGGATCAGGCGGGTAGAAAAGGCCGCGCGCCTCCACCTCACGGGCCAGGGCCAGGGTGTTGGCCCCGGTCTCCACCGTGGCGGTCAGGTTGGCGGCGTCGATCTCCAGAATGCGGTTCATGCGGGTCATAACCAGCACGATACCGCCCTGCAGCGGCAGGGTGCCGCCGGACAGGTTGGTGCCGCTGCCGCGGGTCACCACAGGAACCTTGTGGGCCGAAGCATGGCGCAAGATCGCCTGCACCTCCGCCGTGGAGCCCGGGAAGACGACGACGTCCGGCAGGCTGCGGAAGAGCGGGGTGGCGTCATAGGCATAGGCGGCCAGGTCGGCGGGGGAGTGGAGCACGTGCTGCTCGCCGACGATCGCCTGAAGGGCTCGGATCAGGGCTGCGTTGTCCAAGGTCTAGACCCTCCTTGGGGCCCAGCCGGAGATTCGCCGTACAGGGTGCGCTGGACGCGCAGAATGTGGGTGTGCATCCGGTCACGGGCGAGTTCCGGCTGGCGGTCCCGAATTGCTGCGAAGATGCCACGGTGCTCGTCGAAGAGCATCTGGTTCATGCCGGGAATCCGGAGCAACCGCTCCCGGTAGTGCTTCAGGGACTCCTGCATCGACTCGGCCAGCATCTGCATGATCTGAAGCAGGAGGCCGTTGCCTGAGGCGGCTGCCAGGGCATGGTGGAACTTCCAGTCGGCCTCGGCGCCCAGCTCGCCCCGCTGCAGGGCGGACTCCATCTGGTGGAGCGCCTCCTCCAGGGCGTGCAGGTCGTCCGTCTCCCGCCGCTGGGCGGCGAGGAAGGCGCTCTCGGCCTCCAGAGCGCAGCGGATCTCCAGCAGCTCCCGGCCCATGGACTCGTGCCGTTCCAGCGTCAGAAAGAGGGCCATGGAGTTGACCAGCCCCTCCTCGGAGCCACTGCGCACAAAGGTGCCCTCACCATGGCGCACCTCAACCAGGCCCATCAGTCCCAGGGCGGAGAGCGCCTCACGCACGGCGGGCCGGCTCACACCGAACTCCTCGGCCAGCTGCCGCTCCGAGGGCAGCCGGTCACCGGGCTTCAGGGCCCCTTCCTGGATCAGGCGGGAGATCTGATCGACGATCTGCTGGTAAATGCGCTGACTGGCAATCCGCTCAAATCGGCTCATGTGAAGCCGCCTCCTAGCCAAGGGACGGGCCAGTGGCTCGATCCCGTGATAACCTAAGCATAAAACATTACGGCAAATGCAACAGTCTACTTCGGAGCCGTTTTGTGCCTATCGCAAGCTGCCAGACGGCAGCGCGGGGGACTGTTTATGCTGCAAGGAATCCCTCCTTTGGCCGGTGGCGGTCTGGTGGTCAGACAACTGAACCGGGAGGTTCCCCCTCCAAAGTGCGATTCCCTGCCAAATTGCATCGACTTACCTGGATTTGAGTCTTTCTATCTATTTGTGATGTGCGGCACAAGACTTTGCATCGGGCAGACACAGAAAAACGCCCGACCACCGTAGGCAGTCGGGCGCCCCCACTATCCCATTACCTGCATGAGCCCCATGGCACCGATCAAAAGCCCGCCGGCCGAGGCGATCAGCCCGCTCGTCAGCTTGGCCACCGTAGGCATCTCGTCGCTGTCCCCTGTCGCGTACTCCTCCAGCGATACCCCCTCGCCCAGGAGTGCGTGGCCCATACCGGTCAGGACCAGGCAGAACCCCATGAAGACCATCTGCCAGTCCTGCCCCATACCGGGGGCCAGGTTGAAGAGCAGCACCGTGAGTACCAGGCCACCGATTCCGACCCCGGTAGCCAGCTTCAGCCACCGCTCGTAGCTCCTCCCCATGCGGTACAGGTACATGCGCAAGACCAGTTGACGGCTCATCAGGCAGTCCCCCAATCCTCTGGCCCCGCTGCGTGCATCCGCATTCGGTGCCAGCCCCTTTTCTCTATTGTACTAGTCCTTTTTGCTCATCTCAATACTACGAAGAGAGTATATGTAACGATTCTGTTAGGGACATGAGACCGGGTACCTCCCTGGGGAGATACCCGGTCTCTCTGGTTTAGCGGCTCAGATACTCCTCCAGCGTCAACCCCTTGGCTGCGATCTCCCGGCTCATCGCCAGGCCGACATAGCGAAGGTGCCAGGGCTCGTAGTTGTAGCCGGTGATCGCCTCCTTGCCCTTCGGGTAGCGGATGATAAAGCCGTACTCCGGAGCGTGCTCTGCCAGCCACCGGGCCTCCGGGGTCTCGGCGAAGCAGTCATCCACCGCGCAGGCGCCGGTGCTGCCGGAGACGTCCATGGCCAGACCGGTCTGATGCTCGCTGTGGCCGGCCTCGGCGCTGTACTTCCGGGCCATCTCCTCGCCCTGGGTTCTCACGTAATAGGCAAAGAGCGCCTTCTGGGTCTCATACGACCGGAAGCCAGAGACGCCGGCCAGGTAGATCCCGTCCTTTTCGGCGGCGGTAAACATCGCCTCCAGCGCCCGGGCCGCCTCTGCACGCATGAGGCGCTTCTCGTGCTGCTCCTTAAAGATAAAGGGGACCTTCGGCTCCACCAGGTCGGTTGGCCGGTAGTCTTCCGGCAGCCGGAACTGCTTGTTGACCAGGGCGGCGACCGCCGCAGGCTTGGCCAGCACCTGAATCGCCGGCGGCTCCTTACTGGTGGGCGGGGCTTTAGGCGGGCTCTGCGGGGCCTGCGAAGGCGGCGCCGCAGGGGTGGACTGCGAGGAAGCCGGCGGAGCCTGCCTGCCCGCAACCGCTGCAGGCTCGCTGCATCCGACCAGGGCCGCAATGGCCGCCGCGATCAGCAGGGCGGTGCCCAGTGTAAGACGGTGCTGTCTCATCTGCTTATCCTACCTTGTCGTTTGGGTTTCTCCATCTTACGTGAAGAGGGCTCCCTGTGATTATAACACTTAAACAGTTCATGCGATCGCCTGACAGCATGGATCCGATGGTTTATCCGTTCACCGGAATGGGAGATGGATACATTTTCTACCGCTGATTACGCTGATTACGCTGATTTTCATGATTACGCAGATTACCAGGAGAGCAGATTAATTCATATATTATAATCTGCGTAATCTGTTTAAATCTGGGTAATCTGCGTTAATACTATGTCCCTATCCCCACTAGACTCGGGCTGGAGTCGGCGATGCAGGTAGGGGTGTGTACTGATAAGCTGGAGACCGGCTGCCTGGCTGGCAGCCGGTCCGGTTGCTCCTATAGCTCCTCGATACGGGCCCCCAGGCTCCGCAGGTGATCGAAGAAGGCCGGGTACGACTTGGCGATGTGCTGGGCCTCCCGGATCACCACCGGGCGCTCTGCCCGCAGCGAGGCGATGGTCAACCCCATGATCACCCGGTGGTCGATGTGCGCCTCCGCCTCCACCCCACCCTCCAGCCCCTCGGGCCGGCCAGTAATGATGAGGCGCTCCCGCTCCTCCTCCACCCGGGCGCCCAGCCTGTTCAGTTCGGCCCGGTAGTCGCTGATGCGGTCGCACTCCTTGTAGCGCAGGTTCTCTACATTATAGAAGGTGGTCTGCCCCGCCGCGAGGGTCGAGGCGGCGGTCAGGGCCAGTACCGCATCGGTGAAGCGGTCGCCGTCGAAGGTGACCCCGTTCAGGGGCCGGCCTCCGCGGATGCGGACCCGCTCGCCGTCGTGCTGAATATCGGCGCCCATGGCCGCCAGCACCTCAATCGCTGCCCGCTCCCCCTGCTCATCGATGAAGAGCCGCTCGATGGTGACGTCGGACGGGACCACCGCTGCGGCGGCCATGAGGGCGGCGGAGCCGGGGTAGTCGCCCGGCACGGTGTACTCCCGGGCCTGGTAGTGCTGGCCGCCCTCGACCACGAAGCGGCGCAGGTCGTCGGAGGCCTCCACGGTGATCCCCGCCTCCCGCAGCACCTGAAGGGTCTGGCGGATCGGCGGGCGGGACTTCATCTCCCCGGTCACCTCGATCTCCAGCCGCTCCCCGATCAGCGGGGCGGCGAAGAGCAGCCCCGAGGTGAACTGGCTGGAGAGTTCGCCGCTCACCGTCACCTTGCCGCCCTTCAGGTTGCCCCCGAACAGGGTGATCGGCAGCCGCCCATCGCGGCTCATGGTGCGGGCCCCCAGCTGGTTCAGCGCCTCCAGCAGGTCGCCCTGCGGCCGCTTCCCCAGGCTCTCGTGGTACTCGGTGACAAAGGTAACCTGCTCCAGCGTGGCCGCACAGATGGCGATCAGGAAGCGGAGCACCGCCCCGGCGTTGCCGGGGTTGAGCATGCCCGGACTGCGGGGATGGCGGCCGAAGCCCCGCACCCGCAGGTGCTCCCCCTCCCGGGTCAGCACGGCGCCCAGATCGGCCAGGCAGCGCTGCATGGCCTCGGAGTCCTCGCTCTCGGCCGGGTAGCGGATCAGCGACTCCCCATCTGCCAGGGCGGCGGCCAGGAGGTAGCGGGTGGTGTAGTTCTTCGAGGAGGGCGGGTTGATCACGCCCTCCAGCCTGGTAGCGGGGTAGACGCGCACGTCCATGGCGAATTCTCTCCTTGTCTTTTCAAGGCAGAAATATGCCGCGGATTACGCGGATGTACGCGGATTTGAAGACACCGCGGATTATCAGGCCATTTCCTGCGGGGGAGATGGGAAACCAATGATAATAAATGGTCTTCAAATCAACGGCCCGCGGGGTATTCGCTTGGTAATCCGCGCATGTCCGGAAATCCGCGTAATCCGCGTAATCCGCGGCCATAAAATGTCTTCATCTCAGGGCCCGGCGGCGGGCTTCCTGAGCTCGCTCGAAGACCGCTGCGATCGCCTCGGCGTCGCCCCGCTCCACCGCCTCTTCCAGGTCGGCCAGCGCCTGCCGGAAGGTGACCAGCGCCTCTCGCAGGGCGTCGGGGCTGGAGAGCCAGATCTCGCTCCAGAGGCCGGCCGGGCTTTCGGCGATGCGGGTGGTGTCCCGAAAGCCGCCGGCGGCCAGGTGGAGCGTGCCGGGGGACTGCTTGTCCAGCTCCAGGGCGGCCGCCGCCAGGGCGGTGGCCACCAGCTGGGGCAGGTGGGAGGCGCCGGCGGTCCGCCGGTCGTGCTCGGCGGGGGTCATGACCACCGGCTCGGCACTGAGCAGCGTGACCAGTTGCCGCACCCGGTCCAGCGCCGGCGACGGGGTGAGCACCCAGCGGCAGCCGGTGACCAGGTGGGGCGAGGCGGCCTCCACCCCGGCCTTCTCCCGGCCGAACATGGGGTGGCCGCCGACGAAGTGGGCGCCCGGCGCCAGGTGGCGCTCCCAGGCGGCGACCACCGCCGCCTTGGTGGAGCCCACATCGGTCACCACCGTGCCGGGGCGCAGCTTCGGGCCCCACACCGGGGCCAGGTCGACCATCGCCTGGACCGGCATCGCCAGGATCAGCAGGTCGGCCTCGGCCAGGGCCCCGGCAGGGTCGGTGGTCCACCGGTCGATGGCGCCCAGGCTGACCGCCTGCTCCAGGGGCTCCCGGCCGATGCCGGTCACCTCCCGGGCCAGGCCGGCCTGCCTGATCGCCATGCCGATCGAGCCGCCGATCAGCCCGACACCCCAGATCGCCACCCGGCGAAAGGGGCCGGTAAAGCCATCGCTAGAAGACATGGGCGTGGGAGGACATCGGCACCCGACGGCCCAGCACCTGGGCGATGGCGGCCATCTCGTGCATCATCTGATGGAATGCGGCCGGGCCGATGGTCTGGGCGGCGTCGGACTTGGCCTCCTCGGGGCGCTGGTGCACCTCGACCAGGATGCCATCGGCACCGGCGGCCACGCCCGCACGGGCCAGGGCGACCACGAAGTCACGCTTGCCCACGCCGTGGCTGGGGTCCACCACCACCGGCAGGTGGGTCAGCGACTTCGCCACCACCACCGCCGAGAGATCCAGGGTGTTGCGGGTCTCGGTCTCAAAGGTCCGGATGCCCCGCTCGCAGAGGATCACGTTATGGTTGCCCTCGCTCATCACATACTCGGCGGCCATCAGCCACTCCTCGATGGTGGCGCTCATGCCCCGCTTGACCAGGACCGGCTTGTCGGTCCGGCCCACCGCCTTGAGGAGGCTGAAGTTCTGCATGTTGCGGGCGCCGATCTGAAGCACGTCGGCGTAGGCGGCCACCAGCTCGACGTCACGGGTGTCCATCACCTCGGTGACGACCGGCAGGCCGGTCTGCTCTCGGGCCTCGGCCAGGTACTGCAGGCCGGTCTCGCCCAGACCCTGGAAGGAGTAGGGGCTGGAGCGGGGCTTGAAGGCGCCCGCCCGCAGCGCATGGGCGCCGCCCTCCTTCACCACCCGGGCGCTCTCCAGCAGCAGGTCACGCCCCTCCACCGAGCAGGGGCCGGCGGTAACCCAGAGATCGTTGCCGCCAACGGTGGCGCCGCCGATCTGAATCACGGTATCCTCCGGATGGAACTCCCGGGAGACCAGCTTGAACGGCTTGGAGGTGGGCGCCACCCGCTCCACGCCCGGCCGGGCCTCCAGATCCAGGTCCCTTATCACCTGGTTATCCACTCCGATCGCCCCGATGATGGTACGCTCTACCCCTCGGGAGAGGTGTACGCCGAAGCCCACATTTCGAACACGCTCGATGATGTCATTGACCTGGGCCTCCGTGGCGCCTTTCCGCATGATGATAATCATGGTACCACACCTCACCCTTCATCTTGTTTCCGATTTCGGACAGCGTTCATTCCGTTTGGGGACAACAAAAAACGACTTCCATCCCATGTAGGGACGGAAGCCGTTACGATAAACGACTTTCGCGGTACCACCCTGCTTGGCCTACAACGAAGTAGACCCTCTCGATCTCGGGGACCAACATCCCCTACCCCTTTGATAACGGAGGGGTTCCGGCGTACCTACTTGGACGGTGAAGTCCGTTCAGCCTGCACTCACGGGTGTATTCGATCCGCCTTCGGCGCCAGCTTGCACCAACCGCTGGCTCTCTGCAGCTCTCCGGCTTTGGATTTACTTCTCCCGCTCATCGCTTTGAGTTATTGAAGCAGAGTATACACGGTACCGGTCCCCCGGTCAACCCTGTTTTTTCGCTTTTGTGGCAGCCTTCAGCTCTTTAGCCAACAGCATAACCCTCTCAGCCAACTCCGCCGCCGGCAGAGCCTCCCCGCAGAGCCGCACGAAGGCGGAGCCGACGATGGCCGCATCGGCCACAGCGGTCACCTGGCGCACATGCTCGGGCTTGGAGATGCCGAAACCCACGGCCACCGGGGTCTCGGTGGACGCCTTGACCGCCTCCACCAGGCCCACCATGCGCTCGGGCAGCGACTCCCGGGCCCCGGTCACCCCGGTGAGGGAGACGACGTAGACAAAGCCGCTGGCCAGTTTGGCAGCCCGCTCAATCCGGTCGGGGGTCGAGGTGGGCGCCACGAACTGGACCAGGTCCAGCCCGTGGACCCGGGTCGCGTCGAGCAGCTCATCCCCCTCCTCCATGGGCACATCGGGGATGATCAGCCCGTCGACCCCCGCTTCCCTCGCCCGGCGGCAGAAGGCAGCCACGCCCGGCCGGTTCAGGAGGTTGTAGTAGGTCATGATCAGAATCGGCAGGGTCACACCCTCCTGCCGGACGGTCGCAATCAGTTCGAGCACATTGTCCGTATTGGCCCCCGCCGCCAGCGCCCGCTGGGTACCGGCCTGAATCACCGGGCCATCGGCCAGGGGGTCGGAGAAGGGCAGGCCCAGCTCGATCAGGTCGACCCCGCCCGCCACCAGGCCGTGAATGATCTGGCGGCTGGCCTCCAGGTTCGGATCGCCGGCAGCGACGTAGGCCACCAGCCCCTTCTCGCCCCGCTCCTTCAGCTCCGCAAACCGCGCTGCGATACGGCTCATGCCAGATCACCCCCGAGAATCTGACTCACCTGGACCATATCCTTATCGCCCCGCCCGGAGAGGTTCACGATGAGGATGGAATCCTTCGGCATGGTCGCCGCCGTCTGCACCGCCTGGTAGATGGCGTGGCTCGACTCCAGCGCCGGGATGATCCCCTCGGTGCGGGTCAGCAGCTTCATGCCCTCCAGCGCCTCGGCATCGGTGACGGCGATATACTCCGCCCGGCCGGACTCATGCAGGTAGGCGTGCTCCGGCCCCACGCCGGGGTAGTCGAGGCCGGCGGAGATCGAGTGCGCCTCGGTCACCTGGCCGTACGCATCTTGCAACAGGTAGGACCTGGCGCCGTGGAAGACGCCGTGCACCCCGCCGCCGGTCATGGTGGCGCCGTGCTTGTCGGTGTTCAGGCCGTGGCCGCCCGCCTCCACGCCGATCAGCTTCACCTGCTTGTCCGCGACAAACGGGTGGAAGATGCCCATGGCGTTGGAGCCGCCGCCCACGCAGGCGACGATCGCATCGGGCAGCCGCCCCTCGGCGGCCAGGATCTGCTGCCGGGTCTCTTCGCCGATCACCGCCTGGAAGTCCCGGACCATCATGGGGTAGGGGTGCGGCCCTACCACGGAGCCGATGATGTAATGGGTCGACTCGACGTTGGTCACCCAGTCGCGAATCGCCTCGTTGGTGGCATCTTTGAGGGTGCGGGAGCCGGAGACGGTGGGCAGCACCCGGGCGCCTAGCAGGCGCATGCGGAAGACGTTCAGCTCCTGGCGGGCCACGTCGACCTCGCCCATGTGAACATCGCACTGCAGGCCGAAGAGGGCGCAGACGGTGGCGGTGGCCACGCCGTGCTGCCCGGCGCCGGTCTCGGCGATGATCCGCTGCTTGCCCATCCGCCGGGCGAGGAGCGCCTGGCCCATGGCGTTGTTGATCTTGTGGGCGCCGGTGTGGTTCAGATCTTCCCGCTTCAGGTAGATCTTCGCCCCGCCCGCATGGCGGGTCAGCCGCTCGGCAAAGTAGAGCGGGGTGGCCCGACCGATATACTGGGAGCGGTAGTAGGCCAGCTCCTCCAGGAACTCGGGGTCATCCTTATAGCGGTTGTAGGCCTGCTCCAGCTCAATGCAGGCGGCCATTAGCGTCTCGGGCACATAGCGCCCGCCGAAGGGGCCAAAGTGACCCTTCTGGTCCGGCAGCACGGGTCAGCCCCCCTTTACCATATCGAGAAAGTCGTAGATCTTGTTATTATCCTTCTCGCCGTTGGTCTCCACGCCCGAGGAGACATCGACCCCGCCGGGCTCCGCCTGCCGGATCGCCTCGTCGACGTTCTGCGGCGTCAGCCCGCCCGCCAAAATCAGCTTGGGCCGGCCCGGCGTCAGCGGCTCGTCGGGCCCGGAAAGCTCCACCCCGGCCTTGATCAGGGTCTGCGCCGCCCAGCGGACCAGCGTCCAGTCGAGCGTCTGGCCGGTGCCGCCGTGCTGGCCCTCCACGTAGGGGTCGAGCAGGAGGCCGGCGGCGCCCCGGTAGGCGGGCAGCCGGGCCAGGTCGTCGGGCCCCTTGATCCGGAACGCCTTGATTACGGGAAGCCCCACCTGCTCGATCAGCTCCGGGGGCTCGGCGCCGTGCATCTGAATTACCTTGAGCCCGGCAACGGCCGCCGTCTGCTTCATCTCCGCCACCGAGGCATCGACGAAGACGCCGACGGTGGTAGTGCCAGGGGGCAGCCCCATGATCAGCGACTGGGCCCGCTCGGGGGTAATCTGCCGGCGGGAGGGGGCAAAGACGAAGCCGACCGCATCGGCCCCCGCCTCCACCGCCGCCAGGGCTGCCTTCATGGTAGAGATGCCACAGATCTTGACCCACATGGGCGGATCACTCCTTGTTTACGTGGTGGCTACGCCTTCCCCAGGAGGCGGCGCAGGGCTTGCGCCACATCGGGCTGGCGCATCAGGGACTCGCCGACCAGCACCGCCTTGGCGCCGGCCTGCTCCAGGCGAAGCAGGTCATCGTGCGACCCGATGCCCGACTCGCTGACCAGCAGCCGGTCGGCCGGGATCTGGGGGGCCAGGGCGAAGGTGACGTCGAGCGAGGTATGAAAGGACTTCAGGTCCCGGTTGTTGACGCCGATCAGCCGGGCGTCGCTCTGAAGGGCGACGGAGAGCTCCTCGGCGGTGTGGACCTCGGTCAGCACATCCATGCCGAGTTCGGCGGCCAGGGCGGCCAGCCGGTTCATGTCATCGGGGGTGCGGCCATCTGCCGAGTCGCCGTGGAAAGCGGCCACGATCAGCAGGATCGCATCGGCCCCCGCCGCCCGGGCCTCGTAGACCTGGTACTCATCGATGATAAAGTCCTTGCGGAGCAGCGGCAGGTCCACCGCCGCCCGGATCGCCTCCAGGTAGCGGAGCGAGCCCTGGAACCAGCGCTCGTCGGTCAGCACCGAGAGGCAGGCGGCGCCCGCCCCGGCGTAGGCCCGGGCGATGGCCACCGGGTCGAAGTCGGCCCGGATGATCCCCTTGGAGGGGCTGGCCTTCTTCACCTCGGCGATCACCTGCATGCCCGCCGGGTCGTGGACCGCCCGATAGAACCCCCGGGGGGCCGGGGCGGTGCGAGAAGCCTCGATCACCGCCGCCAGCGGCCGGGCGCTGCGGGCCGCCGCCACCTCGTCAACCTTGGTGGCAAGGATCTGGTCGAGGATCATGGGCGGAACCTCGGCACGAGGCCCAGCTTCCCCTGCAGCAGCTGCAGGTTCTGGTTGGCCACCGACTCCGCCCGCTCGGCGCCCTTGGCCAGAATCGCCTCGATCACGCCGGGCTCGGAGAGCTCCTTGACCCGGTTCTGAATCGGCTCCAGCACGGCGATGACCGCCTCGGCCACATCTTTCTTGAACTGGCCGTAGCCGTCGTACTTGGCGGAGATCTCATCCATCGACATGCCGGTGCAGAGCGAGAGCATCACCATCAGGTTGGAGATGCCGGGCTTCTCCTTGGGGTCGTAGCGCACCTCGCGCCCCAGGTCAGTCACCGCCCGCTTGATCTTATTGCGGATCACGTCGGGCGAATCCATCATGGAGATATAGGCGTTGGGGTCGGCGTCCGACTTGGACATCTTCTGGGTGGGCGCCTGGAGCGACATGATCCGGCCGCCCGCCTTCCGGGAGGGAATGTAGGGCTCGGGCACGGTCAGGAACTGCTCGCCGAAGCGGTGGTTCAGCCGAATGGCGATGTCACGGGTCAGCTCCAGGTGCTGCTTCTGGTCCTCGCCCACGGGCACGTGGGTGGTCTGGTAGAGCAGAATGTCGGCGGCCATCAGCACCGGGTAGGTGAAGAGGCCGGTGGTGACCACCTCGGCCTTCTTTGACTTGTCCTTGAACTGGGTCATCCGCTTCAGTTCCCCGAAGTAGGAGTTGACCTCCATCAGCCAGCCGAACTCGGCGTGGGCCGGCACGTGGGACTGCACGAAGATGGTGGCCACGCTGGGGTCAAGACCGGCCGCCACGTAGATGCGGGCCAGCTTCAGGGTGTTCTCATACAGCTCCTTGGGGTCCTGGGGAATGGTAATCGCATGGAGGTCGACGATACAGAAGTAGCAGTCCGCCTGGTGCTGGAGCTGGACGAAGTTGCGCATGGCGCCCAGGTAGTTGCCCAGGGTGACCACGCCCGAGGGCTGAATGCCGGAGAAGACGGTCTTGATCTCTTTCTTTGCCTTGGTAGCCATTGTAGGATCGCACTCCTTTATAAGGATGAGACACAGACCCGTAAGACTTCGTCAAATCTGTAGTATTCCCTTGGAAGGGGCCAACGGGTTTGAACCGCCGTCAGTTTATTCTTCGCAGTCTCGCCATGGGCGCCGCCTTCGGCCTGGCCGGCTACGGGATCTCGGTGGAGACGAAGCGGGTCCAGTTTGAGCGGCGCACGATCGAGATTCCGGGCCTGCCACCGTCGCTCCGTGGCTTCACGATCGGGGTGCTGGCGGACCTGCATGTCGGGCCCACAGTGAGTGCCGACTGGGTCAGGGATGTGGTGCAGCGGCTGGCCGATCGGAAGCCCGACCTGGTCGTGGTGGTGGGCGACTTTATCGGCTCACACGACGCGGTGCTGGAGGCCAACCGGGCCCTGGCCCCGGTGCAGGGCGCCCTGGGGGTGCTGGGCAACTGGGACTACTACGACCCGGTGATCCGCACCGCGCTCTCCAACGTGCGCCTCTTGATCAACCAGGGGGTCCAGGTGGCCGAGCACCTCTGGGTCGGCGGGGTGGACGAGCCCCGCCTGGGCCACCCCGACGTGGGCCGGGCCATGGCCGGCGCCCCCGAGGGGGCGGTGCGAATTCTGCTCAGCCATGAGCCCGACTACGCCGACGAGATCGTCGCCCCCGAGCACAGAGTCGCCCTGCAGATCAGCGGCCACAGCCACGCCGGCCAGGTCCGCCTGCCCTTCGTGGGCCCGCTGCTCCTGCCGCCGGGCGGGCGGAAGTACCACACCGGGCTCTACCAGGCGCCCCACTGTCAGGTCTACACCACCCGTGGGGTAGGCACGGCCCACCTGCCGGTGCGGCTCTTCTGCCCGCCAGAGGTGAGCCTGCTGACGCTGGCGTAGCTACGCCGACTGCTGGGCGAAGCTCCGGCTCAGCTCGCGGAGCCCCGTCAGCGCCCGCAGGGCGGCGCCGCTGTCGATCGACTGCTCCGCCAGCGCCACGCCCTCGCGGAGCGAGCGGACCTTGTCGGCGGCCAGCAGGGCGGCGGCGGCGTTCAGCAGGACCACGTCGCGCCGGGGGCCGGTCTCGCCCCCCAGGATCGCCTCGGTGATCCGGGCGTTCTCCTCCTTGGTGCCGCCCCGAATGTACTCCCGGGGCGCCCGGCTGAGGCCGACATCCTCCGGGGCAACCCGGTAGGTCTGCACGTAGCCGTCCTCCATCTCGGAGATCACCGTGGGGGCGCTAATGCTGATCTCATCGACCCCGTCGAGGCCGTGGACCACCAGGGCGTGCCGGATGCCCAGGTTGCCCAGCACCCGCGCCAGCGGCTCGGTCAGGTTGGGGTGGAAGACCCCCATCACCTGGGCCTGGGCGCCGGCCGGGTTGGTCAGCGGGCCCAGCAGGTTGAAGATCGTGCGCATGCCGATCTCCTTGCGCACCGGGGCCACGTGCTTCATGGAGCTGTGCAGGGTCGGGGCGAACATGAAGCCGATCCCCACCTCGTCGATGCAGCGGCCCACCTGCTCGGCGGTCAGGGTCAGGTTGACGCCCAGCGCCTCCAGCACGTCAGCCGAGCCGGTGAGCGAAGAGGCCGCCCGGTTGCCGTGCTTCGCCACCGGGACCCCGGCCCCGGCCACCACGAAGGCGGCGGTGGTCGAGATGTTAAAGGTGTTCGACTTGTCGCCGCCGGTGCCGCAGGTGTCGACCGCCATCGGCTGGCTGTGGGTCACCTGGGTCGCCCTCGCCCGCATGATCCGGGCGGCGCCGGTGATCTCCGCCACCGTCTCGCCCTTGATCCGCAGGGCCATCAGGAAGGCGGCCACCTGCGCCGGGGTGGCGTCGCCGTTCATCATCAGGGTCATGGCCGACTCGGCCTGCGCCTCGGTCAGATCGTTGCCCTCGGCCACCAGGGCGAGCAGCGCCTTCATATCCATCTCCATGTGATGCGCCTCCTCTTTAGCCCTGCACGACCGCCGGCTTCGGCAGCGACAGGAAGTTTCTTAGCAGTTCCTTGCCACCCTCGGTCAGAATCGACTCCGGGTGGAACTGGACGCCGTAGACCGGATGCTGCTTGTGCCTCACACCCATCACGATGCCGTCGGCGGTCTCGGCGGTCACCTCGAGCACCTCGGGCAGCGACTCCCGCTCCACGATCAGCGAGTGGTAGCGGGTGGCCCGCAGTGGGCTGGGGAGCCCCTCGAAGAGCCCCTCGCCCTTGTGGTGGATCGGGCTGGTCTTGCCGTGCATCAGGTAGGGCGCCCGCTTCACCACCCCGCCGTAGACCTGGCCAATCGACTGGTGGCCCAGGCAGACCCCGAGAATGGGGGTCTCGGCCCCCAGCTCCCGGATCACATCGAGCGAGATGCCGGCCTCGTTCGGGGTGCAGGGGCCGGGGGAGATGATGATCTTCTCGGGGTTCAGCCGGCGGATCTCATCGACCGTGATCTGGTCGTTCCGGTAGACCTGAAGCTTCGCCCCCAGCTCGCCCAGGAACTGGACGAGGTTGTAGGTGAAGGAGTCGTAGTTGTCGATGACGAGGATCATCAGAGTCCCTCCTCTGCGATCTCCAGCGCCCGGATCAGGGCACGGGCCTTGTTGAGCGTCTCCTGATACTCGGCGGTGGGGTTCGAGTCGGCCACGATGCCGCCGCCCGCCTGAATGTAGACCTTGTCGCCGCGCATCACCATCGTGCGGATGGCGATGCAGGTGTCCATCGCCCCCGACCAGGAGAAGTAGCCGATGGCCCCGCCGTAGACCCCTCGCCGGACCGGCTCCAGCTCGTCGATGATCTCCATCGCCCGCACCTTGGGCGCCCCGCTCAGCGTGCCCGCCGGGAAAACCGCACGGAGCACGTCGAAGGCGTCCTTGTCGGGGGCGACCCTCCCCTGCACGTCGCTGACGATGTGCATCACGTGGGAGTAGCGCTCGATCCGCATCATGTCCCGGACCTCGACGCTGCCGTACTGGCAGACCCGGCCCAGGTCGTTGCGGCCCAGGTCGACCAGCATCACGTGCTCCGCCCGCTCCTTCTCGTCGGCGAGGAGCTCGTCGGCCAGCGCCTGGTCCTCCTCCTCCGTGGCGCCCCGATGGCGGGTGCCGGCGATGGGGCGGGTGGTGGCGACGCCGTCTTCCACCCGGACCAGCAGCTCCGGCGAGGAGCCGATGATCTTCAGGTCGCCGAAGGTGATGTAGAACATGTACGGGCTCGGGTTGATGGTGCGCAGCACCCGGTAGATGTCCAGCGGACGGGAGCGGACGCTGGTCTCCATGCGCTGGGAGACGACCACTTGGAAGATGTCGCCGGCCCGGATATACTCCTTGGCCGCCTCCACCGCCGCTTCGTGCTCCGCCTGGGTCCGGTTCGACTTGACCACCAGGGGGCGGGGCCGCCCGAAGGCGACGCCCGGCGGGACCGGGACCGGCCCCCGGAGCCGCTCCGCCGCCCGGTCGAGCAGCGCCAGCGCCCGGCGGTAGGCCACCTCGGGCTCACTGCCCGGCAGGGTGTTGGCGATCAGCATCAGCTTGTGCTTCAGGTGGTCGAAGACCACCACCAGCTCGGTGGCCATGAAGAGCGCCTCGGGGAGGTTCTGGTCATCGACCGGGGCGCCGGGAAGCCGCTCGTAGTAGCGGACGGCATCGTAGGAGAGGTAGCCGACGGCGCCGCCGGCGAACCGGGGCAGCCCGGCGGGCTGGTGGACCCGGTAGCGCTGCATCACCTGGCGCAGGTGGGTGAGCGGGTCGCCCTCCAGCTTCTCGCTCTCGCCGTTTCCTTCGGTCACCTGGCCGACGGTCCGGTACTCGGAGGCGGCATCGCCGGTCATGACCCGGGTGACGCCCTCCTTGTTGGCCAGGGTGATGATCGGCCGGCAGCCCAGGAAGGAGTACCGGGCGACCTTCTCCCCGCCCTCCACCGACTCCAGCAGGAAGGCGCCGGGCTCGTCGAGGCAGAGCTTCATGAAGACCGAGATCGGCGTCTCCAGGTCAGCCAGCACCTCCCGGTAGACGGGAATCAGGCTGTATTCCTTGGCCAGGCTCATAAAGGTGCCGAGGCTGGGCTGGTACATGCTGCCGTCACGCTCCTTGTCACAAAAGGAATGCAAAAAAGACCTTCGTCCCCCTGGAAAGGGACGAAGGTCTGTCTGTACAGGCCTACGCGGTGCCACCCTGATTCGCCGGCATTGGCAATGCCGACGCGCTTTGACGCAGGTACCAACATACCCTCTACCCGATAACGGTGGAAGACACCGGTCCGCATACTGAGCCCGAGGGCCGTTCAGCAGACAGCTCGTGGGACCATTCGCCAAACTCTTCCGTGCCGGACCTCACACCATGGGACCGCTTGGGGCGGCCCCCGCCGGCTCGCTGTAACGGATCGGTCTGGGTACTTTCCCCACTCATCGCCAACTTGGTGGTGAATTTGAAACCAAGATTACCATTCGCTACGGGGCGTGTCAACACATTTGTATGTTTCATCTCACAGGAAAGCGGTGGAAGGGTTGGGGGCGAGTTGACCTACGCCCCCCACTGGTCCAGCAGGGTGCGCACCGCCCGCTTCAGCAGCCGGTGGACCCGCTCGGGTCCGCCTACCGTTCGCCCGGCCAGGGCGGTGGCGATCAGCCCGTGAACCGTGGCGAGCAGGATCTCCACGTCGCCGTCGAGCCCGGTAGGCTGGGCCGATACCACCACGGGCTCCTGCCGGTGCCGCGCCACCGCCTCCCGCAGGAAGGCGAAGATCTCCCCTTCGGCAGCGAGCGACTCCCCGGCCCGGAAGGGCATCCCATCGAGGCCGTACATCGCCCGGTAGAGCGCCGGATTCTCCATGGCGAACTCCCAGTGGGCGTCGGCCGCCTGGAGGATCCGCTCCCGCGGCTGCTCCGCCGTGGCGGAGTCCACCAGCCCCTGGTGCAGTCGGGCGAACCCCTCCTCGATCAGACCGTTCAGAATCGCCTCCTTCGAGGCGAAGTACTCGTAGATCGCCGGCGGGCTGTACTCGACCCGCTGGGCCAACTGGCGGATCGTAACCGCCCCCCAGCCGCCCTCCCGGGCCAGCTCCAGCGCCGCGGCCAAAATCGCCTGCCGCAGCTCCTGTCGGGCCCGCTCCCGCCGCTCGGTCGTGGACATTCCGCACCCCTCCTATCGCCGTTCGGAAAGCTGAACGGTGTTCAAAAGGACGGCTCCTCCACCGGCTGGGTCCGCCCGTAGAGGGCGATTGCCGCCAGCGGAATCGACAGGCCGGCCACCATCACCACTAACAGAATGGCGAAGCCGGCGTTGTCGTAGAGCAGCCCGCCTACCAGCGGGCCGAGCATCCGCCCGAAGGTGGCGCCGCTCAAGATGAATCCCTGCAACCGCCCCCGCATCGAGGGGGGCGACAGGCGGGCCACCGCCGCCGGCATGGTCGGCCAGAGCAGCATCTCGCCAAAGGTCAGGATCACCATGGAGGCGACAAAGACCCAGTAGCTGGTCGACGTGAGCAGCACCCCGAAGGCGGCGGCGTAGAGCGCCGTCCCCAGAAGCATCTGGGCGGAGGAGCGCCGCAGGTATCGGACCACCAGGGAGAGCAGCGGCTGCGCGGCGACGATCAGCACCCCGTTCATCGTCCAGAGGACGGAGTAAGCGGCCAGTTCGTAGCCGCTCGCCTTCATGTAGACCGATACGGAGGCCTGCCACTGTACGTAGATCAGCCAGAGGGTCAAGAAGGCGATGAAGAGGGCAATAATGGGCAGCCAGGGCACCGGCGCCTCCCTCCCCTCCCTTGCGGCGGCCAGCTCCGCCGTCACCCCGGCTGAGGGGGTCCCCTCCATCGCCCGGGGGTCCCGAATCGCAAAGAGGACAAAGAGGGCGAAGAGCGCGAAGACCGCCGAGGCCGAGAGGAAGGCCAGGGCGAAGGAGCGGCCGGCGATCAGCCCGCCCAGGGCGGTGCCGAAGGCGACGCCGACGTTGTTGGCCACATAGACGAAGTTGAAGGCCCGCCGCCCGCCGCCGGGCCAAGCCCTGGCCACCAGGGCGTTGATCGACGGGAAGACCAGCGAGGCGCTGAAGCCGAAGGCGATCATGACGGCGACGTAGATCGGAAAGGCGTCAAAGAAGCCCAGCAGGGCGGTCAATGAGGCCGACGCAAAGAGGCCCGTCAGCATCACGGGGCGGGCGCCGATCCGGTCATAGAGCCATCCGCCCGCCAGCTGTCCCAGGGCGGCCGCCCCCGAGTGGACCAGCAGCACCAGCCCGGCCATCGTCAGCGGCTGGCCGAGGTGCTCGTGCATGTAGATGGTGGTCAGGGGCCAGAGGAAGGAGAGTCCGCCGATGTTCAGGAAGCTGCCAAAGGCCAGCAGCCACAGCATGCGCGGATAGGCGTCGATCAGGGCGGCAATGCGGGGGCGCAGCTGCACGGGTGAGTACCTCCCGGCCACGAACAGTGAACAACCCTTCTCATTCTACCACTCCCCCGGTACCATGCGACAGCCCCCCGCCATGCAGCGGAGGGCTGTCTCTGTCGCTCTGCTCAGGCCGTCTGGTAGAACCCCTGACGGACCAGCGCCCGGTTGACGGCGGCGCAGGCGGCGGCCGCCAGGCCGATCTTGACCAGGTCGAAGGGAATGAAGGGCAGGACCCAGCCGCTCATCACCACGCCCATCGCCTTGCCGCCCACCAAGACCGCCCAACCGGCGCCGCCCAGGTAGATCAGCGCCAGGGCGGGCAGCATGGCCAGCCCGGTCCGCAGGAGCGACGGCCCCCGGTGGGCCGGGGCGAGTAGCCCGATCACAGCGGCGGCCAGCGGGTAGCTGAAGAGGTAGCCGCCGGTGGGGCCCAGCAGAACCGACAGCCCGCCGCTGCCCCCGGAGAAGACCCCCAGGCCCGCCGCCCCCAGCAGCAGGTAGATCCCCATGGAGAGCGCCCCCCAGACCGGCCCCAGCAGACCGCCGGCCAGGAAAACGACCAGCACCTGCATGGTGACCGGCACGTTGGGCACGCCCGGCAGGTAGAACCGGTACGGGGAGACAGCAGCGATCAGGGCGGCCATTAAGGCTGCCAGGATCATGTTCCGCAGACGGGGGTTGCGCACGAAAAACGCCTCCTGATTGTTAACCTGTTTGTAGACACAAGGTTAACATACAGGAGGCGATTGGCGCAACGGAATCATGCGATCAACCTGCATCGAAAAGCAGATCCCGAATACCCATAATATCCAGGATATCAAGCACGTCGGGCCGCAGCCCCTCCACCTGGAGCACCCGCCCCTCCTCCACCATCCGCTGCTTGACGCCGATCAGACTCCGGATGCCGGTGGAGTCCACAAAGTCCATCTCGCTCAAGTCCAGAACCAGGACCGGAGCATCCCCGGCGGACTGCACCTGGCTGACGAACCGTTTCACCGAGGCCATATCCAGGCTGCCCTGCCACGCAATGCGACTCTCCTCCAAGCGATCACATCTCCTCTCTGAGCGCGACTACCAGCCTCTCCCCCTCGTCCCAGATCCTTGGCTCCATGAGCGTGTGGGGGAGACGGGTGGAATGCTTCCCCACCGTAACCATGGCACCGCCCTGGATCCGCCGTCCCTCGATCACCCCCCCGGCGTTCACGTGAACCCCGGTGAAGCCGGAGATCCGGCTGGCTTGGACCCACTCCGAGGCGAAGACGTAGCCATCCTCGATATCGCCATCCACCTCAAAGCCGATTCTCGCCTCAACCTGGCAGTTGTAGCTGGATCCCTCCAGCACCCGCACTACCCCGAAGACGTGCATGGTCGTTTGGGTGACATCCCCCACCACAGTCAGATCCTTGGGCATAACTCGCTTCGCCAGCAGCTGGGCCATTCCCTCCTCCAGGCGGTCCCGCAGCCGCTCCACATCGAGCCGGTTGACGGTGAGCAACCGGCTGCCAGCGAAGCGGAGGCTCAGGAACTCCTCCAACTCGGCTAGCGTTCTACCCTGCCAGCGATACAGCCCGCACCGTTCGATCGCCTCTCTGATCTGGCCGGGAACGGCGGAGAGGCTTCGCTCCACCAGGATCTCCAGCAAGGGCTGAAGGCTCGTCTCCAGGTCGTAGGTGGAGAATCGCGGGTGTCCCTTTAACTGCTCCAGGGTTTTCAGCAGACGCTCCATCGAGCCATGAAGCGCTTCCAACTTGCGAGTGGTGGTCTCGTAGAACTGATCGTCGATGCCGACCCGAATGGCGCTATGGCTGCACCCGGACAGGAGAACGCAGCTGCCCGACGACTCCAGGTCGGCGGATGTCACCTCCCCCAGCACCCCTAACTCTCCGCTGGCCCGAACCACGGCCCCAGACCGAACCGAGCCAAGGATGATCAGGTTGCCCGACACGGTAAGCGGACGGCCCCGGACCAGGCTCGCTGGATAGATGGTAGCCGGGTAGACCCAGAGCCGATCCTTCTCGCTCATCGCAAGGCCGGAGGTGCAGGCCAAAACGGTATAGCCATCGCTTCGGAGGGTGGCTCCCGGCCCGATGATGCGGGCTGATCCCGGCTCCTGACGGCAGATGACCTGCCCCGCCTTCACGGGAATCCCCTCCCGGAGGATCGCCGGCGTCAGGTTCGTGATCACTGCGATTCCCTCCCATCCAAACGAGGTTCGGATTTCTGCAGCAACAGGGTGAGTCCTGGAGGGCCACTGTCAAGGACCAACCGATCGACACAGCGCAGCATGGTGGTGTAACCGTACCCGATTCCCTGGGAGGGTTGGGTACTGAAGCCCGGCAACAGCATGGCGTAAGGCTGGTGGATCAGGTCGATCCCTGGTCCCCGGTCCTCCACCAGGGCGTTCCACCACCCCGCCGTTCGCAGGAAGGTGAAACTCCCGCCGCTGCCATGCTTCACGGCGTTGGTCACCGCTTCGGAGACGGCCAGAACGAACTCCATCACAGCTTTCCGGGGATGCCCAAGGGACAGCAGGCGCTCCATCACCAGGCTGCGGCAGCGTCCGATATCCTCGGGGCTGGAGACGGCGAGTGTCGCGGATTCGATCTCCTCACCCGTGAAGGCGAAGACCTCCTCCCGCCGGACGAGGTGGACCCGTCCCTGGGAGGCGACATAGAACAGATCGCGGCTGAGGTGTCGCACCGTCTCCGTGAATTGGGTCTCCATCTCTGCCACCACACTGAGATCCCACCCGAGGAGCAGCCCCATCTCCTGTGAGGCCGGAACCAGCAGCAGCATGACCGAGGCGTCTGAATCTCCCAGCACCAGGCGCTGGGTCGAGCCGGTGCGCCAGAGTTCGGCGATGGCCCGCTCCACCTCCCTCTGGTGGCGCTCCAGAGCGGGGTGTGCGGAGCAGAGCGGCTGTCCCTTCACCAGCGGCACCTGGAGGACAAGCCGGCAGCGCTCCAGGAAGCGACCGGTCAGCGAAGTCCTGTCCACGCCATCACCCGCCTGCCGTCTCCGTGCTCACCGGGACCAGCCGTTCCCTCCAGAAGCCTCTCGGCCTGGGCGGAGAGACCCCGCAGCTGGAGGTGCATCTGAAACAGACCGCCCTCCTCCGCCGCCCATTCACTCCAGGCCCGCAGGGAGAGGGGAAGCGGCGAGGAGCCCAGCGTGATGCGGAGTGCGCAGACAGCCCCGGGCGCCACCAGCACGGGTCCGTGTAAGAGCAGGTAACGCTGTCCCACCGCCACCACCCTGCCCGAATGCCACTCCCGGCTCCCCGCCACGGCGTAGCGGGTGCTCAGCGACAGCCCGGAGCGGACAGCCTGCGAGCTCTGCGGCTTCTGCAGCCAGTTGGGCGACCCGAGTAGCAGGGCGCCGGGGCTGAGAACAGCCAGGACGGGAGCCTCCAGGGAGATGTCATGCGACTCCACCCGCAGGTGCACAACCGTGGGAGGAGGGCCCTCATAAGGGTTGGCCAGGAGAAGCAGCCAGCGACCGTCCCTGTTCTGGTCAAGCCGCCCGACTGCAAGCGTCCGGCCCGCCGCCGAAGCCATGGTCACCTGGGCTTCGGTCCCCAGAATCATAAGCAAAGTGCAGTGGACCAGCGGAGAGTCAAGTCCGACAGCGACAGCCTGCAGCACCCCCGATCCCCTCCTCTCGCTCTTGCGAAACCCGCACGGCGACCAGCGTGACGTCATCACGCAGCCCCGCTGCTCCACCGTGGGAGGCCACCTGACCTATGACGCTCTCCACCAGTTCCGGCAGTGGTTGGGCCATCTCTCCCTGGAGCAGATATCCCAGCCCGGACCATCCCAACTCAGTCCCGCCGGCGCTGCGCGCCTCGATGATGCCATCGGTGTACAGCACCAGCAGGTCGCCCTCCTCGGTCTCCAACACGGCCTCCCGGTACTCCCGGTCGGGCAGCAGCCCCAGCGAGACCCCCCGGACCTGAACCCGCTCCACCGCCGAAGGGGCCGACCGCAGGAGTAGCGGGGGTGGTGCCCCGGCGCTGGCGAGCCGCACGGCGGTCCCCTCCTTCGGAAGGTCGAGGCAGAGCATCACCACAAAGGATTCCAAACGCTGCATGTCGTCGTAGAGCAGGTGATTGACGGAGCGCAGCAGCTGCCCTGGAGAACCACAGACGGGGCTGATCGCCCGAACACTCGCCCGCACCATGGTCATTATCATCGCAGCACCGAATCCCTTGCCCATCACATCGGCCACAACGACACGCAGACCGCCGTCGGGGAGAGGCACAAAGTCGTAGTAATCGCCTCCGACAGCGAAGAGCGGAACGCTGCACCCACAGGCGGCGAAGCGATTCAGCGCAACAGGCTCGGCTGCCAGCAGGCAGCGCTGCACCTTCTCTGCGAATCGGATCTCGCGCTGCCACTGGTCTTGGTCAGGAACCGTGGGCAGCCATGCTGCACCACCAGGCATCGACCCACCTCCTACGTCAGCCGCCGACTCCCTAGCTGGCATCCAGGGCCTCAAAGACGCCGAGCCACTCGAACATCTCATAAATCTCGTCGGCCAGGTTCGTCAGTTCCACGGAGCGCCCATCCCGGCGCCACCGCAGCAGGGCCAGCAGCAGGGCATTTGTGCCGGTGGAGTCGATGAAGGAGAGACCCTGGCAGTCCACCACCAGCCGTCCACCGGAGGGCGGTGCACCAGCCGCCGCCTCGAACCGCTCCACCGTCTCGGCGGCGAGTTCACCCTGGATTCGCAGCCGGCGAACGGAATCCGAACTCACCCATTCCAGGTGAAGCATGATCCCTCGCTCCCTTCATCATGGAGGTGGCACTGGAAGCCAGTTCCTTGTCAATTACCAGGACCGTGCCGGCGCTCGAGGTGCGTAGCAGGAGCCGGTCGGCGTGGTGGAGGATGACCGAAAAACCCTTACCCATGGAGCGCTTGGTGGAGTAGCCCTGGATCAGCAGCGCCTGGGGGAGTATGTCGTAGGGAATGCCATCGCCGCTGTCCCGCACGATGAAGCGCAGCTTCCCGGGCAGCAGCCGGGCAGAGATTCTGCCGCGGCCGGCGTGCTTGAAGACGTTGGTGGCCGCCTCGGCGACGGAGAGCTTTACCCCGAATCGCTCCGCCCGACTCAGCCCCAGGGCGGTAGCCGACTCCTCGGCCCGCCGCCGCGCCGCTGCGCCGTCGGCCAGTTCGGACAGCTCCACCTCCCACAGCAGCTCGCCCTCCTCTGCAGCGCCGGCCCAACTCTCCTCATCGAGCAGGGTTACCCTGCCCTTTGTGGCGGCGGAGAGCACATCGCGGTAGGCCCGGAAGATCTGGCGGGTCTGCTCCCGCTCCATCGCCAGCGCCTCGGTCAGGTCGAACAGGAGCAGTTGGACCCGCCCATCCTCCGTGGGCAGTCCGTAGAGGTCATAAGCCCTCTCCGCGTGGATGATCCGCTGCCGCATGGGGAGCTGGCTGGCCAGGCACCGCTCGGCATGGGCGGCCATCTCCTCCGCGGCCGGCGGGACCACCGGCATGCCGATGAAGCTCAGAAAGGTGCCCGCCTGGTAGGAGAGGAACCGGCCGGCGCCGACCGCCTCCATCAGCTGGGAGCTGCGCAGCTCCTGAAGCAGCTTCCGCTGCAGGTCAGATGCCCTCTCCTCGACCAGGTCGGCCGCCGTGGCGGGGCGGTCTCCCTTCGCCCCTGCCCTTAGCGCCCGCTCCAGCGGGCCGACCAGGGCCGGATCGATCACCGTCCCCGCCAGGCGTGGCAGGGCGGAGAGGCGTTCATCCAGGGTCGACCCAGCCTCTACCACCGCCTCCACGGCGCCGAGGATTCGGGCGCCCGCAGCAATCTCGGTCCCACGCAGCCCGTCGGGGTAGCCCGAGCCATCCCAGGCCTCGTGGTGCTGCCTGACCAGCCGGGCCACCTCGCCCATGCCGTTGACGCTGACCACCGTCTGCTCGCCGAGTACCGGGTGCTGCCGATAGGCCTCCAGGTCCCGGAGGGTCGGGATCGCCCGGCGGGCCATGACCGAGACGACCCGGGGGTCGATCTCGGCCTCGCCGATGTCGTGCAGGAGGCCGGCGGCATAGATCGTCTCCACATCGGGCGGGCGCAGCTTCAGCTGTTCGGCAACCGAGCGGGCCAACCGGGCCACCTCAATGGCGTGGTTCTCGGCTGCGCCGGTCTTGCGCTCCACCAGACCGCCCAGTTGGGCCAGGGTCTCGAGGTGCACACGCTTCTGCCCCAGGTAGAGCTGCACGGCGTAGCGAAAGCCCAGCATGCCCAGCGAGAGGACGCCCAGGGTGACCCAGCCGCCGGTGCGGAAGGCCAGGAAGAGCGGGAGCAGCAGCCCCACGCCGCCGAGGACCCCCATGTACGATTCCCGGAGCAGGTCGGGCAGAAAGATCCGGAACGGGCGCCCCGATGAGAGGCGGATGACCACGGCGACCAGGGTGGTGTTGACCGTGAAGTAGGTGAACGCCCCGGCCAGGGCTGCCGCCCCGCCCCGCAGCGTCATGGGGTCGGCGCCCCCACCCAGGCCCCTGACTACCAGGTCCATGCAGAGAAGCGAGAGGACCAGCTGTCCGAAGTTGAACGCCCGCTGGATGGGTCGCTTCGTCTGGAGGGCCACCACCAGGGCGGCGGTGGAGACGGCCACCATTCCGACAGGGGCGCCCTGGTCCAGATAGGCGAGGAGAACGAAGGTGGAGCCAAAGGAGAAGACCAGCTGGTTGGGGAGGACGACCGGGTATTGCTGAAAGATGGCGACCAGGACGATCCACCCCGACATCGGCAGGAGATGGCCGAGAGACAGGCCGGGGAGGGCCGCGATCCAGGCGACAGCCCCGACCAGCCCCAGGCTCATCACGTAAATCTGTACACCTCTCGACACGACGCCCCCCCCTTCCTGCCCTCATCTGAAATCCGGAGCGGGTCCGGCTTTGCTAGTTCACGGGAACCCTGACCAGCCCGAACCCGTATCGATCGCTCGGTACCTCCCGGGTCAAAGGCTGCGCCGCATCCCGGAGTATCGCATACACCTCATCTGGTGAGGCACCGGGGCGCTCGGCCAGGATCAGGGCCACCAGGCCAGAGACAAAGGCGACCGACTGAGAAGTGCCACTGCCGATAGCCACCCCACCGGGGAAGGTACTGAGAATCGCCACACCGGGCGCCATGAAATCCAGTTCCTTGCCCGTAGCAGAGAAGGCTGCCCGGTTCAGGTTCGGACCAACCGCTCCCACAGCAATGACCGAGTCGTACCTGGCCGGCACGTCCAGGGTCTCGCCCTGACCGGCCGGGTTCGCCTGGTTGCCGGCTGCGGCCACCGTGATCATCCCCCTCGCCCGGACCCGATCCAGTGCCTCCTTCAGCGCTCGGGAGGTGGCATGGCCGCCCAGGCTCAGGTTGATCACCTGCATCTCCTGATCCATCGCCCATTCCAGGCCGGCAATCACATCGCTCAGGTAGCCCGACCCATCGGCGGCGAGTACCTTGACCGCATAGAGCGAGACATCGGGGGCCACCCCATAGAGTCCTCCCGCCCCGCCTGCAGCGATGATGCCCGCCATATGCGTGCCGTGCCCGTTGTCGTCGGCATACCCTGCTTCCGGATTCAGCACGTTGAACCCTCCGGCGGCGCGGAGTGCCGGGTGTGACGTATCAATTCCGGTGTCCAGAACCGCCACCCGGATCGATGCCCCGCCGTTACCCCGGGCCTGAGCCCGATGGGCTGCCACCGCCCGAAGGCCCCAGTCATAGGCGAGCACCCCGCCATCCAGCCACTGGGAGGCCCCCTCCTGCCAGGTCAGGTGGTCCTGCCAGGTCAGGTGGTCCTGCCACGTCAGGTGGTCCTGCCAGGTCAGATGCTCCTGCCAAGTCAGATGGTCCTGCCAAGTCAGATGCTCCTGCCATGTCAGGTGCTGGAGCCAGGTCAGGTCATCCTGCCAGGTCAGATGCTCCTGCCAGGTCAGATGTTCCTGCCAGGTCAGATGCTCCTGCCAGGTCAGATGATTGACCCAGGCCCGCTGAGCCGTGCGGACCAGCTGATCCCGCTCGACAAAACGAACCGATTTGTCCCGGCGGAGGTCATCCACCCGGCCGGGCGCCAGGGTGACCAGGGCCAGGTCAAGGCTGGAGTGGCGCCGGAGCACCTTCCCCCCCGCCCGCCGTACCGCCGCCTCTCCCTCGCTGTCCCGAATGCCGACCAGGAACCGCTCGCTGTGGATCTCCGCCCGGGCCGGCGCCCCGGGCATGAAGAGACCAATCAGCCAGACCAGCACGAACGCGGTGCCCAAAAGTCTCCGTTTCATGTATTTTCCTCCTTTTCTAAGGAAAAAATTCCCAGTTCACCACCAGGGCGAACCGGGAATACATACCCCGAGTGGCAACCCGGCTGCCATACCGATACGGCTTAGGCCCGTGGCTTTGCGTCCCCGCCTTTCAACGGGTTTGCCCTTTTCACTTTCAGTTCAGCGCATCGATCATGCTGCCAACCGGGACGTTAGTCCCATCGTTTCGTAGGACCCAAGTCCCATCGTATGAAATAATTCTAATATGACACCGGTCCGTAAGTCAATCCACCCAAGGGTGTACTTTCAAAACTTTCTTCCACTACATCCGTGGATGTATGAACCGACTGATGCGTTCACCGAGTCACCGCAGCCGGGCCCCCATGGTGACCTCCCCCGCCACCACCCGCCGGCGGGAGCCATCCGCTAATTGGATGATCAGGGCGCCCTCGGCGTCCACATCTTCCGCCAGTCCCTCGGCCACCAGCTCGCCCGTAACCGACAGCGCCCGCACCGGGGCGCCCAGCGTCACCGAGAGCGCCCGCCAGCGGTCCAGTACCCGGTCGAACCGACCGGCGGTCAGGTGGTCGTAGACCTCCTCCAGCCGGGCCATCACCGCCTGGACCAGAGCGGCCCGCCGCAGCCCCGGGGCGCCCGCCATCGCCAGCGAGGTGGCGCTCTCCCGGAAGGCGGGGTCCATCTCGTCGTGCTTCAGGTGCACGTTCAGGCCGATGCCCAGAACGACAAAGGCGACCCGGTCCATCTCGGCCTCCATCTCTGTCAGGATGCCGCAGAACTTGCGCCCCGCAATCTGCACATCGTTCGGCCACTTGATTCCCGCCGGGAGCCCGGCCACCTCCCGCACCGCCTCGCAGACCGCCACCGCCGCCGCCAGCGTAATCCGCGGGGCGTGGTAGGGCGGCAGGGCGGGCCGGAGAATCAGGCTCATGGCCAGGGCAGACCCCCTGGGCGTTGACCAGGCGCGCCCCAGCCGCCCCTTGCCCGCCGTCTGCTCGTCGGCGATCACCAGGAGCCCCTCAGGCCCGCCAGCCCTGGCCAACTGCTTGGCCACCTCGTTGGTGGAGCCCACCGACTCCCGGTACTCCACCGTCCGGCCGAAGAGCCGGGTGCGCAGGCCGGGCAGGATCTCGTCGGGGGTGACCGAGTCGGGCCGGTTGAGCAGGCGGTAGCCCTTGCGGGGGGCCGCCTCCACCTCGTAGCCCTGGGCCCGCAGCGCCTCGATCTGCTTCCAGATCGCCGTCCGGCTCACTCCGAGCCGCTGGGAGATCGCCTCCCCGCTCAGCCAGGCCTCCCCCGCCTCCTGCAGCATCGCCAACAGTTCCTGACTGCTCATGGCCGCTCCCCCCGCCGGTCCCGAATCGCCTCCAGCCAGTCTAACTCGATCTCGGAGAAGCCGGCCTTGCGCCGGCCTTCCTTGTTCAGCGGCGGTCCGCCCACGGCGGCCACGCCCAACCGCTCCTCCACCTTGCGCAGCAGGGCGGCCCGGTCTTCCTCCGCAGGCAGGAACCGCTCCACCCACTGGATGCCCGAGCGGACATGCAGCACCTCATCGGCCATAATGTAGTCCATGATCTGGCTGGTGGCCAGATCGCCCACCGCCGCCAGCGCATCGCGCGCCAGCAGCGTCTGGTCGAGGCCGTTGCCCTCGTGGATCCGCTGGGTGGTAATAAACCGCTCCGCCAGCGTCTCCCCGGCCACTGAGTGCTCCCAGACCTTGTGGTGGTACGGGAACTGCCCGATCTCCCCGCCCAGTTCGACCAGCCGGTCGGCGCACATCACAGCGTGGCGGGCCTCATCCCAGATCTGGTGGGCCAACTCCAGCTTCATCTCCCAGGGGGCGTCGGGGAACTCGGCGATCATGCGGCCGCAGACCTCGATCGCCGGAATCTCCAGGTTGATCAGGGCGATGTGCAGCAGCCGCACCCGCCCCTCGGGCGTCTCCAGCGGCTTGGCCCGGGCCATCCGCTTGCCCGGCTCCAGCGGCTTGAAGCGCCCATCGCGGGCCGGCCAGTCCACCAGCACCGGCCGGATCTCAAATGGACCGTCGTAGCCCACCCCGGGGCCGTGCAGCCCCCCGGCGAAGGAGAGCTCCTGGTGCAGCCGGCTGACGGTAGCGTGGTCGGCCTCCTGGTACTTGGCCCAGATGATCTGCTCCTCCAGGCTCTGCGCCGCCTGGTAGAGCAGCCGCACGGTAGGCTCGTCGGCCACCGGGTTGGTCTGCTCCAGCTGCTCCCGGCACCCCTGGAGCAGGGCTGGCAGGAGGACGCGGTAGAGCCCCGCCATCTGCTCCCGCGGGGTGGCGAGGGCGGCGAACTCCATGAGGAACTTGCAGAGCGAGCGGTTGGCGGGCGAGGGGACCTGCGGCCGCTCGGCGGTCAGGTCGTGGATCCGCCGGCCCAACTGGTCGGCGATCTCCGCCTGCTCGTACAGGTGGTAGGACCAGGCGATTTTGTCTGAAAGCGAGGGATTAGCCGCAATCCATGCTCCCAAGCAGTGAACGGAACAGATGAGGGCGGCCTGCATATCGGAGAGCCTTCGGGCTGTCTCCTCAACCCCGAAAGCGCCATGTCGGGTGCGTCCTAGCAACGTGGTACCTCCTGTGGTGACCATCTGGCCCTAGTATGATTCTCCACTTCGACAACCAGAACTCTCCCCCTTCAAGGCGACGCACGATTGCCCGTTGTCATCCCGATCTCCTTGGGGTTACCACTTCTCCTACCGTTAAGAAGCCCTCCTTCTGGCTACCCTATGAAAGGGAAGCGAGGGGAGCCGCTGCGTAACCCGAAGTGACTCGGGGAACACCATGATCGGTTCCAGGTGCGCAGAAGCGGGAGCAAGAACCGGATCAACTCAGACAGGATCGTCTGCAAAATGAGTTTGATGACCCAGTCAGGCAGCACGGTGACTCACCCCTTTACGGAGGCTGAGTCTCCCCTCGCTCACCCCTATTTTACCGAACACACGTACGATCCGGACAGACCGAACTGGTCGACTACATTCGACGGGTTTCTTAGTCGCCGCCGTTGCAATCTCAGCCAAGCAGCCCCCGGCACCCCCTCCACCTCGCCAACGCCAGGTGGTAGAACTACTGAGCCCAGGCGATCTAACGCTGCGCTGTCTCTTCCACGCTGAACGCTCCGTGTCGGGTCCGGCGTCCAAGACCCTTCTCGCGCCCACTGGCCTGGCAGGAAAATAACCAGCTTTTGGCGAACTCTCCACGGAATTACCCCAAGAGGGTGGAGGGATTTTCGCCATGACTCGATCATTCAGGCGGCTCACCGGCTTCCTTGCCGCTTTGCTTCTCTCCCTGACCCTGGCCGCATCGGCCGCCGCCCAGACCCAGACCGCTCCGGCCCCCACCGCCCCGGCCTCGCCGCTGGAGCTGAAGGTGCAGGAGCTGGAGAAGCGGCTGCAGGCGCTGGAGCGGATGCTCGCCCTTTCCTCCATCAACGTGCCCGCCCTGGTGGAGAAGGTGGGGCCCAGCGTGGTCAGCCTTTACCAGGTAAACGAGGATCACGAGGTGATCGGCGAGGGGAGCGGCTTTCTCTGGAAGGCGGACGGGAAGATCATCACCAACGCCCACGTGGTCGATGAATTCGACCTGACCGTCATGGCCAAGTTCAGCGACGGCAAGGTGCTGGAGGCCAAACGGGTCATGGTCGACAACTTCCTCGACTTCGCCATTCTCGACGTGGAGGGGACCGGATACCCCGTCCTCCGCTTCGCCCAGACCAAGCCCCGGGTCGGCGAGCCGGTGGTGGTGATCGGCAACGCCTTCGGCTACAGCAACTCCGTCTCCTTCGGCATCGTCAGCGGCGTGGACCGGCGCAGCCCGTACCATGCGATCGTCCACTACCCCTCCCTCCAGACCGATGCCGCCATCAACCACGGCAACTCGGGCGGCCCGATTCTGAACGCAGCGGGCGAGGTGGTGGCCATCGCCACCTGGACCGAGGGGAAAGACGAGACCGACGGGATCGCCTTTGGCATCCCCGCCGACCAGATCGCCGCTGCGCTGCGGAAGATGCACCCGGAAAAGGGCGTGGTCCGGCCCTGGCTGGGCATCTCGGCCCAGGAGCCCTACTGGGCCCGGGGCGGGCTGCCCAATGACCTGGGGCTGATGATCACCGACATGCACGCAGAAGGGGCCGCCGCCAAGGCCGGGCTCAAGCCCTTTGACTACATCATGAAGGTCAACGGCGTGTCGGTGAACTACCTGCTCGATCTGCGCCGGGAACTGGAGAAGGCGAGACCGGGCGATACCATCACCCTCACCGTGGAGCGGCTGGTGCAGAACGAGTACCAGGAGATGTCCTTCCAGGTGGTGGCCGGGGAGTACTCCCAGACCGTGGAGCCGCTGATCCCCAGCCTGCGCTACGACACCTACACCGACGATCTCTTCTAGAAGCCCACGCGAAAACGGGGCCGTCCCAAAAGCAGATTGATCTGCTTGGGACGGCCCCCTTTTCATGCCCGATAACTGGTGCAAACAGGTGCAAGAGAGCGATTCTTGGGCCCCTAGTGGGCATCGAAGCGCACTTGGTT
>JBMONB010000176.1:0-3943 GCA_049325315.1 Bacillota bacterium | reverse complement strand
AAGCACGCCGCCAGCGTTCGTCCTGAGCCAGGATCAAACTCTCCGTAAAAAGTTTGTTCGGCTCGTTGTTTTGAGCTCGACTCGCTTGGCTTTTCTCTCTTGCACTGTCTAGTTTTCAAGGTTCCAGCACCGCCGCCGTAGCGACAGCTTTGCTAGATTATCACGCCACCCGAAACATGTCAACGATGAAGTTCTTTCCATCGCTACACACTGCTCGCCCGTCGGGGCGGTTAGCGTTGGCTTGCACCATCCGCTTCAGCGGTGACAGGTTTTTTAGGTTATCACGCCATACGGAGCATGTCAACGATGAGGTTCTTTCCAACTACCACATCGCCCGCCCGCCGGGGGCGGTCAGCGTTGGCTGTCCGTCACCGCTTGAACGGCGACAAGTAGCTATATTAACAGGCCCCTCTTACGATCACAACACACAGGTTCTGGGAAGACCCATGAGTTGTTCGGGCTCTCTCGTATTAAGATGTAAGCAAAATGGCTCCCTTGAAAATTGACTTTCTTGAAGGACGTAAGGGCTCACTTCAAGAAATCCTTTGCCCTGGACACAACTCCGGATGAAGGGAGCACGGCACATGGCGTGGAACGCACATTCGGTTCGGTTCGATGCGCGCTGGACCGTGCGTGTCTTACAGCGGTATGGTCCTCTCAGTCTTCTGCTAATTGGCTTCTTCGGATGGGTCACTACCACCCCGCTCTATGGCTCGGTTGGAATCTCTCTAGCCACTGCACAGGGCGTCAATTATGCACCCTTGCCCCTCTGGTTTCTTGGCGGCAATGTAGTAACCGCAATCTTATTCGGTCATGCACTGGATCGTTGGCCGGCGATCGCAAAACCCGCCGTGCGCATCGCAGTTCTTGTCGAGGCGATTCTGACCTGCCTGCTCCTCATTGCCTCGCCAACCTGGTGGCCCTTGCTCTTCACCCTCATGGGCCTCGCCATGGCGCCGGTCACGGCTTGGGGACGGTGGTATGCCACGGTGGTAGAGCCGGGCTGGCTTGGGCGCGTCTTCGGGGTGACCGCCGCGGGCGTCAGTCTCATCAATTGGGTCTTTGACACCCTGTCCACCTTTATAGCACCCGGGCTCGAACTGGTGCTTCTCTCCGTGGTGCCGCTGCTGCTTGGCTTCGTCGCGACGGGGCGCATCAACGACACCGTCGACCCGGAGCGCCTCCTGCCGAGCGCCCTTATTCACTGGCGTGTCAAAGCTCGGACGGTCGTGCGGTATGGACTCCTGATCGTGATGTTCTCGATGGCGGCTGGCCTGGCCTATCAGTTCCAGGTGGTTGACCCGGTTTCACCGTATGTGGATGACACGCTGCGACGGCTGCCCTACATTCTCGCTGTGCTTACCGCCGGCGTCCTTGCCGACCGCCGCAATCTGCACGCTCTGCTTGTGTCAGGCGCCGGGCTGCTGGCCCTCTCCTTCCTGCTCATCGGCTGGGCGGGTCTGCCGGGCCTGGCCTATGTCAGTATCGCTCTACAGGGTAGTGCCTTTGGTCTCCTGGAGGCAGCACCCTGGCTTCTGCTGGCTGGTCTGTCAACGCCTACAACCGCGGGCCGGTGGTTCGGGTGGGGCTTGAACATGAACATGATTCCCATCCTCCTGGGAGGACTGGTCGCGCTGCCGTTCGCCGGCATGTCGCCGGAGCGCTTTGGCCTGCTGGCGGCGACCTTCACCCTGCTGGGTCTGCTAGTCCTCCTGGGCGTCTCGGATCCGCTGGTCCTCCTTCACCAATGGCGGCCTGCCGCGGCGAAGGAGCCACAGGTCGAACCCGAGGAGTCTCTCCAGTCGACCCAGGCCTCGCTCTCCGTTCCCGATCTGTTGGCAGAGCGCTATGGAGAACTCCTCAGCAACAGGGAGTTAGAGGTAGCTGGGCTGGCGGTTCTCGGGGTATCTACGAGGGACATCGCCCATCAACTCTCCGTATCGGAGAACACCGTGAAGACCCACCTGAAAAACATCTACCGGAAGACCGAGAGTGCTAACAGGAACGACCTGTATCGGAGACTGGTGGAGAACACCTCTGCATCTACATCTGCATCTGCAGATTAGGCAGGAGGCGAAAGCGAGCCCCCCGACCACAACGCGGTGGCGGGGGGCCTTTGCGCGCCAAGCGAGCGCTGATGCCTAGGGCATGAAGTGAAAGGCGGGCAGGCGGTCCATCCGGGCCGCGATCGCCTCCAGCAGCTGGTAGGCCGCAGCGGCGTCCCGCAGGTCGGCCACCTCCACCGGGGAGTGCGAATACCGGCGGGGCAGGGTGATGGAGCCAGCGGCGATCCCCTTGGCAGCCCAGGCCATGGAGGCGGAGTCGTTGTTCCCCCCGGTGAAGGTGCAGAGCTGCACCGGAATCCCCTCAGCCCCGGCGGTATCCACCAGGAACTCCCGCACCACCGGGTGCAGCAGGTTGCCCCGGCCACCGGCTCCGCCCATCACCTGAATCGCCGGCCCCTGACCGATGGCGATGTTCAGGTCCTTGTGGTAGCTCATCTCGGGGGTGTCGCCGCTGGGCATGGTGTCCAGGGCGACGGCCAGGTCGGGGAGCCAGCGCTCCGCCGCCACCTTGGCCCCCTTCAGGCCCACCTCCTCTTGCACGGTGAAGGCGGCCACCAGCGTGCCCGCCGCCGGGCGGACCCCGCTCAGGAGCAGGTGCAGCAAGACCGCCACGCCCAGGCGGTTATCCACCGCCTTGCCGGCCACCAGGTTCTCGTTGCCGCCCAGCGTCACCAGCGGGTTGACAAAGGTGATCGGGTCGCCGATGCGAATGTCAAGCGCCGCCACCTCTTCATCGCTCCGGCAGCCGATGTCGATGTACATTTCGGTGTGCTTCTTGCCCTGGGTTCGCTCCTGCTCGCTCTGGTAGTGGCCGGCTTTCACGCCCACCACCCCGGTGAGCCCCTTCACCCGCACCACCCGGGCGGGCAGCAGGGCATCGATCACGCCGCCCACCTTCTCAAAGCGCAGGAATCCGTTCTTCTCCACGCTCTTGACCATCATGCCGATCTCGTCCATATGGGCGGCGATCAGCACAGTGGGCCCGGGCGCCGGCCCGCGCATCACGGCGTAGAGGTTGCCGGCGGTATCGCCGGAGAGGTCGTCGACCTTGCCCTTCAGCCGCTCCACCAAGTGGCGGACCATCGGCCGCTCGTCCCCCGAGATCGCATCGACTGAAGTCAACTCCCCCAGCAGCTCGCGGATCGCATCAACCATGGTCGTTGCTCCTTCCGTGATGAGGAGCGGGACCCGCTTCGAAGCGGGCCCCGCCGTGATTTAGAAGCTCTTCTCCAGTTCGTCGACGAGCGAGCCGACGTAGGCGACCGCCTTCTGGATCGGCTCGGGCTTCGACATGTCGATGCCGGCCAGCTGCATCAGCTCCAGCGGCTTCAGGGTGCCGCCAGCCTTCAGCGCCTGGAGCCAGCGGTCGATGGCGGGCTGCCCCTCCTCCCGAATCGCCTGGGCCGCCGCCGTGGAGGCGGTGAGACCGGCGGCGTAGGTGTACGGGTAGAGGCCCATGTAGTAGTGGGGCTGGCGCATCCAGGTAAGCTTGGCGCCCTCGTCGACCTCCACCTCGCCGCCCCAGAAGTCATTCAGAATCTGGCCCTTGGTCTCGCTCAGGGTGACCGCCGTGATCGGGGTGCCCTTCTCGGCCAGGGTGTAGATGCGGCGCTGCAGCTCGCCCTCCAGCAGGTGGCGGACGAAGTTGTGGTGGTAGGTGGCCAGGAACTGCATGATCACCCAGCGCTTCATGCGCGGGTCGTTACTCTTGGCCATGATGTGCTGGCCGACCAGCAGCTCATTGATCGTGGACGGCCCCTCCACGAAGAAGGTGGACGGACGGGTGTTGACCAGCCGCTGGTACTTGTTGGCAAGCATGAAATGGCCGGCGTGGCCCAGCTCATGCGCCAGGACCAGCACGTTGCGCATGGTGCCGG
>JBMONB010000175.1:0-3976 GCA_049325315.1 Bacillota bacterium | reverse complement strand
GCTCCTGCGGCTGCTCAACCACGCCATGTATCAGCGGGATCTCCCGGTGGTCTACGGGGTGCTCTGGGTGATCGTGCCCGCCGTCCTTGTCGCGCACCTGGCCGGCGATCTCCTGGTCACAGCGGCGATGGGCGAGCGGAAGCCTGAGGGGCGAATCTCCCGCAGCTGGCTGGTGGTCGGACTGGCTCTGACCCTGGTTCTGCTCATCGCCCCGCTGTTCGCTGGCGGAGACCCCAATGCCCTGAACCTGGCCGGTCGGCTCCGGCCCCCCGGCGAGGCCGGCACGCTCGGCACCGACATGCTCGGGCGTGACCTTCTGGGCCGGATCGGTCACGGCGCCCGGGTCTCGCTGACCATCGCTGCGGTCTCCACCTTCCTGGCCACCTTCGCCGGCGGTATTATCGCAACCGTGGCCTGGGCGCTGGGCCGCTGGGGAATGGCGATCCTGACCCCCCGTACCGCCGTGCCGAACCTGTTCGGGCCGCTCCTGACGGGGCTGGTGGCGGTCATGATCTTCAGGCCGAGCGTCACCGTGCTGATGATCGCCTTTGGCCTGGCCTCGATCCCGTCGATGATCGTCGCCTTCCGGAAGCTCTACCGGCCGGATCGTACCGTCCACCCGGCGTCGACCGCTCTCCCGGCCATGGCCGGCGTAATGCTGCTGACCTTTGCACAGATCCTGCTGGCAGAGATCGCCCTGAGCTTCCTGGCCTTTGGCGTGCAGCCGCCATCGGCCTCCCTCGGCAATATGATCCATGAGACCACCCAGTATATCCGGGTGGCCCCCCACCTGTTCTGGACGATGGTTCCCTCGGCCCTGGGGCTGGCCGGCCTCTTCCTGGTTGGCCACAGCCTGGCGGACTCGTCCCGCGGTGAGGGGTAAGGGCAGGGTGATCGGTTCCGGACCGGCGTGAGACGAGCGGAGGAGGAGTGATCGTGCTGGCTGCGTACGTCGAACGGTTGGTCCGCTTTGGGTTCGGCCTCCTGGCTGCGGCAATACTCCTGGCAGCCCTGGTCCATCTCGCCCCGCCGCCCTCTCCGAACGCGGGAAGCCCGATCCGTGGGGAGCGGGCGGTTGCCGAACTGGTTGGACCTGCGGTCCCGGCCACCTTGACATCGCTGGCCGTCGGGGTCGCTTACGCCCTGCCTCTGGCGCTTCTGCTGGGCATCCCGGCCGGCCTGCGCCCCAATAGCCCCCTGGACCGGGCGCTCCAGAGGCCCGCCGCGGCGCTGGCCGGGCTGCCCGCCTTCACGCTGGCGCTCCTCGCTGTCCTGATTCTGTTGATTCAGTACGGCGTGCTCTCCCTGCCGGGGGCGTCCCTGGCAGCGCTGACGCTGGTGCTGGCCGCCTGGCTGGCCCGGGCGGTTCGGGACGGCCTGGCCGGGGTCCGGCCCGACGGCCTGCCGCTGCCCTACGGGAAGGCGGCGGTCGCCGTGCTGGGCCGCGTGCTCCAGCAGACCGGGAACCTGCTGCTTTTGACGCTGCTGGTGGGGAGTTTCTCCGGTGGGCCGGCGGGAGGACTGCTGCGCCTGGTCACCCACGGCGCCATGACCCGGGATCTCCCGTTGGTCTACGGGGCGCTCTGGGCGCTGGTTCTCTGCGCCCTGGCCGGCCATCTGATCGGAGACCTGCTGGTGACTGCAACCGAGGTCAAAGGGGGTGCACAGGGGCGCCTCTCTCGCGGCTGGCTGGCGGCCGGAGGCCTGCTGACCGCCGTGCTGCTGATCACCGCCCTGCTGGGCAGCGGGGATCCGATGGAACTTCGCCTGGCTGAGCGGCTGATGCCCCCCGGCCCCGGCCACCTCCTGGGAGCTGACCAGTACGGACGGGATCTCTTCAGCCGCATCGGCTATGGCGCCCGGGTCTCCCTGGCGATCACCGGCGCCGCAACCCTGCTCGCCACCGTGGGCGGCGGCCTGCTGGCGTTCCTGGCCCGGGCGGGCGGACCGTGGGGGTGGGCGATCCTTACCCCCCGCACCGCCGTACCCAACCTCTTCGGCCCGGTGGTAGCGGGGCTGGTGGGCGGCCTCATCTTCGGCCCCAGCATCCCGACGCTGATGGTCAGCCTCGGGGTCGCCTCGATTCCGTCGATGGCCCTGGCCTTCCGTCAGTTCCTTCAGCCCGAAGCATGGGGTCGCCGCTTCGCCGCAGCGGCCGGTCTGACGGTGCTGACCGGGGCCCAGGTCATGATGGCCGAGCAGATCATCAGCTTTCTGGCACTGGGGGTTCAGCCGCCATCGCCCTCTCTTGGCAGCCTTGTCTACGAGGCGACCTTCTACGTCCGGACCGCCCCGCACCTGCTGTGGGCGGCCGTACCCGGGGCGGCAGGGCTGGCTGGACTCTTCCTCTTGGGCCAAGAACTGGCCGGTGCTGCCGGGTGGGAATGAGAAAGGTTTTGCCTTGCCCACCCACCAGAAATGGTGGCACCCTCAGCGGCAATGGTGAACTCCCGTTGCGCCCAGTGCAACATTGCTGGAACATGGCTGAACGTGGCTGAACGTGGCTGAACATCGCTGGAACATGGCTGAACGTGGCTGAACATCGCTGGAACATGAAGCGTCTTTATCGCGCATGACCCAGACATAGAGGATCTTTATAGAGCGCCGCTGGAGCATGCAGAAGATCAGCTGAAACATGGCCGTGCATAGAAGAGATCGATGGTGCACACTCGGAACATAATCGTTCTCTATGGAGCAGGGGTTTTCACGGGTCTGCGCTACGCGCACCAGGCCGGGGCCACACCGCCCCGGCCTGGTCTAGTCTGTGCCTACAGCCGCTCAAAGATCGCCGCAATCCCCTGCCCGCCGCCGATGCAGGCGGTCACCATGCCGTACCGCCCACCGGATCGCCGCAGCTCGTAGAGCAGCTTGGTGGTCAGGATCGCCCCGGTCCCGGCGATGGGATGGCCCAGGGCGATCGCCCCGCCGTTCACATTGACCCGGTCCGGGTCCATGCCCAGCTCCTTGATGCAGGCCACCGCCTGGGAGGCGAAGGCCTCGTTCAGCTCGATCAGGTCGATCTGCTCCAGGCGCAGCCCGGTCTTGGCCAGCGCCTTCCGGACCGCCGGCACAGGCCCCATGCCCATGTAGTTCGGGTCGACCCCCGCCGCCGCCCATCCCACCAGCCGGCCCAGGGGGGTTACGCCCCGGCGCTCGGCGGTCTTCGCCTCCATGAGCACGCAGGCGCCGGCGCCGTCGTTGATGCCCGAGGTGTTGCCCGCCGTCACCGTGCCGCCCGGCTTGAAGGCGGGCTTCAGCCGCGCCAGCCTCTCCAGGGTGGTGTCGGGGCGGGGGTGCTCGTCCACCTGGAAGCGGCCGCCCTGCGGCAGCTCCACGGGGACGATCTGCTCGGTGAACCGCCCCTCGGCGATGGCCCGGGCGGCGTTCTGCTGGGAGCGCAGGGCGAACCGGTCCTGCTCCTCCCGGCTGATTCCATACCGCTCGGCCACGTTCTCGGCGGTAATGCCCATGGGCGGGTTGCCGATCTCGTCGGGGGCGAGCTGGAAGCGAACGAACTGCGGCGGCGTGCGGGAGTAGGCCACCGGGGGCCGGGCCATCAGGTAGGGCGCCCGGGTCATGGAGTCGCTGCCCCCGGCCACCAGGATCGCCGCATCGCCCGCCCTGATCGCCTGGGCCGCCAGGCAGATCGCCTGCACCCCCGAGGCGCACTGCCGGTCAATGGAGATGCCTGGCACCTCAACCGGGAGGCCGGCCTGCAGGGCGGTGCAGCGGCCCACATTGCCGCCCCCGGCCATGACCGAGCCCCAGATCACATCGTCCACCTCGGCGCCGTCTACCCGGGCCCGGCTCACCGCCTCCCGGATCGTCGCCGCCCCGAAGACCTCTACCGGGAGGTCCCGCAGGGCGCCAGTCTCCTTCGCCACCGCTGTCCGCACAGCGCTGACAATCACCGCATCGAACATCAGACTCTCACCTCCTACCAGGCAGTTGCGCCGCCGTCGACCGGCAGCACCTG
>JBMONB010000174.1:0-3996 GCA_049325315.1 Bacillota bacterium | reverse complement strand
TCACCCTCTTTGGCTACCAGGTAGATGGTGTAGGTCTGCATCATCTCCGACAGGAAGGCGTCCCGGGACCATGGCGTCAGGTAGGAGAGGCGCTCCACCTCCATGACGCCCTCCAGGTCGGCCGGGGTCATCGGGAAGATGGCGATGTTCGGGACTCCCATAGGCTCTCCGCCTCGCTTTTCCGGAGATAGACGGGCGCCAGGGCGTCGGGGTGGACCCCGCCGCCCCGCTTCAGCAGACCGATCCCCACCGCCGCGACGGCGGAGGCCCTGGGCAGGAGCGCCCCTGCTGGGGCCACCCGGACCGCATCGCCCAGGCCGAGCCTGGCGGCGTACGCCCCTGCGACATCGCCGCAGAGGGTGATAAACTGCCAGGAGTGCCGCAGCCCGTCTCGCAGGGCGCGAATCTCCTCAGCCAACTGGTCGATATGCCGGTGGGAGGGGGGCAGCAGCTCCGCCCAGGTGGCCGGGTCCCGGTCGCCCGCGGCGTAGACCGCCGTGAAGACTTGGTCCCGCTTGGCGTCAAACAGCGGCACCACCAGCCCAATCTGCGCCCCGGTGCCGTAGGCGGTGGCCAACAGGGTCGAGACCGGCACGCACTCCTTGTCCAGCGCGAAGGCCAGCCCCTTTACCGTTGCCAGCCCAATGCGCAGGCCGGTGAAGGAGCCCGGGCCCACGCCGACGGCGAAGGCGTCCAGGTCTGCCTTGGCAAGGCCCGACTCGGCGATGGCCTGGGCGACCAGGGGCATCAGCCGGGTCGAGTGGGCCCGGGGAACCTGCAGAGACAGCTCCGCCAGCACGCTCTCGCCGTCGACGACGGCCACGGTGCAGGCAGAGGTAGCGGTATCAAGCGCCAAAACTCGCATGAGCCAAATCCTCCAGAAGGGGGGCATAGCGTGCAGAGCCGGTGAAGGTGAGCACCCGCTCGTTCTCGCCCGCCCCGTAGGTCAGATCGATCCGCAGCACATCTGGTGGCCAGAGGGACTCCACCTTGTCGGCCCACTCCACCAGATTGGCCCCGTGGCCCCCAAAAAAGTACTCCTCGTACCCCAGGTCCTCCAGCTCTTCCGGGCTTTTAACCCGGTAGACATCCCAGTGGAAGACCGGAATGCGGCCGCTGTATTCCCAGAGCAGCGTAAAGGTGGGGCTGCCGCCGGTCCGGGTCACCCCTAGCCCCGCCAGGATCCCCGATGAGAGCGCCGTCTTGCCCGCCCCGAGATCACCGATCAGCGCCACAAAATCTCCCGGCTTCAGCCGATCACCCAACCAGGTACCGACCCGGCGGGTCTCTGCCGGGTCCCGACTCACCAGCCGAACCATCTAATCTGATCCTCCAATAGGTAGACAAGCCTCAACGCTATTCTGTCCGGAATCGCCCGCGGGGTCAAGGGCAAAAGCGAAGCCGGCCAGGGAGCAGCAAAGGCGCTCCATGACCGGCGTTGGGAACGAGGTCCTAGACACCCATGACGTTGTAGCCGTTGTCGGCGTACATGATCTCGCCGGTGATGCACCGGGAGAGGTTCGAGGCCAGGAAGAGGCCCACATCGCCCACCTCTTCGATAGTGACGTTCCGCCGGAGCGGAGCCCGCTCCTCCACAATCCCGCGGAGGATGGTGACACCCTTGACGGCGCTGGAAGCCAGCGTCTTCAGCGGGCCGGCCGAGATGGCGTTGACCCGAATGTTCGACTGGCCTAGCTCATGGGCCAGGTAGCGCACGTTGCACTCCAGGGCCGCCTTGGCCGGCGCCATAATGTTGTACTTGTCGACCACCCGTTCCGCCGCCAGATAGCTGAGGGTGAAGATGGAGCCCCCGCCAGCCGCCTCCATGAGCGGCTTGGCCTCTCGGGCACAGGCGATCAGCGACCAGGCCGAGATCTCCTGGGCGATCCGCCAGCCCTCCCGGCTGACGTTAATAAAGTCCTGGTGCAGGTCCTCGGTCCGGGCAAAGGCGATGGAGTGGACCAGCACGTCCAGCTTGCCCCACCGCTTCCCAAGCTCGGCAAAGACCGCCTCGATCTGGCCCTCCTGGGCCACATCGCAGGGCAGGAGCGGCATGTTCTCGTGCCCCTCCAGCGTCTGCACCAACTCCACGACGTTCTCCTTCAGCCGGTCGTTCACATAGGTAAACGCCAGCTCAGCACCCTCCCGGTGCAGCGACTGCGTGATCCCCCAGGCGATGGAGCGCTTGTTGGCCACGCCCATGATCAGGCACTTCTTACCGGTCATCAATCCCAAAGCTCGCCTCTCCCCTCTTGGCTCGGACGAATTATTACCTGGTATTAATAATAACTCTTCGGCAGGCGTGCGGCAAACCCTGCTGGTCGCCTCACGGTCGCACTAATCAGTCGCCCCAATGGCCCGCCGCCCGGGCTTCAGACCCGGTGCGGCAGCCGCCTGAAGCTGAAAGTACGATTCAGCCAGCATCTCCTGTACCACCGCGGCCACCGCATCGACCACGGTAGGATCGAACTGGGTGCCGGCCATGCGCCTGAGTTCCGCCATGGCGGAATCGACGCTCATGCCCTTGCGGTAGACCCGGTCGGAGATCATGGCGTCGAAGGCGTCCACCACCGCAATAATCCGGGCCCCCAGCGGGATCTGCTCAGCGCTGAGCCCCGCGGGATACCCCGGGTGCTTGCCATCGGTCCGGCCGTCGAAGCGCTCATGGTGATGGAGAATCAAGGGTTTGACGGGTTTCAGCACATCCAACTCGCCGACAATGCTGGTGCCGAAGACGGGGTGCAGCCGCATGATGCGCCATTCCTCTTCGCTGAGCGGCCCTGGCTTCTTCAGGATCTCCGGCGGCACAACCACCTTGCCCACGTCGTGCAGAATCGCGCCGAAGCCTACGACCTGGACCTCCTCCGGCGTCATGCCCAGGCGGCGGGCTGTCCGAACGGCGATCTCCTTGGATCGCTCACTGTGACCACGGGTGTACGGGTCGTTTAACTCCTGAATCTTGGTCAGCGACATGACCGCCTGGACCATATGCTTGGTCCGCTCGCTGACGGAGTGCTCCAGGAGGGCCTGGAGCCGCTGGTAGCTGGCCTGGTCGCGCTCCTCGTAGAGGTCGGAATCCACACGGGTCAGCAGTTGGAGCAGCTCGCCTCCCTCGGCGGCGTAAAGACCGATGTCTACCGTAAGGAAGGGGCCGTCCGGCGCAGTGACCGCGCCCAGGCTGAGGCGACGCTCCAGCACCTGCCTGAGCTCGGCGGCCTGGTGCTGGGTAGTGTTGGGCAGAACCACGAGGAACTCGTCGCCGCCGTAGCGGACCACAAAGCCGGTCTCCGGCGTCTCCTGAAGCAGGAGCTGCCCCAGGCTCTGAAGCAGGGTGTCGCCCACCGTATGGCCATAGCGGTCGTTGATCTGCTTGAAGTTAAAGCAATCCAGCATCAGGAGCGCCACCGAGAGCCCCTCTGAGGTGCTGCTCTCCACGATGGCTGGCCACCGCTGGGACAGGTAATGCCGGTTGTACGTGCCGGTCAGGGCGTCGGTGAGGGCCATCCGCTCCATACGCCGGTGGAGCTCGGCCTTCTGGAGCACCAGCCCGACCTCCATCGCCCAAAGCTTGGCCAGGTCGAAGTCCTCCTGGGAGAAGCCGTCGATCCCCGGCTTGTACAGCCGCAGGACCCCCATGGGCAATCCCTGGCCGTCGACCACCGGAAGGAAGATACCCGAGCTGGGCGTGTAGGTGTTTCTGACATAGGCGCGTGGGTCGTTCGCCACATCGTTCGAGTGGACCGGTTCGCCGGTGAGGAAGACCCATCCGGTCAGCCCTGAATCGACAGGAAAGGAGTCGACGTAGAGGAAGTCCGCATGGGACACCCCCTCCTGCAGGGCGACGGCCCGGGTCTCCAGCCGCGTGCGATCCTCACTGGCCAAGAACAGGACGCACTGCGTGCAGTTGAAGGCGGTCAGTGCCTGCTGGCAGAACATCTTCAGCATGTCATCGCCCGACCGGACCAGCAGGAGTTGGGCCGTCTCGGCAATCACGCG
>JBMONB010000173.1:0-4041 GCA_049325315.1 Bacillota bacterium | reverse complement strand
GTGAGGCGGTGCTGCGGGAGGTGGCGGCCAGTGCCGGCCTCGACCCCGACGCAGCCATGGCAGCGGTCAGCGAGGACCGCTACGCCGAGCGGGTGGACCAGTATGGCGCTCAGGCCAGGGCGTACGGGATCAGCGGGGTGCCCACGTTTATCATTAACGACCGGTACAAGATCGTCGGGGCCCAGCCCTATGAGCGGCTGCGAGACGTGTTCCGGCAGATCGCCCAGGAGAGCTAAACAGAGAGGACGAGCGACAGCCGCTCGTCCTCTTTTTCGGTTCTGCCCTACACCCGGTGCGACATCGGCATGGTGAAGAGCCAGAGGTTGACCAGGCCGAAGATCACGATCAACGCCAGGTGCGGCCAGAAGGCGGCCAGCGACTCGCCCTTGTTCCGGCGGGCGATCTTGTAAGCGGTGAAGATCGAACCGCCAATACCCAGTGCCAGGGTGGCAAACTGGAGCGTCAGCACCGTTCCCGAGGAAACAAGGGCGGCCGGGCCGGTCACCTGGTGGCCGAAGAGCGCCGCCACGTTGTAGTAGATCGACTTGCCCTCGGCCAGCAGGTGGAAGAGGTTGTGAGCGATGTGGCCCGCCAGGTCGAGGGGGATCACAGCGTAGCCGAACCGGGCGAAGTTCTGGGCGAAGGTCTCGCCGGAGATCCGGCCGCTCATGCGGGCAGCGATGGACATCATCGCAAACGGGATCGCCATCGCGGTCACGAAGATCACGGTAAAGGCGGCGGTCTTGCTGCCGAAGAGCAGCGCCTGGAGCCAACTCATGACCGGCTGCCAGAAGGAGAGCATGGTCACGTTCTGCACCAGCACGATGCCGACGATCACCACGGCCAGGAAGGACTCCTCGAACTTGGGCCTGCGAATGAACCAGAGTTCCTCGGTGGGAACCCGCGCCTCCAGGATGATCGAGTCGTTCGGGCAGGTCTTGATGCAGTTGGCACAGAGGTTGCAGTTGGCCGAGGTCTGCATCGTCCGCGGGAACTCAAAGATGGGGCAGCCCGGGGTCTGGCCGTCGCCCTTGTAGCAACTCTGGGTCGTGCAGGTGGCACAGATCTCCGGCGTCGCCCGCAGGGAGACCATGGAAGAGCGGGAGTAGTTGCCCGAGAGGCCGCCCAGGAAGCAGAGATAGCGGCACCAGGCCCGGCGCTCGAAGAGAACCGCTGTCACAACCGTGCCCATGAGCAGCAGCCCCAACAGGTAGCCGGAGCCCCGCGGCGACTCAACGATGCCGAAGACGTGGTCTGCCCAGGTGATGAGAATGAAGGCGGCATCGATGATCCAGATGCCATACTTCTTCAGCCAGGCCGGTATCGGGCGGTTCAGGCCCGAGACCTTCTGCACCAGGTCAATCACGGTGGCGAAGGGGCAGATGGCGCACCAGAGGCGGCCCATGGTGAACATGAAGATCGGGATCAGCGGCCACCAGAGCACCCAGGTGAGGCTGGTTCCCAGGTTGGCCGAGGCCGCCTCCGGCCCGAACAAGAGGGCATAGATCATGTAGGCGAAGACAACCAGGGTCGGATAGGCGAAGATCGCCGGGAACCACTTGCTCTTCAGAAAGGCCTTGAACCACCGGGAATCCAGCAGGTTGTTGGACTCCTCGGGCGGGACCGGGGGCGGGGTGTATCTGGGCTTGGGCTGTACGGCCATCGTCTAGACCTCCCTGCCCGGCTGGCGCCGGCGCTCGATTGCGCCATAGATCATGGAACCGCCCATCAGGGAGCCGGCCACCCCGAGGAAAATCCGGTTCGGGCCGCCCTGCTCCACCTCGAACTCAATCTTCTCCCTCGCTCCGTCGATGGAGAGAACCGCTGTCCAGGTGCCGGTCATGCTGAGTTTCACCTTGCCGCGAGCCTGGTACGCACCGTCATCGTGCCCGTCGTCGCCGTGACCATCGTCGTGGTCATCCTTGGCGCCGTGATCATCACTGGCGCCGTGGCCGCCGTCGGGGCCGCTCAGGACTACCAGGTGTGCCAGGGGCACCTTCACCACCTGGTTTTCCGGGCCGACAAACTGAAGCGATACCTCTGCGTCCGGCTCCAGCCCCGGCACCATGACGGTGACGGTATTGCTGCCGGTCTTGAAGCTGGGCGAGTCGTTGAGCAGCGAGACCTTGTAGGGGCCTACATCGAGGCGAGCGACCGTTGGCAGGCCGGGGCCTGCCAGCACTGGGGCCGAGGCGGTCAGGGCGAGGAGGAGGGCGAGTACCCAGACGGTGTGGCGCATGCAGTTTCCCTCTGTTTCGGCGAGAGTTAGACAAGGCCAAACTATGAGGGCCATTTGTGAAGAAATTGTGGGTGGTACTCCAGTTTGCACCAGGAGAGCACCTAGATGCTAGGCCCCCATCCTCCAGCCGGTGCGGGTCATAGCACTTTCGTACCCTACCCCCCTACCGTAGAGCAAGATCGGGTCTTGGCCTAGTTGACGCCCAATTGTCCGCCGCGGTACAACATCAATCGTCACCATCGCTGTGACGGCTACACAAACTACGGAGGCAGAACGATGCAGCAGTCGACTACTATGTGGCGCACCCTGTTTCTCCCCTACCTGACCTACCTCTCCCTGTTCCTGGGCATGGGCCTCATTTCGGGAGCGATCGTGCACATGCCGGTGGATCCGGTCCGCTACACCATCATCATGGTGGTCGGCGCCGTTATGTTCGGTTTCGCCTCCTTTGTCAACGACCTGGCTGGAAAGGACCGGCTCACGGCGGCCATTGTGGCTCGCTCCCTCTTCTTCGCTCTGCTGCTTTCCATGGGCATCGGCATGATCAGCGGCGGCGTGCAGCACTTCAGCGACAACCCCGGCTACTCGGCCAGCCTGATTCCCGCCGGCTTTGGCCTCTCCCTGTTCGCCTTCATTCTCAAGAACGAGGTCAAGCTCTCGGTCAAGCGAATCTACGGCATCGTGCTGATCTTCCTGGCCCTGGCGGTTCCCCTGAAGTTCACCCTCGACTACGTGGCCCACAACATCGTGGGCGAGAGCGATTCGCACGGCCACGGTCACTAGCCGTTCACCGTTTCTCCACAACTCGGTGGCAGACTTGGTGTAGCAAGGAGGGATTCCGTGGACGCTCTCGTCGAACTGGCCTACCGGTGGTACACTGTCATGAGCCAGTTTAGCAACCTGCTGGGCGAGCCGCTTCAGCGGCTGCTGGGCAGCCAGAACATCCCCGGTCTCTCGGCGCTCCTCCTGGGGCTGCTGGGGGGGCTGGCGCCCTGCCAGGTGACCGCCAACGCCGGCGCCATCGCCTATGTAACCGAGTCGAGCCGGCAGGAGCGGCCACTCTGGCCCACCGTTGGCTCCTTTCTGCTGGGGAAGATTGTCGTTTACGGCACCCTTGGCTTCCTGGCCGCCATGATCGGCTGGAAGCTGCCGATTCCTGCCATGGTGGTTCTGCGCAAGCTGTCTGGCCCGATCCTGATCCTCATGGGCCTCTACATGCTTGGGTGGCTCCGCTGGCGGGGGCCCGGGGGCGAGCGCCTGACCGAGTGGATCCGGCAGCGCATGCCGCGCCGCGGCTCCCCGGCCTTCTGGCTGGGCGTCGCCTTCTCCCTCGGCTTCTGCCCCACCATGGCCATGATCTTCTTCGGCGGCCTGGTGCCGCTGGTGGTCCAGGCGCAGGCGGGCATGGTTCTGGCGGTGGTCTTCGCTGTGGGCACGGCGGTGCCCGTGATCCTCTGGGCCGCCGCCCTCTCTGCCGGGCGTGAGGCCGGCAAGCGGTGGGTTCGTCAGGTTCGCCATGCTGACCGCTACGTGCGGCTCGTGGCGGCCACCCTCTTCCTGCTGCTGGGCCTCAACGACGTGCTGCTCTACTGGTTCATTTAAGGGGCCAGAGATAGAAAGAAGCCCGGGCCATTCGCGGCCCGGGCTTCAGAACTACTTGGCGAGCGCCACACGCACCTTGGATTCCAGGGTCTCCACATCTTCGGGGCGGACGGTCATAATCTCGCCGGCCACCTTGACGGCGGCGTTCTCGAGACAGACATCGAGGCAGTTGCGGGAGACGATCTCAACGGTGTCACCGT
>JBMONB010000172.1:0-4056 GCA_049325315.1 Bacillota bacterium | reverse complement strand
GGCAGCCGTGCGGGTTCCACCGCCTATGCCGCCGCCAAGGCCGGGCTGCACGGGCTGACCGCCGGCCTGGCCCGGGAGCTGAGCTCGCAGGGGATCACCGTCAACGCTGTGGCCCCGGGCTTCATCGCCGGCACGGGCTTCACGGGCGACTGGCCGGCGGAGCGGGTCCGGTGGCTGGTGGAGCAGACCGCCACCGGGCGGGCCGGGCGCCCGGAAGATGTGGCCGCAGCGGTGCGCTACCTGGCCTCTCCGGCAGCCTCCTTCGTGACCGGCGAGATCTTGCAGGTGAACGGCGGGTGGCTCTTCGGGCGCTGAACAAAGACCGGAGTCCGAAGGAGTATGGGCGCTGGCTGGGGAAAAGGGTGCAAGGGGAAAACTGCACCGTGGGGGGATTCGCTTTGTACTGGCTGCCGCTATCGCATGTCAAATGGTTCACGACCACCGTTCCGGGCCAGCCCGAGCCGCTGTCCGAGGTACTGAACACCACCTTCCTGGCAGGGGCCGGGCTCACCCTGTTGACCGCCCTGCTCTTCACCCTGCTCAACGTGCCGCTTCAGCGCTTGCCCTTTGTTGAGCGGATTCACGGTTTCCTGGACCAGTTCCGGCCCTACACCCTCTGGATCATGCGGGTGGGCATGGCGCTCCCGCTGATTCTGGCTGGCCTCGACGGCTACCTCTTTCATTACGAGCTGCACCAGATTCCCGGCTGGATGCGCGCCGCCCAGGTGGCTCTGGGGGTGGCGGTCCTGGTCCCCGCCGTCTCCCGGGCTGCCGCTGCCGGGGTGGGGCTCCTCTACCTGGCGGGCATGGCGGTGGTCGGCCCCTTCCCCATGCTTGACTACGTGGCCTGGTTGGGGGCGGCCTACTTCCTGCTCAGCGAGGGCAAGGGCGCCGCCCTTCCCGTTCTCTACATAACCACCGGCCTCTCGCTCTCCTGGGCGGCGGTGGAGAAGTGGGTGTACCCGCACATGGCGCTGGATATTCTCAGCCGCGAGCCGGTGCCCACCTTCGGCGTGCCGCCCCAGGAGTTCCTGGTTCTGGCCGGCTGGGTCGAGTTGGGCGTCGGCTACCTGCTGATCACCGGGGTGCTGAACCGGTTCCTCTCCCTGGTGGTCACCCTGCTTTTCGTGGGGACCAGCGCCCTCTTCGGCGGCAAGGAGATCATCGGCCACTGGCAGCTGCACGCCGCCCTGCTGGTCTTCCTGGCGGGGGGCACGGGGCCGTACGTCACCCCGGTGCTCTGGCACAGGGGAAGAGCGCTCCAACTGGCCTTTGTGGGCGTCACCCTGGTGCCTTTCGTGGCCGGGTTGATCTGGCTCTACTACACCCTGGCCTGACCCCTTGACGTTTTCCGACAATACTCGTAACCTGAAGGATATACGACAAGAGGCCCCTGCGCGGTGGTTCGCGCGGGGGCCGTCTCGATGGGGGTGGCAGCGGGTGACATGGGTCCTGATTGGCGTGGCGGGCGCTGCGGGAGCGCTGGCCCGCCTGGCCATGGGCGGCTGGATGGCCTCTCGTCGGGGCAGCGCAGGCTTCCCGTGGGCCACCTTCGCCGTCAACCTGCTGGGCTCGTTCCTGCTGGGGCTGCTGACCGGGCTGGCGCTGGGGCGGGGCGCCCTCTCGCCGACGGTGAAGGCGATGCTGGGCGCCGGCTTCCTGGGCGCCTTCACCACCTTCTCCACCTGGCAAGCCGAGATGTTCCGGACCTACCAGCAGGGCGAGCGGCAGATGGCCTGGGCCAACCTGCTGCTCAGCACCGGCGCCGGCCTCCTGGCCGCCTGGCTGGGCATCGCCCTGGGGTGGCGGCTATGAGGTACCTGAGCGTCGCCCTGGCCGGGGCGGTGGGGGCGCTGAGCCGCCATTTGCTAGGGCTCTGGATCATCGCCCTCCTCCCGTCACCCTTCCCCCTGCACACCCTGCTGATCAACCTGACCGGCTCCCTGCTGCTGGGATTCGTGGCCGGGTTCGGCATTGAGCGGGGCCACCTGCCCGAGCCCTGGCGGCTGCCGGTGACGGTAGGGCTGATCGGCTCCTACACTACCTTTTCCACCTGGTCGGTGGAGACGGTCCTCCTGCTGGAGACCGGCCGCTGGGGCCTCGCCCTGCTGAACGTGGCCGCCAGCCTGGCGCTGGGCCTGGCAGCGGTCTGGCTCGGCCACACCCTCGCCCACCGCATCGGGGCCGAGCCTCAGCGCTCCAGGTGAGCGGTGGAGTTGGCCACCAGCACCATCCGGCGCTCCGGCGTGATGCGCCACCGGTGCGCCCCTGTGTCGGCGGTGGCCAGCCAGACGTCGGAGTCCAGCGGCAGGCGGAGGAAGGCCCGGAAGAGCATGGAGATCGTGCCCCGTGGGCGACGATCGCCACCCGCCCCTCGGGGTGAGCCGCCAGAATCTCATGGAAGGTCGCCTCGACCCGGGCCCGGAACTGAATCTCGGACTCCCCGCCAGGGATCGGCACGTGCGGCAGCCGGCGCCCTTGAGGCGGGGGGTATTTTATGAGCGCCTCCTGCCGGGTCAGCCCCGCCAGGTGGCCGTTGTCCCACTCCATCAGCCCCGGGTGGGTGCGCACCGGCAGCCCGGTGGCACGCCCCAGAATCTGGGCCACCTCGGCGGCCCGCTTCAGCGGGCTGGCCCAGATGGCGTCGGGCGGGCACTCCCGGGCGACCCAGGCCGCCATCTTCCGGGCCTGCTCACGCCCCAGGTCGGTGAGCGGGAAGTCGGCCCGCCCCTCATGCCGCTCCTCCAGGTCGGCCACCGACTGCCCGTGCCGGATCACCAGCAGTTCTACCTGTGTCAAACTCGGCTTCGAGTTTGACAGCGATGGAACCACGATCGCCATGCGCAGACCATGGGAGTCCACCTCCGGTTCCGCGGGGATGGAACGCATCCCCCTCGTTAGACAGAGGTGGGCGGCGAGGGCGAGTCCCATCGCATCGAGGATGTCGTCATCCGCCACATCGCTGCGGCGGAAGCGATCTCTGGCCTCGGTGAAGGTCTGGGCAGCGTTGGGCGAGTACCGGGAAATCAGCTCCAGGCGGCGCTTCTGCCCCTCGGGGCTCTTTTTCTTCTCTGGCAGCGGTGAGCCGTCGTTCAGCACAGCGAAGCAGGCCTCGGGGTGCGACTCGTAGACCCAGCGCTGCAGGTCGGGGTTGGCCCGGAGGAGCAGGTCGGCCTCGGCGATCTTCTTGCAGATGCCGAAGGTCTGGGCGGATATGCCCTTACCCGTTGCCGCCCGGTTCCTGTCGCTGGCGGTGCGGTAGTCCTGCTCGTGGACCGCCGCCCGCACCGGCACCCGGAAGAGGGTGGAGCCCCGTGAGCCCAGCAGCCGGCGGGTCTCCAGGTCGCAGGCCCGCTCGTCGCCCTGCTCCCGCAGGCCCATGGGGATATCGACCAGCAGGGCCTCGACCCCCGAGAGGGCGGTCACCAGGGCGGCCAGGGCCGGGTAGACCGTGAGGGGCTGGAAGCGGAACTGCTCGTCCAGCAGGGCGGCCACCCAGCCGCCCGGGCAGCCATCGGCGCCGGCGTAGAGGTTGTTCATCGGCTCACTCCCTTCTCGGTCGCGAGTTCGAGGGGGTGGGGCGCTCCTCCTGCTGCGCTGCGATTTTGAAGGTAAGTACAGATGAAAGAACGAAATCCTGGGGCGATGGAGGTGTGCGCAGGTGAAGATCAAGCCGTTTCTGGTCGGGCTCCTGGTGCTGTCGGTCGCAGCCTACGCCCTGGTCGGGGCGTACAGCAAGTACTGGTCTCCTGCCGCCCGGGCGCAGCAGGCAGGCGATGCGTTCTTCCGGGCCGCCGTGGCTGGGGACGAGGAGCGGGTTGCCGCGTGGCTGGCGGTGGATGCGGAGCTGACGCCGGCGGAGGTGGTCCGGCTCTACCAGGGGCTTCTGTATCCGAAGGCCTTCGATGTGATCAAATCGCTGCCGAACCGGTCGGGCGTGGAGTACCTGGTCCACGCCGGGGGCTCTGACCCGACGGGGTTCACCAAGACCACGACCTTCGCTCTGAAGCGGGAAGACGGGCGCTGGGTAGTGCTGAAGGCCGGGAGTTCCTTCTC
>JBMONB010000171.1:0-4101 GCA_049325315.1 Bacillota bacterium | reverse complement strand
ACTGGTGGAGCCCGCCGCCTTCGACCCCTACCGGATCGAGGGCATTGCCCACCATACCGAGGAGTTGATCCAGGCCACCCGCCGCTTCCCGAGCCTCGATGAGGCGGTGGCCGACTGCGCCCTGGTGATGGGCACGTCGGGAAAAGGCCGGCATGGCCACCGGCTGGTGATGGCCCCCCGGCAGGCGGCGCCCTACCTGCTGGAGGCCGCCCGGGCCAACCCCGGCAGCCGGGTAGCTCTCCTCTTCGGCCCCGAGCAGGACGGCCTTCCCAATGAGGCGCTGCAGCGCTGCCACGGCCTGATCACGATCCCGACCCACCCTTACAACCCCTCCCTCAACCTGGCCCAGGCGGCGCTGGTGATCGCCTATGAGCTGTGGATGCATGCTGCTCAGGTGGCGCCCGCCGAGGCCCAGGTCCCGGCCCTGCCTGTGGACGGCGCCCTGGCGACGGGCACGGAGCGGGAAGCGATCTTCCGGGCAGCGGAGGAGTTGCTGGCAGCGCTTTACCCCTACACCACCCCCGAGCGGCTGGCCGGAGCGCTCTCCCGGCTGCGGACCCTGCTGATGCGCGCCCAGCCCCGGGCCGAGGAGGCGGAGGCGCTGACCAATCTGCTCCGGCACGCAACCCGAGCCGCCCGCCATTAGGGGAAGAGGCGAATATAGACAGACCTTCACCCACCCTGGGTGACAACCCTGAAACTGAGGAGGCTTCCCACTATGCCTAGCATCCGTGAGTCCGACCTCCCGGGGATTGGACGCAAGTTCCAGGTTGAGACCCGCAGCGGCGACAAGCTGGTCGTTGTCGTCCATGACGATGGGCGCCGTGAGCTGTACCACTTCGACCACGACGATCCAGACGAGTCCATCTCCATGATCACCCTTGACGACACGGAGGCCCGCCAGGTAGCCGGCATCATTGGCGGCATGACCTACAAGCCGAAGGCGCTGGAATCGGTCGAGGTGGCCCTGGACGATCTGGTGATCGAGTGGTACAAGGTGGATCCGGCCTCGAAGTGCGTGGGGAGGACCATTGGAGAGCTGCAGATCCGGAAGCGGACCGGGGCTACCATTATTGCCGTGGTTGACAAGGATCACAGGCAGCAGGTGAACCCCGGGCCAGAGCATGTGCTAAAAGCGGAGGCCACCCTGGTGGTGACCGGCGAACGCCACCAGGTCAAGGCATGTAAGCAGATGATCTCCAGCGGAGGGGGGTAGCGCATGGAGCATGTCGTCTTCGAGGTCGGTCTCGCCCTTGGACTGATGGCGGCTGCCGGACTGCTCTCCATGCGCCTGCGCTTTTCGATCGTGCCCTTTCTGATTCTGATCGGCATGGCGGTCGGACCGCATGCCCCACACATCGGCATCCTCGACCTGCGCTTCATTCAGAGCGCACCCCTGATCGAGTTCATGGGGCGGTTGGGTGTCCTGTTCCTGCTCTTCTACCTGGGGCTGGAGTTCTCGGTGAGCCGGCTGGTCAAGGCAGGTCGGTCGATCGTTACCGGCGGGACGATCTACATCGGGATCAACTTCACCCTGGGACTTCTCTTCGGTTGGCTCATGGGGTGGCCCCTGAAGGAGGTCCTGGTGGCTGCCGGCATCACGTCGATCTCCTCCAGCGCCATTGTGGCGAAGGTTCTGGTGGATCTGAAGCGCACGGCCAACCCGGAGACCGAGATGATCCTCGGCATCATCATGTTCGAAGATGTCTTCCTGGCGGTCTACCTTTCGGTCGTCTCCGGCCTTGTGCTCAGCGGAGCCACCTCTGTGGGAGGCGTCCTCCTCTCTGGCACCATCGCCCTCGGATTCATGCTGGCTGTTCTGGCAGTTGGGCGGCTGGCAGCTCCGTGGCTGAACCGGGCGCTCAATATCTCATCGTCCGAGGTCTTCTTGCTGGTGGTCTTCGCCAGCCTCCTGCTGGTCAGCGGCTTTGGGGAGACGATTCACGTGGCCGAGGCCATCGGCGCCCTGCTGGTCGGGTTGGTGCTGGCGGAGACCGAACACAGGGAGCGCATTGAGCATCTCATCATCCCGTTCCGCGACTTCTTCGGGGCGCTGTTCTTTTTCAGTTTTGGCCTGACCATCGACCCGCTCTCCCTGGGGGGAGCGGTCTGGCCAGCCATTGGCGCCGTGGTGCTGACGCTCGTCGGCAACTTCGCCTCCGGCATGCTGGCCGGGCGCAGCGCCGGGCTGTCACCGAAGGCTTCATCGAACATTGGCCTGACCATCGTCTCCCGCGGGGAATTCTCAATTATCGTGGCGAACCTAGCCAAATCCGGGGGCCTCCTCCCGATGCTCCAGCCCTTCGCCGCGGTCTACGTTCTGATCCTGGCGATCCTTGGACCGCTGCTCACCAAGGAGGCCAAGCCGGTCTTCAACGCCCTGAACGCGGTGTTCAAGTGGCAGAAGCCCAGGGTGACTCCGGCACTTGGCGAACGGGGCCACAGCTGATGTGGACGGCGCCCGGCTGTCTCCCAAAAATGACATAGAAAACACCCCTCCGCCCGTCTCACCGGTCGAGGGGTGTTGCCCTTCGTGGATTCGATCTCCTCATGGCGCATAATCAACCTGAAGGATGCCGCCCCCGCCGCACGCCTCGCACGGACTCTCCACCTGGAGCCACCCCTCGCTGTCGCAGTGGGAACAATCGCCGAACTGTGGGGGATGCCCATCACACTCCGGGCAGCGGTGGCTGCTGACCAGCCTGCCCGTGCCATCACAACGACGACAACGCATCTCCGGCATGTGGACTCGCCTCCAGACCGAATGGGTTTGAAGGCTAGTATTCCCCGGTCAGGCGATCTGCCGATACCGTTCCCAGTCGACTGCGTCCTGTTCGGCCTCCTCAGGCGAACAGTCGTACACCCCCGTGCGTGCGGATCACGGCACGGAGCACAGCGATCTGGTGGCCCTCATGGGTCCCGGGCGGCGGCCCGCGACATAACGGCCAGGCATAGGAGAAGCGCCAGAAGCCCAAGGCTGTCTGGCGCCTACCATGTCGACAGAACCCCGCCCAGCAAAGTATGATGGGCTGAAGGAACGGCGTGCGGGGCACGATAGAGGCAGGAGGCGGATGAACGGGATGACTCATGAGAGACAGGGACCGTTGACGAACCAGATGCAGCCCATCGCTTCTCAGCGCCGGTGGCAGCCCTACACGCTCCTTGCGGAGGGGACGAGCCTGGCTCACTTTGCCTTCGTCATCTTCGCGATCGCCGGCGGGCTGCTGCTGCCCCTCCGCCCTGAACTGATCTGGGTGCATCTCCCGGTGGTCGCCTGGTCAGCCCTGGTAAACCTCCTCAACTGGACATGTCCGCTCACCCCGCTGGAGAAGTACTTCCGCCGGCGTGCAGGGCTGCAATCTTACGCTGGCGGGTTCCTCTTTCACCACTTCGGATCACTGGTCTCTTCACGCGGAATGCCGCGGCAGATGGATTGGATCGTCGGCATCGGGATCCTCGTGTGGAACGCCGTTGTGTACGGCGGCGTCTATCTCCTTCTCACCGGTCCCGCAGGATCAGCAGGCTGGTGAAGGGGCTCTCGACCCAGTTGCTCATGTCGGTCCGCTGAGCCGGCCGGGTCAAAACGGCCCGGCAGAATGACATGGGCAAAGGGAATGGACGCAGCGTTGGTCGCCCAGTGGCCGGATCTCACCCGCTCGATCGATCTGCCTCACGTGAACCTCGCCGACTGCCGGCATCTCACACGCCTCCTCTCACCATCAGATTGGGCAGTGGCACCCTCCATTGTACCAGATTTCTACGAAACATTCATAACACTCAGATAGCACATCGATCTTTGACTCCTCTATGGAGAAAAATGAACAGCAACGGCTATCACATGTCCCACATAAGAGGAGACCGGGGGCGTTTCATGCCCCCGGTCTCCTCTTATGGTTACATGCGGTAGATCCCCGGCTCGTAACGCAGCGGCTCGTCGAAGGTGATGAAGTCGATGTTGACCATGAGGATCACGTAGCGGACCCCCGTCTCGGGATCGCTCAGGACCACGTGGTCGCGGGCGGCGTTCTCGACCCTGCCCTTGAAGACCCTGGCGGCCCACTCGGGGTTGTTCTCGTTGGTGGTGTAGACCGTGGCCACCTT
>JBMONB010000170.1:0-4130 GCA_049325315.1 Bacillota bacterium | reverse complement strand
TGGGCTTCACCCTGGCCAACGGCGTCGCCTACGTCAAGGCGGCCATCGCCGCCGGGCTCGATGTCGACACCTTCGCCCCGCAGCTCTCCTTCTTCTTCAACGCCCACAACGACTTCTTCGAAGAGGTGGCCAAGTTCCGGGCCGCCCGCCGCCTCTGGGCGAAGATCATGAAGGACGAGTTCGGCGCAAAGAGCCCCAAGAGCTGGATGCTCCGCTTCCACACCCAGACCGGCGGCTCCACGCTCACCGCCCAGCAGCCGATGAACAACATCGTGCGCGTGGCGCTCCAGGCCTTCGCCGCCGTCTGCGGCGGGACCCAATCGCTTCACACCAACTCGATGGATGAGGCGCTCGCCCTGCCCACGGAGGAGTCGGTGCGGGTGGCGCTGCGGACCCAGCAGATCATCGCCCACGAGTCCGGCGCCGCCGAGACCATCGATCCGCTGGCCGGATCCTATTACGTGGAGCACCTGACCAACGAGATCGAGCAGGGCGCCCGGGCCTATATCAACAAGATCGAGGCGATGGGCGGCTCCACCCGGGCGATTGAGACCGGCTACATGCAGCGGGAGATCCAGGAGTCGGCCTACCAGTACCAGCGGCAGGTGGAGAGCGGCCAGCGGGTGATCGTCGGCATGAACAAGTTCCAGGTGGCCGAGGAGCCGCCCCAAAACCTGCTGCGGGTTGACATGTCGGTCCAGCAGGCGCAGGTCAAGAAGCTGGCCGCCGTAAAGGCCCAGCGGGACCAGGCTGCCGTGGCCGCCGCCCTGGCCGACCTGCGGACCGCCGCCGCCGGCAGCGCCAACCTGATGGTGCCGATCGTGGCTGCGGTCAAGACCTACGCCACCCTGCAGGAGATCTGCGATGTCATGCGCGAGGTCTTCGGCGAATACCAACCCCACGAGGAGCTGTAAGGTATGGACAGGAAGATTCGCGTCCTCGTCGCCAAGCCCGGCCTCGACGGCCACGACCGGGGCGCCAAGGTGATCGCCCGGGCGTTTCGCGATGCGGGCTTTGAGGTAATCTATACCGGTCTCCGCCAGACCCCGGACCAGATCGCTGAAGCGGCGCTGCAGGAAGATGTGGATGTGGTCGCCCTCTCGATCCTCTCGGGGGCGCATAATACGCTGCTCCCTAAGACTGTTGAGGCGCTGCGGGCCCGCGGGATGAGCGATGTGCTCGTCGTGGGCGGCGGGGTGATTCCGGCGGAGGATATCCCCGCCCTGAAGGCGGCGGGGGTGGCGGAGGTCTTTACCCCGGGCACCCCGACCAGCCAGGCGGTCACGTTTATTGAGGAGCACGTGAAGACTCCATGATCTCACCCTGGCTGGTTCTCTCGCTTATGTTCGGCGCCGGGGGCCTGGTTACGTTCATCATGGGCCGCCGCCTCTCCCGGCAGGCGCCCCTGGCCTGGCTGGTGCAGGTGGTAGGGGCGCTGCTGATGTTGGCTGCTGTTGTGGGGGTGCTGGCGGAGCTGCTGGCGTAGCTTTTTAGTAGGCCTGTGCTGGGCGGGCGGTCTGCGGCACCCCGCTCCTCGCCACGATGGCTCGCTTACGGCCCCTAACCCTTCTCTTGTCGCCACCGATTGAAACCGCGCTTGGGTAGGGCCTTGGGTTACGCACCGCCAATCGGTGGCAGCTAGCGCAGGCAGGGGGTAAGGGGCCGTGGGCTCGCCCTCGAATGCTCGTCGGGGATACCCCAGCCCGCCCTTCGGGACTGCCGGCACCTTGGCTCCAGGGCTCTGGCAGGGCCTCCTGCAGGGGGCGCCGCCCGACCTGGCTGACACCTGGCCTACCTGGGCCGCCATCCCGGGGCGCCCTTTTCTCCTTTTTCCTTTCCTTTCCTTTCGCTTCCTTTCCTTTCCTTTTCGTTCGGATTTCTTAGCATTTGGCATTAGGACCTGGTAATAAGGAGGCCCATCTGGTATGATGAAAAAGATCGACCACCTTGGGATCGCCGTCAAGGATCTGCAGGCGCAGATTCCGATCTACCGGGATCAGTTGGGTATGGAGTTCGAGGGCTTTGAAGAGGTGGCTTCGCAGTCGGTGCGGGTTGCTTTCTTCAAGGTGGGCGACACTCGTATGGAGCTGCTGGAGTCCACCTCGCCAGATGGGCCGATTGCCAAGCATATCGAGCGGCGAGGGGAGGGGCTGCACCATGTGGCCTACCTCGTGGACGATATCAAGGCGGCTATGGCGGAGGCTCGGTCCAATGGGCTGACCCTGCTCAGCGAGGAGCCCCGGCCGGGGGCGCATCATACCCTGGTCTGCTTCCTGCACCCGAAGTCCACCGGCGGCGTCTTGATGGAACTGGTCCAGAAACAAGCATGAGACCGGACCGGGAAGTAACGGGCCCGTCCAGAGAGTAGGAGTGAGCAGTAACCGTGAGCATGGAAGAACTGGTCCGAGAGCTCGCCGAGCAGGAGGCCAAGCTGCGTCTGGGCGGCGGTGAGAAGGCGATTGCCAAGCGGCATGAGCAGGGCAAGCTGACCGCCCGGGAGCGGCTGGCGCTCCTGTTTGATCCGGGCTCCTTTACCGAGATCGACCTGCATGTGCGCCACCGCGGCACCGAGATGGGCATGCCGGAGCGGCACAACCCGGCGGAGGGTGTGGTGACCGGGTTTGGCACCATTGATGGGCGCACCGTCTATGCCTTCTCCCAGGACTTTACCGTCATGGGCGGCTCGCTGGGCGAGATGCATGCGGAGAAGATCATCAAGCTGCAGAAGCTGGCGCTCAAAGCCGGGTGCCCGATCATCGGCATTCAGGACTCGGGCGGGGCGCGCATTCAGGAACATATCGACTCGCTCAACGGGTATGGGCAGATCTTCTTCAACAACACCATCGCCAGCGGGGTAATTCCCCAGATCTCCGTGATCATGGGGCCCTGCGCCGGCGGCGCCGTCTACTCTCCCGGTCTGACCGACTTCATCTTCATGGTGGACAAGACCAGCTACATGTACATCACCGGGCCCGAGGTGATCAAGGCGGTCACCGGCGAGGTGACCACCCACGACGACCTGGGCGGCGCCCGGGCCCATGCCGAGAAGTCGGGTGTGGCGCACTTTGCGGCGCCCGACGAGCAGACCTGCATCTCCATGGTGCGGCGGCTGCTCTCCTTCCTGCCGCAGAACAACGTGGACGACGCGCCGGTTCATCCACTCTCTGATCCGCTGGAGCGGGCGGAGGAGCGGCTGCTGACCATCGTGCCGGAGAACCCGAACAAGCCCTACGATGTGCGCGATGTGATCAGCGGCGTTCTGGACCACGGCGACTTCTTCGAGGTGCAGCCGGGCTGGGCGATGAACATGGTGGTCGGCTTCGGGCGGCTGGGCGGCAAGACGGTGGGCATTATCGCCAACCAGGCCCGGGTGCTGGCCGGGTGCATCGACATCAACGCATCGGATAAGGCCTCGCGGTTCATCCGCTTCTGCGATGCCTTTAACATCCCGGTGATCACCTTTGTTGACACCCCGGGCTACCTGCCCGGCGTCAACCAGGAGTACGGCGGCATCATCCGCCACGGGGCGAAGCTGCTCTACGCCTACTGCGAGGCGACCGTGCCCAAGCTGGTGGTCGTGCTGCGCAAGGCTTACGGCGGCGCCTACCTGGCCATGTCGTCCCAGTCGCTGGGCGCCGACTTCACCGTCGCCTGGCCCACCGCCGAGATCGCGGTCATGGGCGCCGACGGGGCGGCCAATATCCTCTTCAAGCCCGGTCCCGAGGTGGAGGACCCGAAGGCGGCCCGCGCCGAGTGGGTGGCGGCCTACAAGGAGAAGTTCAACACGCCGTTCATGGCGGCGGGACGCGGCTTTGTCGAAGCGGTGATCGATCCCCGCCAGACCCGGCGGATGCTGGCTCAGGCTCTGCAGGCGCTGCAGTCCAAGCGGGAATCCCGCCCGGCCAAGAAGCACGGCAACTTCCCTGTCTAGCAAGGGCCACGACAGGCCTACATCACTCGGATCTCCAGGAGGCTTGACACCATCATGAGACGCTTTCGCGTAACGATTGGCGGCGTGACCTACAACGTCGATGTGGAGGAGGTCGGCGCTGCCGTCGGCGCCCCTGCTTACGCCCCGGCCCCCGCCCCGGCCCCCGTCTACGCCCCCCAGCCGGCCCCGGCGCCCGCCG
>JBMONB010000169.1:0-4151 GCA_049325315.1 Bacillota bacterium | reverse complement strand
TCATCCGCCCCCGCGGATCGATGGTCCTTATCATATTGGATATTACCCGCTTGAAACCTTCCACTCTAGGCTTTATTTTCAGAACAGTTACTTCGCCTGAAATGATATTCGGCAGGCGCAATGCTATACCGGTTTGAGCGCAAGGATCGGATAGGCGAGAGGAAGGCGCGGGAGTTATGCTGAATGCCAGAGTCGGGCGACGAAGGGAGGAACTGCACATGGCGCACACCGATGCGGCAGATGAGGTACGCTGGCAGGCCGTCGTGCAGCGCGACGGTAGGGCGGATGGCCTGTTCTACTATGGGGTTGCTTCTACCGGAATCTACTGCCGGCCATCGTGCCCCTCGCGGCGGCCCAGGCGGGAGAATGTCCGGTTCTTCGACAGCCAGGAGGCTGCGGAGCAGGCAGGGTTCCGCCCCTGCCGCCGCTGCCGGCCCGAGGCGCTCAGTACCCAGCAGCGGGTGGTGGCCCAGGTCCAGGAGCTGCTGCAGACCGCCGAGACGCCCCCGTCGCTGGCGGAGCTGGGGACGGCGGTCGGCCTGAGCCCCTTTCACCTGCAGCGGCTCTTCAAGCGGGCCACCGGGCTCAGCCCGCGGGAGTACGCCAACCACTGCCGCCTGGAGCGGCTGAAGGTCGGGCTGAAGCAGGGGGCGACGGTGACCGAGGCGCTCTACGAGGCGGGGTACGGGTCGTCACGCGCGCTGTACGACCAGGCGCAGACCCACCTCGGCATGACCCCGAGCGCCTACCGGCGCGGGGGCGCAGGGGAGCGAATCGCCTACGCCTGTGCCGAGACCCCCCTGGGGTGGGTGCTGGTGGCTGCCACAGGGCGCGGCCTCTGCGCCCTGCGCTTCGGCGAGGCGGAGGGCGCCCTGGTGGCCGAGCTTGCGGCGGAGTTCCCCCGTGCGGCCCTGGTTCCCGGCGCAAGTGAGCTGGCCCCCTATGTCGAAGCGGTGAAGGCCTATCTGAGCGGGGGCCGGACCAGCCTGGACCTCCCCCTCGATGTGAAGGCCACCGCCTTTCAGCAGCAGGTCTGGGGCGCCCTGAGATCCATTCCCTATGGCGAGGTGCGCTCCTACCGGGAGGTGGCCGCCATGATCGGCCAGCCCGCCGCCGTGCGGGCGGTGGCGCGGGCCTGCGCCACCAACCCGGTCGCTCTGGCGGTCCCGTGCCACCGGGTGGTGCGGGCGAACGGCGACCTGAGCGGCTACCGCTGGGGGGTGGAGCGCAAGCAGCGCCTGCTGGAGCGGGAGCGGGCGGTGGCGGAGAGGCCCCATTCGTAGATCAACTGCCTGACTTACCAATTGCTTGACCATCGCGGTGTCAATCTTGCTATAATTATGCCAAGTGCATACAAGCAGGGAGGACCGCCATCGATGCAGTCGAAGCTACGGCTCAAGCACTTGATCTTCGCTACCCTCCTCATGCTCCTCGCCACCGTGCTGACAGGCTGTGTGGTCATGGATTATCAAGTCACCGTGAATGACGATGGAACCGGTCAGATCCGCACCAAAATGCTGGTGGATGAGGGCCTGCTGGCCCTCGCCGGGGAATGGAGCGGGGTTGAGGACCTTCGGAAGGATGCCGAGCAGAACGGGTTCACCACGACCCCCATCGTGGAGCGCGAGATGCCTGGGTTCATCGCCGTATCCAAAACCATGCCGCTTGAGGATCTGCCCTGGCATGAGGCGCTCACCGGTGTGAATGGCGCCACGCCCGTGCATGTTCAAAAGGGATGGTTCCGGACTACATATCAGCTGGACGCTCTCTTTGACCTGTCCGACTTCGACAACAGTGACGGCGATGAGATGGTGCAGGCCATCATGGACGAGATGGACATGAAGTTCCGCATCACCCTTCCCGGCGAAATCCAGAACCATAACGCCACCACCACGGAGAACGGCGCACTGGTGTGGAAGCTGGAGCCAGGGACAAAGAGCTCGCTTCACGCAGCCGCTGCCGCATGGCGCTGGGGGAACATCGCCGTCACCGCCCTTGTGCTCCTCGCACTCGCTGGCGGCGGCGTATACTATGCCACGGTCCACCCGGGCGGGGGTGGCCGCCCTTCGCTGCGAATCCTGTTCGCTGGCGCAGGTTTGGTCATTCTTGCATTCGCTGTCTACTGGGGCTATGCGTATAACAGGACCGGCAGGCTATACAGCGACGGCGAGGCTGCCCTGGCGCGGCACGACTGGGCCACCGCCCTTAACCGGTTCGAGGCTGGGAACAGGGCGGCCCCGGTCTTCGTCGTCACGGTCGATGCGAAGGCCAAGGTTGCCACTGCACGTCGGGCGAAGACAGAGGTGGATTTGGCCAGAGTGAAGGAAGCCGTGGCCGCCCGCGACTTCAAGCTGGCCCGAACGGTGATCGACCAGATGCCCGCCGAAGAAGGCGGCATGGTGAATCAGGCCGAAAGAGTCTACGAACAGGGGGCAGCAGCCCTGACCGCCGATGGCGAACGCCTGCTCAGCCAGGGTGAGTTCGAGAAGGTGGCTGACCTGCTGAATCAGGCTCCGAAGGATGCCAAGAGTGTCGCGGAACTGAACCAGGCCTACCAGGGGCTGGCCCCTGCGACAGTCGACGTGAGCGACATGCTGCCGCGCGGGGCGAAGGAGGAGGAGCGCAGATTCATTCGCTTCATGCCCTCTGCCCCTCCCATGCTTGCTGTCTCCTGGAAGCGCAGTTCCGGGTCGAATCTCAGCTTCTTCTCCTATGATGGGGCGGTTCCGGAGTGGTATCTGGAGGGCGACAGCTTCTCAAAGGACTGCCGCAGCACCGGGACGCTTGAAGGGAGCCTCATACCCGGCCAGAAGAGCCTCGTCGTGTACGGTGTCTGCGAGGGCGCCAGCGTCAGCACCTATGTACGGATCATCGGCCGCGAGGCAGACGGCGAACTTACCATCAGCGATACCAACTACCCCGGGTCGGCCGAGGTCAAGCTAGACGGCGCCTCGGTGGTGGTGAATGGCAGCCGGCAGGCGGTGATTAGCTGGAACGGGACGAAATGGGTGGAGAAGACCACAGGAGCGGTCGCCCAGGCGCCTGCCAAGACGCCTGTGGATCCACCGGCAGAGACGCCCAGGGAACCCGTTCGGATCACCTACCAGACCTTTGCAGGTGGGAAGGTGACAGCGCCGGCGGAGGTCACGGTCAAAGTGGGGGACGAGGTCCATTTCGTGCGTAACGGCCCGGCAATCCCTTTAGCGGTGTATATCGTGTCCGGATACTCTCTTCACCGGCAATGGAGCTTCAACTACGATGAACCGAAGTACCTGGCAATGTCGCCGGGTACAACAATGATTGTAATCCATCCCGATTCCATGTCCGGATCAGGTTCCACGGTCAAACCCGGTTCTGTCTACGGGTCAGGTTCGCCCACTTCCGCCTCCGGACAAATCCAAGTAAAGGTGGTTGTCCTGCCTTAGCCAAAATGGAGCCTGCCGCGAAGCGTCCCTGAGGGCGACTGGACCCCGAGTCGATAGAAGGAGCCTCCCCACAGAGTATCGGGAGGCTCCTTCCACGTTGTCTCACGGAGACCTCGCTCAGATGGTAACAGCCTGCGGCCCCACAATGAGGATGGACCCGCGAACCAAATCGCGGGTCCATCCGTATATGTATGTGGCGGCGCCTCGTTGAGTGGAAGGGGGTGTCAGCATGAGTAAGCTGGATGATCGGGTCTTTTGGCTCATCTTCCTAGCGCTCCTGCTTAAACTCCTGACCCTTTACTTGTAAAGGGGTAGGGAACAACCTTACTCCTCAAGTACATGACAACGGCGTCCGCCAGGCCCGGTGCCCACAGCGCCGGGCCTTCTTCATTCTGCCCACCATGGGCGGATCCCAAACATCATATACTCACGCCTTCAACGGCGCCGGCCGGGCCGGCGCCCCGTTCACCACGGCGATACTGGCCAGGAGCAGGCCGAAGCCCGCGAAGCTCGCCACCCCCAGCGGCTCCTTCAGGAGGAGCGCCCCCCACAGCACCCCGAAGGCCGGCGCCAGGTAGGTGACCATGACCGCCTTGGTCGGCCCCGCCTGCAAGATGAGGTAGAAGAAGAGCAGGTAGGCCAGCGCCGTGGAGAGCAGCGACAGGGCCAGCACGCTGGCCGTGACCACCGCGGTAGGCGGCTGGCTGGGGATCGCGAACGGCACCA
>JBMONB010000168.1:0-51938 GCA_049325315.1 Bacillota bacterium | reverse complement strand
GCTCGTTTTGAATGAACCGGGCGGTCTCCATGACCGCCACCCCGGCGATCCCCTTGGGGTCGATTGCCCGCCAGCCGCCCTGCCGGTCCCGCAGGATATTCTTGTGATGCAGGTCGCCGTGCAGCAGTACGGCCGGCCCGCCCTCCTCCTCCACCTCCCGGAAGAGCGCCTCGGCGGTCTCAACCAGGGCGAGCATCGCCACGCCGGCCCGGTTCTCCGCCCGCACCCAACGGAAGGCCTCCTGGAGCAGGGCGCTGTAGGCGGGGAAGCCGTGCCCTTCCGCCAGGGGGACCGGCAGCCGGGCCATGAGACCGGCGCCTACCAGGCTCCGCTCCCGGTGGCTCGCCACGTGCGTCAGGTCGGTGCCGGGCACCACCCGCTCCAGGAGCAGGGCGCCCAGCTCCGGGTCGGCGTCGTGGCAGGCGCAGATATGGCGCCCGCCGTAGAGCCGCAGCGCCTGAATCTCGGTGAAAAGCTCCCGGTGGGGCATGCCGATCTTCAGGACCACCGGACCGAAGTCCGGCGAATCGCCGAAGCAGATCAGGTTATAGAAGATCTCCGGCGAGAGGCTGCAGTTGGTCAGGGACCACTTGCGGACGGCGCGCTCATAGATGTGGGGCAGGTGCGCCAGCCAGGCGCTGCCCCGCTCCCCAAAAGACCTGACCATCTTCTGCTGAAACTGCTCCGGAATCTGCACGTCTCGGTCTCCCTCCAGTGGTGTGTAACCCGCATTTCTGCGCCAGTCCGCCCCTTCCCTGCCTGCCATTGCTCATAGGCTGGCCACACTGCGCCTGTAGCTGCGGCTCTCCGCCTCCAGGTAGTCAACGAGCAACTCGTACCCGGTAAGGTTACGCCGCGGCAGCAGGTTCCCGACGTGCCGCTGCATGCCGGCCAGACTAAGGTCTTCCGGGTGGATGATCACCAGGCTGATCCCCCTGCTCACGCAGATGCCCAGCTTGATGTAGTCTCGCTCCCGCTGCCCGGCCACCTCACTGGCGGAGTACCTGGCAGTGGCCCGGTAGTGCTGCGGGCCGTTGAACTCAAAGGCCACCGAGGGCGGGTAGAACCGGTCCAGTTGAAGGTGCTCCAGGGTCCGGGGGTTGACGAGAAAGCCCGGGGTGGCGTTGTCCTCGTACTGCTCTGAGTCCACCAGCAGTGAGAGATACTCCCGCATCAGCGCCTCGCCGTAATGCCGGGCCTTCTCCAGGCGATGCTGGGCTTTGGCCATGGCGGTCAGCCCCCGGGCGAAGCCCGGGAAAGTGAGTTCGTAGTGAATCCGGGCGAGCCGGTTGGTCCGCTCCACCTTGATCCACTCCGCCCGCACCAACTCGTCCACCGCCCTGGCCGTCGTCTTAGGGCTGACCTGAGCCAGGCGGGCCAACTCCTCGTAGGTGAAGTGGCCACCGGGATGGCAGAAACTCGGTATCAGCAAAAGGACGCCATACAGCACCCGGGACTGAGCCCTGAGGTTGCTGTTGGTAACGAGGGCCACCGGAATGGGCACCGTTCGGGCTGGGGCGCCCGGGCCGGTCGGGTCCCATTCCAGCGCCAGCAGCCGGGCTTTCCCGCTCAGCACGGTCGGGCGTGAGAGTCCCGTAACGGCGGAGAGCCACCCGGTGCCGGCAGGCTCCGCAGGCAGCCGGAGCCTGGAGGCCATCCAGACCACCTTGGCCGAAGCTGGCAGGTCTTGGCAGAGCAGCAGGGAGACCGGCACCTGTATCACCTGGGCTGACATGCAATCACCTCTCTCCTGTAATTATTTTACATTCACCGGACAGGTTCCTGTCAAAAAACTCCTTGAGTTTGCCCTGTGGGGCTGAATTAGCCTCTGCGGGAGGGAAAACCACCCCAAGTCAGTGGCCTCTGGCCGCAGGCTACAAACCTCACGTCATTTTTTTACACCTTGGGATCCGCTTGGCTGTTAAATAACTCCCTGAGTCCGCCCTGTGGGGCTGAGTTTGCCTCTGATTGAGGGAACCCACGTCATTTTTGGACCCCCGGGTCCGCTTGGCTGTTTACGAACCCCGTGAAGATCCGGGTGGCGACTTCTACCCCCGGACGGACATGCTGTGTGTACTGGCACAGGGGGTTCTGCGCTCACCGCCCGGCTGTACGAGCCCCAGAACGAGCACTGTCAGGTTCACCGCTGTACTCTTTGTTACCGCATGGTCAAAGCCAGTCGTGGCAGGTCCGGAGCCTGTTCTCCCCGACCGGCTTCGCAGCCTCCGGCGGTGGCGCCGTCCCGGGATACGAATTCAGTACGGGTGACCTGACATACACTGGCGCCCCAACCCGCCTACGCTGGTACCTCATAGAGCTGCTCCTGCCTGCTGAACTGCCAGTTCGAGTACGCCCGGGTCACCAGGGGGCTGTACGTGATCTCCTGGGAAGATGAGGCGGGCGTGCACGCAGAGGTACTCCCACTCTCCCGGGCCGAGTGGCGCTGAATCGGCCGTTCCAGCTGCTCCACCCAGCCGGCTCGGAGGTCGCCACGGCTCTCATGATTCAATTATCCAGTCCTCTAGCTTGGAAGTGGCTAGGCAACAGCAACAAGGGGCCGGGGATTCCTCCCCGGCCCCCATTTGCCCAGAGCCTACTCCGCCACGATCTCCGGCTCCGCCAGATAGAGCTTCTCCCAGTACTCCTTCAGCATCCGGTCCACCGAGAAGGGTTCGCTGGTCGAGTCGATGGAAGCCTGCATCATCGCCAGCCACTTCTCCCGGTTCTCGTAATAGGTGGGGACGATCTCCTCCAGCAGCACCTCGTAGAGGGCGACGGCGTCCCGCTCATCTTGCTCTGCCACGGTCGATGGCACCAGGTCGTCGCCAATCGCCCACCCGTTCACCCCGTGGACCACCGCCTCGGGCCACCAGCCGTCGAGAATCGAGGCGTTCAGCACCCCGTTCATCGCCGCCTTCATGCCTGATGTGCCGCAGGCCTCCTGGGGCCGGCGCGGGTTGTTCAGCCAGACATCGCAGCCCCGGGTCAGGGCAGCGCCGATCTCCATGTCGTAGTTCTCGATGAAGACTACCGCCTTCGGGTACTGCTTCGCCATCTCCACCAGGGTGTGAACGATCCGCTTGCCGGTGTCATCCAGCGGGTGGGCCTTGCCCGAGAAGACGATCTGGATCTTCCCGCTCTCCAGCAGCGCCCGCACCCGCTCCTCGTAGCGGAAGATCAGGTCGGAGCGCTTGTACGGCGCCGCCCGGCGGGAAAAGCCGATCAGCAGCTTCTCCGCATCGAGCCTCACCCCGGTCTTCTTCTCGATGAAGGCGATCGTCTCGCCCTTCACCGCCTGGTGCGCCTGCCACAGCTCCTCCGGGGAGGCGAAGGGGCGGGTCATCCGCTCGTCGACCCAGGTGCCCTTGTGAATGCCGTTAGTGACCGCTGTGATCTGGGCGCGGCCCTTTACCCCCTCCCACATCTTCCGGGCGGTCTCGCCGTGCAGTTGGGCGACGCCGTTGGCGTACTTGGAGAGGCGCAGCCCGGCCACGGTCATGTTGAAGGGCGAGCCGCCGATCTGCACCAGTTGGTCGATGGTCAGCCCCAGGTTGGCGCCCATGTAACAGAGCCGCTCGATCGGGTGCGACTCGTTCCCCTCGGGAATCGGGGTGTGGGTGGTGAAGACGATCTCCTTGCGGGTCTCGGCCCAGGCCTCCTTGAAGGCAGCCCCCTCCGCCATCCGCTGGCGGATCAGCTCCAGGCCGGCCAGGGCGGCGTGCCCCTCGTTGAAGTGGTAGATATCGACCGCGATCCCCAGCGCCTGTAGGGCCCGGACGCCGCCGACCCCCAGGATCATCTCCTGGGCGATCCGCTCCTCGCCGAACCAGCCGTAGAGCTGGCCGGTGATCCAGCGGTCGGCGTTCTCGGGCAGGTCGGTGTCCAGCAGGTAGAGCGGGGCGTTACCGAAGTGGTCGCAGAGCCAGACCTTGGCGTAGACGTCGTTCTCCCGAATCCGGACCTTCACCGTGACGCCGGTCTCCTTCAGCCACGGGTACTGGTAGTTGTGGTAGGAGTCGTAGGGCCTGCCGTCGGGGCCGATGCGCTGGTCGGTGTAGCCCTGCTTCCATTTCAGCCCGATACCGACCATGGGCAGGCCGTTCTCATAGGCGCCCTTCAGGGTGTCGCCCGCCAAAATGCCCAGGCCGCCGGCCCACTGCTTGAAGGAGTTGTCCAGGCCGTACTCCATGCAGAAGTAGGCCACCCGGGGGAGCTGCTTTGTCATTCTCCTGCTCACCTCTTGTTTGGTCTGCCGCCCGCTCTCTGGTGCGCAAACGATTGCACGAGATCACCAGTACTCATATTAGCCCTGCCGGCAGAGATTCCTTCCACGGGGAAGAAGAAAGCGAAAAAGCCCCGAGGGTGATCTCACCCTCAGGGCCTGGTCACGCTAGTCGGCTGCGGCAACCAGGGAGAAGCGACCGGTCAGCGCCTCCACCTCCGCCTTGATCGCCGCCAGCTGCGCCTCGTCGTCCCGGGCGGCGATGGTCTGGTCGATCAGGCCGGCGATCTGGAGCATGTCGGCCTCCCGCATGCCCCGGGTGGTCACCGCCGGGGTGCCAATGCGGATCCCGCTGGTCACCATCGGCTTCTCGGGGTCCCGCGGGATGGCGTTCTTGTTCACCGTGATCCCGACCCGGTCGAGCAGGTGCTCCGCCGCCTTGCCGGTGATCGCCTTGGGCCGCAGGTCGACCAGCATCAGGTGGTTGTCGGTTCCGCCCGAGACCAGCCGGAAGCCCCGCTCCACCAGCGCCTGCGCCAGCGCTTTGGCGTTGGCCACCACCTGGCCGCAGTAGGCCTTGTAGGCGGGGTCGCTGAGCTGCTTGAAGGCGACCGCCTTGGCGGCGATGATATGCATCAGCGGGCCGCCCTGCATGCCGGGGAAGACCGCCTTGTCGATCAGCTGGGCGAACTCCGCCCGGCAGAGAATGGCGCCGCCCCGGGGCCCCCGCAGCGTCTTGTGGGTGGTGGTGGTGACGATATGGGCGTGCTCCATGGGGTTCGGGTAGTAGCCGGTGGCCGCCAGGCCGGCGAAGTGGGCCATGTCGACCATGAGCACCGCCCCGACCTCGTCGGCGATCTCCCGGAACCGCTTGAAGTCGAGCACCCGCGGGTAGGCCGAATAGCCGGCCACGATCAGCTTCGGCTTGTGCTGCCGGGCCAGGTCGGCCACCACATCCATGTCGACCCGCTCGGTCCCGGGGTCCAGGCCGTAGGAGACGAAGTTGTAGGTCTTGCCGCTCCAGTTGACCGGCGAGCCGTGGGTCAGGTGGCCGCCCTCCGCCAGGCTCATGCCCAGCACGGTGTCGCCCGGCTTCAGCAGGGCGAAGTAGACGGCGGTGTTGGCGTTGGCGCCCGAGTGGGGCTGTACGTTGGCGTGATCGGCCCCGAAGGCGGCCTTCAGCCGGTCCCGGGCGATGTTCTCCACCACGTCCACGTACTCGCAGCCGCCATAGTACCGCTTGCCAGGGTAGCCCTCGGCGTACTTGTTGGTCAGCACGGTCCCTGCCGCCTCGAGCACCGCCTGCGGCACAAAGTTCTCCGAGGCGATCAGTTCGATGTTGCGCAGCTGCCGCTCGGACTCCTTCTGGATCACCTCGTAGACCTCGGGATCAAAACGCTTGAGTTCCTCCATGTAGCGCTGGACACCCCCGGTTACTTCTTTAGATTCCACGCATCGCTCCCGTACTTCTCCATCACCAGCCGGGCCGCCTCTTCCTGTTCGCGAATCGTAAGCTCGCCCGCCCGAAGGGTGAGGCCCAGCCCCCTGCGGAACCCCTCGGTGAAGGCGTCGCGCCCCTCCTCGTACCCGACCGGGCGGCCCAGCGCCTCCCGGATGGTGGTCGCCTTTGCGCGGAAGCGGTCCATCAGCTTCTCGCGGGGCGCCCCTTCCGGCAGCCGCATCAAGGAGAAGAGCAGGTCGACATCCATATCAAGCAAGATGGCGCCGTGCTGCAGGATCACGCCATCTTTGCGTGTCTGCGCCGAGCCGGCCACCTTGCGCCCATCGACCTGCAGTTCGTAGGCGGAAGCGGTGTCGAAGCAGGCGGTGTTAAACCCGCCCGGATTGACCCGGCGAGGGTCATCTTCCCCGCCCGACAGCTCCGCCTCGCCGCCCAACTGCCGGAACCCCTCCAGCAGCCCCTTGGAAAGCTCCTGATAGGTCTCCACCACGCCGCCGGGCAGCAGTTCCTCCCGGATTGAGACACTATACGTAAGTTCCAGGTGGTGGAAGATCAGCCGCCCGCCGGTCGGACGGCGCACATAGCCGTACCCGCCGGCCCGAACAGCCTCCAGGTCCACCTCTTTGGACATCGACTGAAAGTACCCGATCGAGACCGCCGCCGGCTTCCACCCGTAGAAGCGCAGGGTAGGCGGGACCTCCCCGCGCCCATGGGCCCGGGCGATCGCCTCGTCGATGGCCATGTTCTCCGGGCCTGTATGGTAACCAGTGTCGAGCACTCGCCACTGGGTTTCTCGCAACGTCATCTGCTACTACTCCTATTCATCTTACACATTCATAACAGGATGTACGACCGCCATTGAGAGGAGCCCTCCCTCCTTCGAAAGGAGGAGCCCATCTGCGCCGTGGACCGAGGGGCGCTGCAGCAAGGACCTGCAGAGCGCCTCTCGGTCCACGTGGGCAGGGGATTACGGAGCTAGGCTTCCGCCTTGGCGTTCAGCTAGGCTTCCGCCTTGGCGTTCAGCTAGGCTTCCGCCTTGGCGTTCAGCTAGGCTTCCGCCTTATATCGCAGGTTCGGCTTGCGGGCGGCGAGCGCTTCGTCGAGGCGGCCCACCACGGTGGTGTGCGGCGCCGACTTCACCTTCTCGGGCTCCTCCCGGGCCTCCTTGTAGATCTGGATCATCGAGTTGATGAACCGGTCGAGGGTCTCCTTGTCCTCGGTCTCCGTCGGCTCGATCATGATCGCCTCTTCCACGATCAGCGGGAAGTAGATGGTGGGCGGATGCACACCCTCGTCCAGCAGCCGCTTGGCGATGTCGAGCGTCTTGACGCCGACCTCGTTCTTCAGGGTGCGGGCCGCCAGGACGCACTCGTGCATGCAGAACCGGTCCACCGGCAGGTCGTAGTACTTGCGCAGGTGCGCCATGATATAGTTGGCGTTCAGCACCGCGTACTCCGAGACCTCCTTCAGCTCGGGGCCGTAGGCCAGGCTGTAGGCATAGGCCCGGACCACCACGCCGAAGTTGCCGTAGAAGGAGTGGATCTTGCCGATCGACTGCGGGCGGTCCCAGTCGAAGAGGTACTCCTCGCCCCGCTTCTCCACCACCGGCACCGGCAGGAAGGGCTCCAGGATCGCCTTGATCCCCACCGGGCCGCTGCCCGGGCCGCCGCCGCCGTGCGGCGTCGAGAAGGTCTTGTGCAGGTTGAGGTGGACCACGTCGAAGCCCATGTCGCCGGGGCGGGCGTAGCCCATGATGGCGTTCATGTTGGCGCCGTCATAGTAGCAGAGGCCGCCGGCCTGGTGGACGATCTCCGTAATCTCGTTGATATGCGGGTCGAAGAGGCCCAGGGTCGAGGGGTTGGTCATCATCAGGGCGGCGGTGTCCGGGCCGACAGCGGCCCGCAGGGCCTCCAGGTCGACCGAGCCGTCGGCCGCCGACTTGACCGAGACCACCTCGAAGCCCGCCATGGCGGCGGTGGCCGGGTTGGTGCCGTGCGCCGAGTCGGGCACGATCACCTTGTTCCGGTGGAAGTCGCCGTGCGCCTCATGGTAGGCCTTGATCAGCAGAACGCCGGTCAGCTCACCGTGGGCGCCGGCGGCCGGCTGGAAGGTCATCCGGTCCATGCCGGTCACCTCGCAGAGCCACTGCTCCATGGTGTGCATCAGCTTCAGGTTGCCCTGCGCCGTCTCGGGCGGCTGCATCGGATGGGTGAAGGCGACGGTCGGAATCCGGGCCGCCTCCTCGTTCACCTTCGGGTTGTACTTCATGGTGCAGGAGCCCAGCGGGTAGAAGTCCACATCGACGCCGTGATTGCGGCGGGAGAGCTGGGTGAAGTGGCGGACCACCTCGATCTCCGAGACCTCCGGCAGGGCCGCCGGGGTCTGGCGCAGGAACTCCTGCGGGATCAGCTCGTTTACATCGAAGGTGGGCACATCGGGCTTGGGGAAGGTGACCGCCCGCTTCCCGGGGGTCGACTTCTCAAACAAGAGCGGGATCACGGACATCTACTTCACCTCCCCGAGGGCGGCGACCAGCTTGTCGATCTCCGCCTTGGTCCGCTTCTCAGTCACGGCAATGGTCATGGCGCTGCCGAACTCCGCGTACTCGCTGGAGGTGTTGAAGCCGCCCATGATCTTGTTGCCCAGCAGCTGCCGGTTGATCTCGTCGACCGGCTTGGGGGTCAGCACGGTGAACTCCTTGAAGAAGGGCGACCGGCAGGCCATGGCGTAGCCGGGGAGCTTGGTGATCTCCCGGGCGGCGTAGTGCGCCTTCTGGAGCGAGAGCTGGGCCGCCTCTCGCAGCCCCTCCTTGCCCACCAGCGACAGGTAGACGGTGGCGGCCAGGGCGATCAGCGCCTGGTTGGTGCAGATGTTCGAGGTCGCCTTCTCCCGGCGGATGTGCTGCTCGCGCGCCTGCAGGGTAAGCACGAAGGCGCGCTGGCCGCGGTTGTCCAGGGTCGCGCCGACGATGCGGCCCGGGATCTTGCGGGAGAACTTCTCCCGGGTGGCCATGATCCCCAGCCACGGGCCGCCGAAGGAGGTCGGATGGCTGATCGACTGCCCCTCGGCGATCACGATGTCGGCCCCGTAGTTGCCCGGCGCCTCCAGGAGGCCCAGGGAGATGGGGTCGACGGCGACGATGAAGAGGCCGCCCTTGGCGTGGATCAGCTTCTCGATCTGGCGCACCTGCTCCAGGTGGCCAAAGAAGTTCGGCATCTGCACCACGAAGCCGGCCACCTCTTCGGTGATCAGCGACTCCAGCTTGTTCAGGTCGAGCTCACAATGATCCAGCGGCGCCTCGATCACCTCGACGCCGATGCCGTGCATGTAGGTGTTCACAACCCGGCGGTAGTTCGGGTGAACCGAGCGGGCCATGACCAGCTTCTTGCGCCCGGTCTGGGCCACCGCCATGCCCGCCGCCTCGCCCAGCGCCGAGGCGCCGTCGTACATGGAGGCGTTGGAGAGGTCCATGCCGGTCAGCTCACAGACCATCGACTGGTACTCGTAGATCACCTGCAGCACGCCCTGGGAGATCTCGGGCTGGTACGGGGTGTAGGCGGTCAGGAACTCACCCCGGCGCAGGAAGGTGTCAACGGCGGCGGGGATATAGTGGTCATAGGCCCCGGCGCCCAGGAAGCTGGTATACTCAGCTGCGTTCACATTCTCGGCGGTCAGCTCCCGGATATGGGAGAGAATCTCCATCTCGGAGAGCGCCGGCGGCAGGTTCAGTGGCCGGTTCAGCCGCACACTGGCAGGGATGTTAGCAGCGAAGAGTTCCTCGGTGGAACTGACGCCGATATCCCGCAGCATGGCCGCTTTGTCGGCCTGCGTGATCGGGATGTACCGCATGTTAGTGGCCGGCCTCCTTGACAAACGCCTGGTAGCCGGCGGCGTCGAGCAGCTGCTCCACCTCGGCGGGGTTGGCCAGCTCGATCTTCAGCATCCAGCCCTGCTCGTAGGGGCCCTGGTTGACCAGCTCGGGAGCGCCCTCCAGGTCGCCGTTCACCTCGACCACCTTGCCCGAGACCGGGCTGTAGAGGTCGGAGACGGTCTTGACCGACTCGACCACGCCGAACTGCTCGTTCTGCTTCAGGACCCGGCCCACGGCGGGAAGCTCGACGAAGACCACGTCGCCCAGCTGGTCCTGAGCGAAGTCGGTGATGCCGATAATGCCCACGTTGCCCTCGACCTTGATCCACTCGTGCTCCTTGGTGTACTTCAGGCCAGCGGGAGTCTTCAGATCAGCCATGATTCATGCTCCTCCTTGAGATGTGCAGTTGCCTACGAGAAAAAGAGACTCAGCGGCGCCAACCCGCCTTGCGCTCGCGGCGCCAGTGCAGGTACCAGGCGATCGCTACATTAAAAGCCGCCATGAGCAACTGAGCAAGGGCGACTTTCATCCCATCGGTCTGGCCCCAGGAGTCCACAAGCTGGATCAGCCCGAGAATCCCCCAGAAGGCGCCGAGACCTAAAAAGACGTAGACCACCGTCGCCCATCCCCCTCGCTTACTTCTTATAGCGCGGCTGGTAGAAGGGGGTCGGAACCACCTTCGCCCGGATCGCCTTGCCGCGAATGATCACGTCGAACTCGGTCCCCACCTCCGCCAGCTCCACCGGCACGTAGCCCAGGCCGATGTTCTTCTCCAGGGTGGGCGAGAAGGAGCCGGTGGTAACAAAGCCGACCACCTGGCCATCTTTGGCGATCTCGTACCCCTGCCGGGGGATGCCCCGGTCGATGGTCTCAAAGCCCACCAGCTTGCGGGACAGCCCCTGCTCCTTCTGGGCGGCCAGCGCCTCCCGACCGATGAAGTCGACCCCCTTCTTCATCTTCACGAAGAAGCCGAGGCCCGCCTCCAGCGGGGTGAGCTGGTCGTTGATCTCGTGGCCGTACAGCGGCAGCTTCGCCTCGAAGCGGAGGGTGTCGCGGGCGCCCAGGCCCGCCGGGACCAGCCCCTGTTCCTCGCCGGCCTCCAGAAGCGCCTCCCAGAGGGCCGCGGCTTCCTCCCGCGGGACGTAGATCTCAAAGCCATCCTCCCCGGTGTAGCCGGTCCGGGAGAGGACCAGCGACCGGATCCCGGCCACGTTCAGGCCGGTCTTGGCCCAGTAGAAGCCCAACTCCGACAGGACGGCGCCGGGCACCAGCGGCTGGAGAATCTCCTCCGCCAGCGGCCCCTGCAGGGCGATCTGCGCCACATCGGCCGAGATGTTCGTCAGCTCCAGGTTGTTCAGCCCCGCCTTCTGGCGGGCGTTGTTGACCCATTCCCAGTCCTTGTCGATGTTGCCGGCGTTAACCACCAGCCAGTAGTGGTTCTCGCCCAGACGGTAGACCAGAATGTCATCGACGATGGTGCCGTTCTCGTAACACATGAGGCTGTACTGGACCTGGCCGATCTCCAGCTTGGCGGCGTTGTTCACGCTGATCAACTGAATCAGGTCCAGCGCCTGGGGCCCCTTCACCTCGAACTCGCCCATGTGGGAGACATCGAAGAGGCCCGCCTGATTCCGGACCGCCTTGTGCTCCTCGATCAGGCCGGCATACTGAACCGGCATCTCCCAGCCGCCGAACGGAACCATGCGGGCGCCGTGCTTCAGATGCATCTCGAACAAGGGCGTGCGCTTCAGGCTCTCCGTCACGATCCACACCTCCGAAACCGACTCGCGATAGTCTTGCCATTCCAATGGAATAAAAGTCAGCGACAGCGGGGGCGCCGGCCCGTACAGCAGGAAGGGACAGAGCTTACACTCGGGCCTTTGCCCGCTGTAAGCTCTGTCCCCTTACGGCAGTCTCAGACCGGCGTTCTTATGGGAACGCCGGTTGGACCGCAGAAGTTCAGAGTTCGTCCGACCCCGGTCGCCGGTGCCTGAGAGATTCAGCCCGCTTCCAGCAAAGGGGGCGTTGCTCCTTCGGCGCCCTCCGCCGAGCGGTCCTGCCGCTCTTGGAGAGTCTCTTCCAGGGCCATCATCCGTCTTTATGCTGCTCTCTTGGTTGCCTATTCCATGCGACCCGAAGGGATTCCTTCCGCCTGCCAAAGAAAATGGATGCGCTCGGCGCGCCGGATCATGTGCGGCGTCGGTACCAGCCCAGGGCGTACCGCCCCAGCACCACGGCGGCGACAAGGCCGAGCAGCCAGAAGAGGAAGTCGCTCAACCCCCGGCCCTGCAGCAGGCGAACCGCCTCGTGCTCAAAGCGGTGGACCAGCCAGACCCAGCCGGTGTTCCAGATCAGCGCGGCCGCACTCAGGTAGATCACAAAGCGGATCGGCGCCATGCGCGCCGCCCCGGCCATGTAGATGGTCGCCGTCCGGATCAGGCCGACAAAGCGGGAGATGAAGACGGTGGCGTGCCCGTATCGGGCGAAGAACCCCTCCACCCGCTGCACCGCTGCCGGCTTGATCCCCAGCCAGCGGAAGACGGAATGCAGGAAGGCGGGGCCGCCCCAGTAGGCGATCCCGTAGCCGATCACCCCGCCCATCAGGTTGCCCAGCGAGGCCAGCAGGACCAGGGCGACCAGGGAGGCCTCTCCCCGGTTGGCCAGGTGGACCCCCGGGAGGAAGAGGAGCTCCGACGGCACGGGCAGGCCGAGACCTTCCAGCGTGGCGGTCACCAGGAGTGCCCGATAGATATGATCCCCAAACCATTCCTGCCAGCCCGAGAGCGACAACAGATCCTCCCCCTGCTCCCAACCGATACCACGATACATTTCCTACTATACTATCCCCCCGCCAGGGGCATCAACCAGGTAATGGCTGAATCCGCGTCGACAACCTTCGACAGCCCCTCCGGCAGCTGGACCCGGTCTCCGTTGACCAGAATCGTCGGATCGGCGCCCTCATCGAGCGCCCCTGCCAGGTCAACCCGCGCGGCCCGTCCGGCGTGAGCCAGGGCCGTCCGCAGGTCGGAGCCGGCGGGCAGACGGACCTGCCCCTCCCACCGGACCACATGGGCCCCCACCACGCCCAGCACCCTCACCTGCACGGTGATGCGGGGCCCGAAAAGCCAGCTAAGCATGCGGCTGGTCATGGGCGGCGGCGGTGGCGGCGGTCGGCCAGAGCTCTTCGGCCACATCGGCCAGCCCCAACGCCTGGAGCCGCTCGGGCAGCGGCCGTCCCGACTCGGGGTCATAGCCGATCGCCTGGTAGTAGGACCGGGTCATGGCATCAATGTCGATGGTGATGCCGGCCAGTGGCCCGGTGGTGGCCGGTGGCCGACCCACAGCCCGGTCGGGCAGCCGCCAGTCGGCGGGGGTGATCCCCTCCCGGCAGTTGAAGGCCTGGCGGAGCGCCTGAATCCGCTCGCCCACCAACAGCATCTCATCGGTGGACATCTCCCAGCCGGTGGCGCCCTTGATCATCAGGCTGTAGTCGAAGGTGCCGATCACCTGCTCAAACTCGCAGAGTCCCAGCGACACCTGGACCTGCTTCTGCTTGGTGGAAAGGGCGTGGGCCGGCCCCTTGTTGGCGTAGTCGTAGCGCCGGGAGCGCGGGAGCCCCTTGACGGGAAACGGGATATTGCTGTAGGCAAGCTCCAGCACATAGGCGCCGCCCGCCGTGTGCCGCCCCGGGGTCGGGTCGGTCAGGTAGGTGGTGCCGTAGCTGGGGGAGAAGCGCGGGTCATGGTAGGGCAGCTCCTGCCCACCCACGTGCATGGCGAAGCTCTCGGCGCCCCGCCCGATCTTCGCCGCCGCTCGCTTGACACCGTCGGCCAGGAACGCCCCGATATGCTGGCGGCGAGCGATCAGGTGAATCAGGGCCAGCATCCCCTTGGGATCGCCCCAGCGCAGCGGCACCCCACCGGTGTGCTCGTCGTGGATCAGCCCCCGCTCGTAGGCCTCGAAGGCAAAGGCGATCACCGCGGAGGTGGAGATCACATCCAGCCCGTAGAGGTTGCACAGATGGTGCCCGTACTGCACCGCCTTGGCGTCGTCGATCAGCAGGTTGGCGCCCAGCCCGGCCAGCGACTCGTACTCTACCCGGTGCCCCTCTTCAATGTGGAACTCGGGGTCGTCGATCTTCACCTCGGCGCCGCAGTGCAGCGGGCAGGCGGAGCAGGCGTAGAACTTGGTGTTGAACTGGGTCGCATTCACGTCGCCGATCTTGCGGGCCTTCTCGAACGGGAAGTCCCGCATGGACACCCCGGTCCAGTTCTTGATGGGCGTGTCGCCCGCCTCGGTCGATGAGGAGAGCAGCGAGGCGGTCCCCTGGTTGGCCATCGCCCAGACAACGGTAGGGTGCGGAATCTTCATCAGCTTCAGGAACCGGCCACTCCACTTGCCCAGCAGCCTGGGCACCCGGGAGAATAGCTTGTAGATCAGCGAGGGCGGGTCCGGCTCCATCGGATGCATCCGGGCCATCACCTGCTGGGTGGAGGCCTTGAAGGCGTCCAGGTCGGCCTTGGAGACCGGCAGGTGCCCCTTCAGGGCGATCGCCTTCAGCCGCTTGGAGCCCATGACGGCGCCCACGCCCGAGCGGGCAGCCAGCCGCCCCCGGTCGTTGACGATCCCCGAAATCAGCGAGAGGTTCTCTCCCGCCTGGCCAATGGAGGCCACCTGCCATTTGTCCCCGTGCCGCCCCTTCAGCTCGGCCTCACAAGAGGGGGCATCGGTGCCCCAGAGGTCGCCAGCCTCATGGAAGGCCACCTCGCCCTTGTGCAGGGTCAGGTAGACGGGCGCAGCAGAGGCGCCGGTCACAAAGAGGGCGTCATAGCCGCACCGGCGCAGCTCCGGGCCGAAGAAGCCACCGCAGTTGGCGTCGCCCCATCCCCCGGTCAGCGGAGACTTGCAGACCACCGAAAACCGGCCCGAGAAGGGGCTGCCGGTGCCGGTCAGCAGCCCCGGCACGAACCCGAGAATGTTCTCGGGCCCCAACGGGTCGACACCGGGCCGCATCCGGTCGTACAGCAGGCGAACACCCAGCCCATAGCCGCCAAGATACTGCCGGTAAACCGCTTCATCTAATGTCTCCTCACGGACCGTCCGGTGCGACAGATCGATCCAGAGTACCTTGCCCATAAAGCCCTTCGGCATGGAGACACCCCCTGTATGGCTTGCGGTTCTTGTTCGCTGAGCGCTCGGTTTCTCCTTCTGTTCCAGAAAGTGAGTCCGAAAGTGACAGGAAACGCCAGACTTGTGTTGAATCTCTACACAAGGCATATCGAAGGAGGGATGGCGAATGCCGCAATACTCCCCCACGATGTGGCAGTATAACGGGCTGGTGCTGCTCTGTGGCTACCTGCAGCGCCTCACAGCACAAGATCAGATTCTGAGGTGGATCGGACAGCCTGCTAAGCATGGGCGGGGAGCGGCTCTCCCCTCCCTGTCGGATACCGTCACCGCCGCCATGGCCGCCCTGGGAGAGCGGTCGCTCCCCGAGGCGCAGCTGCGGGCCATCGGGCGGATGCTGCCCGAGGTGGAGACCTGGTGGGAGGCCTGCGCCCCCCGCCCCCGGCATGAGACCCGCCTGGCCGACCGGATCGCGGCAACAGGGGGCGCCATATTCGGCGAGAAGCGGGTAAACGACGGGTTGATCGCCATGGGCCGGCTCTTCGACCCTGCCCTGGAGGAGCGGTTCGCAAAGCAGGCGCTCTTTCACCAGGGCCGGCTCCGGGTCGTCTCCGCGGTGGTGAGCCGCCTGGCTCGGCGAGATACCCCGCCCCAGCCCGAACTGAGCTACATGGAGCGCTGGTACGACGAACTCCTCCTCCGGCGCGATGGGATCGGGGCCGATCTGCACACGGTGGCCCGGCTGCTGGAAGGGCAGAACCCGGAGGCGCGCAGCGCCTGATCCTGCCAGACAGCTTACGCTGCTCCCTGACGCCTCACCACTCCGCCATGGCAAAGGCCGCCCTCTTTGGGGGCGGCCTCTCTGCGGCTCGTCTCCTTACTCCTCCTGCAGCCAGTCCCCGCTCAGGCCGGCAACGCTTCCGGCAAAGAGCGCCCCCGCGGTGCCCCGACCCGACCGGGCCACCCCGGCGGAAAGCACCGGCTCCAGGGTTTCAAAGTGGGCCTGCCACTGGTGGGCCCAGCCGGCGTTGATCGCCACCGGCGTCCGGCTCCGGATCAGCCGCTCAAAGAGCGGACGGGTGGGCACCAGCCGGGGCTGCACCAGCTCGCCGACCGGACAGTGGGCGGAGAGCAGGAAGCCCTCGGCGTGGTTGGCAGAGGTGAACAGGTCGATCACGTTTCGCTCCGGGCGAACCGAGACCACTTCGCCGGAGAGCACCGGCGCCCAGATCCATTCGAGGTTGGCCAGCAGCCCGCTGACCTCGGCGCTGCCGAACATCCCCTGACGCCGGATCATCGCCCGCTCCAGCCGGGCCAGCGGTCCCACGTCGCTCCGACCCTCCAGCCGTGACAGGTGGCCTCGGTGCAGTGGGATCTGCTCGGGCCGCCCGGCGTGCAGCAGCAGCCGGTCGGTCGATGCCTCCAGACAGCCCTGCCGAATCTCGGGCCAGCGCCGGAAGGCGGCCACCTCCCCCACCTGCGGCACGGCGTCGGCCCGGGTGAGGTAGATCGGGACGTAGGGGGCCCGGTTCCGGACCGCCCCCGCCTGAACCTGGCCCTTGCGGGTCAGCACCCAGGCGCCTCCCCGGCGCTCCATGGAGAGCAGGGCGTACTCCCGGAAGAGCAGTCGGATCAGCGGGCGGCTGAGGGCCAGCCGTGAGGGCAGCCCCGGGTCGATCACCACCCGCTCCCGCCCGGTGCGCATGGCCCCCACCAGCGCCCGGAGCGGGTCGACCCGCCGCAGTGTCACATGCTCCCCCCGGACCGCAACCCGAGCCACCTCGCGCTGTGTAAAGAGAACCGCCCGCCAGTCCAGGTCGGTAGGACCTGCCGGCAGACCGGTCCAGACCCACTTCAGGGTTCGGGCCAACCGTGGAAAGAGATCCATCGGGCTCAGTTCCCCTGCCTTCGCCTGCTCCATCCACATGCGCACCCGCTTGCCGTTTCCCCGCATCCGGTCCCCTCCAACCATGTTAAAATGTTCGATCGTCTACTGGTGTATACGTAAAAATGATACCCCAGGTTCGAACAATGAGGAAAAAACCCCCACCTGATTTCGGTGGGGGTGTCTCAGTCACTCCGGACATTCCGGACAATGCCACGGATTTCACAGATTTTACACGGATTTACACGGATTTGCCGTGATCTCGGGTAGAGTGAGCCTTCTGGTCTCAGCGCGGCACAATACACGTACCAGATGCATCATTTATATAAATAACATCTCTGCCAGGGGCCTACAAATCCGTGATAATCCGTGTTTAATCCGTGAAATCCGTGGCAAAAAAGGACCTACAGGGTCGCGCCCAGGTCGAGGACCGGCAGGGAGGGCTTCAGGATGTCGGGGTACTTGATTCCCGCCCCGGTGTTCAGGAGCAGGACCCGCTCGTTCCCCTCGAGCCAGCCGGTCTGCTTCAGGTGCCGGGCGGCCCCGACCAGGGCGGCGCCCTCGGGGCAGATGAAGGCGCCCTCCAGGCGGCTGACCTGCTCCAGCCCCCACAGGGTGTCGGCGTCAGGGACGGCCAGGCAGGTGCCGTTGGTGGCCCGCACCGCCTCCAGCACCAGGAAGTCGCCCAGCGCCTTCGGCACCCGGATTCCCTGGGCGACCGTCTCGGCCCCCTCCCACTTCTCGGAGACCGACTTGCCCTCCTGGAACGCCTTCACGATCGGCTGACAGCCCTCGGCCTGCACCGCCACCAGGCGGGGGAGCTTCACCTGCTCGGGCAGCCAGCCCATCTCCCGCATCTCCAGCAGCGCCTTGTAGATCCCGATGATCCCGACCCCCCCGCCGGTGGGGTAGAGGATCACGTCGGGCAGCGTCCAGCCCAGCTGTTCAGCGATCTCGTAGCCCATTGCCTTCTTGCCCTCAATGCGGTAGGGCTCCTTCAGGGTGGAGGCCTCAAACCAGCCATGTCCCTTCGCCGACCGCGCGACAATGGCGCCGGCATCGGTGATCTGCCCCTTCACCATGTAGGCGTCGGCCCCCACGGCGGTCGCCTCCAGCACGCTCATGGCCGGGGCGTCTACCGGCATCACCAGGGTGACGGCGATTCCGGCCCGGGCGCCGTAGGCGGCCCAGGCCCCACCGGCGTTGCCATTGGTGGGCATCGCCACCGCCTTGATCCCCAGCTCCTTGGCCCGGCTGATCCCGGTGGCGGCGCCCCGGGCCTTGAAGGTGCCGGTGGGGTTGACCCCCTCATCCTTGAGCAGCAGGCGCGGCAGCCCCAGCAGCTCCCCCAGGCGGGGCAGCGGCAGGAGCGGGGTCATTCCCTCCCCCAGGGAGACGATATTCGCCTCGTTGCGCACCGGCAGCAGCTCCTTATAGCGCCACATGGTGGCGGGGCGCCCGATCAGGTCGGCGGGGCGGAGCCGGGAGGCCGCTGCCCGCAGATCGTACCGGGCCAGGAGCGGCCCGCCGCACGTGCACAGGTTCTGGATGCGGTCTGCCTCGTAGCTCTGGCCGCAGCGTCCGCACTCCAGGTGCGTCAGGAACGACATCGAATCTCCCCCTCAAGGATATAAGGAAAGCAAGCGCTTGCTTAGCAGTCTCCATCTGATCGCAGGGAGCGTCAAATCAAACAAAGAGATTCCCGCATGGAAAGGAAGCGTCATCTGTGAAGCGTCTACTTGTAGCCCTTCTGCTGCTCGCCCTTGCGCTCACCGGCTGCTCCGGGGCAAAGACTGAGCCATCTCCCAGGCCGGCCAACGGCACCACCGAGACCAACGCCGCCGCCAAGCCCGGCGCTATGGTCAGTATCTCCGCACCGGACCTGCTCAAGCGCCTCAAGGCCGGCGAAAAGCCCCAGATCATCGACGTGCGTGAGCCCCACGAGTTCGAGGCGGGTCATATTGAGGGGGCAAAGCTGATGCCCCTGGGCTCGGTGGAGAAGTCGGTCCCCGCCGCCGGGATCGCCAAGGACCAGGAGATCATTCTCTTCTGCCGGAGCGGCAACCGCAGCGCTCAGGCGTACCGGAAGCTGGAGGCGCTGGGCTACACCAACCTGATCAACGTCAGCGGCGGCATGAACGAGTGGGCGAAGATCGGCCCGGTCGTCAAGTAAGGACCGCCCCTCACTGCAGGAACCAGACCCAGAACGAGACGCTGGCCAGGCTGAGCAGGGTGGAGACCAGGGTCACCCCGGAGACCTGGTCTGGCTCGGCGTCGAACTGCACCGCCAGAAGCGTGGTGTTGACCGCCGCCGGCATGGCCGACTCCAGCACCAGGACCTTCGCCGTCAGCGGGTCGGGCTTTAAGAGCGAGACAAGGCCCAGCCCCACCAGAGGCGAGACCACCAGGCGCAGCAGGGTGGCCAGCCCGATCTTGCCCAGGGAGCCGGCCAGGCGGATCGAGGCTACCTGCATGCCCAGCAAGACTACCACTACCACAATCGCCCCGCTCGCCAGCAGCTCAATCGGCTTCAGAAGAAAGACCGGCAGCTGCATCCCGCTCAGCCGGATCGCCAGGGCCGCCGCCGCCGCCCAGATCAACGGCAGCCGGAAGACCGAGAGCACAGCAGCTCGCCAGTCCATTCGCCCGCGGGCGGCGAAGAAGACCGCCACCGAGTACATGAGAATCGACTCCACCACCACAAAGATGGCCGCCCGGTCGAAGCCCGCCTGGCCAAAGGCCAGCAGCACCACCGGCAGCCCGTAGTTGGCGGCGTTCATGAACGAGGTGGAGAGCACCGCCGCGCTGCGCTCCGTCAGGCTCCAGCCGAGCAGCCGGCCCGTCGCCAAGGTGATCGTGATCATCACACCGGTAAGCAGCAGCAGGTAGCCGACGATCTTGCCCACCTCGCCGCCCCCGAGTTGACTGTTGAGGATGGCATGCATGATCAGGCCGGGGGTCATAACATAGATCGCCAGCTTTGCGGGGTCCTTCACATCGGCCTTCAGTACCGTGCGGGCCAGGTAGCCCAGTCCGGCCAACAGGAAGACCGGCAGAACGGTACCCAGCATCGCTTCTACAAGTTTCACAGGGGTCGCACCAACCTTCTACCGTAGCTAGTTCCTTTACCCCTAGTTCTTCGCACAACGAAACGAATCCTGTCGGCCAAAACAGAACGGCCCCCCACCTTGTGTGGAGGGGCCTCTGTATTACCCTTTGCAGGCGATCCGGTCGCCAGGGACCGTGGACCCGGCCGCCCCGGCGGGCAGTTCCAGCACCGCTGCCGCCTGACGGATCACGGGGCTGAAGCGCCAGGGCTGCATCGCCGGAATCACGTGCAGCACCCCGCCCTGCCGGTCGATGAAGAGCACATCAATCGGAAAGCGCATGAAGTGCGTGTGAACCGAACGACAGGGCTCGATCCAGAGCCCCTCGCCCTCGGACAGCTCCCGGCGGAACATCAGCCCCAGGAGCCGCAGGTAGAACCGGTCAGCCCGCCGGATTGCCCGGCCCAGCAACAGGTTCCGGCTCACGTTCCGGACCAGCACGCCCCATCACCTCTTCGCCCATGCTTACGGTCGCTTGGTCATGGTCTCCATAATCTGGATCAGAACCGGGCCCAGAACGACGATGAAGATGGTCGGGAAGATAAAGAGAATCAGGGGGAAGAGCATCTTGATCGGCAGCGCCATCGCCTTCTCCTCGATCTTCTGCTTCCGCTTGACCCGCAGCGCCTCCGACTGGGCCTTCAGCACCCGGGAGATGGAGACGCCCAGTTGCTCCGCCTGAATGATCGCGGCGGTGAAGGTGCGCATGTCGGGCACGCCGCTCCGGTCGGCCAGCGACCGGAGGGCGTCGGCCCGGGGGGTGCCCAGGCGAATCGACTTCAGCAGCTCCCGGAACTCGCCCGAGGTCGGCTCGGGAAACTTCTCGCCCACCTTCTGAATGGCGCCGTCGAGGCCCAGCCCCGCCTCCACCGAGACCGAGAGCAGGTCCAGCACGTCGGGCAGCGCCTTGTCCATCTTCTCCCGGCGGGTGGCGATCATGCGGGAGAGCATGAAGTCGGGCACCCGCCAGCCGATCACCACGAAGACGCCGACCATCATCAGGGCGATCAGCGGCTTGGTCCCAATCGCCCCCGAGACGGCGATCAGCCCCAGCAGCCCGCCAAGGCTCGCCCCGGTGAACTGCATCCCCAGGAACCGGGTGGCGGTGAACGGGTTGCCCGCCTGGGCCAGCTTCAGCTGGAGCGCCTCCTGCACCCGGCTGGGCGTCCGGCTCTTGATCACCCGGGCTACCGCCTCGAACATGGGCGCCAGGACCCGCTGGGTGAACGGCAGCGCCATCTCCTCGTCCACCACCCGGCGCTTCTCGGTACGGCTCGCCCCCGACCGGCGGATCGAAGCCGCCCGCTGTTTGATGATCGCCGAGTCACCCGTCGGGGCGACCAGCAGGAGGGTAGTGATGGCGGTCGCTGCGAAGATCAGCACCAGAACCAGCGTCGACATCGGCTACACCTCCATGTTGACCATCTTCCGGATCATCATGATGCCGATAAACTGCATGATAATGGCCACGGCCAGCAGCAGCATCCCCAGCGGATGCGTGACAAACGGGTTGAGCACCCCCGGCATGATCGCCTGCTCCGCCAGGGCCAGAACCACCGGCAGCAGGGAGACGATCCACCCCGAGAGGCGGCCCTGGGCGGTCAGCGTGCGCACCTCGCCCTGCAGCCGCACCCGGTCCTTGACTGTGCCGCCGATCTTGTCGAGCACCTCGGAGAGGTTGCCGCCCACCTGCCGCTGGATCAGCACCGCCGTCACCACCAGGTCCAGGTCGGGGCTCTGCACCCGCTGGACCATGTGGGTCAGCGCCTCCTCCAGCGGAATGTTGACCCGGGCCTCCCGGAGCACCAGGGAGAACTCCTTGGAGATCGGAGCGGGCATCTCCCGGCTGACCACATCCATCGCCTGAAGGAAGGAGTAGCCGGAGCGCAAAGCGTTGGAGACGATCGCCAGGGCGTCGGGAAGCTGGTGGGTGAAGAGCTTCTGCCGCTGGGCGATCGCCCGCTTCAGCAGGAAGGTGGGCGCCACCCAGCCCAGAATCGGCAGGAGCCACCAGAGGTGGGGAATCAGGATGATCGAGACCACGAGCCCGGCGCCGGCGGCCACCATCTGGGCGATCATGAACTCGGCGGGCTTCCACTTCCAGTCGGCCCGCTGGAGCTGGACCGAGAGCCGGTTCGAGGCGGAGCTGCCCCTGGTGGCCGTCTCCACCGCCCCGACCAGCGCCCTCTTGAAGACGTCCCTGACCGAGGTGCGCGGCTGCCGCTCGGTCTCGGGCGGCAGCGGCGTGCCGGGCAGGTCACGGGTGGCAAAGCCCGACAGGGCGGCGCGCTGGGCCACCAGCTTCTTCAGCCGGTCCTGGGGGGTCTCCTCGCGGGGGGAGACCAAAACCGACATGACCAGGTAGACCAGAAGCGTCGTCAGCAGAAAGAGGACAGGCCACATGGCGATCACCCCTCAAAGATCTCGTCGGGCAGGTTGATGCCGTGCTCAACCAACCGGTCCCAGAACTTCGGCCGGATACCGGTCGGGACGAAGTCACCGATCACCTTGCCCTCCGGGGTGACACCGGTCTGGCGGTAGAGGAAGAGGTCCTGCAGGACCACCACATCGCCCTCCATGCCCTGGACCTCCGTAATGTGCGTGATCTTACGGGTGCCGTCCTTCAGGCGGGAGACCTGGACAATCAGGTCGACGGCGGAGGCGATCTGCTCCCGGATCGCCCGGACGGGCAGATCCATGCCGGCCATGAGCACCATCGTCTCCAGACGGGCGATCATGTCGCGGGGCGAGTTGGCGTGGCCGGTGGTGAGCGAGCCGTCGTGGCCGGTGTTCATCGCCTGGAGCATGTCCAGCGCCTCACCGCCACGGCACTCGCCGACCACGATCCGGTCGGGACGCATACGCAGCGAGTTCTTCACCAGATGCCGGATGGCGATCTCGCCCTTGCCCTCAATATTGGGCGGGCGGGTCTCCAGCGAGACCACGTGCTCCTGCCGGAGCTGCAGCTCGGCGGCATCCTCGATGGTCACAATGCGCTCATCATCAGGAATAAACCCCGAAAGTACATTCAAGGTGGTCGTTTTACCGGAACCGGTGCCGCCCGAGACCACGACGTTGAGGCGGGCCTTGACGCAGCCCTCCAGGAACATCGCCATCCCCTTGGTCAGGGTGTTCCACTCCACCAGGTTCTCGATCGTGATCGGCTTCTTGGAGAATTTGCGGATGGTGATGGAGGGCCCCTTGAGCGCCAGCGGCGGAATGATGGCGTTGACGCGGCTGCCGTCGGGCAGGCGGGCGTCGACCATGGGGCTGGACTCGTCGATGCGGCGCCCCAGCGGAGCGACGATCTTCTCAATCACCTGGAGCACGTGCTGGTCCGAGACGAACTGGACATCGGTCAGGACCAGCCGTCCGCCCCGCTCAGCATAGACCTGCTTCGGGGCGTTGACCATAACCTCGGAGACGGTCGGATCGTCCAGGAGCGTCTGAATCGGGCCATAGCCGATAATCTCCGCGTAAAGTTCATTTAATATGGCGTCCCGCTCCAGCGGCGGGATTCCCTCTTCCTTCTCGATCGTTTCGCCGATCTTCTGCTGGACCTCCCAGCGCTGCTGGTCGGTCATCTCCCGGGTATTGGCCAGCAGGTTGGCGTCGATCTCCAGGATCAGCCGCTGCTGGATCTTGTTCTTCATCTCCCGCCGGGCCTTTGCCTCGGGCGCCTCCCCGGCGGCAGGCCGTTGGGCGGTGGCAGTGCGACCAGACGGGCCGCTCACGGCGGGGGCGAGCACCGGTGAGGCCACCGCCGGGGCCGGCTGGGGCCGGGTGGATTCCTTTTGCTTGATCCGGTCATACAGCGAGGACATGGCGGGTCACCTCCTCCGGAGATCTTTTCTGGTTTCCGGGCTAGGCCAGGCCGAAGAGCTTGCGCAGCCCGCCGGGGGCCTGGGCCTTCTCAGGCGGGGACTCCTTCGGCCCCGAGGGCGTCTTCTGCTCACCCGAGACCAGGCCGGCCAGCTCGATCAGCGCCTCGCCGGCAGGGCCGTTCCGGGACCGCTTCAGCACCAGGGGAATCCCGACGTTGGCCGCCGCCACCATCGCCTGCCCATCGCTGGGGATGTGGTGGTAGAGCGGCTGGCCCAGGCTGGCGGCGATCTCGCCGTGCGAGAGGCCCTGGACGCTGTCGGAGCGGTTCAGGATCACCTGCACCTTCTCCCGGGGGTACTCGAGGCGCTCCAGGAGCACGTCGAGCCCCTTGGCGGTCGACTCCAGCACGGCGATCTCCGGCAGGGTGATCATCAGCACAAGATCGGATTTATCAAGGGCGATCAGGTTTGCCTCCCGGAAGGAGGGGGCGGTGTCGATGACGACATAATCATGGGTCTGGCGGAGCGCTTCCAGCACCTCGGTCACGTAGTTCCGGCTCTTGTCTGCCCGGCCGTCACCGTCGACCTCGGAGGCCAGATGCGGCATCGGCGGGCCGGCCAGCACGCCCACGTTCGACTGGGACTGGCGGGCCAGCACCCGGTTGACGTGGTCCACTGTGATCGGCGTGTCCAGGCGGCAGAGGTCGACCAGCGTCGCCTGCGGGCGAACGCCCATCATGGTGGGCAGGGTGCCGAACTCCAGGTCGAGGTCGATCACCGCCACCTTCTTGGTCCCGCCCTGCGCCAGGGCGGCGGAGAGGTTGGCGGCGATCGTGGTCTTACCCACCCCGCCCTTGGTGGAGAAGATGGTGATCACCTTGCCCTCCCGCTTGGCGGGTCCGGCAGCGCGGCTCACCGGGCCGGTCACCAGCGGCCGCTTCTCGGCCGCCGAGCGAATCGCCTGGATCAGCTCGTCGAAGGTGAAGGGTTTGATCAGGTAGTCCCGGGCGCCAGCCTTCATGGCCCGCCGCAGATACTCTTGCTCGCCCTGCACCGAGATGATCACCACGTTGACCGGGTGCTCGGCCATCAGCTTGGCGGTGGCCTCGATTCCATCCATGCCTGGCATGTTGATATCCATCAGCACCACATCGGGCCGGAGCTGGACGGCCTTCGTCACCGCCTCGTGGCCATCCTGGGCTTCGCCGACTACGTCAAACTCCTCGGCCTCGAACTCCAGCATCGCCTTGACCGACTGCCGAACCTGGTAGGAATCGTCCACCAGCAACACCCGGATTCTCTCCGTCACCGGGTCCACCTCCTAACGCCCGGGTTGGGCAGGCGCCGGCGCTGCGGTAGCCGGCGAGTACTTGGTCTCCTCCACCTTGATGTTCCCGGAATCCGGCGTCTTGAGGGCCGGGCGCAGGACCATCTTCACGTAGCCGATCTGCTCGGCCAGGGTCACCTCGGTCGCCGCCTCCGGCGAGAGCGCCAGGGTGAGCGATGTCAGCTTCTGCTCGCCGGGCTTGGGGGCGCTGCCGACGGGTGTGGCGAGCCCCTTGGCCAGGATCGGAACCCCTTCGTACATCATGCGGGCCGAAGCGGGCCGCTTGACGCTGTTGATCTCCTTCTCAGGTAGGAAAAGAATCAAGTCCACCAGGTCGCCCACCTCGGGGTGACCGGCCACACCATTCAACTCATCCATGCGGATCGTGATCGCCCGTTTCCCCTCGGGAATCCGGTAGGGAAGTGCACCCTGCCCTTCCTCCACCACCCGCTGCTTCAGGACGACCTCGCCTGGCTGCAGCTGGACCATCGCGATCTTGCCGACCACGTCCTTGGTTGTCTCAAACTCGCTGCCGGTGGCCAGCTCCTTCGGAACCCGCTTGATCGCCACCTGCGATTCTGTGATTTTCGTGCGTGCGGAAATCGGCGCCTGTGCGGCCACCACCACCACCGCCACCATCTCCGCCTGGGGCGCCGCCGCCTGCTTGGGAGCGGTCATCACCCGCTGTGCGATCAGGGTGACAATCAGCCCGGCCACGATCGGAATCAGGACGAGCCGAAAGATCCTGCCTTTGTCCACGAACCTTCCCTCCCGGGTGACCGAGTCGAATCAGCGGACCAGTTTGACGGTCTTCAGTCCAAAGTCCGGAGCGGATCCGTTCGCCTCGCCCTCGACCACCCCACGGAGGAAGCGGCCGATGATCTCACCCTTGTTCGAGCCGGTCTCCCGCACGTCTTCCAGGAAGAACATGGCGAACCCGACCACGAGCACCTCGCCCTTGCCGTTGACCTCGAAGGACTCCAGCACCGGGACCTTCAGAAGCCGGGCCGAACCCTTGGTGACCGTCTCCCAGGTGGCCATCGGGTCCAGGCTGATGCGATACTCGCAGGCCCGGACCGTGGGGTTGGCCATGTTGCCGGTCTCGGTCTGGATCCACTGATCGATGCGAATCCAGTCCTGGTAGCCGTTCATCAGGTTGTACTCGTACATGGAGGCGCCGGACTTGCCAAGGGCCAGTGCCTGGTAGTTGCCCGGGGCCACGGTGCCGTCGTTGGCGCTCAGCTTCAGAATCACCCGCTCGCCCACCTGCCAGTCGGCCCGGGCGACCCCCAGCGGGGCGGCCCCGAAGACGCCGGAGAGGTTGTCGATGCGGGCCAGGGCATCGCCGAAGGTTCCCTCCCGGTCGCTGCCCAGCATCCGGGCGAAGGTCATGGGGATGGTGTTGTTCACCATGACCCCGACCTCTTTGTCGGTCTCGTTGACTACTATGGTAGCGGCGCTGGCATCGACGCCGTTCTTTTCGAGATAATCGCGGGCGGCCTGCTCGGCGGCCACCTTATCGGGCAGGAACTGCACAGCCGAGATGGCGGCGATGTCGGCCGCTGCGGTGAGCCGCTGCCGCTCCAGGTAGAGCCGGCCGATGTCGGCGGCCAGGGCGCCCAGCCCGAAGAGCATCACCATGGAGATGGCCACGAGCACGATGATCTGTCCGCTCTCTTCGGAGTGAAACCGTTTCAGGATCACGTGCATCGTCTTCTCCTCCTACTCCACACGACCGATCATTCGCCCCTCCAGCGTGGCCTCGGTGCCGGCGTATTGGAACATGGCTATGAACCGGTAGCGGTAGGTGACAGTCACGGTTAGATCGGTGCCGGTCACCCGGGGCTGAAGCGGGCTGATGGTGACGGTGGTACGGTCGGACTCCAGGGAGACCGCTGCGTCCCGGGCCGTCTGCTCGACCTCGGCGTCGGTTGCCCCGCGAATCCCTGCCCGCACCGCTTCCCGGGCGGCGTGCTGCACCGTGAGGTAGGCGTTCGCCATGCGTGCGACATCGAAGAGCCCCAGCAGAAGCCAGAGAAGAATCGGAAGCACGACCGCCATCTCGACGGTGGCCTGACCCTTTCGGTTCCTAACGAGACGACGCAGCATGGGATCACCTCACTCTCCTTGGCGTGGAAAAGCCGGCCGGCAAGCTTTGCCGGCCGGCTCCAGATGATGATTGCGCCGTGGACAGGGTTAGGGGGTGCCGGTGTAGCCAGCGTTGGTCAGCGAGCCGGTGATCGACTCGAAGATGTCGCTCAACTGACTGCCGAGCAGAGCGACCAGACCGATGACGGCGATGACGACCAGACCGATGATGAGGGAGTACTCAACCATGCCCTGACCCTCTTCACGCTTCAGCAGGTTCTGGATCTTCACATACAGGCTCAGCATCTGTGCATCCTCCTTTTACTGGCAGCGGGCTGCAAAAGAGGCTCCCTCCGACTGGATCGTCCGAAGGGAGCCTCTTGCCTTGCCAGGGGGAGGATGGCGATGCAAGCGCTTTCCCATTCGGTAGCCCGGCTGCCTTGGTCCGTCGGGTGACGGCCGGTAGGCCCGTGGCTTTGCGTCCGCAGCTTTCGCTGCGTTTGCCTTTGTCGTGGGCTGGAGGAGTCTCAGTTACCGGGCGCCGATCGGTTCTCGTTTTCGGTGCCCGCCCGTCTTGCTTGTCTATAATCTACCATGCTGACGACGGTTTGCCATCAAACTGTGGACCCATCTTACCCATGGGACCATTGTCCCATATGGCGGGACAGGGTGAAACCGCTCAGCAGGGAAGCGCCGCCAGCAGCCGGAGGTTCTCCGCCCGGGTCCGCACCGCCAGGCGCACATGGTGCGGGGTGAGCCCCTCGAAGGAGCGGCAGTCCCGGATCAGGATTCCCAGCGGGCCCAGCCGTTCCTGGAGCCGGTGCGCTGGCACGGGGGCACGGGCCAGCAGGAAGTTGGCGCTGGGTGGCTCGCAGAGAGACCAGCCAGGGAGGGCGGCTACCGCCCGGGCCAGGAAGGGGCGCTCGGCCGCGATCCAGGCCCGGGTCCGGGCGGCGTAGTCGCTGTCTGCCAGCGCCGCCAGGGCGGCGGCCTGGGCCACGGCGCTGACCGACCAGGGATCCCGTGCGCCGTCGAGCCGGGCCGCCAGGTGGGAGGGAGCCGCGGCGTAGCCCACCCGGAGCCCGGGCAGGGCGTAGAACTTGGTCAGGGAGCGGAGCACCACCAGGTTGCGGCGGTGGAGGACCTGCGGGATCACCGATCCCTCCTCCCCCGCCTCGGTCAGGTCGATGAAGGCCTCATCGACCAGCAGGGTGGCGGGGGTCTCTCCGGCCAGGGCGAGAATCCGGCCGGGGCGGAGCAGGTGGCCGGTGGGGTTGTGGGGGTTACAGAGGACCCACCAGTCACCGGCCCGCAGGCCGGCCGGCGGGTCGGTCTGGTCGAAGGGGACGGGCAGCACCGTCGCCCCGGCGGCCCGGGCGGCCCGGCCATACTCGGCAAAGCCCGGCACGGGCAGGGCCACCCGCCGCCCTGCTGCCTCCCGCAGGAGGAGGTAAAGCGCCTCGGACGCCCCGCCGGTTACGATGATCGCCGCCTCGGGCAGTTGGTGGCGGCGGGCCAGGGCGGCGCGCAGGGTGCGGGCGAAGGGCTCGGGGTAGTGGGCAACCCCAGCCAGCGCCGCCGCTGCAGCAGCCAGGGCCCCCGCCGGCGGGCCCAGGGGGTTTATATTGGCGCTGAAGTCGACGAACCGCTCCGCCGGCAGGCCCCACCGGGCTGCCGCCGCGTGGAGGTCGCCGCCGTGCAGGGGTGGTCCGGTCATGGCTGCAGGGCGGCGAAGGCTGCCAGGGCCGCCATCTCGGCCAGCTCGCTCACCGCCCCGTAGGTATCGCCGGTCAGCCCGCCCAGCCTGGCGGCCAGGGTGCGGGCCAGCGCCAGGGCGGCCAGCAGGGCGGCTGCGCAGGCGGCGAGGGCCCTGGGCAGGGCTGCCCCCGCAGCCAGGGCTGCCCCCGCAGCCGGTAGCGCCAGAGGGACGGCGAGGGCGATTGCCACCCCCAGCAGGAGCGCCCCCGCCACCTGGCGCTTCCCGACCCGGGGGGCGAAGTGGCTCACGAGCCCGCCCTCCACCCGGGCGGGGGGCCAGAGCCCGGCGGTCAGGGTGATCGCCGTGCGGCCCAGGGCCGGGGCGATCAGCAGCGCTGCCGGGAGGAGCGGGGCCGGGATCTCCAGCAGAAGGGCGAAGCGGAGCAGCAGCGAGAGCGCCCCGGCGGTGGCGCCCATCGCCCCGACGCGGCTGTCCTTCATAATCTCCAGCATCCGCTCCCGGCTCCGGTGGGAGCCGATCCCGTCGGCGGTGTCCATGAGCCCGTCCAGGTGGAGCAGCCCGGTCACCCAGAGGCCGGCGGCGATCACGGCCACCGCCTGCAGCGGCGGGCCGAAGAGGAGGCGTGCCAGACTGGCTGCGGCCAGGGTGACCAGCCCCACCACCAGGCCCGCCAGCGGAAAGAGCCAGGAGGAGCGGCCCAGCTCGGCCAGGTAGTCATCCGCCTCCACCCGGCCCACCGGCAGGCGGGTCAGGAACGAGAGGGCGATGCGCATCGGGTTCATCCCCCTTTTGAGCAGATCAGGGTGTGAGGCGCCAGTGGGCCAGCGCCCCCAGCCCGGTGGCCAGGGCGGAGGCCAGGTACATCCAGAAGACGGAGCGGGGGATATCGGCGGGCTCTGGGGGCCGGAACCCCTCCCCCAGGTGGGGCCGCAGTTCCGGCTCGCCGTCGTAGTAGTTGAGCCCGCCCAGCCGCACGCCCAGGAGGCCCGCCATGGCCGCCTCGGGCCAGCCGCTGTTGGGGCTGGGGTGGCGGCCCGCCTCGCGCAGGGCGGTCCGGAACGCCCGGGGCGAGAGCGCCACCGCTGCCAGGAGCAGTCCGCTCAGCCGGGCGGGGAGCAGGTTGGCCAGGTCGTCCAGCCGGGCCGAGGCCCAGCCGAAGTCGATGTAACGCTCATCTTTGTGGCCAACCATCGAATCGAGGGTGTTGACCGCCTTGTAGGCCATGGCCAGCGGCGCCCCGCCAATGAGGCCCCAGAAGAGCGGGGCGATCACCCCGTCGCAGGTCGATTCGGCCACCGTCTCCACCGCCCCCCGGGCGGTCTCACGCTCATCGAGCGCTGCGGTGTCTCTCCCCACGATGTAGCTGAGCCGGAGCCGGGCCTCGGCCAGGTCGCCCGCCCGCAGGGGGCGCCAGACCGCAAGGGCGTGATCGGCCAGCGACCGGGCCGCCAGGGTGGTGCTGAAGAGCCAGACCTCCAGCCCGAGCCCCAGCCAGGGGTGCAGCGCCCCCGCCAGGTGGACCAGCCCCCAGGTCGCCAGCCAGGCTGCGGCGGGCAGCGCCAGCGCCAGCAGCACCCCGGCCAGCTTCAGCGGCAGGCGGGTCCGCCGCAGGAGCGCCTCGCCGCGCCGGATCGCCCGGCCCATGATCACCACGGGGTGGGGCAGCCAGGCCGGATCTCCTACAAGGGCGTCCAGGGCGAAGGCGACCAGGGCGATCACCGTGCTCCCTCCAAAATCGCCCGCACCCGGGCCACATCCACGTGGCGCCGCACGTGCTCCGCCAGCCGGTCCAGGGCGGCCTGGCGGGGGTCGAAGGCGCCGCCATCCTCCGGCAGGGGCGCCAGCCCCCGCCGCTCCCGCAGCCGGTTCAGCCAGCGCCGCCGGAAGCGGGGCGACTCGAAGATCCCGTGCAGGTAGGTGCCAAAGACCTCGCCCGCCGCGGCGCCGTCGGCCCGGGGTCCCTCGGGAGCGATGATCTCAGCGAAGGGCTGGGCGCCGTCCAGGTAGCGGCTCCGGCCCATGTGGATCTCGTAGCCCTTCACCTCGACCCCCAGCGCCCTGCCTTCCACCCGAATGGTCTGCTTGAGCGGGGCGAAGGTGGTCTCTACAGGAAGCAGGCCGAGCCCCGGGGTGACCCCGGCCACCGACTCGACCCCCTCGGGGTCGATCAGCTCCCGGCCCAGCATCTGATACCCGCCGCAGATGCCCACCACGGGCATCCCGGCCCGGGCCAGCCGGTCGATGGCGCCCGCCAGCCCCCGGGCGTATAGCCAGCGGAGATCATCGACCGTGTTCTTCGTGCCGGGCAAGATTACGGCGTCGGGGTAGCCCAGCTCCTCGGGCCGGTCGACGTAGCGGAGCCCCACCCCCGCCTCGGCTGCCAGCGGGTCGAAGTCGTTGAAGTTGGCGATGCGGGGCAGCCGGATCACGGCGATGTCCAGGCCATCTTCCCGCCGGGAGTCGGCCAGCCCCACCGAGTCCTCCTCATCGAGCCCCAGGTCGTGCAGGTGGGGGACCACCCCCAGCACCGGCAGCCCGGTCCGCTCCTCCAGCCAGCGGACGCCATCGACAAAGAGGGTGGGGTCGCCCCGGAACTTGTTGATGATCAGCCCCTTCACCCGGGCCCGCTCCTCCGGCGCCAGCAGCGCCAGGGTTCCAACCAGGGAGGCGAAGACCCCGCCCCGGTCGATGTCGGCCACCAGGATGACGGCGGCATCGAGAATGCGGGCGGTGGTCATGTTGGCCAGGTCCCAGTGCTTTAGGTTGACCTCCGCCGGCGAGCCCGCCCCCTCGGCGATAATCAGCTCATACTCCCGCGCCAGTTCGGCGGCGGCCTCCGCCACCACCGCCAGCGCCCGGGCGTGGAACTCCTCTTTATACTGCCGCCAGGAGAGGTCGCCCACCGGGCGGCCCAGCATCACCACCTGGGAGCGCACGTCGGCGGTGGGCTTCAATAAGATCGGATTCATGGCGACGGTGGGCTCCACCCCCGCTGCCTCGGCCTGGAGCGCCTGCGCCCGGCCAATCTCCAGCCCGTCGGCGGTCACGGCGGCGTTCAGCGCCATGTTCTGGGCCTTGAACGGCGCCACCCGGATGCCGTCTTGCCGGAAGATCCGGCAGAAGGCGGCGGCCAGGATCGACTTGCCCACATGGGAGGCGGTTCCCTGGAACATCAGCGCCCTGGCCATGCTACTCGATCACCTGCCCTATCTGCTTGAGATCGACGGCGATCCCGGCGATGCAGGCGTGGGCCGCATCTGCCTCCCGGGCCAGCAGCTGGTTGAGCCGCCCCTGCGCGTCCCGGAAGAGCCTGCCCAGAGTATGCTCGGGCACCAGCCCCATCCCCACCTCATTGGAGACGGCGATAAGGGTGATTCCCTGGCGCCGGCAGAGGTCGATCAGCTCGGTCAGCGCTACCCGGGCCCGCTCCTCGAACCGCTCCTCGCCCTGAAAGAGGTGGTTGGCCAGCAAAAAGGAGACGCAGTCGAGCAGGACCGCATTCGCCGGGCCTGCCGCCATCGCCTCCCGCAGCGCCGCGGCAGGGTGCAGCCCCTCCTCGGCCGTGCGCCAGTGCGCTGGGCGGGTTGCCCGGTGATGCGCAATCCGCTCCGCCATCTCCTCATCGGTCACCTGGCCGGTAGCCAGGTAGATCACATCTTTATGGGCTGCAGCCAGCCGCTCCGCAAACCGGCTCTTGCCGCTGCGGGCGCCGCCCAGCACCAGAATCAGTCGTCCCATCCCGACAACGCCCCCCCTCCGGCTGCGCCTTTCGACATCGTGGCCGGCGCCTCCCGGGAGAGGAGGATCACGTGAGGCGTCCCCTCCACCGGATGCCTGATAATCTTCACCGGGCTGCCGTAGACCGCCATCACGTTCGCCTCGGTCAGCACCTCGGCGGGGGTGCCCTCTGCCCAGCGGCGGCCCTCCTTGAGCATGAGGAGCCGGTCGGCATACTGGGCCGCCAGGTTCAGGTCGTGCAGCACCGCCACCACCGTCAGCCCCTCCGTCCGGTTTAGCCGGCGGGTCAGGTCGAGCAGGTCGACCTGGTGGGCGATGTCCAGGTGGGCGGTGGGCTCATCGAGGATCAGAATCTGCGGCTCCTGGGCCAGGGCGCGGGCCGCCATCACCCGCTGCCGCTCGCCGCCGGAGAGCCGGGTGACCAGCCGGTTCCGCAGGTGGGCGGTGTTGGTCATGGCCAGTGCCGCCTCCACGGCGGCCCGGTCCCGCTCCCCCTCGCCCCGCAGGGCAGCGATGTGGGGGGTCCGCCCGAGCATGACGATCTCCTCCACGGTGAAGTCAAAGCCCACCGTGGTCTCCTGCGCCACCACCGCCATCTGGCGGGCCAGGTCGCGGGCGCGCATCCGGTAGATCTCCCGGCCGTCTAACAGCACCCGGCCGGAGTCGGGCTTCAGCGTCCGGCAGATGGTCCGGACCAGGGTCGACTTGCCGCTGCCGTTGGGGCCGACCACCGCCAGGAACTCGCCCCGCTTCACCCGCAGGCTGAGGCCGTGCAGCACCGGGCGGGAGCCGTAGGAGCAGGTGACCGAGTCAACGTGCAGGTACATCCGGAATCCACCCCCTTCAGCGCTCTTGTGGCAGCATCCGCCGCCGCAGCAGGTAGAGGAAGAAAGGCCCGCCGGCCATCGCCATCACCAGACCGACCGGCAGCTCGCTCTCCAGCAGCGAACGGGCCAGGGTGTCGGCCAGCACCAGGGTGACCGCCCCCACCACCGCCGAGACCGGCAGGAGGTAGCGGTGGTCGGGCCCCACCAGGAGCCGCACCAGGTGGGGCACCACCAGGCCCACAAAGCCGATGGTGCCGCTGAAGGCGACGGAGGCGGCGGTCAGCAGGGCGCCGGTCACCAGGACCACCCGCTTTAACCGCTCCACCTCCACCCCCATGGTGGCGGCGGGCTCCTCCCCCAGCAGGAAGGCGTTCAGCTCCCGCCCATGCCAGAGCAGGACCCCCACCCCCACGGCGAGGTAGGGCAGCATCCAGCCCACCTTCCACCAGTTGGCGCCGGAGAGGCCGCCCATCAACCAGAAGATGATGGCGTCGCGGGCCGAAGAGTTGGTGAAGAAGAGGATCAGCGAGACCACCGACATGGAGAGGGAACCCACCACCACCCCCGCCAGGAGCAGGGCGACGGTGGGCACCGACCGCCCCACGGCGGCCAGCCGGTAGACCAGGGTGACCGCCCCCAGCCCGCCCGCGAAGGCGAAGAGGGGAACCGGCCCCAGCTTCCAGAGCCCCGTCAGCCCCAGCGCCTTGTCGACGAAGGCGATGGCGGTCGCCGCCCCCACCGCAGCCCCGGCGGAGACGCCGAGCACGTAGGGGTCGGCCAGCGGGTTCTTGAACAGCCCCTGGTAGGCGCCGCCCGCCACCGAGAGCGCCATGCCGACCAGCATCCCCATGAGCACCCGCGGCAGGCGGATATCCCACAGGATCAGCGCATGGGTCTCCGGCCAGGTGGGCTGCAGCAGGACCCCCATCCGGTGGATGAGGATCCGCACCACCTCTTCCGGTGCGATCCGGACCGAGCCGACCGCCCCGGCCAGCACCAGGGACAGGAGCAGCGCCCCGAGGGCGATGAGCAGAACCCGACGGCCCCTTACCGCCCGCATGCGATCCACCTCCTGTCCCCTGTGCTGCGCCGTTGGTTACTTCGTGAAGATCTCGGGATGAATCGTCTCAGCGAACCACTTCAGCCCCTGCACCAGGCGGGGACCCGGCCGGACCACCAGGTTCTGGTCGGGCACGCCCAGCACCTTGCCGTTCTTGACCGCCTTGAGCGACTCCCAGCCCTTGCGGGCGGCGGCGGCCTTGGCGGCGTCGGCGGAGCCGGTCACGATGATATCGGGGTTGGCGGCGGCCAGCTGCTCCAGCGGGAACTGCGGCCAGCGATCCTTGGCGGCGCCAGCGGCGTTGGCGCCACCGGCGATCTTGATCATGTCATCGATAAAGGTGTCGGGGCCGGCGGTCATCAGCGGATCATGCCAGACCTCGTAGAAGACCACCGGCTTCGTGGTCGCCTTGGCCGCCTTCTCCTTGATCGCGTTGACCTCTTTCTTCATGTCGGCCACCACGGCCTCGGCCTTCTCCTGGGCGTTCAGCACCTGGCCCAGCGCCACGATGCCGCTGTACAGCTGCTCGAAGTTCTGCGGGTCCACCACGAAGGTGGTCAGCTTGTACTCGTTCTCCAGCTTCTCCCGGGCCTCCTTGCCGCCCCCGATCAGGAGGATCAGGTCGGGCTTCATGGAGACGATCTTCTCGTAGTTGGGCGGGTGGAAGCCGCCGATCGACTCGATCTTGGCCGCCTCGGCGGGGTAGTCGTCGAAGTCGGAACGGCCCACCAGCACAGAGCCCTTGCCCAGGGCAAAGACCAGCTCGGTGTTGGACGGGGCGACGGAGATGATCCGCTTCGGCTCCGCCTTAATCGTCACATCGCGCCCGGCGCCATCCTTGATGGTGATCGGGTAGGTGGTCTGCTTGGGCTGGGGCTTGGCGGCTTCCTGGGGCTTGGCGGTCTCCTGGGTCTTGGGCGCCTCAGCCGGCTTGGCCGTCTCCTTGGAGCCGGCGGTCTGGGCGCCGCCGCAGCCGGCCACCAGCGTGGCCAGCAGGAACAGAACAGCCAACAGGAATCCAAAATGACGGTTCTTCACAGGTGGTTCCTCCCGTTCAGTTCTTCGCAGTCAGTCGGGCGATGAGGCTCCAGGGTCTGTCGAGGCTCAGGGCCAGCGCCGGCAGCGCCCCTGGCGCCACAGCAGCGAGCACGGTAGTAGCGGGTCCCGCCGACTTGGCCAGGTCCCAGCCCTCCTCCGCGTCCAGCCAGTCCAGGTCAAGCCCGTTGGTGGCCGCCAGGTCCGCCGCCTCGGCAGCGATGCCCCGGGAGCCGACGGGCAGCAGGTCGTGGACCGGGGGCTGGGCCGCCAGCCAGCGCACCAGCGGCAGGTCGGCGATCTCCGGGTCGGTCAGCGAGACCTCCGGACCCACCTTGGGCCGGCCGATGGCCAGGATCAGGTCGCCCGCATGGGCGCCCGTGGGGCCGGGCTCCGCCGCCACGGCCAGGGCGGTGACGCCCAGACCGGTCTGGCTGGTCGGGATGTTCGTCTCAAAAGAGCCGGTGATCGCATCGGGCCCGAGGCCGGCCAGCGCCGCCTCCTCCCGGATGCCATCCAGTATCTCGCTCCCCGCCGGCGCCGGCTCGACGCAGGCGGTGTTCACCAGCAAGATGGGGCGTCCCCCCGCAGCGATGACCTCCATGAGGGCCACCCGGGCGGTAAACCTCCCCAAAACAGATCCCGGTACCGAAATGGTATCGTGCGCTTTCGGCCCGATCCCGCCGGCGGCATCGCAGGCGACCAGGAGCCGCCCGCCACCCGGCAGGTCGAGCAGTGTCACATCGCGCCGCCGCAGGCGGCCTTCCACTGCGATCGTCATGTGCGACGCCCCTTTAATAATCCCGGGCAACAGAAAACCCCCGGCATCAGCCAGGGGAAAGGTGCAGGTACAGAATCGGTGGTCGCGCCACGCGAGTCGTCTCCCCCTTTCCTCCGAAGGTGAGTCGATTACCGAGCGGGCAGGTTTCCTGACTTGCGGATCGACGCCTTCCCCCGACCTTCCCAGCGCAAGCGCCAGTGGTCAGATGTTGGAGGATGGCTCCCCGTTCACAGTGGCGGGACCGTGCCGGATTCACACCGGCTTCCCTTTTACCTCCCGGTAGCAACCGGGAGCACCTGCTCGGTTGTCCTATTCAATTGTCGTCTTAAGTGTAAGGGAACCCGGAGCATCCTGGCAAGAGCCGTTTTTCCGTGCTGCTTGCCGACCAGTGGGACAGACTCAGTCCTTCTCAAGGATCACCAGCCCGCTGCGAATGGCGTACAGCGCCGCCTGCGTCCGGTCGGAGACCCCGATCTTCTCGAAGATATGGGTCATGTGGTTCTTGGCGGTCTTTTCGCTAATGAAGAGGGCGGCGGCGATCTCCCGGTTGGAAGCGCCCTGCCCAACCAGCTTCAGCACCTCCAGCTCCCGCTCGGTCAGGCCCGGGTTGTCCGGGCCGCGCCGCTCCTTGGCCGCCGTGGAGCCCCGGGCCATCTCCATGAGGGCGAGCCCGGCCAGCTTCGGGTGCATGTACGGACGCCCCTCTGCCGCCGCCCGGATCGCCTCCGCCAGGTTTGATGAGTCTACATCCTTGACCATATAGCTGTTGGCGCCCGCCTTGAGCGCCTTCATTAAGTACTCCTGGTCCTCGTGCATAGTGAGGATCACCACGCCCATCTCGGGCATCTGTTCCTTGATTTTCGCACAAGCCTCCAGCCCGCCGCCGGGCATGGAGACATCGAGCACCACCACATCGGGGCGGAGCCCATTCGCCTGCTGAATCGCCTCGGCACCGCTGGCCACCTCACCGACCACGGTGAAGTCGGGCTCCAGTTCGAGGACCTGCTTCAACCCCTGGCGGAAAAGCGTGTGATCGTCTGCGATGAGAATCCGCACGGGTTCCCTCTGCATGGGTTCTCCTCCTGTCAGTCCACCAGCGGCAAGACAAACGTCAATTTTGCCCCCCGTCCGGGGGCGCTTTGGACCTCCATGGAGCCACTGAGCAACTCCGCCCGCTCCCGCATGCCCACCAGGCCGAACTTGGAGCCACCGTTCCCCGGCTTGACCTGCTCGGGATCGAAGCCGACCCCGTCATCCTTCACCGAGAGCTTGATCTCTTGCCCGCCCGTGGTCTCTACGGTCACCCAGACCCGTGTCGCCCCAGCGTGCTTGGCCACATTGGTAAGCGCCTCCTGGCAGAGCCGGAAGAGCGCTACCTCGAAGGCCGGGTTATAGCGCCGGTCGTTGCCGTAGAAGGCAAAGTCGGTTTCGATACCGGTCCGGGACTGGTAGTCCTTCATGTACTGTCGGAGCGCCGGCACCAGGCCGAGGTCGTCCAACGCCATGGGACGCAGATCGAAGATGATCTTGCGCACATCCTGGATCGAGAGCCGAACCAGGTCTTTGAGTTGGGTCAGTTCGTGCTTCAGCCGGTCGGGGTCCTGTCCCGCAAGCCGCTGGCACACGTCGATACGCAGCACCACCGAGTTCAGCAGCTGCGCCGGCCCGTCGTGGATCTCCCGAGCCAGATGCCGCCGCTCCTCCTCCTGCACCCGGATCGCGTGCAGGCCAAGCCCCCGCCCCTGCTGGGCGGTCTCCAGCCGCATCCCCATCTCCCGGACCGTCCGGGAGATCGCGCTCATGGCCGGCCCGGAACGCTCGGCGACGCTCTCCCCCTGGGAGAGCAGCACCCCGACCCGCTCCATGCGAACGGACAGGGCCTGAATCGCCCGTTCCATCTCCGTACCGGTCGCGCCGGTCTTGAGCCGGACACGCAGGGCAGCCATCTCATTTTGAATCCGTTCGTGCTCCAGCTTCAGCTCATCGAGGATCTGAAGGCCCTGGACCATACCCTCCTGGAGCGTGACCAGGTGCTGGCGTGCGCTGACATCGCGCTGCTGTCCATCGGTATCCGTCGACTTCACTGTAGCTCTCCCCCCGGTTCGTTACCCCCGGCAGAGCACAAGCCGGGACATTTACCTCTTCCGCACTACGGCGGGAAAATCCTGCCGAACACGGTCGAAAGTGGAGAGACGTTACACAAATTATCACAAACTTCGACACCCAGATCCGGTGCATGGTGTCGCCGTATTATGTGACCCACTCGGGGCTTCCTGCATAGGTTAGTGGTGTACCGGCATGCCAAAGGAGGTTATGAGACCTTGTCTCACAAGGGCTTTGTCATTCAGACCCCTGTGGTCGTGAACAGCAACACGGCGCAGGTTCTGGTCGTGACCGAGATTCCCCTCACCCCGCCGGCCTTCAAGATCCACGAGATCGACAAACTGATCCAGATCGATGACTCGATTTCGGGGTAGGTAGTAGTAATGATCCATTCTTCTCATGGGCAGCGGAAAAACGCGCAGGAGGCCCTCGCCATAACAGTGAGGGCCTCCCCCTAGCGTCCACGCGTATCGACGGCGTACAGCCGCCTTACTCGAAGCCTTCGCTTCCGAGCCCCTGCCTATAATGAGTCTACAGGCCTAATCACGAAGGCCACAGCGAAACATCGCGGATGCATGCCCAAGGGGTCTCACACCACTGTACCCTGAAAACTGTGAAAGGCCAAGGCGTGGTCTTGGGTTTCCCATTGACGCTCCGAACCTCACGCTCTGACAACAGCTTACTTGAGGCTCTGCTTCCGCCACGCCGTGACCGCCTCAGAAATAGCCTCAGCTTTGCTATCAGACGCCCAAAGGTCCCAGAAGTCTATAGTGCCACTGTCCGGTTTACAGGTCGGTTCCTCAATCCTTACACGGCTAGGCAGAAGACTGGCGTCACCTACGACCAAAGCTTCCCCTATGTCCAGAATGGGGAGCAAGTCACTAAAGCCACCAAGGCTATCCGGCAGTAGGCGTCTCACAACAGACTGATCCTCGGCATTAGTCAAACGCATGGCCACCACATTATTGCACTGGCTTAGCACGGTTCTATTCACTTCGGACGGACGCTGGCTTATAACAACCAAGCCAACTCCGTACTTTCGCCCCTCTTTCGCGATTCGGGTAAACGTCCGAACCGCTGCATCATCCGTTCCTCCCTCTGAGGATTCCGGGATGTAAAGGTGAGCCTCATCGCAGAACAGTGCTATGGGATGGCGATGTTCACGCGGGGTCCACTGCTGAACGTAAAAGACCAAGCGAGCTACCAGACTCACGATCACCGGGAGAACATCAGATGGTACCTCCGAAAAGTCAAGGACTTTAACTCCACCTCTTGAATCATCCTGGTCTCGGGTTCCGGCCATTATGGACTTGGCTAACTTAGGCAACCAATCGTAATCCTCAGTTTCAGCGGGACCGGCAAACATGAAACCAAGTCTTCGGTCTGCCAGCTTGTTCTCCAGGCGTGCTATGAAACGACTGAGTTTACCGTAGAAATCACCTTGTTTTTGGCCTCTAGTGCTCTCCACCATCTCAACATTCAGCGCATTCAGTTGCGAAACAACCGATCTCAGAGAATATGGTACTGGGCTGTCTATGGTGAAGTTATCCAGTACATCACCTAGCCCATGTTGCTCAAGGTATGCTTTCTTAACATCGACAACCGTCCTCGAAAAGACCATAGCCTGGTTGGGCGCATTCTGATCACTTCGGTCCAGGAGCATGTCTATCATGTCCTCATAACCTAGGAGCCAATAGGGGAGATAGACAACGCCGGCGTCTAGCGATTCGCCAGACCCCAAATCACCAGGACCGGCCACTCGAAAGTGCCTAATTCCAGGACCCGAAAGAGTCTTGTACTCACCGTGAATGTCGAACACGATGGCGTTGGCATTGGGAAGTGAGGCCACCTGCTCCAAGACCCGTGCCGTGGTCCAAGACTTACCCGAGCCAGTGCTTCCAACAATGAGGGCATGCCTTTGAAAGAACTTATTCCCGTTTAGGAACGTCTCTGCGTCATCATCCAAAGTGTAATGACCTAGAGACAGCCGTTGCCCTTCAGCATTGCTCAATTGAGAGATCGCTCTCATGAAGTCGGTTAACCGCTGTCCTTCGATGGAAAAGCAGTTGGCAGCGATCTCTGGAACGGTCTCAAGGGTACGACGGAACACGTTCGTTCCAGCAGTGCCCACCCGGTCGATAAGGGTTCCGATAAGCGCTATGCGAACCAGGTTGATTTCGCCTGTCGTTTCGCCTTCGTCTGCTTCCTCATCTTCGGTTGGCAGTGGGTCAGCAGCATTTCGGGTGATCCGTTGAACAATTCCAATCAGGTGTTGCCCCGGCTTACTGCTCTGTAGTGCCACTAGCCTGTTGACTTGTAGTTTGCGGAGCAAGTCGAGGTTGGCGACACTCACAACCACACTTGCAGTGTCTACCGACTTCACATTCCCTAAGGCCTCGTGGTCTTCGAACTCAAACAGTGGCATGTCGGGCCCTCCCAACATCTAAGACTGTGCTGTTTAGAAAGTCCCTAAGATTCCAGATCTGCATCCCTGGCAGAACAACCCCATCCATGTACTCAGGGCAAAAGGCACGGGTCCCGCTATTACCGTCAGTTTCAAGTGCGAGAAAGTCTTTGCATCTACCACCTAGAAGCAGTGTCTTGGCCGAATCTGTTAGGCTTCTTGTGATGACCACCAGAGGTACTGAATCTCTAGTTACCCGCTCAATCAGTTTGGGTTGAATGTGCTCGTCGTTGAAGCCGTAGCCAATACATAGATAGGCTGCCGCACGGTGAAGAGCATTGTCAGCTTGGTTGATGGCCGAGCGGAACGGCTCTTGGAGAGCGATTTGGTATTTGGTCACCCCAGGCGTGACTATGGATGGAACAAGACCCTCGGGCAGGCTTTCCCGGGGAGGAACGGCTATCAACGTGTCATCAGGTCGTTTAAACCAATCAAGTGACCCATGAACCTTCCAAATATCCACAGTCCTGGCTGGGGATCTGCCGCGCATGAGTCCCCAACTACTGTCCCGGTACCTTAGATGCCCGTGTCCAAATCCTGTTCGGTGGGCAAAATCACCCGCGTCAGCAGCGTACTCAGCAAGCCTATCATAGTTTGGTGTCACTACGGTTATGGTTTTCCTTGTACTGGTGAACATGTATCTGAACAACTCGGTCAGGGGTAAAGACATTTCACCTCGCAATAGCTGCTCAAAGACCAGGAGGTCGGCCCGGTTGATCAACTTCCAGGTCTCTGCAATCACCGCATTCAACAGATCCTGGTTCAGTTGTACCTTCTGCAGACTGGTTTCAAGGTCATCTATAAGGAGTTGTGCCGTAAACGCCTGCCAAACCGAATAACCGGAGTCTTCCTCTGTTGGCTGAATGCTGCTTACTAGATGGTCCCGCAATGCACCCATTCCCGGTATGTTGTGGGCGGCAGACGCGCCACTTCCAAGGACCATAACAGGTATCGCCTCAAGGCATTTCTGAGCGCGTTTCACAACCAACTCGACAATGTCGGCCACGGCTGTTCCCTCCGAGTCCATACTATGTAGCTCAGCAACCATTTCACTATATGCACTATTCTGAACGACGATGGACATTTCCTTCACCGAACCAACCTTTTGCGGGTGGAATCTGGGTCTGCAAAGGTCTAGGATTAATTGGAAATGCCATCTTAGGCCTCGTGGGTAGACTACAGAGCCTGACTTGTCCGACGACTATGTGGGTTTCAGGTCAGTTTCGGTTGGACAAGAGATCGGTCACGCCGCCGGTCCGATAACAGCATCCGCCCCTGCCCCCGCCGATAAAGGGGAGCGCTCTGCGCTCTTTCTCCCTTGACAGCCGGGGCGTAGGGGCGTCTTTTACGGTCAAGTCGGACGGAATGGTCAGCGGCCCCGATCCATCTCTCGGGCTCGCTGAGGCCTCGCATGGATCTCTCGCTCCCTCTCCCCTTCAGACTCCCTTCGGAAACCCTCCAGCGCCTTAGAGATGCGCTCGACGGCCTTCTTGAGCCCCTCACTCTTCTCCTCCAGGGCTGGCACCTGGCCCCTCTTCTTATCCCACTCGACCCGTTGCTGCTGGAGTTCAGCCTCGCTGCTGGTCCCCAGCCTCGTAGCCATCCCGCCCAACCGGGCATAGAGATCCTGGGCTTGCCGATACTCCTGCCGAGCACCTTCGTTGAACCACCGCTTAACCACAGCCAGCGGGGATTGCAGGCGCTCCAGGGCATCCGCGGCCTTCTTCCGATAGCCCAGAAGTTGAGCGGCTTCTTCCAGCCTCCGCCCCTCGGTGTGGATTGCGGCGATCTCCGACTGCACCTGGTTCAATTCCTGCCGCTTGACCTCTGCCATCTGGGCAACATCCTGCCAGGTCAGGGGCCGCCCCCCTGCCTCGTAGTACTCCACCTGGGCCAGGGCCTGGGCATGCTCAACCGCCCAGTCAACATCCAACCGGGCATGGTACCGCTCGGTAACGGCCTGCTCAGCCCGCAGCCTCTCCCTCTCCTCCCGGGCCTGCTGGAGATCTAGCACGATGGCGTTGTGCTCGGCGACCTGACGGTTGTGACCCCCCCTCTCCGTAGCGATGCCCCGCCGCTCTAGCGCCGCCGCATGCGGCCCCAGATGGACCTGAGGCAGCCGCTCCGAGCCCTGCTCTGCCAGACTCCGGTGATCAATCCGCTCCTCCCGGCCGGCTCGCTCCAGAGCCAGGTTCGCATGGCTCGCCCACCGCTCCCGCCACTGCTCCAGCACTTCGGGCTTGTTCCAGTCACGGTTCTTCTTGCTGGAGAGCCCCTCCGGCCCCATCTCGCGCATGGTCAGCATGATATGGGCATGCGGATTGCCCGGGTTGCGGTGGATGGCCACATCCGCCACCATCCCCCGGGCGACAAACTGCTCCTGCACGTAGCCGGCGATCAGTTCCCGCTGCTGCTCCCTGCTCAGCTCCTTGGGGAAGGCGACGACCATCTCCCGGGCCACCTGGGCATCGGAGCGGCGCTCTGCCTTCTCCACGGCGTTCCACAGTTGCGCCCGGTCATGCACCCACGATGGCGCCTCGGCCGGCGCATGGATGGCAGCCTCTATCTCCCCCCGGCGGCGGGAGTAGTCGAAGGTCTGGCCGGTCCGCTCATCCACGATCCGCTCGCCAGCACGGTAAGCGGCAGCGCCGGTGGAGGTGCGCCCGGCGCTACGGCCGATGATCTGGACCTGCATATAGAAGATCGCCACCACGCTCACCTCCCGCTCCCGGATCGGCGATGCCCCCTTTGGTTAGGGCGGCGGGGACCCGACCGCATCGGCAGATGCGGACGGGGCCGCCCGAGCTTGGGGTGCAGGGGGCGAAGCCCCATGCCGCAACGCGTCGGCGCAGCCGATGTATAGTTGCGCCCTTCGCTCTCGCTCGGGATTAGCGTAGCAAGAGACCGCCACTCCGTGAACGGGGGCGGGTGCCTTTTCGCCACCGGGGGAGGATGGGCTCACATCTCGGGCACGCCGACCCCACCGGACCGGTTCAGCCCGTGGCGAATCGATGGCCGTGCGGGAGTGAGACGGTAACCCTCCCACGAATGGAAGAGTGAGATCTTCTTTCGGGGGTGCGATCAGGTTTGCAGGCAAGTCGCTGAAAGAGCGGATGGCTGAGACCGAGGAACGCATCCGGCAGCTTGAGGCTCGCAAGCAAACCCTTGGGCAGCAGTTGCGCCAACAGGAGCGCAGGGAGCGCACCAGGCGCCTCATCCAGATCGGGGCGGTCATGTCGAAACTTGGCGTGGATAGTCTGGAGAGAGCTCAGTCACTCCAGCGCGAAGTGGAGCGCCGGCAACAGGTCCGGGAGTGGCTGCACCGGGTGATCGGCCGGGCCGGCCAGATCGACCAGGACTCGGGAGTACAGACCAATGACGAGGGCGCCCAGGAGTGATCCTGAGCGCCCATCGCTATTCTTGTGTAGACGTGCCAGTTGTGTACATGGCCGGTTCTATTTCGGATCGTGCGGGGCGAGCGCCCGAGGCCGTCCAAACAGCCTCTGCCGTATGGCCCGGTTACGCTGAACCCGACGGTTCAGCTCCTCGCACTCCTCCAGGCTGTGAGTCTTCACGTAGTCCGCCCAGAGTTCGCTGATCACTCGCACGAAGTGACGTGTGTTCGGATGGTTCGGGTCCATAGACAGGCGCTCCACCCCCCTTGCTGCTCTCATAGTTATGCGGGAACCCAGCCCGCTGACCCGGCCTGGGACCGCCCTCCTACAGATCACTACGGAGATGTGCGCCGTGGAGTTTTCGTTGGACGGAATCTCTCCTCGTGGAGAAACATCTCGATTTCTGTCGATCAATGACGCCTTATGTCTCTTCGGTTCCCTTTTCTGGTTCTTTGTGGTATCTTGCTCTTAACTACTCTTATCGGGGGGATCGACCCTGGACGCCCGTCATAGCGAAACGTGGGTCTACCTGCGCATGTCTACAGAGGAGCAGGAAGATAGCCCGCTTACACAGGGGCAGCACACGCTGGAGTTCATCCAGCAAAACGGCTCCCCGGCCTGGACCCGGACCTATTACGACCTGGGCAAGTCGGGAGGTTCGCTGGAGAAGCGCCCGTCCATGCTGACCATGCTGGCCGAGGCCGAGCGCCTGCGCCCCACCTGCATCGTCTTCTACCGGCTGGACCGGGCCTTCCGCAACGCCGAGGAGCAAGCCGTGGCTCTGAACCGGCTCAAGCGGCTGGGGATCGAGATCCTGAAGGTGCGCGACCCCAACCTGCAGGGGCCGATCGGTGAACTGATTGACGGCATTCTGGGCAACATTAACCAGTTTGAGCGGCAGCTGACCGGGATGCGGATTCGGGACCACAACCTGGCCATGGCCCAGCGGGGAGAGTGGCCAGGGGGAGCCCCACCCTTCGGCTACCAGTACCGGAAGGCCTCCCGCGAAACCAGGGGCCGCAAGCAGGTGACGATGGTCCCCGGCCGCCTGGAGCCAGACGAGCAGGAATGGCCCATCGCCCGGCAGATCTGGGACTGGGCGCTCGCGGGATACCGCAAGGTGGAGATCGTGGACATGGCAAACGCCGCCGGATACCGGCGGCGTAGTGGACTCCCCTGGAATACGGAGGCGCTCTCTCTCATGCTGATTTCCAAGACCTACGCGGGGTACGTCCCCTTCGCCCGCCATGTCCGGATGCACGGGCGGATGAAGCGCCAGTGGGACCGGGCGGAATGGTACCCCGGCAACCATCAGGCCATGATCACCCTAGAGGAGTGGATGAAGGTCCAGTCCACCACCAACTCACAGATGGGCCAGCGGAGAGCCCATAGCCGGCCCCGCAACGAGTTGGCGGGCCTGATCCGGTGCCAGATCTGCGGGGGGCCGGTGATTGCTAACTCATACGTTAAGGATGGAGGCTATCACTACACCTGCCAAAATGCCGTAAAGCATGAGGTCGACCATCCCCTCTGGAGCCGGCGGGACTGGGTGATTTACATGGCTGTTCAGCGGATCCTGGACGAGGTTGTGACCGCCCTGCCCGAAAGGCCGCCTGAAGGATTGACTGACTCCCACCGGGAGTCCATCAAGGAGGAGATCCAGCGGCTGAAGAACCAGATGAAGCGGCAGCGGACCCTCTACGAGCTCGGAGAGTACAACGACGACCTGGAGGAGTACAAGCGGCGGCGACGGGAGTTGGAGGTGCAGGTGGCGGCGAAAGAGGCTGAACTGGCGTCCAGTGGGCCGTCCTCGGGTGAACTGGAGAAGAGATGGGAGGCCCTGCGGAACTGGGAGCAAGCTTACGAAGGGGCTGACTCGGTCCGAGAGAGGCAGCGGGTGTGGGCCTCCCTGTTCGAAGAGGTAAAGAGCACGGCGGAAGCCCTCTCCCTCCGTCTTCGGGATTTCGGACCTGCTGTGGCTAGGGATTGGGTGGTGGAGCTTCCACCGCTCCGGACTCGCCGCCCGGGTTCCAGGTGCGGTAAGGGCATTGTAGGCGAGCGTAAGACTGGTACTACACAGAGCCACCTCGCCCAATCGCTTCCCTCACCCAAGAAAACATAATCGAAGCGGCAGGCCTGGCGCCTGCCGCTTCTGGGCTTGAATTGAGGAAGCCCAGCACTGTTACTGAGATCTCGGCCTGGTCAGGAAGTCCAGCAAAAAGCAGACAACCAGACCGCCACCGCCAAGAACGAGGAGCCACGGCGAACGCAGGTTTACCCCGAAGTTGTCCCGCAAGAAGAAACCCAGCACCATGACTCCGACTACAACGATGGGGACAAACCAGGTTCTCTTCATGCTCCTCCCTCCTTACAGGTTAGTTGTTGTAGTAGTTGTCGATGGCGTCGACCATGTCGTAGTACGACGTGCACACGTGGGAGCAGTAGTACAACGACACCACGCCACAGGCAACCGCAGCGACAGCAGTCAACAACCCCCCACTCAGGAGCGTTCCAATCGCCCAGCAGACCAAGCCCGTGGTCACAGTGCAAACGACATCGCAGGTAGTGACCGCGGACGCGGTCGTTCCCCAGATAGAAGCGGACTTGCCCTTGATCTCATTTCCGCCTTCGTCAAACGCCCGTCCGTTGCGGATGATCATTGTCTTGTTCTTGGTTTCCATGGCGTCGCCCCGGAACTCCTGCATGTTGAGCTTGGCCACAGTCTTTTCTGCGTCGTCCCAACTGGCACGGAAGACAGATACCCCGGCTGCGACCTCATTCTTTACATCGACCGTTGCCATGACGAAGGACTGCTCATCCTCGTTCTTGTCGGCCTTGAATGTCACGGCATACCAATCGCCTTCCGTCGAGTCTCCGTCAATGGCGCCGATGTGAACGAAGGTGGGCTTGGCCATCTGAAGGTTTCGCCCCTCTCCCTTCAGGTCCTGTTCCACCCGAGCCATGTTCACGTCCTTCCTGACCAGTGCCAGTGCACGCCCGTGTTCGGGTTTGGACTTATCGGTGGAAGCACTCTGTCCCGGGCTTTTGCTCGCCGCCACGACAGCGTACGACTGAGGGAAGTTCACCTGAAACAGAATCGTCGCAAGCCCTAGAACCACTGCAATCTTGGCAATCATTCTCTTCACTGTTTTCTCAACCCCCTGTGCGTCATCGCTATTCAATCTACCATGTTTTCCCATCTAAGTCAATAGAACCCATACCTGTTTTTCAAGTATGTCCTAGTCCTTCGCCATCCGAGACCTACAGGAGACGGAGCACCTAATGCAAACACGGAATCGGCGGCTACCTTTACACCTACCTGACCTGAAATCGATGACTGCGCCGCAGTCTGCGATAAGGTAATCATCAACGGTCGCCTGATCAAGAACATCACCTTCAAGACGGCGAAGGAATTTGACTGCAAGGGCGACCTGAACCGTGTCTGCGGCGACGTGCGCCACTGTACCGTGGAGATCCCCTTCCACCTCTTCGTGGAGATCCCCGGCACCCAGGATGGCGACATGTGCGTGGTCGAGGACGCCATCGTGGCGGGTGAGTTCGACAAGCTGATCGACAAGAACCATGACGGGACTTTCAACAAGCTACTGGAGAGAAGTGTATCTTACCTACAACACTGGGGCAAACTGGTGTATAGTAGAGATAACTTCCACGTTCGAGAGGTGTTTCCTGTTGGGCGACAGCTTGTTGAAGGAGATCCGGCCCGATCATGTGGCGATTTACATTCGCTGGTCGACGGAGGAGCAGGCCGAGGGCACGACCCTGGTGGAGCAGCGGGAGGGCTGCGAGTTCTACGTGAAGTCCCAGGCCTGGTTTGTGAACCCAGCCCTGATCTTCATCGATGATGGGTACAGCGGCGGCAACCTGGACCGGCCCGGCATGCGGCAGCTGCGGGACCTGGTCCAGAAGGGCGAGGTTGACTGTGTGGTGGTGCTGAAGATCGACCGGCTGAGCCGGAACATCGTCGACGCCACCCGCCTGGTGCTGGATGAGTGGAAGGACAAGTGCCACCTGCGCTGCGTGCGGCAGCCCATCGACACGACCTCGGAGACGGGGCGGATGTTCTTCTCGATCCTGGCCACCTTTGCGGACTTCGAGCGGGCCCAGATCACCGAGCGGACCTACCAGGGGCGGATTCGCCGGCTAAAGGAGGGCAAGGCCTACGGGGGGCCGGTGGTGCCGTTTGGGCTCCTGAAAGGAGAAGAGCCCGGGGTCCGTGTGGAGGACCCCGAGCGGGCGCCGATCGTTCGGGAGATGTTCCGGCGGGCCTACGAGGAGCGGGCCACGGCTCAGGACCTGGCCAAGTGGCTGACGGAGCAGGGGATCCCCTCGCCCCAGGGGCGGAAGGCCTGGAGCCTCAATAGCGTGCGCAACGTCCTGCGCAACCCGATCTATGCGGGACGGATTGTCTATGGGCGGGCATCGCTGGTGAAGAAGGAAGGGCTGAAGTACCCGGCTCGGCAGAAACGAAAGACCCCCACAGTGGTGGCCGATGCAGTCTCCGTGCCGATTCTGGTAGAACCCGAGGTATTCGAAGCGGTCCAGTTGATCCTGGAAGATCGGAAGGACTTCCACCAGAAGCACCGCCGGGCATCCTCCAGCACCCATCTCCTGAGCGGCATTGCTACGTGCCGGTGCGGCGCAACCATGAACATCCACTGGAGCCGCGGGGTTCGGCACTATATCTGCAGCCGCCGGATCCTGGGGGGCTCTGATGCCTGCCCGGCCTACAACGGTACTGTTCTGGCCGAGAAGGTGGAGGCTTACGTCGTGGCGGATCTCCTGGAGAAGTACGGCCAAATTCGGCGGAATCGGAAGGTCGGAGACATTCTTCGCCCGGAGCTGTCGGAAACAGCGGTCCGGCTCAGTGAGGAACAGGGACGCCTGAATGCTGAACTCAGGGCCGTCGAGCAGCGTCTGAGCGAACTTCGAGCCCAGGCGGCTCTGGGGCAGATCTCGCTCACTGAGTGGCGTGAGCTCCGGACCGCCCTGGAGGCGAAGCGGGAGGGGCTTCAGGAGCGGCTGGGCGAGGTTGGCCGGCTTTTGGAGCGTGAGACGTCGCAGGATCTGCGGGAGGACACACTGGCCATACGACTGGATGAGGTAGATCGCTGGGATAATCTTGACCCCACCGAGCGCAAAGCCACACTTCGGGATCTAGTAGAGCATATCGAACTCTACAAGCCGCGTGGGAAGAATCAGCCCTACCACGTCCGGGTCGTGTGGAGGTTCAATCTCGGAGCCGATGTGAGGGAGCAAGACGCCTAGTCCACCGTACAATCAGGACAACACCCCGCTACTTCACCTAGCGGGGTGCACCTGTTGTAGCTCTACTAAGTCCCGTCACAACTTTCCTTCTTGCGAAACTCAAGAAGGCATCTACGATCATTTTGTAGAAACCCCTAGTAACTGAACCAAGGAGTGATGTACGGATGGCTTGCCCAGTCTGTCCTAACTGCCGACGGAATCCGGAGAACAGCAACCCCCTCACAATCAACCGGTGCACTCAATGCTATCAACTCTGGTGCTTCCACTGTGAGGGGTACGGTACAAATAGGTGCCCACGATGTGGCAATTCCGTGTCGACACTTGTACCGTATCACGCCTAGGCATAACAAGGCTGGCATCCCTGGGCTTCCTGTGGGTGTAAGTTCCTGGACAGGAGTAACCGTAAGATTCGGGTTGCTTAGAGTTCACCTTCAGCACCTGGCCGAGACCTGAATAGGACGGAGGTGAGCAATAATCCGAATTACCGCTGCATGTTTGCTAGTTTAGCAGCCAGAGCTTCACGTTCCAGAATGACTTCACCGGTCAGCTGCCTGGCCAGATTTTGGTTCACGAGCACGACTTCTCCGCCTTCAAATTGAATCGCCAAGTTCTCGATACTCTTCTGCGAATAGGGAGCGTTCCGACCCGATTCGAACCGCACCTTTTTGGCCACCTGCAAACACTTTGAAAGCGGCCATACGTCTACGAAGACTGCCGCCGACGGGCTGCTGTAGTTCTCTACAGCTACGGCTGCCACTATCAGGGAGGTCGGCGTAAGTATGTGGAGCGTTGCATCAATATGTACCCGACTCTCCACGCGAGCAGCGACCGCAACAATCTCTGTCTCGCTCCCGATTAGTGCACTAAGTTCTGCCAAAACAACATGGTCTGGGGGAACCTGTAGGGGGTTCTGTTTTGCCCATTCACTGAACTTCATTATTAACACTCCTCTCGTTAGATGCATGAACTAAGACTGAATCTTCTATCCCCCTACCTCAAATCCTGCACCTCCTACAGCAAAGGCACGAAAATCTGCAGATCGTTTCCTTCGCACATGCTTCAGGGAGGTTGTGAAATCAACAATGGGTACTGTAATCCCCCGCCAGACCTCGCTGGCGGGGGATTACTTACCTATCCAGATTCACTACCCTCTGGGGAGCCCTTCCCAAAACCGTTGGTCCGTGCCGAACTCCAAACCTTGCGGGCAATGGCTAAGTCCCACCTGGCAAGGATCTTTTCCAGTTCTTCTTGACTCCCGGGAGTCTCAGAGACTGTACTTCTGTATAACACGACTGGCTCTCGCCTTCGTTTCCCTCCTCCTCTCACTCGTTACACCTCCATAGGCATGCGCTTCATCACACCGCACGGGACGGGATAGGCGTGTCGTCTACCGGCTTTCCTACTCGGGCCTTCGGTTGGCCCAGTTCCGCAGCTCAAAAGCTCTGAACGAGCTTCTGAAGCTTGCTGCTGGTGCGCTGGGGCTCTTCCTGCTGGGCCGGCCCATCCATGGGGTGTTGCCGAACGGACTCGGCCTGCCTGGAGTACGAAGGATATGCCAGCGCCGCCTGTCCCGTGCCTACCTGGTATCGGAACCGCAGCCCTTCCCGGATTTCTTCAGCCAGCCGGCGCCGCTGTCGCTTCTCCTCCACCCAGGCCAGGAAGGCCTGGTCCTCCTCGCTGGTCAGGTCGGCCTGGACGATCAGGCGTTTCCGTCGCCGCCCCATCGCTGCACCCCCGCCTTGTAGTAGCCCCGGCCGTTGGCCTCCTGGGGCTCTCGGGCCAGGATCTTGGCCGGCTCCCCGGGCAGGATCTGCTCGAAGAGCGGGACCGCCCCGCCGCCGGTCACCAGGTAGAAGGCGATCCCCGGGTCGTTCCAGCTGCGAATCAGCCGGGTGATCTGCCGGCCCACCTCCTGGTACGCTTGCTCCATTGCCAGCCGCCCCACCGCCTGGCCCCCGGCCTGAACCTCCAGGGCGTTCCGGCCGCCGGCGGCCCGGCCAGCCACCTGGTAGGCGTGAGCCATGCCCAGCTTGGGCGAGGCGCAGAACCGGCGGACCGGGTCCAGCTGGTCGAGCACGTAGGTGTTCAGGGTGTTGAAACCCACGTCGACCACACACCAGCGCCACCCGGCCACCGTCTCCGCCGGCCAGCTCTGCTGGCCGCCGATCTCCACCGGGAAGGCGATCTCCTGCGCCAGGCCGCCCTGGTCGTCGAGCAGGAAGTCCAGGGCGCTCCCCAGGGGCTGGGGCATCACCATGGCGTCCTCCACCGTGATCACCGCCCGGATCGTCTGCTCGCCCAGCTGCAGTTCCACCGGCTCGCCCCGGATCGAGAGGAGCAGCTGCTTCAACTGGTCCTTGTAGTTCTCCCAGGTGTCGACCGGAAGGCCGGCGACCACCTTGAACCGGGCCGGGCCATCCTGACCGGCGAGGTAGGCCAGGGCGGCCAGGTAGAGCAAGCGGCTCTCCTCGTTGACCGGGGCGTCGTCGGCCAGGTCGGCCTGGCTGGCCACACCGGCCTGCCGGGCTGCCGTGCGGCCCACCAGGTAGGTGGTGCCGCGGTAGGTCATCGTGGTCTGCTCCCCGAAGCCGGGCAGCGTGCTGCCGGGCACGATCA
>JBMONB010000167.1:0-4253 GCA_049325315.1 Bacillota bacterium | reverse complement strand
CGGCGTAGAGGAAGCCGCCCATCAGCTCGCCCAGCAGCCGGGCCGCCAGGAAGGTGCCCCCCATCAACCCGTTGGCCGCGGGCAGGTCCTCCTTCGGCAGAAGCCGCGGCATCATCGCTGCCCGCGCCGGGCCGAAGAAGGAGCCGGCAGAGGTGAGCAGGAAGCCGGTCGCCACCAGGTGCCAGGGCCCCAGCCCGCCCCGCCACCCCTCCGCCGCTACGGCCAGGGTGAGCAGCATGCGGACCAGGTCAGCCGCCAGCATCACCCGGCGTGGCGGCTGCCGGTCGGCCAGCATCCCGGCGTAGAAGGAGAGCACTGTGCGGGGGAGCGTCTGCAGCAGCAGCGCCAGCGCCACCATAGCCGGGGAGTCGGTCGACTTCCACACCGCCCAGGTGATGGCGATGGAGGCCAGCCCATCGCCCAGCTGAGAGAGCGTGAGTCCGACGAAAAGGGCTGTGAAAGAGCGATGGCGGAGCAGGGCGAGGTAGGTCTGCATAGGCGGCCTCCTTGGCTCGGTCTGTCTAACGCAGAATCTCCCGGGCGAAGCTGGCGCCCCACCCACTGTAGCTGACGCCCAGCAGGTCGGCCACCGTCGCCCCCAGATCAGCCAGGGTCGACCGGGTGCCCACATTGGCCCCGGGCCTTACCGGCTGCCCGTAGAGCAGCACCGGCACATACTCCCGGGTGTGGTCGGTCCCCGGGTGGGTCGGGTCGTTGCCGTGGTCTGCGGTCACCACCAGCACATCGGCCGGGCCCAGCTTGGCCATCAGCCCCGGCAGCGCCTGGTCGAAGGCGATCAGGGCCCTGGCGTAGCCCTCCACATCGCGCCGGTGGCCGTAGAGCATATCGAAGTCCACCAGGTTGGCGAAGATCAACCCCCGCTCCTGCCGGCCCAAGCACTGGTGGATCAGCCGGATGCCGTCGGCGTTGTCCTTGGTGTGCTCGCCCCAGGTGATCCCGTGGCCCGAGAAGATATCGCCGATCTTCCCCACCGCCAGCACCGCCTGGCCGGCCCCCTTGATCTGGTCCAGCAGCATCGGCGGCGGCTCAATCGCGTAGTCATGCCGGTTGGCCGTGCGGGTGAAGGTGGCCGCCGACTCCCCGACGAAGGGCCGGGCGATCACCCGCCCCACCCGGTGCGGCGGCTGAAGCAGTTCCCGGGCGATCTGGCAGACCTGGTAGAGCCGGTCGAGCCCGAAGTGACCCTCATGTGCCGCCACCTGAAAGACCGAGTCGGCGCTGGTGTAGACGATCGGCCTGCCGGTCCTTATGTGCTCTTCCCCCAGCTCCCGTATGATCTCCGTCCCCGAGGCGACCACGTTGCCCAGCACCCCGTCGAGCCCCGCCCGGCGGCAGAACTCGTCGAGCAGGTCCTGCGGGAAGCCCTCCGGGTAGGTGCGGAAGGGCGCCTCCGGCCTGATGCCCACCATCTCCCAGTGGCCGGTCATGGTGTCCTTCCCCTGCGAGGCGATCGCCATGCGGCCGATAGCCCCGGCGGGCTGCTCCGCCGGCGGGGTGCCCGGAACTTCTGTCAGGTTGCCCAGGCCTAACCGGCCCAGGTTCGGCAGGGCGAGGCCGCCCCGCTTCCGGGCGATGTTGGACACGGTGTTGGAGCCCGCATCGCCCCACGCTTCAGCATCGGGCATCGCCCCGACGCCCACGCTGTCAATCACGATCAGAATGACGCGCTGGATGCTTGCCATGATCCGTTTCTCCTTTGATTGGCAGTAGCCTCCTCCACATTATAAGGGAGGGAGGAAAAAAGCGGCAAGACGGGCAGCCTTCCGGCGCCCGTCATGAGCGGCTATCTGAGTCCGTTACGCCCGGGGATGGGTCCGGGCATAGACCTCCTTCAGCCGGCCCTTGGTCACGTGGGTGTAGATCTGGGTGGTGGAGATGTCGGCGTGCCCCAGCATCTCCTGCACCGAGCGCAGGTCGGCCCCGTTCTCCAGCAGGTGGGTGGCGAAGGAGTGGCGCAGGGTGTGCGGCGTGATCTCCTTGTCGATCCGGGCGTCGTCGGCGTACTTCTTGACGATCTTCCAGAAGCCCTGGCGGGTCAGCCGGTGGCCGTGGTGGTTGACAAAGAGCGCCGCCTCATCACGCTCCTTGACCAGTCGTCCACGCCCCTGCTCCAGGTAAGCCCTCACCGACTGGATCGCCAGGGAGCCCAGCGGGACCACCCGCTCCTTGGAGCCCTTTCCGGCACACCGTATGTACCCTGTCTCCAGGTTGACGTCGGCGGTGTTGAGGGAGACCAGTTCCGAGACCCGGATGCCGGTCGCGTAGAGGAGTTCGAGCATCGCCCGGTCCCGCAGGCCCGAGGGCTGGCCGGAGTCGGGCTGCGCCAGCAGCCGTTCCACCTCGCCGACCGTCAGCACCCGGGGCAGCCGCTTCTCCAGCTTTGGCGACTCGAGGTTGGCCGTGGGGTCGGCCTTGATCCGCTTCTCCCGGACGAGGAACTGGTAGAAGGCCTTGAGCGCCGCCAGCCGTCGGGCGATGGTGGCGGTCGCCTTCCCCTGCTTCTGCAGGAAGAGCAGGTAGTTGAGAATGGTACTGCGAGAGACGGCGTCCAGGTTTGACTCATCCCCCTGGAGGAACTGGGAGTACTGGCGAAGATCACGGCCATAGGACTCCAGCGTATTCATAGCCAGGCCCCGCTCAACGCTCAGATAGTTGATAAACTCATGGATCAGATTGTTCATCCAGCATCCCCTTCGCGCCATTTGTGGTAATCATTCTCTCGCATACCGGGGCGAATTATGCGTCGGGCGTGGCCGATTTTGTCAATTCTACGGAATAATGTCCGTACCCTCCCCGAAAGGCCCGTCCCCAACCCCAGATGGAGGTTACACCATCCCCTTCCCTCTCAGGTTATGACGACCTGTCGAATTCTATGCCATTGGCGCAGAAGTGCCCCCCTGCCAGTACGACAGGGGGGCACAGACACGACCGCCTTAGCTGAGTACCTTCTCCAGGGCGGTGTACTCCAGCCCGTGGGCCTCGGCCACCGCCTCGTAGACCACGTGACCGCTCACCACGTTGGCGCCCTTCGCCAGGGCGACATTCTCCCGCAGCGCCCGCTCCCAGCCCTTGTTGGCCAGCTGGAGGGCGTAGGGCAGGGTGACGTTGGTCAGGGCGTAGGTGGAGGTCCGGGGCACAGCGCCGGGCATGTTGGCCACCGAGTAGTGGATCACGCCGAACTTCTCGTAGACCGGGTCCATATGGGTGGTGACACGGTCGATGGTCTCGATCGAGCCGCCCTGGTCGATGGCGACGTCGACAATCACGGCGCCCTGCCGCATGTTCTTGACCATCTCGGCGGTGACCAGCTTCGGGGCCCGGGCGCCCGGAATGAGCACGGCGCCGATTACCAGATCAGCCTTGGCCACCGAGGCAGCGATCACGTACTCGTTGGAAACCCGAGTCTGGAGACGGCCCCCGAAGATGTCGTCCAGGTAACGGAGCCGCTCGGCGGAGATATCGATCATGGTCACGCTGGCGCCCAGACCCACCGCCATCTTGGCAGCGTTGGTACCGACGACGCCACCGCCGATGATCACCACATCGGCCGGGGCCACGCCCGGCACGCCGCCCAGCAGGACGCCGCGCCCGCCATGGGCCTTCTCCAGGAAGTGGGCGCCGATCTGGACCGACATGCGGCCGGCCACCTCAGACATCGGGGTGAGCAGCGGCAGGGAGCGGTCGGCCAGCTGGACCGTCTCGTACGCGATGGCGACGACCTTCTTCTCCACCAGCTTCCGGGTCAGCTCCGGCTCGGGCGCCAGGTGCAGGTAGGTGAAGATGATCTGCCCTTCACGGAAGAGTTCGTACTCAGGGGGCAGGGGCTCCTTGACCTTCATGATCATATCGGCGGTGGCCCAGACCTCGGTATTGGTCGACAGGATCGCAGCGCCGGCCGCGACGAACTCGGAGTCCTCGAATCCGGAGCCCTTACCGGCATCCTTCTCGACAAAGACCTGATGACCAGCCTTCACCATGGCCGAAACACCGGCCGGGGTCATCGCCACACGGTTCTCGTACGCCTTAATCTCCTTCAGTACGCCAACCCGCACGTGAGTCTCTCTCCTTCCGCGTCGTGCCGCCGGGCCGCTGAGCGGCTCGCAGATGGCGGCATCCCATTACTTCTCTTGTTTTGGCAAAGCAGAGTCCACGACACGATCAAGACGCGAGCCATACTGGAACAGGTACCACAAGGATTATGGCAGATCGAGGCAGGGGAGGCAAGTCCCAGT
>JBMONB010000166.1:0-52037 GCA_049325315.1 Bacillota bacterium | reverse complement strand
CTATGAGCTGGTGGTACTGCGACCCGATGAGACCTCGGGCATCGTGGAGGGGCTCAAGCTCGATGGCTGGGTCCACCCTGCCTACCGCGGGCGCGGGCTGAACCGGTACATGCACCAGGCCGGGGAGAACTGGTGCCGGGCCCGGGGGATCCGGCGGATGGTCTCCATGATCGCCGCCCATAACCAGTCCTCGCTGCGGGCGACCGAGAAGGCGGGATTTCAGACGGTGCGGGTGCTTCGGGCCAAGTGGCTCTAGTGGCTCTCCTTCGCCTCATCGCGCAGCACCCCCCGCAGCCGCGGTGATGCTGATCGCCTGAGCAAAGCTGCCTCAACCCGGGTCAGCCGCCCTGTCCGCGGCGACGGTTCTCCCACCGGTCCAGCAGCCGCATCGCCCCCAGGAGCGATGAGACCACCGAGTAGCGGAGGGGCTCCGGCGGAACCGGGAGCATGCGGCGATTGACAAAGAAGGCTTCGGTGAGCTCACTCTGCTCTTCGAGCACCAGGTCGGTCAGAGTCCGGCCGTTCAGCTGGCTGAGCGAGACGCCGTGACCCATGCAGCCAACGCTGTAGACGATGTTCGGGCCCCGCCGTCCGATGGCGGGCACCAGGTCGAGGGTCCCCGAGATCGGGCCGCCCCAGTGGTGGGTGAAGCGAACCGGCCGGAGGGCGGGGAAGGTCTCGGTCACGGTACGTTCCAGCTGGGCGCGAATGCGCGGGTTCTGGTCGATATCCGCCTTGTTGCCGAAGTGGTAGGTGGCATCGTGCCCGCCCATCAGCACCCGGTTGTCGGGCGTGAGGCGGTAGTAGTGGATCAGCACCCGGCCGTCCTCCACCCCGACCCGCTTGTGCCAGCCGATCGCCTCCACCTGCTCGGGGGTGAGCGGCTCGGTCAGGGCGATGTAGGTGTGAATCGGTACCTGCAAGCTGCGCACCGGCGCCAGCCCTGCCGAATAGCCGTTGGTGGCCAGGACCACCTTCGCCGCCTCCAGGCTTCCACCCGGGGTCTCCAACCGGACCCGGCCCCCCGGGTAGATGGCGGTAACGGGCGTACGGTCGTAGATCTGCGCCCCGGCCGCCTCCGCTGCCCTGGCCATGCCGCGGGCCAGCTTGGCGGGCTGGAGCAGGGCGCACCAGGCGTCGTAGCGCCCGCCCAGGTAGGTGGGCGAGTCTACCAGTTGGCGCACCTGGTCCCGGTCGAGCCACTCGGTGGGGTGCAGGCCAGCCTGGCGGGCGACCTCGTCCTCCTCCTGGAGGCGCTTGAGGTGCGCGGGCTGGGTCGCCACAGTCACCATGCCGTGCCGCTCGTAGTCGCAGTCGATCTGGAGCCGGTCGACCAGCTGCTCGGTGTACTCAACCGCTCGCACCATGTACTGGTCCGCCTCTTTGAGCCGCGCCTTGCCGTAGCGCAAAACGGTGACCGAGGGCGAAAGGCCGAACAGGGGCATGGAGAAGCCGGCGTTGCGTCCGCTCGCCCCGCCGCCCACCACCCCTGCCTCCAGCACCGCCACCCGCAGGCCCGGGCGCCGCTCCTTCAGGTGCAGGGCGGTAGACAGACCGGTAAACCCCCCGCCCACCACGGCGACATCCACCGTCTGGTGACCCTCAAGCGGGGGTCGCCCGGTATATTCACCCGCTGTCTCCAGCCAGAAGCTCTTCTCGCGGTAATCATCCACGAAAGCCACTCCCCTTCCCGCTGCCTCAGCTTCAACGTAGCACACCGGCAGCGCCCCGACCACCCTGTATCCAGAAAAAGCAAATAATTGTGTAGAAAAGAGATGGCCGCCCAGTCTGGGCGGCCAAAGTCTGTCGCCATCGGAGCAGCCGTTGTTCATCAATCCTCCCCCTCCCGTCTTGCCAGCCAGACCCGCAGCCCCCCTGCCAGCAGCAGCGCCACGATCCCGGAGCCGTAGGTGGCGGCCAGCCCGTACTGGGCGGCCAGGTAGTAGCCGGCAATGGGCCCGGTGGCGGCGCCCAGGTCCAGCCAGGTGTTATAGGCGGGCAGGAAGCGGCCCGGCGCCCTCCCGGCCAGGTCACCAGCCCAGGCGTCGAGGATCGCCATCGCCCCGGTGGCGGCGCCGAAGAGCGCCAGGGCGGCAACGGAGATCGCGGTCAGGGAGTGAGCCAGCCCCAGCACCACCAGCGCCCCGGCGATCACCGCCGTGGCTGCGCCCAGGGCCAGGCCCCGCCCGCGCCGGTCGGCCCAGTGCCCCACCGCCGGGCCGACCACCAGGTCGATCAGGAAGCGGCTGCCCAGCAGCAGCCCGGTCACCGTGGCGGCGCCCATCACCCAGGGTCCGGCGGCCACATCGGCCCCGAGCCGCTCCTTGACCAGCAGCCCCAGCGTGCCGGTCACCAGACCGCTCACCACCAGCTGGAGCATGCTGGCCGAGAAGGAGGCGGCCAGCTCCGGTCCGGTCGTGGGGAGCCAGTGGGTGTGCATCCCGCCGTTGGATGCGGGCAAATCCGCATTGCGCCCGGGGGCGCCCCACCTTCCCGCCAGCGCCGGCGGCAGGGAGGCGACCAGGGCGCCCAGTGCCGTCGCAGCGCCGAAGAGCAGGGCGGTGGGGCCAAAGCCCAGCCGGTCTGCCAGGTAGCCGCCGACCGCCACGCCCACCACGCTCCCCAGCCGGAAGACCCCGGTGAAGAGGCCCATGAGGCGGCCCCGGCGCCCTTCGGGGCTGTCGGCCAGCACGGCGGCCATGCCCCCCAGGCGCAGAAAGGACCAGCAGAGTCCCCAGAGCGCCCGGACCACCAGCAGGGCGGCCAGTCCCTTCAGCACGCCGTAACCCGCTGTGGTGGCGGCTGCCAGCCAGAGTGCGCCGGCGAAGGCCCAGCCCCAGCCGACCCGGGGGCCGATCACCCCGGCCAGCGGGTTGGTGAAAAAGCGGACCCACCGGTTGATGCTGAGCAGCCAGCCCACGGCCACCAGCCCCACCCCGGCCTCGGCGTAATAGACCGGCAGCACGGCGTAGAGGTAGGAGTCACCGAAGAGCGAGATCGCCACCAGCGCGCCGGCAAAGAGGGTGCGATGGGTACGAACCGGTTGTGGGTGTTCCAGACCGACCAAGCAAGGGCCCCCCTGCAACGTTTTGAGAGATGATATTCCAGTCCTCGGGTGTCATCCCTGCCTGGCGCCCGGTGTATCCTGCTAATCGAGCGGCTGGTACCCAGTTGTCCTGGGGATGTAAATCAGACCGTCCAGCGTGGTCAGACGTCGTTGCCCGCTGTAGGTGCCCGGCTTGGTCGGGTGGAACCGCAGACCGATCCAGCGCATGTTCTGCTCCCGCTCCAGCCACAGCCGGACCGCCTCGGTCTTGGGGGTGTGCCGCAGATCGATCAGGCTGGTGTCCAGCCGGGCACATACGAGGTCAAACTCCAGGAAGCCGGGCTCTGCCGGTCCCACCTCAAACTCCTCCTCGGTGGGCGTTCCGCCGGATCCGGCAATGGGCGAGGTCGCTGCGTTGATGGCCCGGAAGCGGCCCGCCCCAAAGGTGATCCCCAAAACGTAGTAGCCATCGTTAAGGGCTTCCTTGAGCGACGCCCCGATCTTACCGGGTGCGGTGGAGACATGAAGGTTGTGAGCCCAGACCACCGCGCGGGCGTCGGGGCCTTCGGCCTCCAGGATCGACAGCAGGTTCTGGGTCATGTACGACTCCCGTGTCCACCAATCGGCGTTGTTGCGGGGAAACATGTATAGCCCGTACTGCTGCTGGAGGTGACGGGCCGCATCGTATGCGAGGCGGAACTCCTTCAGCGAGGTCTGGTCGACCAGGGACGCCCGGTTGGCGGCCAGGTATTCTTCGACCTCGCGGAGCGATGCCAGCACCTCGGTCTTGCCCTGCGGCCATGGAATCCCTGCCGGCTGCCGCATCAGCCCGGCATCCCAGATACGTTCACCGGCCTTTGCCATCAGGTCGGGAGCCACCCGTTCCAGGTAGGTCGCCAGCACCTTTGCCGCCACCGCAGGCGCCCCCACATCGAACCCCAGAATCTGAACCTGACGGTCGGCCGGGGCCGACTGGTTATACACGCGCACCCATTCAGCCACCGCCACCATCTCCCGGGCCTCCATCGCCGCATGCATGGCCCGCAGCGCTTCCGGGGCGCTGCCCTTGCCCGTCAGCACGTACTCGTTCAGCTTGAGGCTGCCGAAGTAGGGCGACTCCAGCGCCAGGATCCGGAAGCCCATCTCACGGACCAGGAATTCCAGGAGCCGGTGCCGCATGGTATAGAACTCGTGGGTCCCGTGGGTGGCCTCACCAACCCCGACCAGGCGCACATCTTGCAGAATGGTTCGGAGGGGCTCCAGGTCGTCGAGCCCAACGCCGGGCGTGACCCCTTTCAGCGGAAGCGCCTGCGAAGCCAGCCAGTTCACCACCTCCGCGTCTGCCCGGGAGGAGCACGACTCAGGGGGAGGAACCTCGCGGGCAGCCTCCGCCGGGGCGGGAGCGGGTTTGGAAGTCTCTGCGGCGGCACAGCCTGTGACGAGAGCAAGAACCACAAGTGCGGGCCAGATCCTCCTGGTGCTGAAACCTAACCGCATGGCGCTTTCCTCCTCCCGATCTACTAGGGGTCACTCTATTTTGAATGTTACTATATGCGAAGGGGTCCAGATAATGATTTTGTGCGGGGACCGGCAAACAAGAAAGAAGCCCTGCGACAAGTGCAGGGCTCCTTTGCGGATTCGATTCTAGCCCAATGCAATCAAGGTCCGCACACCGTCCCCCTGCCGAAGCAGGTCGAAGGCCTCATTGATCTCCTCCAGCTTCATTCGCCGGGAGACCAGCCCCTCCAGGTCGATGCGCCCGGTTACGGCCCAGTCGAGCAGCTGCGGGATATCGGTCTGCACGCGGGCCGAGCCGTAGAAGCATCCCTTGATGCTCTTCTCGGCGACAAAGTCCAGAATCGGCAGCGCCACGGTGCTGCCCAGGGGGCCCATGCCCACCACGACCACGGTCCCGCGCGGCCCCACCGCCTGGAAGGCCTGCTGGATCGTCTGCTCCCGCCCGATCACCTCGAAGGCCCAGTCGGCCCCATAGGTGGTGATGGAGCGAATCGCCGCCACCGGGTCCAACTCCCGTCCGTTGACCGTGTGCGTCGCCCCGAACCGACGAGCCAGGGCCAGTTTCTCCTCGCTGATATCCACGGCGATCAGCGGGTAGGCGCCCGCCAGCTTCGCCCCCTGGATGGCGTTCAGCCCAACCCCGCCGCAGCCGAAGACGGCGACGCTCTCCGAGGCCCGCACCTTCGCGGTGCGCCGGGTCGCCCCAATGCCCGTGAGCACGGCACAGCCCACCAGCGCTGCGGTGTCCAGCGGCACGTCCTGGCGAACCTTGACCGCCCCGAACTCGGGCACCACCACGTACTCGCTGAAGCAGGAGACACAGGTCCAGTGGTGGATTGGCTGGCCGGAGGCGGTGCGCATCCGGGTGGTGCCGTCCATCATGGTGCCGGTGGCCGCCATCTGCCCATACCCCAGGCAGAGGTGGGGAAGCCCGTTGTTGCAGTAATGGCACCGGTTGCACTGCGGTGCGATGTTGAAGACCACATGGTCGCCGGGCTCCAGACCGGTCACCCCGGGCCCCACCCGCTCCACCACGCCGGCGCCTTCGTGGCCCAGCACGATCGGCATGGGCTTGGGCAGGGCGCCCGAGGCCACGTGCAGGTCGCTGTGGCAGACCCCAGCGCCCACCACCCGCACCATCACCTCGCCCTGCTTCGGGTCGGCCACCTCGATCTCCTCGATCACCATCGGTCTTCCGGGCTCGTAGAGGACCGCCGCCTTCGACTTCATCTGCCACCGGCCCCTTTCTGTGCAGTCTCGCGTTGTGGGGCCTAGCGAATCTCGTACCGGGCCATCGCCTCGGTGTCCAACTCAATGCCCAGGCCCGGCTTCTGCGGGACATGGAGATAGCCGTCGTTGTCTACGTAGACCTTCTCCGCCTGAACAAAGTCCCTCCGCTCCGGGGTCCAGGTGGGCGGGTCGTACGGGAACTCCAGGTAGGGGCAGTTCCCCACCGCCGCCGCCAGGTGCAGGTTGGCCAGGAGCCCGATTCCGTTGGTCCAGGTGTGCGGCGTGAAGACGGCGCCGTGAGCCTCCACCATGTTCGCCACCTTGCGCAGCCCCAGAATGCCGCCCGTGAGGGCCACATCCGGCTGGTAGACATCGAGCGACTGGTGCTCCACCAGCTCGCGGAACTCGTGCAGGCCACGGTTCATCTCGCCGCCCGCAATCCGCACCTTCAGGTGGTCGCGCAGGTGGCGCAGGCCGGCGTAATCGTTGGCGTGGCGGGGCTCCTCCAGCCAGTAGAGGCCCAGTTCCTGAAGCTCGCTGCCGATCCGCATGGCGGTGGCCATATCCCAGGCGGGGCGCACATCGCCGACGCAGCGCCAGGCCTGGTTGCAGTCGACCATGATATCCATCTTATCGCCCACCGCCTCCCGCACGGCCCGGACGGTCTCCACGCCACCGGCGGGGTTGCTGGTGTTGAAGCGGATCTTGATCGCCTTGAAGCCCTCGTTCAGCAGCCGCACCGCCACCTCGGCCCGCTGGGCGGGGGAGAGCTGCTCGCCGGTGGAGGCGTAGGCCAGGAGCTTACGGTGCCGGCCCCCCAGGAGCTTGTAGACCGGCTGACCGGTGGCCTTGCCCATGATATCCCAGAGCGCCAGCTCCAACGGCCAGTACCGGCCATAGTGGAACTGAAGGGTGTCCAACTGGAGATGCAGCTTCTCGATCTCAAACGGGTCCTCGCCCAGGAAGAGCTCCTCGGCCCCCGACTCCTTGAAGCCATACATGGTGTCGCCCGAGCCGACCCCCGTAATCCCCTCGTCGGTGTGGACAAAGGTGAGCGTCGTGGGGGCGAAGCGGCGGGGGAAGGCGTCCCAGGTGGGGCAGAACGGCGGATCCAACTCCATCCTGTAGTGCTTGATCTCAATGCCTGTGATCTTCAATGTGATTATTCCCCCTTCGGTTAGGCTTTCGTTATAAAAACCATTCTGGCCCTACTTCGGGGATATGGGACCCGTTCCTCCCCCTTTGGGGAAATCCCGAATTCTTTCTGGATTGGGGCAGTGACTATGCTATGCGGTACTTACATGTATTATAGTTGAGCATCCAGATTCTATTAGGAGTGGCGTATCTATGAGGCTGTCAAATGAAGGTCGGCTCGTGTGGCTACCGGGACGGTCCGTGGTCAGCATTCGAACTGCTGAACAATCAGGAACTAGACCGTAACGTGGTTGCCCGCCTCACCCGTCAGAACAAGGTCGTCCCTACCCTCCTGAACCACCTGGAGAAGCTTGAGGGCGCCCGTGTGGGGACGAGCATAAGCGACATATGGTGGAGAGCTACCCTCACTTTGCACGCACCGCGCTCTACAGGCAGGACATGCAGCACCATCTGCAGCCGGTTCACCAGACCTTGGCTGAGACCGGCGTTGAGACCATGCTGATCAAGGGCTGTGCGCTGTTCTACACCCTGCCGGACTACACGCTGGAGACCCTCCGGAACAACGGGCTCCTCCCCTATTTCGCCTATCTCCGTGACGTGCTCGAGAACGAGTACGGCCTTTTGCTCCCCCTCCCTGAACACTCCTCTGCCCAAGCGCTCTGCAGCCCCACTCAGAAGAGGTGGCTGGACAGCTCCCTGGCTGTGGCAGATGCGCCCTGGTGGGACCAGACCAGGGCGATGGCGCTCTTCGCCCTCAACTACGTATCCGGGCGGGAGTCCTGGCTGAGTGCGCTTGGGGCTTACGTCTCTGCGCTGTGGAGGGGAGCGCGGCAGGCCACGTATGACGACTGGCCCCTCTGGGTGCAAAGCCTGGTCGACCGGGCAGAGCGAGGGCCATTCTTCGCTCGGACGCCACCACAGGGGCTGCAGGTCATGCTGGCGCCGGTTACCGTAGAGTTGTGCTCCGCCTGGGCTGGGATCGCATTTGACACGGACCGGACTGTTCGAATCCTTCGGGAGAAGGGCTTCAAAGCAACGACCGTGGGGGCGCTCGACTCGATATGTATCCGGGTGGGCCAGGACGAGATTCTGGCCACACCGGCCGGCCTCTTCTTGCCCACCCGGTATGCTGTGTTCACCGAGGATCAGCTGAAAAATCTCGCGGATGCGGCTGAGAGGGTCTGGAAGGCTGTGGCCGAAGAGAGCCCGCAGAGCAGCTGTGCGGCTACCCGGGAGAGGTACTACAACCCCAAAGGGAGCCCATCTCACCGATGAGCTCCCTTCTCAGTCCGCTCCTGCAACGCCGGTGGATGTTGCGGACCGCCATCTGGTAGCACTCTTACGGGACAGACAGCCCCAGGTCCATTCAGCTTTGTCACCCAGGGTTTCAGTGTACAATGTGGTGTACTTCACCGGTGGGGAGGTTGGCGCTGTTTTTCGGTGCGGCCCTTAGGGCATCGCTCTCATCGAGAGTGCCGCTCCCCGTAAGATTACTACCGGGTCCCACGCCTGCTCCAGGAACTTGCCGCCGCCGAGGCTGACGGTTCCTATCCCCGGCTCATGAGCATCCTCGAGCGGACGGAGGTGCTCCACGAAAAAACCGCTGGGGCAGGTGGGTTGACGAGAGTTGGGCATGGATACAGGGGCGGCTCCGAGATTCTGGCAGGACTAAGCACACACGTCTCTGGAGATGGAAGCTAACTCTTCTCTTGGCCCCCATCAGAATACGGCTGAATCACCAGCCAACCGCCGTCCCAAACGCCGGCGTCAGCCAGCGTTTCGTGGGGGAGCAGAGCACGACCAAACGGTAACGTCTTGATCTGCAGGGTCCCACCGTTCTCCTCTGCCTCTGGCAACAACGCTTGCACAATGTGCGAACACAGGTCCGCCGCCGGTAGATCCGTGGGTACTTCCAGATCAAAGCTTAGCCCCTTCTCCTTCAAGGTAACCGTGAGCATCGCTCGCGACATGGCGCCTCCCCCTTACAGCCGATAGGCGTTGATCCATTCCTGGTCGGAGTACCACAACAGCGTTCCTTCCGCGTTGCGTCCCCAAAGCACCCACGGGAAACACCCGAAGAGATCGCCCTTGGCGGTGACGATGCACTGCTTCTTCTCCTTGCCCGTTGGCGCCAACTCCACCTCACCGCCTGGAAGCACCTGGTTGATACGCCAGCGGGACCGGTCAAACTCCAGCTTCCAGCTGGTCCCATCCATGAAGAAAGACGTTTGCCCCTGGTAGTAGAGCGGAGCATAGGCCGGGAAGGACAGGTCCTTGAACTCGGCCCTGATCGGTGCCCCTACCGGCCGAAGGTGTGCGTCGTAGATGCGGAGCAACTGCGACTCCGACCCCCAGACGAAGACCCATCTGCCGTCGCCTGAGATGTGCAAGCGTACCCCCCTTTGGGGCAGTGCCCCCTCCACCACGCCTAGCGACCCCGTTGGGGCGACCACCTCCACCCCCTCCGGGACAACGCCCAACAGCATCCCGTGATGGGGCGAGGCGAACACCGCCGAGCCCCCTACCCCGTAAAGCGGCTTATCACTGCCGCCGGCCACGGCGTAGACGTCAACGACCCGGCGGTAGATGCCGCTGGGGGTCTCCCTCTCCAGCGCAAGGAGCCTTCCCCGGTCGATGAAGCGGATCGACCGGGCATCAGCCGTGAACTGGCGGGTTGCCACGACGCTGCCCGTCCGTGCACTGAGAACGGTGACCTTCCCGGTGATGTCGATGACCGCAATCCGCTCCCCATCGGCCGAGATGTCGAGGTACTCGACGTCCTGATTGGAAAACGGCAAGGTCTTCTTCCACAGCTCGTTTCCGGTTGCATCCACCACCTGCATGACAAAGGGCAGACTGGTTCCACGCGGCACGAAGCGCGTGTAGGTCAGGAGAAGACCTGGGAGCAGCGGCTGGTAATCGAGACCACTCGCCGGCGCCTTCCACCGGTATGTGGCAGCTACAGCCGGCAGGGCGCCCTTCTCAAGCTGCTCTGACAGACTGGGCGGCGGGGCCTGGCTGGCTGCAGGCGGAGCTTGAACTGGTGCTGGCGGCAACGAGATCGGCTGCGACGGGCCGCCCGACGGACCAGGCCCCGCACTCACAGGTGAGGTGTCGAGGGAGCGACTCACAGAGCAACCCGTTAGCAGAAGGATCATGAGTGCAGGAGATGCCCATCGAATCCAGCGTCTCATCCTCGCACTCCTCTCCTAAAACGGGTAAGGATCATCGCTCAGGTCGGACTTCAGGACGGAGTCGCGCCGATTCCACTCGGTGGAGCCCTGCCCGTACAGATCCCGCAGCATCTGCAGTTTCTCGGTCTCACTGGCGTTCATGTACGCCGGCGTCTCTACCAAGGTCCAGGCACTCTTGGGAAGGCTGCCGCCCTGTACCATGGCATCGAAGACGAATCCCACACCACGGACCGACGTAAGATGCAGCTTCTGTGCTACCTCAACGGAGTCGTTGAAGTAAACTTCCTTCACTACGGAGAGCTGTGCCACCTGGCTTGCAGGTCGGGAGAGCCACTCGCTGAAAACGGCCTGCCAGTCCTCTCGCAACTCTGTCGAATGGATATTAGGCCCCTTGATGGTCTCCTCGTTGGCATACTTGAAGAGCCAATCGGCCGTCTTTGAATCGTTACCGTCCTTGATGTGCTGAATGAACTCGTCGACTAGTTGCTCCTTTGTCTTTGCTGCAATGCTGAGATCCTTCGTCGTGCGCAGCAGGCCCTTCCAGCCCTCCCTGATCTCGCCGCCCGGCTGATCCTCGAGATGCCTCATGGCAATCTCCCGCAGTGCCTGCTCCTCCTCCGGATTTTCCAGAATCCGCCGCAGAACCGTTCCGGCATGGCCGGCGGGGAAGGCGAAAGAGATCAACCCGAAATTGAGCATCTGGCGGTCTGCCGTCCACTGACCGTTCCCGGCCTTGTAGACGACGCCCCCCCAGGAGGCGCCGAATTCCTCTGGCCCTTCCTCTCCCATGGTGTGTCTGACGATGGCCCGGTCCTCCGGCTTTGGGAAGTACTTGGCTATCATGGTCTCCACATGAGAAGGGCCAGACTCTGGTGTGACAGGGGTTTCAGGCCGGGGCGGCTTGCTCTCCTCCACTGTCACCGGCGGAGGAACCACCGTTGAGCCTGGGTTGGGTGTCGTTGTGGGGGTCCTGCCGAAGAGGTCGGGGTTACACCCCAACACCCAGCCAATCGTACTCGCTGCTACAACCGGCAAGCCAATCCCCGGGAGCATAGCGCTCAATCCGGCCACACCCGCCGCGATCCCGTAGCCAACCATCCAGGCGCTCAGGTCTTCAGCCCCTGGCTTGGGCGATGCCAGATACGCCCGATCTGCCTCATCGAACGCAGTCGCCTTCTGCTGCAGGAAACGGGACATTGCGCGGGCATGCTCAATCAGGCCATCCGCCATGACCCTGGTCTGCCCGTAACGCTCCTCGACCGCCATCTGCCCCGAGACTTGCCACCCCAGGGTGCCCAGGGCCGAGGTCGTCTGCCCGGCCAAGGCCTGCAGCTCACTGCTGCTCTGCTCCAACAGGGTGCTCACCCGACGCAGTTCCTCCGGCCACACAAGAATCCGCGCCATCACTCCACCTCCACAGTCCCCGGAATCCAGCGGGCGGCGATCCGCCCTATCCGGTCAACGACTCTCAACCCGCCGGCCCGTGGTGTGGCAACTTTGATCCGCCGCCACCGACCACGCCGGGCGTAGAAGCCCATCCCCGGAGAGAGCAATCGCCCGGACTCCCCGGGTATACGAATGTTAAAGAACTGCAGGTCCGAGTGGTCGCTACTCCCCAGCACAATCCCGGTCTGGCCCTCCTTGAGCGCCTTCACCAGACCCTCGTAGCTGAGCTGGTTGATCACACTGGAGAGGCCGGCCACGACCAGGTGAATCCCCAGCCCGCGATCACGGCGGACCAACTGCTCCAAGCGATCCCGGAGGACGGCGGGCGCCATGTCTCGGAAAGAGTCCACATCGTCCAGGAGGATCACCACCGCTGGAAATCGCTCCAGCAACTCGGTGGCCCCAGGCGGCTCGCGCCCCTCCTGTCTGGCCGCCTCTACAAAAGCCCGGCGCTCCTGAATCGTGCAGGTCAGTTGCTCCGCCATCGCTTCCGCACTGGTCGCATCAGTCACGTGGGCTTTGACATGCGGCAAACGTCGCAGGGTGGTCAGGCCTCCTCCCCCCATGTCGACCAGGAAGAGCTGCAGCTGCTCCGGTGAACGCCGCTGTGCCATGGAGAGGCCCCATGTCTGGAGCAGGGTTGTCTTGCCGCTCTCGGCCGGCCCTGTGATCAGGAAGTTGGGGCCTTCGGTCAGCGGAATGACGAAGGGATCCAAGCTTTCCACATCCAGCGCTACGGGCGCCACAGGCAAGCCTTCTTCGGCAGGTGCGGGTGGGTCGACATCTTCAAGAGCAACCTCCTCCGGCAAGGTGCGGACGGGCCTGGGCAACGACCCCGACCAGGCCTCCTGCATCCGCTGGCCGATGGCCTTGATCGCCTCGGCACGCTCCCACTCGCTCTCGCCTGGCGCCGGTAGCGCAGTCTGAAACTCCAGCGGCGGCGCCGCCTTTACCAACCCCCGACCAGGGACCGGCATCGGCTCCAGTCCACCGGTCCGGCCTACGGCCGAACTGTAATCGCCCCGATCCGCCATCTGCAGCGCCACGGCCATGGAGATGTTCCCCGCCACCTTGGAGCGAATCTGTCCCGGGGTGTTTGCCGCCAGCACCAGATGAAGGCCCAGGCCACCGCCCTCCCGGGCGATCTGCGCAAAGGCATCCTCCACGTCCGGGTTGGACTGGACAAAGGTGGCATAGCTGTCGACCACCACAACGATGCCCGGCAGTGGTGCGGTACCCACCTGGCGATAGGCCTCCAGTGTGTTGACCCCCGCCTCCCCGAGCAGCACCTTCCGCTCCTCCAGTATCTGCATGAGCATGCGCGTTAGCCGCTGCACCCGCTCCTGTTCATCGCCAAGCACGACCCCGCCCACATGGGGCAGTCCCTGGAGCCCCACCAGGCTCCGCCCGCCGCCATCCACCAGGTAGATGTGGCAGTCCGAGGGTGAGTAGCGGAAGGCAAGACCGGTGACCAGCGTCTGCAAGAAGGTTGTCTTGCCTGATCCCGGAGCGCCGTAGACGGCCAGGTGCCCCTCTTTGCCCAGGTCCAGCCGCAGGGGGACCTGCGCCTGATGCTCCGGGGCATCCAGGAGCCCGACCACCGCCTCCATCCACTCCGAAGGTGGCGCCCAACCTCCGTCAACCCCGAAGCCCTCGCCCGAAGGCATGATCTGCCGGAGCTGAACCGTCTCCGGCAGCGGCGGCAGCCAGGGCCCGGCCAGGGCCGGAATCCCCGCCTTCTGGGCTGACTCCTTGATCTGATTCAGGAGGACGGTCAACTGCGGCTGACCGTCCACGGCCGCCGCCACCTCCGGCTGTGGACCAAGGGGATAGCGGACTCCGTCAAGCCCCACCTCGGTGATCTCGAACCGGTGCGAGCCAGTCGAGGCCTCCGGCTGGTACAGCGCCCCGCCCCAGCCTGCCTGGAACAGCTCAAACCGCTCGTTGTTTCCCACCTGCAGGTAGGCACGCCCCGCCTCGGTCAGAAAGGCAGCCTCCGGTGACTTGAGCACCTCCTGGCTGTCCTCCGGCCGCTCCACCCGCAGGCAAATGCGGAACCGGGCGTTGGACCAGATCTGCTCGTCCACTACACCCGCCGGCTTCTGCGTCGCCAGGATCAGATGGACACCCAAACTCCGCCCCACCCGCACCGCGCTGATCAACTCACGCATGAAGTCCGGCTGATCACTCTTCAACTCCGCAAACTCATCCACGATAATCAGCAGGTGAGGCAGTGGCTCCAACTCCTGCCCCCGGCGCCGCAGCTTCATGTAGGCGTCCACATGATTCACGCCGGCCTCTCCCAGGAGGCGCTGCCGCCGGCGCAGTTCCGCCTTCAGTGCGGCCAGGGCACGCCTGGTCAAGTTGCCACCCAGATTCGTGATCGTCCCCACCAGATGAGGCAGGCCCAAGAAGGCGTTGGCCATGCCGCCGCCCTTGTAGTCAACCAGCACCAGCGCCAGATCGTGCGGATGAAAGCGGTACGCCAGCGCGGCGACCAGCGTTTGAAGCAGTTCACTCTTCCCCGAGCCGGTGGCGCCGGCCACCAGCCCATGTGGCCCGTGTCCCCGCTCATGCAAATCCAGCAGTAGAGGCTCGCGTCCCGCACCCAACCCAAGGGGGACTGCCAGCGAGCGAAAGGGCTCGACCTCTCGCCAGCCACCCACCAGATCGACCTCCTCCACCCGGCGAATCCCCAGCAAGTCAAGCAGGGTGACCTTTCCCGGAATCTCCGCCGAGGTGGTGAACTCGTTCAGGCGAACCGGCGCCAGGGAGCGAGCCAGATCTTCAGCACCCTGCAGGCTTACACTGTCCGGGACAAAGGGTTGCTCTGCCAGGCTGGGCGAGGTCAGGATCAGATCGCCCTTACTGCCATCGACCTGGATAATCGCCTTGCACTCCTTGGGCAACTCCTCCTTTCGGGAGGCGAGGACCACGAGGGTAGCCCCCAGAGAAGCGCCCTCCCGGAGGAGCAGGGGAAGGAGCGGTTCCTTCTCCACCAGCCAGAGATTGGACAGCACAATGGTCAGCGAGGGAGAAAAGGAGAGCCCTTCCCCGGAGTTCTGGCGCATCTGCTGGAGTCTGCGGCGCTGGATCATCTCGTAGAGCTCCGTCGCCAGGCGATCGATCCCGTTCGGGTCCGCGGCGAGCATCCGGCTCTTCGGCGACGCCCATACGTGCGGCAGCCAGCGGGCCCAGGCCCACTCTCCGACCTCACTGTCGTCGAAGATGACGGCCACCTTCGCTTCATCCGGCGAGTGATGAACCGCCAGGTGACAAAGGAGCCCCCGGGTCGCCTCCAGCACGGAGGCCCGTGGTCCTACCACACCGACGACACCCACCTCGCGCAAGGGGACCTGAACCGGCACCCCATCCACCACGGCGAAGCGCTCCGGAATCTGCAGCGCCTCGACCAGCAGCGGATCCGGCTCCTCCGCTCCGGGGGGCTGCGGGGCCTTCACCTTGGCCGATGCAGCCACAGGACCCACGCCCAGCCTGATCGCAAGGAAGTCGTGATCCTCGGGGCTCCGTTCCCATAGTCGTGGGCTCCGCTCAGCCACCCGCTGGGCACAGGTGGTCGGATCCGGATCGAGGTCGCAGAGGATCCGGCGCTGCTCGTCCGCATTCTCCTGCAGTTGTCTGGTGGTGGCATCCAGCACCTGGTGGTAGCGGTTTTCGCGCTCCTCCATCTGCCGGTCGTAGGCACGCCGCTGCCCCACCATGCGAGCCACCTGCACCCCTGCACTCACCGCCAGCATTGGCACCGACATGCCAATGGACATCCAGGTGCTGCCACCCCGTCCCCGGGAGATGAAGAAGATCACCAGCGCCCCCACAAGCGCCGGAAGCACCATGAGCAGCACAGACGAGAAGGAGAAGGCGGGCTCCATGGGGCGCGTCGGAGGGGCCGGAACCTGAATTTCTGGCGCCGGCACCCGGGGGATCAACCGCGGCGAACGCTGAAAGAGTGGCGGACGAGACATACCGTTCCTCCTTCCCTATCACCTTCTCGGACAGAGCAGCGCCCGGGCCCGAAGCCGTCTGTGGCGGTTTCGGCCCGGGCGTGCTGTATCGAAAGGCTACTGCGGGCGGTCGGCCGCCTCGAACCGTTCAGCGATGGTGTTCAGCTGCATGTTGATCTCGTGGAGGAGGGTGACGAAGTGCTTCATCTGCTGGCTCCAGTTGGTGAAGTCCCCGTAGAACTTCTCCGCCGAGGCGCCGTCCCACTTTGCATCAAGATTCTGGACAAAGCCCGTCAGCCGATTGACCATCTCCTGGCTGGCCTCGCTGGCCCCCCGGAACTGGTTTGCGACCTCACGTACCTCTTCCGGCGTGATCAGAATCCGTCCTGCCATGCACGGAACCCCCTATCACCTGATTTGCGGTCTATCTTCACTGAAGCCGCGCATCCGAGAACGAAGCAGTCAGTGTGGACGACGCTCCAGAATCCGCCCGATCTCAGCGAGAACGGCCTCGCCGGGTGCCGGAGTGATCTCCGCCCACGGCTGTCCCTTCTCCGTGACCTGCCTGAGCATCCAGAGTCCCTGATCCCCCGCCAGGTAGCCCACGCCTGAGACACTCCACTCAGCGGGGTCGGCAGCGACCACCAGTGCCTGTCCCATGATATCGGGGGCGGCCAGTGCCGCACACAGCGCCGCTGCGGACTCCAGGGGAATACCCGAGGCTGCCAGAACCTTTCCGGCCTGATTCGTACCTTGAGTTCGCACCGCCTCCACCGTCCGGGTCCAGTCTCCCTCCGGCAGCAGTCCGCCGGGAAGCACGGCCGGCCCCTGCCGCTCCAGGCCGGTCAGTTCAGCGATCCGCTCGACCACCTGTGCCGGCGACGCGAGCCGGGACAGGCTCACAGTCCCTGTATCCGGCTGATATGTCTGCTCCACAGCCTGTCCATCCGCCATGTAAAAGAGGTGCTGGGCACTGGTCTGCCCGTTCCGATGGGTCAGCGCCACCGTCAGGGCCGGCGCAACCGCCACGGAGACCATCTGCTCCAGGGAAGGGTCCACAGAGAGGAGACCATCGGGGTCCTGCCGGATGATGGACCGGCTTTCCAGGCTCGTTCTCGCCTGGCGCAGCGCCTCCTCCACCTCCCGGGCAAGCCAGCCGGTGAAGGGGTCCGGGACGCCAACCAGGGTACGGCCTCCCAGAAGGGCCGCCAGGTAGAGATGCTCCACCAGGGTGCAGGTCAGCGCTTGGGGAGCCTTCGTCTGCACAGTCTCCCTCCATTCATCGGGCATGGGCTCTGCCTCTCTACCCAGTCTTGTCGTACATCGGATACTGGCCATCCTCGATAATGTCTACACCGCTCCAACTGCCACCCATGAAGAGACCGCCGCCCGGCATGATCGAGGGCACATGAACCTGCTGCTGGCACCGCATCACGTTGCCATCCTTCCAGCAGGAGGGAGCGCTCCACTTCACGATGCGAATGGTGCTTCCCTGGAGTTTGGTGGCCGTGGCCTGCCCTGCGGACGGTGACCCGGTCAGAGCGCCGTCCCGGGCCGCCCGTTGGGCCGCCGCATGTGCCGCCAAACTGGCATGGAAGACGATGACAATCTGCATGAACATGAGGGCCAGGAGGAGAATGATCATCACCGCGATGGTCGCCTCTACCAGAGCAACCCCTTCCTCCCCATGGATTCTGGCTCGCAGCATGTCCAACACCCTCCGTTCTCTACTTTCGATGAAAATGTATAAATATCCTCTGTAGTCAAATGAATCAAATTAGTTTCGTGATTTGATGCATTCAGGGGGGCGGGATGTCCCACCCCCCGGACATCGGGTTACGCGCACTTCCCCGTGGTGATGTTGTAGGCCTTATCCTGGCCCGCCATGATGCTGCACATGGTGTCTCCCATCCACTGCTGGAGCGGGTCCTTGAACGCAAAGGCGACCGCTGCCAGGCCCACGATCACAAACGCAGCGAAGACGACGTACTCAATGATCGTCAGCCCATCCTCCTGAGAGACTCGCCGCACCAACCGCTCAAACCCGTTGCGAACCCGCACGTAAATCCCCACCATGAAAGACCCCTCCTCACAAGCTTCGGACAACCTGCAAGATGATGTTGGCAATTACAGGGGCCAGCCCAAGAAAGACGGTCCCAATCTTCGGCAGAATCCCCACAATCGCCATGGAACTGGCATTCTGGGCCATGTCGGACATCCGCTGTTCCCGCATGTGCTCGGCCATACGGCTGAGTTCCTTGCTGGGTACACCCCCACCGTCCGCCAAATGGCTCACCTGTTCTGCCACCGCCACAAACTCAGGGGACCCGGTTACCTTGGCCTCCTCAATCAGCGACTCCCCGAAGAGTCCGGATGCGGAGATGCGCTCCAGCGCCCGTTTCACTTCGGTCGAGATCTGCCAGTCGGCGTGGCGCCGGCAAATCTCCACCAGGGCGGTCTCTACCCCCTCCCCTGAGGCCACCAGGAGCCCCCAGAGATCAAGGAAGGATGGCAGTTCCAGGACAATCTGTGCCCGGCGCTGCTGTGCCAGGGAGGAGAGCAGCATCCGGGGCATGAACCAGGCCAGCGCCCCGCCTACGACCACAAAGGCTAAACTGACGGTCGCAAAGAGCACGAGACAGAGGATGGCGAAGACAAACTGCGCCTGCAAGAGCGTCAGGCCCGTTAGCCCGTAAGGGCGACCGGCATACTGACAGAGGCGGTCCGCCTCGTCAACCCCAAGGCGCTTGGTCAGCCGGCTGTACCACGACTCCTGGCCCCATTGCTGGGGGAGTCGCTTACCGGTGCGAAGTGCACCGTGGTACTTGCGGCTCTGCATCAGTGGATAGAACCCGGCCAGCACCGCCAGCGCCAGCAGAAAGGAGCTCAACAGAGCCACGTATCCACCCCCTACAACCGGCGGAGTTGTCCCAGGATACTCATGTGGGTCAGACGCACCATGAAGGTGTTGCCCAGAAGGGAGATGGCGAGAATGATCTGCCCGATCACCGTCTCCAGCAGCGGCCGCAAGCCGTCCTCCATCAACACGGAGAAGAGGAGCAGCATGCCCAGCCCGATGCCGGAGATCACCAGTGCCTGCACCAGGTGCTCGCCCATGTGCTGCATCACCTGCTGCCGGTAGCGTCGCCGGGCAGAGAGCACCCCACGGAGCGATTCAAAGGCCTGGACGATGTTGGCGCCCCGCTCGTGGCAGATCACCATCTCGGTGGCGAAGACCTGAAAATCGGTACTGCCCGTTACCGCCGGCAGGGTTCTCACCTGCTCGGCTGCCTGGCCCAGGGTGACGCCCATGACAGTGGAATGGGCCAGGGTTTTCAATACGGGTCCCAGTGGTGCCGAAAGGCTTGCCGTCTCCGCCAGCGCCACCTCAAGCGGGGCACCCCGCCTGAGGCTCGTGGAGATCATGCCAATCGCCCGGTTGAGTTGCTCCGAAAGCTGGATGAGCCGGTTGGTCTCCTGCCAGGCCTTCACCCAGCCCGGGATCATGAATCCACCAAGGGCTACCGCAATGGACAGGCCGCCCTTGCCGGTCATCGCTAACGTCAGCAGATAAAGCAGAACCCCACCAAGAATCCCAGGCAGCATCTCGACCAGGGGCGGTCCGCTGCGCTTGGCGACCCGGACCTGCTCCCGCTGGATCCGCTTGCGGCTGCGCTGGGCCCGGGGCCCGAAGCGGGAGACCATGTAGAAACCCACGGTGGCGCTGCTTGCAGCCCCCGCCGCCAGGAGCGCAGGTGCCCACTCACTCGCCATGCCCGCTCACCCACCTGGTGCCATTCACCCCGTTCAGCGTCAGGTGCATGGCCAGTTTCTCGCTAATGGAGCCCACCCGGCGAAGGATTCGGTCGGCCCCCCGCTGGAAGACCGGGCGCAGGATGAAGCCCAACGTCCCGGGGCGCTCAGGCTGGTAGCCAGCCACCTCCACGATCTCCATAACGCCGCGTGTTACCTGTCCGTCCGCAGAGACCCGCCGTTCGGCATGAACGATCAGGTGCAGGGCGCTGGCAATCAGCTCGTAGGCGCCGGCGTCGGTCAGCTGGGGATCGCCGCGCTTCATCATCTGGGCGAGGCGCTTGAGCATGTCCAGTGGACCGTTGGAGTGGGCGGTGCTGAGGCAGCCGTCGTGACCGGTGTTCATCGCCTCGATCATGTCCAGCGCTTCGGACCCTCGGACCTCGCCAACGACGATGCGGTCAGGCCGCATACGCAGCGCCTCACGCACCAGCATCCGGGTGGTGAACTCGCCGCGTCCCTCGATGTTCGCCTTGCGTGTCCGCAGTCGAATGACATGAGGAAGAGGCAGCTTCAGTTCCGGTGCGTCCTCCATGGTCAGCACCCGGTCATTCGGGCTGATAAAGCTGGCCAGCTCATTGAGAATGGTGGTCTTGCCCGACGAAGTGCCGCCGGAGACCAGCAGGTTGGCCACGCCTCCCACTGCATCTCGCAGGAAGTCGGCCGCCTCATCGGTCAGGGCGCCGGAGGCGATCAGTTGCTCCAGGCTCGGGCGCCGGCTGTGCCGCCGGATCGTGATGCTGACACCATCCATCGCGACGGGCGGGAGGATGACGTGCACACGGCTGCCGTCGGAGAGAAAGCCGTCCATGGAGGGCTCGGACTGGTCAATGCGGGAGCCGATCAGAGCGGCCAGCCGCTGGGCAAACCAGACCGCCCGAATCTCTGGCAGGCTCTGGCCCGTGTGATTCACCCGCCCGTCCTTCTCGACCCAGATCTGGCCGCCGGCTCCCACCATGATCTCGGTGAGGCTGTTGTCCCGGAGGAAGTCCTCCAGAGCACCGGCACCCAGGTTCTCACGGACCAGCCATTCGGCCAGCGCCAGAATCTCGGCATCGTTGGCAACCATCTGCTCGGGCCCCAGGTAGAGCCCCAGGTCCCTGGCTACCTCAGCTGCCACAGCAGAGCGGCGCTCCTGGGAGATTACCAGTTCTCCCACACCGGCCGCGCCACCGCCGGCGACCTTGGCGGCGGTCCGGTCGATCACATCCCGGAACTTGACCAGGCGCTCCGCCCGGCTCTGGACAAACCGGTGGAGCCACTGGGTGGCGGCCGGCTGCATGATCTGCCAGTCCGGCACTACCCGCTCCCCCGCGAGCCGCTGCAGGCAGGAGCGAACCGCCAGCCCCAGTTCAGCCTGGTCCGCTGGGGAGGGGTTGTACATGCCGACCAGCCAGAGCTTGTCATGCCTCGCACGCATGGCGTCCGCGATGGTTTGCATGACCGGTCCCAGAACGGATCGATCCTGGAGGAGCCGGTCAAACTCTGCGGTTCCCAGGGCAGCCATGCCCGGACCATCCGTCATTTCGGTCACCTCCTAGCGCCTGCCGAAGCTCAGTCCGAACAGCCCCCGGCGGGTCTCACGTTCCGCCGTCTCCACCTGCTGAACCACACCCAGGGTAAAGGCCAGCTGTGCCGTGCTCTTGGCGTACGCCGAATCCGGATGCTCCGCCACCACGGGAACCCGGATGCCCAACCGCCCCTCTGCCTTGCGAACCGCCGGCTCCTCCGGCAGCCGGCCGTAGATCGGCATGCCCACCGCCGAGGAGACGGTCCGGGTGCCATAGACACCCTCGCCTCCCTCCCGCAGCAGGAGCAGGAGCCGGTCTTTGCCGATGCGGCTCTCTGTCTCCTCGAGGGCGGAGAGGCACCGGGCGGCTGCGTTCACCCCGGCTCCCCAGCCCCCGGCAACGAGCAGGACCCGGCCCGATGCCTCCAGGAGCCGCAGGGTGCGGGAGTCTCCCACCCCGGAGCCGCAGTCCACCAGCACGAGATCGAAGGAGTGCTCAAGCAGCTGCATGCCCCATACCACCTGGTCGGCCGGCATCTGTACCATCTGTTCGAGAATGGCCGGCGTAGAGAGCACCCGCAGCTCGGCGTGGCGGGCGCCCTTGATCCGGACCTCGTCGGTCCGCAACAGGATCTCATCGGCTGCCGATTCCTTCAGCTGTCCGTTTGTGGCACTCATGTGGCTCCACCGTAGATGGTGCAGCCCGCGGTTATGGTCATCTGGCTCGCCGCCCAGGTAATAGAGGACAGAGCCAGCCGTTGCGAACTGGGCGTCGATCACCAGCACCCGCTGCCCGGCCATGGCGGCGTAGGTCGCCAGGTTGGCGGTCAGGGTAGAGGTTCCAACACCGCCCGAGAGGCCGAGCAGCGCAATGGCGCCGCCCTTGCGCACAGGCTGCGGCACGGTGCTGGAGACCACCGGCTGGCGCAGGCGGTCGAAGGCGTCCCGGTCCTGGTCGGCCAGCGTCCGGCTCAACCGGTCGAGCACCCGGGTCACCTCGGCCGCCACCTCGTCGGTGCGCCGGGCACCCGCTGCCACCACCTCCACGGCGGGGCCGAAGGCAGCCCGGGCCCTTTCTCGAACGGCCTCGCTCGCCTCCACGCCGAAGACCAGGATAACCGCCACCGGCCTACGGGGGCTCACAGCCGCCGCCTTGACAAGCCAGGCCTCCGCCGGACCATCCGGGAGCGACTCCGGCAAGATGATGCACTCAGCGGGTTCACGCCCTGCCTCTGCCACCAGCTGCGTACCGGACTGAACCACGGTGCGGACACGAATGCCGCCCATGGAGAGGGGCAGGACGAAATCCCGTCCCCGGTCGGGCGATGGCATAACCAGAATGGCCTCCACCGGTCATCCTCCTCCCTACTGTCCGGCCGAACTCTTCTTGCCCTCAGCCACAGCGTTATCCGGTGCCTTCTGCTGCTTTGCCGCTTCAATCAGCGCAGAGATCTGCGGAGCGTTGAGGTTGCCCTCGGTCGCCAGGTAGTCGAGCCGCAGGGCCCCGACCGCCTGGGTGTTGGCAGCATCGCCCTGAAGCAGTGCCATGACGCTGCCGCTGCGCTGGATCAGCGCGACCCGGGCGGCATCTTCCACCGTAACCGCCACCAGCACCCCCGGGGCGTCGGTCATCTTCGCCTGGTCTTCCAGGACCGTTCCAAGGCCCAGCCGCATCAGCAGCGGGGTGCTCTGCTCTTCATCCTTATAGGTGACCACCCCAAGGATCTCCAGGGTGTCCCCTGGCACCAGGCGGTCTGCGTCGGGCACCACCTCCCGGGGCAGCATCAGCGCCCGGTAGTTCGGGCCCATGGCCCCGAGCTTGCGGGGAATCTGGCTGTTGGCCTTGTCGCTCAGGTGCACCTCGCGCAAGATATCCCCCGCTGCCAGCCCGTAGCGAATTCGCCGCCCGGCCGCTTCCTTCGGCTCCCTCACGGCGGAATCGGGCACGGCGCTCTCGGGGACCTGACGGGCAATCAGATCGCCGGCGGTGACCTCGTGACCGGGCGGGAGGTCGGTCCTGACGGCATAGACCTGTACGGTCGGTGCCGCCGACCTTAGAAACGAGTACATGCCGAGAAAGGCCAGCAGGGCAAGCAGTGCCGCTGCCGCAAAGAACAGGCCGCCCCCGGAGAGGCGAAAGGCTTCGATCTGCCGCTTCATCGGACAGAACCCCCCAATTCTCTCTGAATAAACGCCCGGGTCTGGTCACCCGACGCATCTGGCAACGGGACAGCGTAGCTCCCCCACGAGAGCGCCCCGCCGCGGGGGCTGCCCCCCAGAACCAGGGACTGGACTCGCTTCATGTCGGTCCAGCCAGAGAACTCGGCCTGCTCCAGCCTCATCTCCAGGGCCATGCCCTTCTCTGCCCGGGTCAGGACCCAGATGTGCCGTGCCTGCTCCATGACCGGGCGGAAGAGCCGGGGCTCCCAGCGGCAACCCAGGTCCACCACCGTGGCATCCACCTGGTTCCGGACCCAATCCAGGCAGGCGAGGATGCGCTCAGGATCGAGCCAGTCCTCCCGGTCCGGAGCGGGTACCAGCAGATGGGGCCCGACAGGCCGGACCTGGCCGCCGGGATTATCCCCCCAGCCAGGCCCGCTCGATGTGGCGGGATGGCCCAGCCGCAGGCCCAGCCGGTTCTGGGGCTCCAGGCTGACCAGGGCGACCCTCAGCCCGGAACTCTCTGCCAGGTGCATGAGGGTCAGCGCCAGGTCGTCCGCCCCGCAGGGCGAGCCTTCGACCAGGGCGATCAGGGGCTTGCCTGGCCAGCTGGCCAGCTGAATGTGCTCCGGCCTGACCGAGCTTGCCTGCCCCGGGGGCGGGGGGTGGGCGGCCGGAGGTGCCGGCAGCGAGGTCGGATGTACATCGGTTTCCTTCAGCGGCTCGACCCCAGGGATCAGGATCGTGCGAGAGGGTCCCAGGCGCAGCCGCAGACCTGTCTCTGTCATGTCCTCTCCCTCTGCATCTGTTACAATTTTTCCCATCTATGTAAGTCATTATAACCAGGTGCGCTGAGATGGTCAATAAGCATTTTGCAATTTACCCCTTTTACCCCCTGGAGAAATGCTTCGTCAGCTGGAAGTCTCCTGCTGACGAAAAAAGGGCGGGCACGTGTGTGCCCACCCTAAGGGAGAGGGTGATGTCGGGTCAGAGGGAGAGCACGGGAGGCTTCACCTTGACCACAGCGGAGCCATGCGCGACCATGGTCTGCTCCAGCGGGAGCATGCCGAAGAAGGGCTTCAAGGTGTAGTCCGCCCGAAGGGTGACCTGGACGCTGGCCGAGGTTGGGGAGCATCCGCCGGCGGGGACAAGCTGGACCATGGCGTGGGTGCCCACCAGCCGGGTAGCCCTGCTCCCGCGCCAGTTGGCACGGAATGTACTGGTGGCAATGGGATCATAGTTGGGACCTGCTTTGACACAGATCTGATCCACTGTCGGGACCACCAAACATTCCCAGTTGTCCACACCACACCCGACCCGGGTCTTCCAGTTGGTGCCCTGGACCTCATGGAGAGGGCCTTCATAAGTCTGTCCTCTTGTCACGGTTACTGTAACGTCTGTACATATCGTGTTGGGCGCCGGTGGAGGACCTCCGAGCGAAGGGGTGGCTGGTGGTACAGTTACACATTCTTGATGTGTCTCGTCCCTCGTTAGTGTTGCGGTGACGGTTACCTGGACTTCGTGGTCGTAGGCCCCCGCCTCGGCTGCCAGGTCGACTGCCTGCTCGGCCAACCGGATCTGATAGTTAACCCACTCTCGCTCCAGAACCGCCAGCCCAACAAAGAAGAAGGCTGCGATCACGGTCACCCAGATCGCGGTGATTGAGCCCCTTGGCTCCTTCCACCGGAGAAGCACTGTCGTCACCCCCTGACTCTCATGAGCCGGTCGGTTTACCAGTCGTTGAGCGTCTTGTCATAGTTCTTGCACAGGCGTCCGGTAGACGGATCGGTCTCTGGAATACAGTCGGATGGAACGATGATGACGCGCCCACCGCCGGACTCGGCTGTCGGTGAGAGGTACGGGTCGGTTCGGAGCGAGACCTGTGCGATGTTGTTTGTGTAGTCGGATTCCTCAACGGCACGAGGCGTTTCCATGTTGAACTCGGCACGCACCAGAACCAGGGCATCCTCGTCCTTGATCGTGAAGGACAGGGGAATGGTCTGAGGGTTGCCGGGCACTGCGGTTACCGCCTTCAGATCGGTGGTCACGTACTCCTTCCCTGGCCACTTCACCTTCAAGGTCAGTGCACCGGGTATCTCCATGGTTGAGTGGTTGGTCACGGTTACCTGAACCTTGACCGTGGCGTTGATCGTACCGGTGATCCTGCCGTCACCCGGTACAGCCAGCGAGACCGATGCGTCCGGGGAGATGATGTAGTGGCTGTTGAGGAAGTTGTCGGCATGGGTGCTGACAAAGTCGCCGGAGGAGTCCTTGGCACTCACGCGCTCCGCCAGTGCAGCGGTGCAGCTAACGGGGGTCGTGCCAACCGCGGCCTCCTTGAGGGCGAGCAGCCTAGCGGCCATTTCCCCGTAGTGGTCGGCGCCGTAAGCAGCCAACCGCTCCACATCGATTACGCCCACGATGTACCCATCGTTCGGCATGCCGGGGCGGGCAGTGGCCTGCAGTCCAACCGGGGATCCGGTCCCGGGGTTACCGGAGGCGCCCTTCAGGTCACCGGGAAGTGGGGTCTCGTCCAGGTATACACCCGTGATTTCGGCGGGAACGGTCTTTTGGCTGACCCAGTTGTACCACTGCTGGGACTCAACAGCGAACCAGCTTACCTTGGCCCCGGAAGGGAGGACTTGCTGGAGGGGTGGGTTCTTGCCAGTGAACGGGTTGTCGGGGACCTCCAGGAGCACCTCATGATTGATCTCGACAGGCTTCTCGGAGAGGAAGAGCGTCTCTGAGCTGTGGGGGCGAGGCTCGTTAGCCGTGCCGTCGCCGGACCACTTGAGGTTGTAGACCGACTGAAGTTGGAGCCCGAGGAGGCGGTGGACGGCGGCCCCATCCTTATCTATGTTGGCGCCAACGACAATCAGTGGCGAAGCAGCCATCGGATTGGTGCTGGTACCGAAAGCCGACGTGTAGTAGGGTTGCGCCCATGCTGGCTTCTCCCCGTCCTGCAGGATGGAGTAGTATGTTTGACTCTTACAGGTTGCCTGGTCAATTGCCATGGTCGTGGGAGTGCCGTCGCTCACTGAAAAAGCCTGTAAGTACCCGTTGATATCGCCCACCATGACCAGTCCAGCCGACTCCATTACAAGCGGATCGGTATTGGCAACGGACTGGAATCGTGAGCCTGGAATTGTCTGCAGGCGATGGCCGGATTCCCACTTCGGGGTTCCAGTCGAAGCGTTAATCGCTACAATGGCTCCGGCATACCCTGGATAGATGGGTGATGTCTCGTCGTCCATTGCCCCACTCCACCCGTCCTCGCTGTAGTTGCGCATGGTTACGTAGACGGTCCCCTGGCCAATGGCTGGTTTCGTATTGACGAATGCTTGGGCTTTGTCGTTTTCAGCGACTAACGGAGGTAAGTAGATCGAACTAGCGTTCCATCCACCTGGTTTCTGCCCGGTCTGAAGATCTACCCCGTAAAGGTTTGCGGTAGTGTCAGCCCAGTAGAGATTCGTCCCGTCTGTCGCAAGGGAGCCAGCCAAATTCTTAATGCTGTCCTTTCGCCATGATTCTACACTTTCGAGTCGGAACTTTCCTTCTGCAGGTACAATCTTCAGTCTCAACAAGGTACCGTTGTCTCCGTAACCGCCAATTAGAAACCTAGACCCTACGTTCGGATCTTTTACCGGCGCAGGGGTGTACCAAGCTTGTCCCGTTGTCACTCCCTTTGGGGGATACAGACTCTTGTCCGGTTGTTGCCCTGGCTTGTCCAGGCCCCAGACGACCGCAACGTGACCGCAAGGTCCCGGCCCCCCATGTTTAGGATCCCAGGAAGGACGATCACCCACCACCACTACGTCTTGCATTTCGCCGTCTGGTCCCTCGAGCCGGAACACAGCGGGTGAGGAGACGAACCTGCAATTGTCCCCAGAGGCGTAGACACTTATGTTTCGGAGGACATCCTTCTGGGTGTCATAAGCGAAGACCATTCCATCGTTAGTCCCGAAATATATGTGCTTCGACTCGGGGGAGTAAGTGGGAGTGCTAAACGGGATCCCCTTCGTGTTTACAATCCAGCCTCCCTTCTTGCCACCCGTAACCCGTTCGATCCCTGTGCGCTCTCCCTGTTCGTTTACAGTGATTCTCCAGAGATATGCCCCGGCTAAGTGATACAGCGAAGTTTCTTTCCCCTCGCTGATAGCAATGGGTTGCGCCCCACTTCGAGAGAAGCCATTCACACCATCTTCGCCGTCATTGATAGACCAGATCGCGGGGGAAAGGAGAGGCCCCAGAGCTCGGCTGACGGAGCTACCTCGTTGATCAGATCCGCCGGCCGTCCACCACTCTGCGTTAGCTGAACATGTCCACAGACCAGTAACCAAAACTGTTAGGGTTGCTAAAAGCCGACGGCTTAAGAACCTATTCATCCTCCACCTCCTAGGACTTCACGCCACGGTTCTCCAGAAACCAGTTGGGTGAATCAAACCACGGGTGGAACGGGGTATAGATGTGGACCTCATAGGTTCCCGCCAAACCCCCAAGGTAGGGAAAGATAGGGTCATCCCCAACCCAGTAGACTTTGGCTCCCAGTTGTTCTGATACGAACCGAAGCGGGACCATAGTCCTGCCCGGCGGTAGTATTACGGGGGGGGCATCAATGGTCACCGGTTGACCATCAACGTAGGCGGTCTTCTCGCCTACGATTAACACAATTTGCCTAGCGGGCTGGAACACAGGTTCGCGTTTCATCTCAGTGGTCCCATCCGCAAGATCAAAGGTGTTGGGAATCCACCAATCTGTGGTTGAGTAACCGGGTTTGGAGGTCAACTTGACTATTTCGCGTTCTACCTCTGGAAAGTCGATCGTCACTTGTCCTGCGGCTTCTTGCCACGTGACTTTTGCACCCATCAGTTCAGACACAAACCTCACAGGCACACGCACCCGGCTAACCGTGGTATCCAGGTAGGCCGGTGCATCGAACACCTTACTAGCCTCACCACCGTTGAAACACACGAGGATTGACTGGGGAGAATTCTCGGTCGCAAAGGTACAGTCGTCCAGCCCTTTTCGAGACCATCCTATGTCCAAATGCATTTGGTCGATGAGTTGTTCACGTTCAACCCAGTCCGGATCAGGACGAGAAGGTTTTGATATTCCTACCACTTGGTAATAGCCACACCCACCAGGGCTGTCCTCTCCGGCCGAATACTGTTCCCCGGTCATCTCCTTTATCAGGTGGAGGTCAGGATAGGGGTAATAGTAAAGATAGGTCGTCTGGCCACAGTCAACATACCCGTACTTCCAGTAATACGGATACTCCTGAATCCACTTGGGCCCAGGGTCCACCCGCAGGACCAAGCGTTCGGTCCTATTCCCGGGGGGCTCTTGATTGTTGAGTTGCTCATACTCCGCCTGCCGCTCTGGCGGAATCTGGCTAGGCGGTTGGGGTGGAGTCCAGCCCTGGGGCCACCCGGGTCCCGGGTCGTAGTTGGAGTCCGGGTACCTCGTCCACTCCGGCTCAGGGTCGGCGGCGGAACCCATCGTGCTCAACAGGCCGAAGAGCAGCATAGCCATGAGCAGGGTCGCCCAGACAAACCGGACGCGCTTTCCAAGTCGCGACACAGCGCTCACCTCACAGGGATATTCCGGAGGGTTTACCCTCCATACTCAAATACGGATGATGGCAATTGTTTGTTCGAATGACCAGAAGATTTTCACCTTACCCTTCTCATCCCAAATCGTACATATACATGATGAGACCCTCCTGCCGTGACTGGCGGGAGGGGTTCTGCTTTTGTCGCCTCTTCCATCCGTTGCGTTATCATTGTTGATGAATCAGAAGGGAAATAACTCCAGTAAAGAGAATTATTCCTTAGAATGGAGCTCGGCGGTTGCTCTCTAGCTGGGCGGACGTTTCTGAGAGGAGGACCTGCGTGAATACCATGCCTGAACCCGTGATTCTAACCAAGGCGGAGTACGCCTTAATCGCCGGCGTCCTGGGTGCCAGCACGCTGATCGGGGTGGACGACCCCTTCAAGGGGCTCCTGGCAAACGAAATTCGGGCCGAGCTGGACAAGACACTTGCCGGCCTGGTCGAGCGCGGCATCGCCGAGGTGCGGGCAGACCGCCGGGTGATCTTCGAGCAGCAGACAGGACTTCTGGCAGCCACCTGCGCCTTTCCGGAGGCCAGTTTTGTCCTGACGCGCACCCATGGCGATGGGACGGTTGACCAGCGCTACCTCCACATCACCCGGCTGGCATCGGCGGAGATGGCCGACTCCAGCGAGCAGGATCTTGCCCTGATCCGCCTGGACAACCCTCAGGCGGTCTTCGAGCGAGTCCAGGACCTCCTGGGGCTTGCAGGAGCGGAGACGGCGGACCTGCCGGGGGCTCTTCTGCCGCGGGCAAATCTGACCAGGGTTATTGCCCTGGCGCACGAGTCGGGGGAAGAGGCTGCCTGCAGCGCCCTGGTCGAGTCCGGCGTGGAGCTGGCAACGGCAGAGGTGCTGGCGAGGTCGCTGGCCCGGCCGGCGTTGAACGCCTCCTTCGTGGCCCTGGCCCAGAACGGGGAGCGATGGCAGAGCCGCGGGGTCGCACTGCTGCTGGGGGATGGCCGGCTCTGGAGCCTGGCCCCTACGGAGCGGGACGGTGAGGAGTGGGTCTCGGTGGCGCCCTGTACGGTGGAGGCTGTCACCGGCGAGATTGGGCGCCTTATGAGCGAGATGCTGCCCTTCCCGGTCTCCTTGGCATGATGAGTCGCATTCACCGCTACTTGAGGCGAGGTGGAAAAGATGGGGCGAATTAAGGTCTACCCGGATGAGCTCCGCAGCGCTTCCGGGGAGTTTTACCGGTGCGGCGAGGATCTTCAGGCACTGGGAGACCGGGTGAATGCGATCGTTCGCGGCATGGGCTGGGAGACACGGGTCCAGCTACATCTGGTTGGCCGGACGGGCGAAGCCCACGCTCAGGCGCGGGAACTGGCGGACCGCCTGGCTGGGCTGGCCCGGGTTCTGGCGCAGAAGGCAGAGGCTTTCGAGCAGGCCGACCACGCTTCAGAGCCGGTCCCCTCGTCCCAGCAGTTTGCAGCAGCGGCCCGGAGCCTGATCCCATCACTGCCCCCGCTGGCCCGGATGGATGGGGTTTCCCAGTACGGGCTTGAAAAGCTGGTCTCCCTGGGCCTGCTTGGTGCGGCTCCAGCGGCAGGCGGGGTCACCAGCAACCTCCTGCCGGTCGGCGGGACTGCCCGTGTGGATGGCTATCTACGCCAGAGGGCTGCACCACCGGAGGAAGGGCTTGCAGCAGCACTCCCAGGAGCCCTCGGGCTGATGGCCCTCGGAAACCTGATCGGTCGCAAGCAGGCCATCGTCGGTGGGCAGTCCACGGGTATTCCTGGTATGACCCTGGCCAGGACACAGATCAAGGGGACTGATGGCGGTCCCGGTATTTCGGCCCAGGTCGATGCCCTGCACATGCAGCGTACCCTGGCCCGAGGCGTGACCGCCGAGGCGAGCGTCGGGCGCTTCAAGGCAGAGGTGCAGGGGATTAACCTCAAAGAAGCGATCAAAAACAAGAAGTTTGAGGCCAAGGTAGCTGCAGAGGCCAGTCTGCTGCACGGCGAGGTCAACGCCAACCTGTTCAAGAACGATGTCGCCAGCGTAGACGCCAAAGCAGAAGGGGACGTCCTTGGAGCATCCGGGACCTTGAAAGCCGGTACCCAAGGCGTGGAGGCTTCCGGATACGCATACGTGGCGGAGGGTGAGGTCTCCACCACGTTCAAGATATTCGATTGGGGGGTGAAGCTCGGAGTAAGGGGATGTGCTGCCTGCGTTGGAGGCGGAGTGAAGATGGACTGGGCGGGGAACTCCGGCGAAATCGGCTTGGCCGCCGCCCTGGGCGGGCGGGTCTTCTGGGACATTGACTAGCGGGAGGGGATAGCGTGCGCGAACTCCTGACTGGTTTGTTTTGTGTCGTTGTTGGCATCCTGGCCATCAAGTTCCGCCACCAGTTTCAGTATAACCCTCGTGACGGAAGCAGGGTGGAGCCAAACAGCAGATTCGACAGATGGGTCGTAGCGATTACCGGCACCTGTTTCATTCTGGCCGGCGTGTACATCATCGGGCACCGGTTCTTTGGGTTACCGGAACTGTGATTCAGGAGGTGCGTGCGGTATGACTCGGATTCTTGTGATTCCGGAGGCGCTGCGGGATCTGGCTACCATGCTGGAGCGGTCCAGTCAGGAACTGGAGGAGATCGGTGCCAGGACTATCTCGGCGTACAACTCCCTTGCCTGGGAGGGGACGCTGCGGGCTCGCATGACCGATCATCTCGAACGCGCTCGGGCTGATGCATCCCGCATCGTCGAGCAGACCCGCGTACTCTCTTCCTATGTGCGGCGGAAGGCAGGCATACTTGAGGAGGCCGATGTGGCCGGTGCAACAGGGCTCAATCGTGTAAACGAGGCTTGGTCCCAGTCCGTAACTGGACAACCGGGCTCAACCACGTCCCCCACTCCCACTCCCACCCCCACGCCTGCAACACCGGAATCGTCCACCACACCTCCCGCCCAGAACGACTCACCGGCGACCGAGCAGGACTCGCCCACCTATGACGGACAGACCCCTGCTCCCGGGACGACTCGCATGAATGCGGCGCTGCCGGTTACACCGCCCATGACGAACCTGCCGGGCTCACGGTCTGCAAGCGCCTACAACAACGTCATCGACCAGTTCGCCGTGGAGAACAACCCCCGTTACGCCATCCGGGACAGCAACGGCGATGGGTACGATGACACCTTCTGCAACATCTTCGTCTGGGACGTGACCAAAGCGATGGGAGCCGAGGTTCCCCACTGGGTCTACCCCGATGGAACAGTGGCGGAGGCAGGGGCGAAGGGAGCCTATGAGCTGAACGCAAACGGGGTCTTTGACTGGATGAAGAACCATGGTTCAGAGAACGGCTGGCGGGTGGTGACCGCTGAAGAGGCCCAGGCCTTTGCGAATGACGGCAAGCCTGTCGTTGCCACCTGGCACAACCCGACGGGCGGGGCCGGGCACGTGGCGATGGTACGCCCCGGATCGTACAGCGCAACAGATGGTCCTAGCATCGCCCAGGCCGGCAGTCAGAATGTGGGCGATGCCTCGCTCAAGCAAGGGTTCGGTAACAGGGTTCCCCTGTACTACGTCCACGATTGAGCGAGAGGGAGTGCGTGGCAATGCCGAGACTTCATCGGGGTTGGTGGGCCGGTTCGCTGATTCTCCTGATTCTAACGGGATGTGGGGTGCAGGCCCCCCCTCCCAGTCCGGGACCAGCCGTTTCCGCATCCACCCCATCATCGGTGCCGGACGTCGCCACAGGGGCAGTGGCATCCGAGACTACACCCGCGCAGGGGCAACAAGCGGAGACACAGGCCTGCGTGGCTCTAACGGAGCGGGCTGCGATCGACCTGCTGGTCGGGATTGTCAGGGGAACCCCTGAAGAGCGAATGAACCTGTCTACGGGCCGGGCCCGGAGCATCTTCATGGCAGAGGCCACCTCCGTGCAGAAGGGATGGCCGGTTGCCGAACTCAATGGCTGGCGGCAGACACTGTGGACTAGCTTGACACTGGAGCCGGCGGGGGCAGACAAGGTGGTGGCCCAGCTTAGACACGGCAAGAGCGAAGCCGTTACGCGCTTCGTCATGCTCTGCGATGGTCAGTGGAAGGTCGCGGAGATTGGGACAGAGACTGCCACCTTTGAACCCATGGCTGCTGCTCCTCGGGGCCAGGGTTACACCGGCAGGCCCTTGGAGTCGTCCCTGATGGAGCTAGAGATGGGAATGAGCATCGCGGAGGCGAAGAGCCTTCGCCCTGAATCAGACGACCCCGTAGAGTTACCTTACCTCTGGACGGCTCGAAGGGTCACCTACAATCTGAGCGAGGATGGGCGCATCGCTTGGATTGGCGCTTGGTCAGGCGCCACACCCCGGGGACTGCAGGTGGGTGACCCGGCAGACCAGGTGGTGCGATTGTATGGAACCCCCACGGAGACTCTCCCCAGCCGCCTGGTCTATCGGAGCGACAAGGTTCGGCTGGAGTTTGCCACTGCCCCAGATGCCGGTGGTATACCGGTAGTCACGAAGATTACCCTTGAGTCGTTGGTGAACCCCCCGGTGTGGTCAGGCGCCTGAGAACTGCGCTAGAACTGGATCCCAGCATGCGCTTCCCTGCCGCAGCCTCGATCACCGCTGCCACACGATCACACATCTCGTCAAGCAACTCCCGGTGCCGGTTCCTCCGGTATCGTGAAAACGGTGTGCCGGTGGTTCACATTCACGACGCCCCAGGGGCTAATCACCTCGGCCTCCCGCCTCTAGCGATCCGCCGGCCGTGTCACCGTCTACCACGGTGGCTCCGAGGGTCTTCGGAGTGATCCGGCGTGGACAGCCGGCCTGGGGCGGAACAGCGGGTTTCGCCGCTGGAACTGCCGGTGACGTGAACAAGCCCGTTCTGGGCTTCGGCGATGAATCTCAGGCAGTTGTACGTATCCCCTGTGCCCACGGAGTTCCATAGCCAAAGCGGGCTCCACTCTTCGTGGGGCCCGCTTTGGCTATGGGGCATCGTAAATTGGCAGAGAGCCACCGCAAACTGAGTGGTCAAAATGACAAGTGGTATGTACGCATTCGACAATCTTCAAAGGGCCGTTTCCCTCATAATGCCAGAACTTGCGGACATCCATGACACCCAGGTTATATTCGGAACACGCGAAAACGGACGGCCCGCATCTTGCGATGCAACACCGTCCGTCACGCTGTGAGAGTTCGGAGTACCCCTGGTTCTGTCATTAGGATGATCATTTATCTCACGGTCTGACCAAGACCGTGGTCCCTGCTTACGCTCGGGACTGCGTCCTACCCGCGCTTGCGCGCCTACTTGGACTTGCACCGTGGCGGAGATTGCCCGTCTCATCCGTCCGTCACCGGACGGCTTGCGTTTCTATAGCTCGTTACAGGTACCGGCGTCTCACGAATGAGAACGCCTTCCCCATCGTCGGCTCACGCCGCCAGGGCTTGCGCCCTGCGCCAACTTTCTTCCGGCTACGGGCCCTCAAACGCTCACGCAAGGTGAGCTCGGACTTCACCGGAAGCGGTGCCAGGAAGTTCCTCACCGGGCCATTCCAGGTACAGACGGCTTTCGCCTCCCCATCAGCCCAGCGCGATCATCTACCGAACTCTCACGATATAAAGTTGTGGTCGCATCGGGCTCAGATACTTATTCTACCCGAAAAAATGCGTGCCGTCCAATGAGAAAGATTGGACGGCACGGCGAAGTAGAGTGGTGCGAGAGCCGAGATTCGAACTCGGGACCTCACGGTTATCAGCCGTGTGCTCTAGCCGACTGAGCTACCCTCGCAAACTGGAGCTGATGACCGGGATCGAACCGGTGACCTCGTCCTTACCAAGGACGTGCTCTACCTACTGAGCTACATCAGCGAGAACTGGTGGACCGCGAAGGACTCGAACCTTCAACCGTCCGATTAAGAGTCGGATGCTCTACCAATTGAGCTAGCGGTCCATGCTTCGTAACGTAGGGTTATTCTAGCGGGATCGCAGCCTGTTTGTCAACAGGGCTGAGCGCGCCAAATTCACCCGCAGCGCCGGTGCGCGGCAGGTTTAGAGCGCTTTCGTTGCGTCTCTCAGACCTGCGGAACCGCTCCAGTGAAGTAGGCATGAACCTGCTGCTGCACGGCCTCCAAGGCCGTGGGCGAAGCGATCACCATCGGGGCGCTCTTCAGAAGCAGGCTGAAGCAAGCGTCGATCGACCGGCGCAGCTCTTCGTGCTCCTCGCTCTTGTACAGCATCGGATCCGGGTCGCTCTCGTGCCCGATCCAGACACGGCTGCGGTAGACGGCGACACGCGGCCGCTTCGTCGGAATCTCCATCAGGACCATGAGCTGAACCTGGTAACCATCGGGCAGTTCTACATACTGATCAAACAGCTTACCCTCTTCCACGGAAAACGCGCCCCCTTATGTGCACACCCCACGACAGAAAGCCCTACATATCCAAATACGTAATCAAGACCCAAAAAGATCGAACCCTCGTGAAACTTTCTCGATGGGGCTTTTGACTCTTCCCTGTTTCATACACTTGTCCCATTTCATTGGTCGCTTGTATAATGGGGATGACCCGAACGCAAGAGGGGGACGGACAGGTGGAAGAGATCCTGCGAGCCCACCGGGACGAAGCGCTGAAGCTGCTGAAGGAGAATCGTGCCCAGTCGGCTGAGGGCATCGAGATCCTGGTGCGCCAGCGGATGCCCAAGATTACAGCCGCCCTGCAGAGCGGTGGCGCCCCGCTTTCGGCCCCCCAATCAGAGGCGCTCTACCAGGAGATGCTTGACCTCTCCTTTGTGATGTTTGCCCTGGGCTACACCCTGGCTCATACCCTGGAAGAGAAGCCGCGGTCCCGCAAATAGGTGAAGCCCGGCCAACCCATGGCCGGGCTCTTTCATGCCGTACTCGCTATTCATCTCCCGCCGGCTCAGGCCGGGCGGCGGGCGCCGCGACAATGGCTGCGGCGGGCGCCTCGGTCAGCCTGGCGATTACAAAGCACCAGAGCACCCGGATCAACCCGGCCACCGGCAGCGCCAGAATCAGCCCCCAGCCTCCAGCCAGGTAGCCCCCGGTCAGCACGGCGAAGAGGACCACGATCGGGTGCAGCCCGATCGACTCCCCCAGGATCTTCGGGGAGAGCACAGCGTTCTCCAACTGCTGAATGATGGCAAAGGCGATCCCGACCTGCAGCGCCTTCCAGGGCGAGATCGATAGGCCGGCCAGAACTGCCGGGCCTGCCCCCAGTACCGGGCCCACATAGGGGATAAACTCGGTCAGCCCCGCCCAAATGCCCAGCAGCACCGCGAAGCGCAGGCCCAGCAGCCAGGTGGCCAGCGCTGCCAGCATCCCCACGGCAACCGCCAGCAAGATCTGGCCGCGCACAAAGCCCGACAGTACCCGGTCGAGGCCTCGCAGCAGGTGAATGATCTCCTGCCGGTACTTGCGGGGCAGCGAGAGGAGAAACCGTTCCTTGAAGCGGTCCAGGTCCTTCAGCAGATAGAAGGCGAGGAACGGGGCAAGCAGGAGGCTGAGGACAAAGGATGCCGCCGCCTCCAGGGTTCTTATGTCCAGCAGGCCCTGCAGGGCAGCTACGGAGCCGACCTCAATCTGGGTGATCGCCCGGTCGAGGCTGTCCCGCAGCTCCGGCGGGAAGCCCATCTCCCGGACCCAGCGCTGCAGGCCATCGGTCAGGCCGCGAGCCCGCTCGGAGTACAGCGGAATTGTCTCGGTCAGCCTGCGCACCTCGGCCACCGTGGCGGGCAGCAGCTTGATCACCGCCAGCGCTCCGACCGCCCCAAGCAGGGCATAGACCAGAAGGATCGCCCAGCCCCTGCTCAACCCGAGCCGGGCCAGGCCGTTGACCAACGGAGCGAGCAGGTAGGCGATGGCAATGGCTAATAGAAAGGGCGCCAGTACCGGGCGGATGACCCAGAGCCCCCATCCGGCGGCCAGGACCAGCCCTCCCAGCACAAGCGCCGCCACGGTCCGCCGTCCCTTTCTGGTCACGGCTTAGTCAGCGTCACCTGGCATCATGGCATCCACCATGTTGGTCATGTTTCCCCGGCGCATCATGCGACGCATCCGGTTGCCCACTGCTCCCATGCCCTGCATCACCGGTTGGCGGACCTGCGGGGTCATCGCCATTACGACCAGGGCGCCCAAGGCAGCCCCTGTCATCATCCCGGTCAGGAATCCGTTCCCTTCGTTCCGCACGCTGGTCACCCCCATCACCGACGTTGCGTGACCGGGACCCCCATCGTCATCGTCTCGGTTCCCTGGCGGATTGCCGCCGCGATCAACTCGCCATCGGCATCCAGGTGGTAGATGCGAATGGAGCCACGGCCCGTGTTGAACTCAATGCAGCAGTCCCAGCAGTAGTATTGCTCTGAACCCACCCGACCGATACTCCGTCCGTCACAGTTTGGGCATCTCACCGTTGCATACCCCCTTCAGCATCTCCCGGGGCATCGAGAATGATCGCCGCCTCGCCGGTAATCATCGGCCCGCTGACGGCCACGATCCCCTTTCCGCCCAGTAGGTCATCCACAAAGCCACGGGAGAGCTGGAGCGCCACGACGCGTCCTGTGCTGGGATCGAAGTGGAGATCATCCATCGAACCCAGTTCCTCGCCGTCGCTGTCCAGTACCGGCATGCCGTGGAGCGTCTCGCCGCAACAGGCCTGAGATTCGTCTTCGAGATAGATCTCCTCGGCCAGCAGGTGGGTCGAACTGACCGCCTTGATCGCCCGAAAGTCCAGCACGCGCCGGGGGTGCAACAGCCCGCCGGTCTCGAGCACCAGCCCGCAGAGCCGGGCGCCGTCCCGGCTGACCAGCACCTCTTGAACCCGTCCGATCCGTTTCATGCGTGGCATCGTAAGCACGGGCAGTCCAATCAGATCGCTACTCCTGGGCACACTCCATCGTTCCCTCACTCGCGTCTTGAGGATCTTACCTGTCTGCAATGGCAGTTTACCCCGCAGCGGCCCGGTTCAAACTTTTTCCCCGGCAGGTTGAAGGATTTCGGCAGGGTGAATCGTCCAACCGGACGAAAGGTTCCGTAAGGAGGCGTAGATGCCATGAACCACAAAGTCGGTCGTGTCACACTGGCGGTTGCCCTGATCGCTGTAGGAGCCGCTCTGGTCTATGACAATATCACCGGCACCGCGCTGGCCTGGTCCCTCTTCCGGCTCTGGCCAGCCTTGTTGATCATGCTCGGCCTGGAGTGGATCGTGGCTGCAGCGAAGCCCGGGTCCCGGGTTCACGCCGACGGCGGCGCCGTCGCCCTGCTGATCGTGGGCCTGATCATGCTGGGGGCGCTGACAACGGTGGTACGGACCACCAACTCGGTCCGCTGGGCGATCGACAGCCGCCCCCCTGTGATGCCAGCTGTTGGCACCACCGTCTCCTCCGATGAGGTCACCTCCACCTACCCGTTGGATGGCGAAACGCTCCCCCACCTGATCGTCAGCGGCGGATCGGCATCGGTCATGGTGGTCCCGGGCGAGAAGGCGCAGATCCAGCTGGGAGTCAAGGCGTTGGGACGGAGCCACGCCGAGGCGACCGACAACGCGAGCCGGGCACTGCTCGATATCGAGAAGGGCGCCGCCACCCGGGTGGGTCTGAACCTTCCTCCCGGTATCAACTACGCCATGCTCACCTTGCGGATCACGGTCCCTGAGCCGGTAAAGCTGTCGATCAACACCTCCTCGGGCTATGTGGAGGTGATCGACCGCCAGGCCGATGTGGCGGCTGCCTCCAGTTCGGGCGCGATCAAGGTGGAGAATGTGGCGGGGTTAGTAGACCTGCGCTCCAGCTCAGGCACGATCGCGGCCCGCCGGATTACGGGAAGCGTCAGCGCGATCAGCAGCAGCGGCGCTGTGCGGATCGAGGGGGTCAGCGGTGATGTGGAGGCCTCTGCAACCAGCGGCGCCGTCTACGTGATCGACGCCGGGGGCAAGGTTGGGGCACAGACCAGTTCGGGCAGGGTCGGGGTCGAGACCCGCGAGGTCGGCGGCGACTACGACCTGGGGACCGTAAGCGGATCGATTCACTTCGCCTTCCCGCGCACCGCCTCCCTCACCCTCGATGCCCGGACCTCCTCGGGCTCAATCCATGGCCCCCGATGGCTCACCTACGGGGAGGGTCGGGGAAGCGCCGCCGGGAGCCAGGGCGAGGGGACCTACAAGGCGATGATCCGCACCACCAGCGGCTCCATCTACCTCGCTGACCAGTAACCGAAACACAAAAAGGCGGGTCCAGCCATCTTTGGCTGGACCCGCTCGCTTTCAGTCGATCGCTCTGTCGATGGTGCCGCCGCCCAGCACCCACTCGCCCTGGTAGAAGACCACCGACTGGCCCGGGGTGATCGCCCGCTGGGGCTCGTCGAAGATCACCCGCACGGCGCCGCCGGGCTCGGGGTAGACGGTGCAGGCCGCTTCGGGCGCCATTCGCCGGATCTTGGCGGTGCACCGCACCGGCTCGGTCAGGTCGGGGACGGCGATCCAGTTCATGTCCGAGGCGGTCAGGCCTGGCTGGTAGGTCTCTTCATCTTCCCCGACGATCACGGCGTTGCGCTCGGGATCCAGCCGGGTCACGTAGACCGGCCGGGTGGTGGTCAGGCCGAGCCCCTTGCGCTGCCCCACGGTGTAGAGCGGCAGCCCCTTGTGCTCACCCACCACCTCGCCCCGGGTGTTGAGAATCGGCCCCGGCACGATCGCCTCGGGCACCCGCTCCTGGAGGAAGCGCCCGTAGTCGTTGTCGTAGACAAAGCAGATCTCCTGGGAGTCGGGCTTGTCAGCGGTAATGAAGCCATACCTGGCCGCCAGTTCCCGCACCTTCGGCTTCTCCATCGCCCCCACCGGGAAAAGGGTGTGTGCCAGGGCGTCCTGGGTCAGGTTGTGCAGCACATAGGTCTGGTCCTTGCGCGCATCCACCGATTTGCCCAGCAGCCACCGGCCCGGGTACTGCGAGTCCTGCCCGATCACGGCGTAATGCCCTGTCGCCACGTACTCGCACTCCAGCTGGCGGGCCTTGTCCAGGAAGGCGGAGAACTTGACGTAGCGGTTGCAGGCAATGCAGGGGTTAGGTGTCCGGCCCTTCACGTACTCCTCTACGAAGTAGTCGATTACGGTACCGGCAAAGTGCCCCTGAAAGTTCATTACGTAAAACGGAATCCCCAGCCTGTTGGCCACCGAGCGCGCATCCTCCACCGCTGCCAGCGAGCAGCAGCCGGAGTGCTCGTTCATCTGAATCTCCTCGGGAATATCGTCGGTCCAGGTGTTCATGGTCACCCCGATTAGCTCGTACCCCTGCTCCACCAGCAGGGCCGCCGCCACCGAGGAGTCCACCCCACCGGACATGGCCATTAACACACGCTTGCTCATTTGTCTGCCTCACCACCCTTAGGGTGTCCATTACAGCGGGGAACCCTGCTCGTTTGGGTGAGCAGGGTTCACTTCTACCCGTGCGAAGGCGCCAGCTTCCGCAGGAACTCCACCGACTTCTTGAACTCGGCCACCACGTAGGCCACGTCTTCGGGGGTGTTCTCTTCCCCAAAGGAGAAGCGGAGCGACGACTGGGCGGTCTCCCGGGTGCAGCCGACGGCCATCAGCACGTGACTGGGCTCTAAGGAGCCAGAGGTGCAGGCGGAGCCCGACGAGGCGGCGATGCCGGCCATGTCGAGGCGCAGGAGCATCGCCTCGCCCTCGATTCGCTCCACCGAGACGTTGGCGTTGCCAGGGTGCCGCTGCTCGGGGTACTGGAAGGGGTCGATGCCGTTCAGGCGCACGCCCTCCAACTCCAGGACGCCCTGTAAGAAGAGGTCCCGCATCTGTCGGGCGTGCTCGGCCCGGCGGGAAAGTTCCTTGCGGGCCAGTTCGGCCGCCTTGCCGAAGCCGATAACCCCGGGCACATTCTCGGTGCCGGCCCGCATCTTCCGCTCCTGGCCGCCGCCCACCTGCAGGGAGCTGAAGCGGAAGCCCTTCTTGACGTACAGCGCCCCTATGCCCTTGGGGCCGTAGATCTTGTGGCTGGAGAGGGTGAGCATGTCGACGCCCAGCCGCTTTACATCTAAGTCGACATAGCCCGCCGCCTGGACCGCATCGGTGTGAAAGATCACCTTGGGGTCCTGCTCCTTGGCGGCGGCGCAGAGTCCGGCGATATCCTGAATCGTGCCGATCTCGTTGTTCACCATCATGATGGAGATCAACACCGTCTCGGGGCGCATCGCCTTCAGGAGCGCCTCTTTGGTCACAATGCCGGTTTCGGGCTCCAGGTCGAGCAGGGTGACCTCGTACCCCTCCCGCCCCAGCGCTTCGGCCATGTCGAGCACAGCGTGGTGCTCGTAGGGGGTGAGAATCAGGTGGTTCCCCTTCGCCCGGTTGGCGTTCAGCGTGCCCCGGAGCGCCCAGTTGTCCGCCTCGGTGCCGCCGCTGGTAAAGAAGATCTCGGTGGCGCGGGCGCCGATCAGGTCGGCCACCTGCTGGCGCGCCTCCTCCACACCCTTGCGGGCACGGCGGCCGAAGGCATGAATCGACGAGGGATTCCCGAAATCGTTCACCAGGTATTCGTACATCAGCTTGGCGACCTCCGGATGGCACCGGGTTGTCGCCGCGTGATCACAGTAAACCTTCCGCAAGCGGAATCACATCCTCGATGAGTAAGCAGGGGTGCGGGGTCAGCCGCCAGGGGCGGGAGACCAGCTAGATGTGGTACATCAGGTTCTGCTGCTCGGCACGGGCCTGGTCCACCAGATCCTGCAGGGTGATCGAGTCGATCACCGCCACGATCTGCTGGGTCACCTTCTCCCAGACGCCGTGCACCGGACAGCTGGCGGCACAGCTCGGGTCGGGTTCACCCTCGGTGGCACAGTCGGTGAAACCCACCGGTCCTTCCAGGACACGGATCACGTCGCCAACGGTAATCTGTTCGGCTCCACGGGAGAGCACATAGCCGCCCTGCGCCCCCCGAATCGAGGTGATCAGCCCCGCCTTGCGCAGGGGTGCAGCCAACTGCTCCAGGTAGTGTTCGGAGAGTCCCTGTCGCTCCGCAATCGCCTTGAGCGAAAGTGGACCAGCCCCCTCATGCATGGCCAGTTCGAACAGCGCCTTGACCCCATACTTCCCCTTGGTTGACAGCTTCACCGAATAGCCCCCCAAATCCCGACTATTTCTATCGGTATTCCATAAGCACAGTGTATCGCAGGGGGAATGGAGCTGTCAAGAAAGCGGGGCAACAAACGGGGATTTATGGCTGCCCGCTGCGGACCGCCGAAAGCCGGACCGTCAGGACAGCGCCCGGCTCTACGGTGGCGCCCACCCCCGGGTTCTGCTCCACCACGAAGCCCGAGCCGCCCGCCTGTTTCAGCGTGACGCCTACCTCGGTCGCCAGGCGGCTCGCCTCAGCCAGGGTGAGCCCACGGAAGTCGGGAACCTGGAGCTTGTCCGCCGCCTGGGGCGCCAGTTTCAGCTCCACCTCCGCCCCGGCTTTGGCCTTGGATCCCGCTGCCAGCGACTGGGCGGTCACCACGCCCCCCTCGCCTACCCGCCTGGGGGTGAAGCCCGCGTCATTCAGCTTCTGCTCCGCCCAGGCAACCGGCAGGAACCGGACATCGGGCACCGGGACCTGCGCAGCCTCCTTGGGTCCGGGGGCCGGGGCGGGCGCTGCCTGCGGTTTGTCGGGCCTGTCGGGCGGAATCGCCAGCGACTGGAGCACGTGGGGCATCAGTTCCTTGAAGAGCGGGGCAGCGATCTGTCCGCCGTAGCCCGGCGGCCTGGGCTCGTCGATCAGGACCATAAGCGCCACCCGGGGGTTGGATGCCGGCGCAAAGCCGATGAAGTCGGCCAGGCCCCGCTCCTTCTCCTTGCCGCCCTCGTACTTCTGCGCCGTGCCGGTCTTGCCGCCCATGGTGTAGCCGTCGAGCAGCGCCGCCTTGCCGGTGCCCTTCTCCACCACGCTCACCATCAGCTCGCGGACCTCTTTGGCGGTCTGCTGGCTGATCACCTGGCGGCGGGGGCTTGTGGGAGCCGTCCAGACTACCTTGCCCTCGGGATCGCGGAGATCCTTGACCAGGCGCGGCTGCACCAGGTAGCCACCGTTGGCAATGGCGGCCACGGCGGTCACCATCTGCACCGGGGTCACCTCGAGGTGCTGCCCGATGTACATGTTGGCCCAGTCGATGCGGCTCTTCTTGTCGAAGCCCGCCAGGCCGACGGCGCCATCTTCGTGGTTGAAGTCAAGCCCGGTGGGCTCCATGAAGCCAAAGCCCCGCAGGTACTTGACGAAGATCTCGTTGGGGATCCGCTGGCCCACCTTGATCAGGCCGATGTTGGAGGAGGTCTGCATCAGTTCGGTGATCGTCATCGGCTTGGGCTGCACGGGGATGTGGCGGTCCCAGTTGGTCACCACCCAGCCGTCGATCACCATCTTGCCCTCGTCTGTGATCAGGGTGTTCAGATCGATCAGCCGCTCCTCCAGGGCGATGGCGGTGGTGATCGTCTTGAAGATGGAGCCCGGCGGCAGGGGCGTCACCGCCCAGTTGTTCACCCGCCCGTAGTCGGGCTTGCCGTCGGGGCCCAGCCAGGTCTTCCAGTCGCCCGGGTCAGCCCCCGGGCGCATGGCCATGGCCAGGATTTCGCCGGTCTTTACGTCCATGGCGATGGCTAACGCCCGTTTGGCGTCCTGCTCCTTCATCACCCGGTCCAGCGCTTCCTCAAAGATCTTGTTCAGGTAGGCGTCGATCGTGACCGTCACGTCGAGGCCCGGCTCCACAGCGACCTGGCTCTTTACCGTGCCCTCAATCGGCATCTTGCCGTGGGTCAGTTCGGCCCGCACAAAGCCTTCCTTTCCCTTCAGCTCCTTGTTATAGCGCGCCTCCAGTCCATAGGCGCCGTTGCCTTCAAAGTCCAGATAGCCAATCAGATGGTTGGCCGTCGTCCCCTGCGGGTAGGTCCGCCGGGCAGCCGGCAGAAGCGAGATGCCCGGCAGGCCCCGCTCCTCGATCTTGGCGGCGGTCTGCAGGTCGATCCCCTTCATCAGCACCAGGAACTGCGACGACTCCTTTTCCTGAAAGGCCTTCTTGATCTCCTCTTTGGTCAAGGGCAGGTGGTTGGCCAGTTCGCCGGCCACCGCCTCGAAGTTCTTGCTGCCAATATGATAGGGCGAGGCGATCACGTTTCGGGTCGGAATCGAGACGGCCAGATATCGGCCGGCCCGATCTTTCAGTGCGCCCCGCACCGGGGTAATCGACTCCTTCTGTAGCCGCCACTCCTCCTCGCGGGTGACGACCTCCTCGGCCTTCACCACCTGGAACCAGGCCAGGCGGCCGGCCATCATCAACAGCACCAGGACCACCACAACCCGCAGGATCATGGTCCGACGCCGCATCGCTCGCACCCCCGCATCTGATCAACTCGTCCAGCCCAGTTGGGTCAGAAACCGGTGGACCAACTGCTCGAACCGAAGCGCCTGCTCGCCCACCCAGGCCCCGCTGTGAAGCTCGGGCAGGGTCATGTACCCCTCCCGGGCCTTGAAGCTGAGCAGCAGCTCCTTGTCCTCGGTATCCATGGCGTGAAAGGAGTAGCCCGTGGTCGAGGTTCCCCACTCCCAGGTCATGGAGAGGCGCCGGTCCAGCATCGGCTCGTCGTCGGTCCCCTCTACCGCCGGGAAACCCTGGGCTACCAGGCGCAGCGGTCGGTTCTTCTCGACCTTATACCAGGCGCTGAAGCCGATCTCCACGCTGGTGAGCCGGAAGACCTCCGCCTCCGCCAGAATGATCGCCGCCAGCCGGTGAATCGCCACGTCGGGCCGGACCCCGGCCACCTCCAGCCGATAGCTGTCCAGGCGGACCAGCAGGTTGGAGCCCTCGGGGCCCCGCAACTCCAACTCGTTGTCGAAGATCTCGGGTTCGAGCCGGTCCCGCAGACCGGCTGCCAGCAATTGGGCCCGCACCTGGTCAGCCACCGAGCGGAGTCGGTCACGGAGCGCAAACAGCTCCTCGAACTCGACAAACAGAGACTGCTCCATCTCAGGCTGCAACAAGAATCGCCTCCATTCCCCCATTCTACCAGAGAGTGCCCGGCTGTAAAGTAGAATGGATCGCAGGAGAACTCCACCCACATACCGTAGAGATTCCATGAGATGTTTACCAGAAAGGTGATCTGGCAGGAGGAGGGCTCGGCGATGAAGAAGGTGCTGCTCGCCACCGACGCTTCGGAACACAGCCTCCGTGCGGCCCGCGTGCTGGCCGAAATGGCCACCAAGGATCCTGAGGTTCACGTCACGGTGCTTCATGTGGTCCCGCTGCCGGAGATCTTGAACCCCGCCGCTGCCGCGGGCGCCCCGCTCACCGTGCCGGTCAAGCTTGACGACTACCTCCAAAAGCGTGTGGAGGAGGTGCTCACCGCCACCGAAAACACCCTGGGCCTTCCTCCCGAACGGGTTCACCGGATCCACGTGGTGGGTGCGCCCGGCGAGGCGATCCTGAACGAGGCCCGGCAAGGCGGCTACGACCTGGTGGTGATGGGCCGGCGGGGGCTCTCCCCCCTGAAGGAACTCCTGTTGGGCAGCGTCAGCCAGGCGGTGCTCCATGGTACGGCCTGCCCCATGCTGATTGTGCCCTGACCGGCTCACGGACTTCACAATACTGGCGGGGAGCGGCTGAAGAGGCCGCTCCCCGTCTCTGTTACACCAGGGCTGCGGCCCCCTGCCCAAGGGCCCGCGTGCGCATCTGCTCGATCCGCCGGGCGGTGAGGGGCAGCTGATGCTCCTGTGCGATCGCCTGTGCCCGTGCGATGAAGTGGGCAAATGCCTCCTGGTTCCCCTCCGCCAGGGCGATCAGGCCGGCCACCGCCTCCACCTCGGCCCGAATCGGGTAAGCCGTGCGGCGGTACTTCGCCACCTGTTCGCCCACCCGGATCATCTGGAGTCGCTGCCGGGCCAGGGCGGCATCGCCCCGGTGAAGTGCCAGGGTCGCCTGCGCCAGGCGCAACAGCGCTTCATCGGCCGTCGGCGTGCTGGCCAACAGGCGCTCCGCCGCCGCCACGTCATGCTGGGCCTGTTCGATCAGGCCGGCCTCCAGGGCGGCCAGCGCCCGGTAGCAGTGGCCCATGTAGAACCTGGCCTGGTGGCACAGCTTGTGCTCTTCGTCCCAGCGGGCCATTTCCGCCAGAGCAAGGGTGTAGTTGCGAACCGCGGCCCGCGGCCGCCCGCGCCGCCACTGGAGCGTGCCGAGATTAAACCAGATGCGGCATGGGTCGCTCGCCCTTCGCACTACCCGGTGCAGCATGGCCACCCAATCGGGCGCATCCTCCACCCGCTCGGCGCGGACCGCCAACCCCAACAGGTTGAGCAGCGCCAGCGCCTCCACCTCCACATCGCCGGGAGCGGCAGCCAGCGCTTCACGGGTTTCGGCCATGATCGGGCCCACCGGCGGGGCCGGCAGGTTAATCATGCCGCCGGAGCGCACCAGGAGCCAGAACGCCCGCTCACGGCCCGACGATTCTGCGATGGCTGCGGCGAGTTCCTGCCGCACGCCCACATGGTCACCGCCCTCGTGCTGTGCCAGCAACCGGCGGAAACGCTCGCTTCGGAAGAGGTCCTGCACCTGATTCATCCCCCCTCCTTGGATCCGTAACCACTGCCGGCTACCCCGACCGTCTCGGCCAGCGCCTTCAGCCTCACCGCGGCGATGCGTCGCGCGGTCATCGGGAAGTTGTGCTGTTTGGCCAGGGCCAGCGCCCGACCGCAGAAGTGCTCAAAGGCCTGTCGGTTTCCCTCGGCCAGGGCGATGCGGGCGGCCATCAGCTCCATCTCTACCTTCAGGGGGTAGGAGTCCCGGGAGTACCGCTCCTCCTTCTCCTTGGCCCTGATCTGCTGGAGCGACCAGCGCGCTCCCTGGAAGTCGCCCCGGCTGAGCGCCAGGCCAGCCTGAGCGATGCGGAGGGGCCGGTCGGAGACATAGATCTTGCTGATATGCTCGGAAAGGTCCAACGCTCTTGCCACGTCTTGCTCTGCCAGAGCCACCTGTCCCATCTCCAGGGCGATCAACGCCCGGAAGCAAGAGGCCAGGAAGTACCGCCCCCGAAAGGCCTGCATGCGGTCGGGCGTCCAGGCGGCCATCTCCGCCAGCACACGGTTGAAGTGGCGCATGGCCAGCGGCAGCCGCTGGCGGGACCAGGCCAGCATCCCAAGGCTGTGGTAGACCTGCCAAGGGTCCTGCGTCTGGCGTACCACCTTGGGGATCAGACGCCACCAGCCCTTCAGGTGGCAGGGCCGCTCGGTGACCATGACCAGGTTGATCATGGAGAGCACGGCGAACATCCTGACTTCGGGATCCTCCGGCGCCAGCGCCAGGGCTCCACCCACCTCGGTGCGGATCCGGTCGACGGGAACCACCGGGTAGCCGAGGAGCGCCCCTGCGCGCAGCAGCATCCAGAGTGCCCGCTCCGCGCCCTCTGTCTCCGCAACCGCCTCTTCGTACAACGCCCGGCGAGCCGCCAGGTCGCCTCGGCGGGTCACCTCGATCAGCCGGAGGTATCGCTCACTGGTGTAGAGATGCTGCAACGAACTAGCCTCCCGTGCCTCCCGGCGAGTTGCCGAGTAGTTCGGCACGACGGCCCCGAAATCCTACCCGAGCACCAGGGCGCCGTAGGATTGGGCCAGGGCGACCGCCTGTTCCAGGTCGATCTTGACCCCCTTCACGTCGAGCCCCTTCCAGTCGAGCCCCTCCAGGTTGGCGCCCCGCAGGTCTGCCCCGGTCAGCTTCGCCTGCCCGAGCTGTGCCCGACTCAGGTCGGCTGTGCGCAGGTCGGCTTTCTCCAGGTTGCAGCCGTAGAGATCCGCCTCGGTGAACTTTGCCCCTCGCAGGTCCATCCCCTTCAGCGAGTGATTCCGCAGGTTGGTCATCGACCAGTCGCCGCCGGCGATCGTCCACCCGGCGGTTCCCGCCTCCTCGAAGGTGGCGCCGGTCAGCTTGCAGTCGAGAAAGACCACCGAGAAGAGGTGGGCATAGGTGAACCGGCTGCCTACCAGGCTGCTGCGCTCAAAGCGTGAGCCACCCAGATTCGCCCCGGTGAAGTCGCAGCCCTCGAAGACCGAGGAGACCACCTGGGCGTCGGTCAGGCGCGCGCCCCGGAAGCTGCAGCGAATGAAGCGGCACCGGCGCAGCTGTGCATCTTCAAAGGTAGACTGGTCAAAGCGGTGCTCAACGAACTCCAACTCGGTCAGAATCTCGCCGTTGTAGCTGGTCATCGCTCTCCCTCCTGGCGGGGGTCAAAAAAGGAACGGCAGGGTCCACCTGCCGTCCACGTCTGCACACTTAGCCCTGGGCCTGCTTCACCGCATCGGCGATGCGGGCGGCCACCGCCTGGGGCGAGGAGCCCTCGATCTGCTGCCGGGGAACCATGGCCACCACCTTGCCGTCCTTGAAGACGGCGAAGGAGGGCGAGGAGGGCGGGTACTCGGGGAACAGGGAGCGGGCAGCCGCCGTCGCCTCCTTGTCCTGGCCGGCGAAGACGGTGAACAGCTGGTCGGGCTTGACGCCGTTCTGGAGCGCCATCGTGACGCCCGGGCGGGCGATGCCGCCGGCGCAGCCGCAGACCGAGTTGATGGCGAGCAGGGTGGTGCCCTTCGCCTTCGGCAGCTTCTCCATTACCTCATCGGCGGTGCGGAGCTCCTCAAAGCCGGAACGGGTCAACTCGGTGCGCATGGCATCGAAGTTGGGCATGAACATGTTGATATCCACGGAAAGCTCCCCTCCTTGTTCGCGTGACGTATTCCGAGCAGCCCGAGCGGACTGCTCCCCCACTCTTCAGACGCGGCAGGCAGCCGGCGGGGTACGGGCAGCGGTGACCGCTCAGAGGCTCACGCCTCCTCCGGCAGCACCTGTACCGGCAGCCGCCCCACCGCAGGGGTCTGACCCGCCAGCACCTCCGCCAGGGCCCGCATTATCACCGGCTCGGTGGAGCAGGTGGCCAGGCGGGGGACCGCTTCGGGCAGCAGCGCCAGGTCATAGGGATCCCGCAGGGCGACGGCAGTCACCGGCGCCCCGCTGTCCACCAAGGCACGGAGCAGATCGACCTGCCCGGGGAAGCGCCAGGCGTTAATCGTCCCGCAGATCACCCGGTCGGGCTGCTGCCCGGCCGCCGCCAGAATCGCCTCCCGCTCGGGGGAATCGATTTCCAGCCCCGGGTGGATCGCCGTCACCGCAAAGCCAAGGCGGGTCAGTTCGTCGGCCAGGGTGACCAACAGGCCGCCGGTGGTATCGGCCGGGGTCAGGTTCTCCTGCAGCGGGGTAACCACCAGCAGCCGGGCGCCAGCCGGCAGCGGTTCGACCGGTCCGGCGGCGTAAATCCCACGGCGGGCAATGGCCGCCACCCGCTCTCCGTGCTCGGCCAGCAGCGCCTGGTGCGCCTCCGGGTCGAAGCGTTCCGTCAAGCCCAGTTCGTACCGCCGGGTGGCGATCTTTTCTCGCAGCGCCCGCACCCGGGCCACCGACTGGCCCAGCCGTTCCCGGCTGATCCGCCCGCTCTCCACCGCCTCCCGCACGGCAACAAAGGCCCGCTCCCGCGCCTCGGCGTCAAAGACGATCAGCGGAATATCGGCCCCGGCCTCAATCGCCATCACCGCTGCCTCGGCAACGTCCCACTGCCCCTGAATCCCCCACATCTCCAGCGCATCGGTGACCACGACCCCGTCGAAGCCCAGATGGCGGCGGAGCAGCCGGTCCAGAATGGCCGGGTTGAGGGTGGCAGGCAGGTGACCATATGTACCCTCCGGGTCCAGCGGAGAGCCCGCCAGACCGGGGAAGAGAATGTGGGCGGTCATGATCGCGTCGACCCCGGCGGCGCCCACCGCCCCGAAGGGAATCAGGTGGAGCGATTCCAGCCGGGCCAGGTCGTCGTGAATCACGGGCAGCCCATGGTGGGAATCGACCACCGTGTCGCCGTGGCCCGGGAAGTGCTTGGCGGTCGCCGCCACGCCGCCCTCCTGCATCCCCTGAATCAGCGCCAGCGACATCTCCACCACCGCCCGTGGCTGATCGCTGAAGGAGCGGATGCCGATCACCGGGTTACGGGGGTTGGAGTTGATGTCGATCACCGGGGCCCAGTTCAGGTTGAAGCCCAGGGAGGCCAGCTCCCGCCCCATGATCCAGCCGACCTCCCGCACTGAATGCGGGTCGCCGGTGGCGCCCAGCGCCATGGGTCCGGGCAGGTTGGTCGCCTCGCCGTGCCGGAGCGGGGTGAGGCTGCCGCCCTCATGGTCGAGGGCAATCAGCGGGGTCTCGGTCACCCCGCGCTCCCGAATGGCCGAGCGAATCTCGGCGATCAGCACCGCCGCCTGCTCCGGCCCCGCCAGCGCCCACTCGGAGAGGTGGACGCCGCCGAAGGGGAACCGCTCCAGCGACTCACGCCACTCCGCCGTCAGGCTGGTCCCTGGCACGCCGGCAAGGAAGAGTTGGGCGATCTCCAGATCCAGATCGGACAAGGTTCGTTCTCCTCCCTCTTCGACCCGGCTCCTGCTCCAGGCCTTTCCAGGAAGAGTTCGGGTTTTCCTACTCTTCCTCCTGCCTCGCTCCGGGTCCGGGTTCCTGCTTCAAGAGTATGCCGGGACCCTCCCGCTCTGAACGGTCGGGCGGCGGGCCCAGGTGCGCCCGCTCCTCCACCGGCGCCGGCTGACCGGACCGGAAGAGCTGAATGCGGGCCGCCTCTGCCGGGGCCACCGTGTCTGTCCGGCGAAACGCCCGCCCCAGGACCAGGAAGAGGCCGGCGACCGCCAGACCGGCAACGGCGTACAGCGCCCAGGGAACCCAGACCGCCCGGGTGGCCAGGGCGTACTGCATCAGCCCGCCCCCCACCAGGCTGCCCACCCCTTCACCCAGCCCCCAGGCGACGGTGGCGATGCCGAAGTAGCTCCCCAGCGCCCCCTTCCGGGCAAAGGAGGAGACCGCCGAATCGGCGGTGGGCATCAACAGCATCTCCCCGAAGATGAAGACCAGCACCGCCAGGAGCAGGCCGGGGAAGGAGCGGGCCAGGCTGACCAGCCCGAGCCCCGCCCCGAGCAGCGCCGCCCCCAGCGCCATGGCGCTCATGGGGTGGAGCCGGCGGGTGGAGAAGCGGGTGACCGCCAGTTGACAGAGAATCACCGTCAGGCTGGTGGCGGTCCAGAGCAGGCCGATGGAGGACTCCAGCCCCAGCACCTCCCGGGCGTAGAGCGGCACCGAGATCGCCAGCTGGGCGAAGAGCGCCCAGGCCAGCACCGTTACCAGGCTGAAGGCGAGGTAGGGCCGGTCACTGAGCACCGCCCACCAGTCGCCCTTCGCTTCGCCCACCTCCCCCCGCTCCTCCCGGAAGAGCGCCCAGGTGACCGCAGCCAGCCCCAGGTGGAGCACGCCGGCGACCCCGAAGAGCAGCCCCATCGGACCGCCCAGCAGAATGGCGCCCAGCAGCGGCCCCAGCGAAACGCCGATGTTAGCCGCAACCCCCCGGGCGGCGAAGGCGACCGTGCGGTTCTCCTCGGTGGCAATGGCGGCGATACCCGCCTTGGCCGCCGGCCCGTAGATGCCGCCGCCCAGGCCCGCCGTGGCCATGGCGGCCAGCAGCGCGGGAAGACCCCCCACCAGGCCCAGCGCCCAGAGTCCCCCGCCCCGCAGCAGGAGCCCGGCCACAATGGTCACCCGGCGGCCCAGCCGGTCGGCCAGCCAGCCCCCCAGCAGGCTGCCGGCCAGCAGGGTGAACGACTGCGTGGCCAGCAGCAGCCCCGCCTCCGCCGGGGTCAGCCCCCGCCGGCTGGTAAAGAGCACGGCAATGAAGGGAAGGAGCAGGTACCACCCGGCGTGGAAGAGCAGAATCCCCGCCAGCAGGACGTTCATGGACCGCCCGAGCCGGATCACGGCGGAAAGCGCCCCCAACGATAACACCTCCACGGCCCTTATCGTGCCCGTGGAGGTGGCGCCGGAGTCATTCGACAGGATGAATCACGGGGTCAGAAGCGTACAGATAGAATAAGCAGCGCGGCGAAAAGCAGCGTCAGCCAGATCTCCGCCATGCCCACCGCCCCCAGGTTCGCCGCTGGGCCGTTCCCGGCCCGTCGGGCACCGTAGACCGCCCACAGGAAGGGAGGCGTCAGCGCCACCGCCAGCAGGCCGGAGGTCCAGCCCAGCCAGGCGGCCCCTGCCGCCGCCAGCACAAAGAGCAGGTGCACCCCCGCCGAGAGCCAGCGAAAGGCCGCAGAGCGGCGCTCTCGCGCCACCGCCTTGACCCGCAGAACGGAGCCCCCGAAGAAGGCGAAGCAGCCGTAGGTCAGCGCCCATCCCTCCGCGGGCACCGAACCGGTCGCCGCCAGGTAGTAGAGCGGCGCCCCCGCCATGAGGCCGGTGACGGCCAGGAAGCCGGCCAGCAGCGACCGGGTCTCGCCGTGCAGGGCGAGCCACCAGACCACGGCCAGCAGCGCCCCGGCCCC
>JBMONB010000165.1:0-4298 GCA_049325315.1 Bacillota bacterium | reverse complement strand
GGAATCAGGAAGAAGACCGACCAGAGGGCGACCCCGATCTCCTCCACCTTCCGGGCGATGGCCGGCAGGTCCTTCCAGTTGTAGCGGGTGACGGTGGTGCCGATCTGCACCTCCATACCCGCCTGCTTCGCCGCTGCGATCCCCTCCATGGTCCAGCGGTAGGAGCCCTGGACCCCGCGGAAGTCATCGTGGGCCGCCTCATCGGCGTGGTCGAGGCTGAAGGCGACCCGCTGCATGCCCGCCTCGGCGCACCGCTGCATGTTGGTCAGGTTGGCCAGGCGGGTGCCGCTGGGACTCCCCGAGATCCGCAGCCCGATGGAGGTGCCGTAGCGGACCAGCTCGGGCAGGTCCTTGCGCATGAACGGGTCGCCGCCGGTGAGCACGAAGACCATCGGGTCCAGCTCCCGCACCTGGTCCATCAGCCGGCAGCCATCCTCGAAGGAGAGCTCCAGCGGATCGCGGCGGGGGTTGGCCTCGGCCCGGCAGTGGCGGCAGGCCAGGGCGCAGGCCCGGGTCACCTCCCAGATCACCACCAGGGGGCGCTCGTTGAAGTCAAAAGCCGGGCGGCGAGCCGGCTGACCGGTCGTCTGCGGGATCATGTGATCCGCTCCTCTCCATGTACCATGCGTTGTTAGCCCCAGTCTACCAGCCCGCCGAGGCCTGACCCCGTGATATTGCTCACAAAGAAAGGGTTCAGGCGCGCAAATAGGGCCCCCGACCGAGCGACTGCGGTTGGAGGCCCTCACCATACCAGCGATTTAGTGCCCGACGCTCCCCTGGGGGGCGGGCTTCGGCGCAGCCGGCTGCTGCTGCTGGAACCGCACGTTCGGCAGCAGCCAGGCCACCGCCAGCGAGGCGATTCCGGCCAGGAGGACCACCAGGTGGACCTGCCGCAGGGAGTTGGCCAGCGCCTCGGTCATGGCGCTCAGCTGCCCCGCCGGCAGCCCGGCGCGGGCCTGCCAGTCCAGCAGCTGGTTGGCGATCGCCCCCGCCTCCGAAGCGGTGGTGGCGGTGATGCCAGGGATCTGCCGCAGGCCGCCCAGCAGCGAGACGTTCATGGTGGCGCCCATCACCGAGACCCAGACCAGGCCGCCCAGGGTCCGCATGAACTGGAGCGAGGCGGTGGCCATCCCCCGGCGCGACCACTCCACCGAGTTCTGCACCCCGAGCACGAAGGCGACGGTGGAGAAGCCCATGCCCGCCCCGACGGTGGCGGTGACCAGCGCCAGCAGCACCTCGGGCAGCTGGGGCAGGGTGCGGGCGAGAATCACCAGCCCCGCAGCGCCCAGTCCGTTGAGGGAGAGGCCTAAAATGGCGGCGGGCCGGATCCCCATCTTCATGATCAGCCTGCCGCCCAGCACAGCCGAGGTGGACCAGGCGACCGAGATCCAGAGCAGCGAGGCGCCCGAGCGGGTGGCCGAGAAGCCCTGCACCCCCTGCGCCCAGATCGGCAGGTAGACCGTTATGCCGTACATGACCCCGCCCACCATAAAGGAGGCGAGCACCGAGTAGCCGATCACCGGCTCCTTGAAGAGCGAGAGCGGCAGAATCGGATCCACCGCCTTGCCCTGCGACCAGACAAAGAGCGCCAGGAAGAGGGCTGCGCCGCCCAGCATCGCCAGCACCTGCGGCGAGGACCACGGGTAGTGCGTGCCGCCCGAGAGCAGGGCGAGGAGCAGCAGCGACATGCCACTGGTCAGGGTGATCGCCCCCATGTAGTCCACGGAGACCTTCCGCTTCTCTACCTTCTCTTCCAGGTAGCGCCAGACCATCACCAGGGCGATGGTGCCCAGCGGCAGGTTGATATAGAACAGGTAGCGCCAGGAGAGGTAGTCGGTCATCAACCCGCCCACCAGCGGGCCAATTAAGGCCGAGAAGCCCCAGACCGCCGAGAACCAGGCCTGCATCTTGGCCCGCTCTGCCGGGGTGAAGATATCGCCCAGAATCGTCTGCACCACGGGCTGCACCGCCCCGGCGCCCAACCCCTGCAGGGCCCGGAAGGCGATCAGCATCTCCATGGAGGTGGCGGCGCCACAGAGGGCGGAGCCCGCCACGAAGATCACCGCCCCGATGGTAAAGGTCTTCTTCCGGCCGAAGAGGTCGGCCAGCTTGCCGTAGACGGGCACGGTGGCGGTGGAGGTGAGCATGTAGGCGGTCACCAGCCAGGTCAGCATGGAGAAGCCGCCCAGAGAGCCGACAATTCTGGGCATGGCGGTCTCCACAATCGTGACGTCGACCGCCGTGAGGAACATGGCCAGCATGAGCGCTGCAACGGTGTACATTCGTCGTCTGTCGAGCAAGGCAGACCCCTCTTCCCAAAAAGTGAGCCTGAACATACCCTTCAGGATTCGACGCCCTGGCGCCCTCTCCCCCCTTCCCCGCAAGTGATTGCAATATTTCATCGATCATTCGACACGGCCCTCCCGTGCAACTGGCAGGAGATCACATCCGTCGTATAGATAGATGATTTCCATCAGGAGAGTGAGCCTGTTGACCGCTTTGTGGCAACGCCCTGCGTCTCTGCTCTTGGCCCTGCTTCTGCTGGCCGGATGCTCCAAGCCGCCGGCAGCGCCACAATCCCCGGAGCCGGCGCCGCCACCGGCCGTCACCGCAGTCGCCCCGGGCGCCGGTGATCTGGTGGAGGGCGAGGGCTGCACGCCCCAGGCGGGCGCGCCCCCGTCCGGCGGCGCCGGCAGCGCCTCCGTGCGGGAGGGGATCTGCCAGGCCTACCTGCAGACCGATCCGGCCCTGATCACCTTCCGCCTGCCGCCGTCGGTCAGCGAGCTGACGGCGCGGGCATCCCTCCGGATCGAGGGGGCAGGGGCCGAGCGGATCACCTTCCGGGAGGGGCGTGACGAGGGCTACCTGACGGTCCATCTCCCGGCCGGCAAGGTGGGCGATGAGCTGACAATCCGGCTGGACGGCCCCCTCGGGCCCACTGGCGGCCCCCACACACTGGGCTTCCGGCTCAAGCGAATCGAGACCCCCCGGATCATCACCGAGGTGAGGGACCAGGCGGGCGTGTGGCAGAAGCTGACGCCCGGCGCCACCCTGCCCCGCAGGGAGCTGCAGCTCCGCCTCACCCTGGTGGGCGGGCCGAAGCGGGAGCGGGTGGAGTTCGCCGTGAAGGAGGCGCTCCACCACCGGGGCGCTCCGTCTTCCCACTCCCTGGTCTGGGAGGGCGAGGAGCGGCTGCTGGTGACGGTGCCGGAGCCGCCGCCCGCCATCCTCTTCCGCTTTGACTGGCTGGAGGCGAAGCACGGCCTGCAGGTCCGCCGCTCCACCATCGCCTTCTACACCGGCGAGGCGCCGCCCCGACTGGTGGCGCTGGACCCCGCCACCGGCAAGGAGACGGTGGTTGGCGAAGCCCCGGTCGACGTGCTGCGCGCCTCCCTCTCCCCCGACGCCCGCTGGGCCTACCTGGCGGCCACCGACCCGACCACCACCGAGCGGGAGCAGGTCTGGGTGGTCGACACCGAGAGCGGCGAGCGCTGGCTGACCCCCTTCACCGCCGACTGGGCGCACAGCCAGGTCCACTGGCTCGATAACCTGATGCTGCTGCCTACCACCGGCGCCCTTCAGGTCTGGGATCTGAACGCCAGGGAGGGGAGGCGGCACGAGAGCCAGACCTGGTTCTGGGGCCCGCTCTCCCCCGACCGCCAGTACCTGGCCGGCTCGCTGGTCGATCTCCGGCGCGCCGATGAGTCCACCCTCGTCGCCCCCGCCTCCATCGTTCTCTTCAGCCTGGAGAAGATGGCCGAGCGGCTCTACACCGATGCCGCCAGGGTGAAGCTCTCCCAGAGTTCCAAGCCGATCTACATCCCCATGCGCTGGGCCGACGATGGACAAACCCTCCTCTTTGAGGATGTGGTCAGCCGCGACCCGAAGAGCTTCGAGGCAACCACCCGCTGGCTCGCCCTCGATGTGGGCAGCTGGCAGGTGAGCGATGCGGCGCTGCCGGCGGTGCGCAAGGAACCGCCCCCGGCCTGGCCCCGGGCCGCCTCCGGCTGGTCTTACCGGCCCGCCCATGACTGGGGCGAGGTCAAACTCCTCTCCCCGCAGGGGGTCGATCATGCCGCCGGCCAGGGGCTGGTGCTGGGCTGGCGGGCGGATGGACAACTTCTGCTGATCCGCTGGGAGAACTTCGCCTACCTGCGGCGGACGGAGGGGATCTAGTAGTACTCCGTTAGCAGGAATCTAAGATCCAGTCGCGAAAGGCTTCTTATGAAGCAACATGAATTGGAAGCGTGTCGGGTTAGATTGGAAGAGCACCTGGCCGCCACGTTGTACCCGTCCTG
>JBMONB010000164.1:0-4414 GCA_049325315.1 Bacillota bacterium | reverse complement strand
TGTATCAACTGCCCCGCCGTCTGCCCCATGCGGGTCAAGGTGCAGGATGGCCGCGCCGTCCACATTGAGGGCAACCCGCTCTCCAAGGTGACCAACGGTGCGATCTGCGCCAAGGGCCTCCTCAACCTGCAGACCCTATACGACCCGGACCGGATTAAGGGGCCGATGAAGCGGACCAACCCCAACAAGGGGCTTGATCAGGATCCCAAGTGGGTGCCCATCTCCTGGGATGAGGCGCTGGAGACGATCGCCAAGCGGCTCAATACCTTGCGCGACAAGGGTGAGGCCCACCGGTTCCTGCTGATCCGCGGCCGGTATATGATCTCCGATGCCGACGCGGTCTATGGCAACTTCACAAAGATCTACGGCACCCCCAACGCCATCTCCCACTCGGCGCTCTGCGCTGAAGGCGACAAGATGGGCCAGTGGATGGCCAACGGCCAGTTCAAGTACAGCGCCTATGAGATCGAGAAGTCCAACTACCTGCTGCTGTTCGGGCTGAGCCCGCTGGAGGCCCACCGCCCCACCGCCCGCCTGCAGAACCAGTGGGGTAACATCCGCAAGGCCCGTGGCAACAAGTGCAAGGTCGTTGTAATCGACCCGCACATGAACGTCTCGGCCAACCTGGCGGACGAGTGGGTTCCGATCAACGTCGGCACCGACGGCGCCCTGGCTCTCTCCATCGCCCATGAGATCCTGGTGAACGGCCTGTGGGACAAGAGCTATGTCGGCGACTTCAAGGCCGGCGGCTCCTTCAAGACTGGTCAGACCGTGAACGAAGAGGACTTCGCGGAGAAGGAGACCCTCGGCCTGATCAAGTGGTGGAACCTGGAGCTGAAGGACTTCACGGTGGCCAAGGCGGCCGAGAAGACCGGCATCCCGGCGGATACGATCAAGCGGATCGCCCGGGAGTTCGCCACCTCGAAGCCGGCCATCGCCTGGCGTGCCCGCGGCGCCACCGCCTGGACCAACGGATCGTACAACTCCTTCGCCATCTTCGCCCTGAACGCCCTGGTCGGCTCCTATGACCGGGCCGGCGGCATTGTGGTGCAGGGCGGCGTCTCCATGAAGAAGCCCGGAACCTCGGCCACCGACGAAATCGGCAAGAAGTCGGCCGCCATGCCCCGACTGGACTTCCGCAAGACCAAGCTCTTCCCGAATGCCAGCGTGGTCTCCAACCAGGTGGCTGACTCGATCATCGAGGGCAAGCCCTACACGATCGACACCGCCATCGCCTGGATGGCCAACTGGAACCACTCCGCCCCGGGCTCCTGGCGCTGGACTGAGGCGCTGAAGAAGCTCCCCTTCTTCGTCCACGTCACCCCGTTTGCCTCCGAGATGACCCTCATGGCCGATATCGTCCTCCCCACCCCCACCACCCTGGAGAAGTGGGCGTACGAGACGTCGCCGGACGCCGGCGGCATCCCTGAGGTCCGGATCAAGCAGCCGGTCGTGGACCGCATGTTCGACACCCGCCAGACCGGTCAGATCTTCTTTGACCTGGCAGCCAAAATGGGCGGCTTCGTCGACCAGCAGATGAAGAAGATGGGCAACGGCATCGAAGCGTATGTAAAGGCGACGGTCGAGTCGGTCATGCCCTGGTCCGAGTGGGAGGAGAAGGGCGTCTTCTCCGGCTCTCCGGTTAAGTACGGCGATGCCAGCAAGCAGAAGACCCCGTCCAAGAAGTTCGAGTTCTACTCGGGCAACCTGAAGGCCACCCTCGAGAAGCTAAAGATGACCGACACCGACCTGGATGCGATCCACATTCGGGCCCGCGGCGACAAGGTCTATGTCCCCCACTTCGAGGAGCCGGTCTTCCTGGGCGACAAGAAGGAGTTCCCGCTGGTGCTCGCCTCCTACAAGCTGACCCTGAACTCCGAGGGCCGTTCGGCCAACAACACCTGGGCCATGGAGTCTTACAACCCGCTGATCGGTGAGGCCTATGACAACCCGGCCGAGCTGAACCCCGAGACCGCCGCCAAGCTGGGCATCGCTGACGGTGACCGGATCGAGGTCGAGTCCCCCTTCGGCAAGCTGGTCACCCGGGCCAAGGTGTGGCCGGGCGTCCACCCCGAGGTGGTCTCCATGCCCTTCGGTCTCGGCCACAAGGCCTACGGCAAGGTGGCAAAGGACAAGGGTGTCAACCCCAACGACATCACCGGTGTCGCCTATGACCACCTGTCTGGCCATTCCTGCTATTTCAACACCCGCGTGCGGGTCCGCAAGGTTTAAGGAGGTGAGCGTAGATGCCTCGTTATGGCATGTTGGTTGATATCGACAAGTGCACCATGTGCCAGGCCTGTACCATCTCCTGCAAGGCGGAGAACAACATCCCCGACGGGATGTTCTGGGGTCAGGTTCGCACCGTGCCGAACAACAAGCCCTATCCCGACTACCGGGTAACCCCCCTGCCCATGCCCTGCATGCACTGTGACGACGCTCCGTGCGTCAACGCCTGCCCCGTCAGCGCCACCTACAAGCGGCCGGACGGCATCGTGGCGATCGACTACGACAAGTGCATCGGGTGCAAGTACTGCATCGCCGCCTGCCCTTACGGCGCCCGTACCTTCAACAAGGAGACCGCGTGGGTCGAGGTCGGCGGCAAGCCGGGCTGGTACAACGCCGAGGTACCGATTCGCCCCCGTGGCGTGGTGGAGAAGTGCACCTTCTGCTCGCACCGCATCGACGCCGGCAACATGACCCCCGCCTGCGTCGCCGCCTGCCCCTCGGGCGCCCGGTTCTTCGGTGACCTGGACGACCCGAACAGCGAGGTGGCCAAGCAGATCGAGGCCAACAAGGCCAGGCAGCTCCGTCCCGAGCTGGGCGCTCAGCCCAAGTGCTTCTACGCCGGCCTGCCCGGTGAAGGGAGGTAAGCGAACATGACCAAGCAGAACTCCCCCTGGTTCTATACGCTCGGCCTCCTGGCCGTGGCCGGCTTCGGCGCCCATGTGGCGGTCTTCCTGCAGGGCCAGTCGCTCTTCGGCACCAGTGACACCGCTCCCTGGAACATCCTCGTGGCGGTCTACGGCTTCCTGGCCGGCGCCGCTGCCGGTGTCTCCTTCTTCGCCGCCCTCGGCGATCTGGCCGGCATCAAGCCGCTCGCCCGCATCTCCGGCCCCGCCACCCTCGTCTCCGTCTCCACGCTGGTGGCCGCCCTGCTCGCCATCTTCTCGGACCTGGGCAACCCGGCGGCGCTCTTTGGCTTCCTGACCAGCCCGAACCTCGCCTCCCCGCTCTGGTGGATGGCGATGACCTACGGCCTGGTGCTGCTGGTCCGTGGCTACAAGCTCTACGCCCTGAACAAGGAGCAGCAGAGCTCCAAGGCGGTCTCCGCCATCGGCCTGGTGCTGGCCCTGGCAGCCCCGGCGATTCTCGGCACCGTCTTCGCCGCTCTGGCCGCCCGGCCGTTCTGGTACGGCGCCTCCACCACCCTCTTCATCGTCGCCCTGGCGCTCGCAATGGGCGCTGCCGGCCTGCTGATCGTGGCGGTGCTGGTGGATGCCAAGGATTCGGCGGCCTTCGTGGGTAAGGTGCTGGTGGGTATGCTGGCCCTGCTGGCGGTCATGACCGGGGTGAAGGTGCTCGGCATGGATGCGGCCTACAGCGCCATTCTCTTCGGCGGCTTCAACGCTGTGCTCTTCTGGGGCCTCCAGGTGGCCCTGGGCATCGTCTCCCCGCTGGTGATCATCCTGACCGAGGCCGGTCGGAGCCCGGGCGGCATGCTGGCCGCCGGCGGCCTGGCCCTGGCCGGCGGCCTGGGCGCCTGGTTCCTGCAGATCGTTGTCGGCCTGGGCACTGCCCCGATGGCGATGATCCCGTACAAGGCCTACTCCGTGACCCTGACCGAGGTGCTGATGACGGCCGGCCTGCTCGCACTGGCTGCCTTCCTCTACACCCTGGGCACTACCTTCCTCGGCCGGGGCGTTACCCGAGCCGCCACTGGAGGCGACTAACCCATGACGCAGCCCTGCGCTCTTCTGCCCTCTGCGCGCATCTACCAGCGACTGGCCCTCCTCTTCCACCAGCCCGATGCGACGCTCTACGACCCCGCCTTCCTGGCCGGGCTACGGGACGACCTCGCAGCCGTGGGCGCCGAACGCCTGCTGCACCTGGTGGATGAAATGGCCGAAGGCCTCCGCCACACCCCGGACCTGACCGAACTGACGGTGGCGTACTGCAAGCTCTTCTACGGACCGCAGAAGATGCTGGCCGCACCGTACGAGTCGATCTATCTTGGCGGCGGCGTCCTCATGGGCGAATCCGCCCGGTTGGTCTCCCGCAGATACCAGGAGGCGCGGGTCCAGGTCTGGGAAGGCTTCAAGAACATGCCCGACCACGTCGCCGCCGAGCTGGAGTTCCTCTACTACACGCAGATGCGGGCCGACTTTGCGGTGAGGTCGGGCCGGCAGCGGGC
>JBMONB010000163.1:0-53514 GCA_049325315.1 Bacillota bacterium | reverse complement strand
CGGAAGACGGAGAGTGCGAATCGCAACGACCTGTATCGCAAACTGGTGGAGAGCGCTTCGTCGTCTGCGCCTGCTGATTGAGGCAGAAGGAGAACAGGCCCCCCGACCACAACGCGGTGGCGGGGGGCCTTTGCGCGCCAGGCGAGCGCTGATGCCTAGGGCATGAAGTGAAAGGCGGGCAGGCGGTCCATCCGGGCTGTAATCGCCTCGAGCAGTTGGTAGGCCGCAGCGGCGTCCCGCAGGTCGGCCACCTCCACCGGAGAGTGCGAATACCGGCGGGGCAGGGTGATGGAGCCGGCGGCGACCCCCTTGGCCGCCCAGGCCATGGAGGCGGAGTCGTTGTTCCCGCCGGTGAAGGTGCAGAGCTGCACCGGAATCCCCTCTGCCCCGGCGGTCTCCACCAGGAACTCCCGCACCACCGGGTGCAGCAGGTTCCCCCGGCCACCGGCGCCCCCCATCACCTGAATCGCCGGCCCCTGGCCGATGGCGATGTTCAGGTCCTTGTGGTAGCTCATCTCAGGGGTGTCGCCGCTGGGCATGGTGTCAAGGGCGATGGCCAGGTCGGGGAGCCAGCGCTCCGCCGCCACCTTGGCCCCCTTCAGGCCCACCTCCTCTTGCACGGTGAAGGCGGCCGCCAGGGTGCCCGCCGCCGGGCGGACGCCGCTCAGGAGCAGGTGCAGCAAGACCGCCACGCCCAGGCGGTTATCCACCGCCTTGCCGGCCACCAGGTTGGCGTTGCCGCCCAGCGTCACCAGCGGGTTAACGAAGGTGATCGGATCGCCGATGTGAATGTCAAGCGCCGCCACCTCTTCATCGTTCCGGCAGCCAATGTCGATGTACATCTCGGTATGCTTCTTGCCCTGGGTCCGCTCCTGCTCGCTCTGGTAGTGACCGGCCTTCACGCCCACCACCCCGGTGAGCCCCTTCACCCGCACCACCCGGGCGGGCAGCAGGGCGTCGATCACACCGCCGACCTTCTCAAAGCGCAGGAATCCGTTCTTCTCCACGCTCTTGACCATCATGCCGATCTCGTCCATATGGGCGGCGATCAGCACGGTCGGGCCGGGCGCCGGCCCGCGCATCACGGCGTAGAGGTTGCCGGCGGTATCGCCGGAGAGGTCGTCGACCTTGCCCCTCAGCCGCTCCACCAGGTGGCGGACCATCGGCCGCTCATCGCCCGAGATCGCATCGATCGAAGTCAACTCCCCCAGCAGCTCGCGGATCGCATCAACCATGGTCGTTGCCCCTTTCGTCATGAGGAGCGGGACCCGCTGGGAAGCGGGCCCCGCCGTGATTTTAGAAGCTCTTCTCCAACTCGTCGACCAGGGAGCCGACATACGCGACCGCCTTCTGGATGGGCTCGGGCTTCGACATGTCGATGCCGGCCAGCTGCATCAGCTCCAGCGGCTTCAGGGTGCCGCCGGCCTTCAGCGCCTGGAGCCACCGGTCGATCGCAGGCTGCCCCTCCTCCCGGATTGCCTGGGCCGCGGCCGTGGAAGCGGTCAGGCCAGCGGCGTAGGTGTAGGGGTAGAGGCCCATGTAGTAGTGGGGCTGGCGCATCCAGGTTAACTTGGCGCCCTCTTCGACCTCCACCTCGCCGCCCCAGAAGTCGTTCAGAATCTGGCCCTTGGTCTCGCTCAGGGTGACCGCCGTGATCGGGGTGCCCTTCTCGGCCAGGGTGTAGATACGGCGCTGCAACTCGCCCTCCAGCAGGTGGCGGACGAAGTTGTGGTGGTAGGTGGCCAGGAACTGCATGATCACCCAGCGCTTCATGCGCGGGTCGTTGGACTTGGCCATGATGTGCTGGCCGACCAGCAGCTCGTTAATGGTAGACGGCCCCTCCACGAAGAAGGTGGACGGACGGGTGTTGACCAGCCGCTGGTACTTGTTGGCAAGCATGAAATGGCCGGCGTGGCCCAGCTCATGCGCCAGGACCAGCACGTTGCGCATGGTGCCGGCCCAGCTGATCAGAATGAAGGAGTGAGCGCCGTAGGGCGAGGCGCAGAAGGCGCCGGTCGACTTGCCCACGTTGTCCGACCAGTCGACCCACCGCTCCTTCAGGGCGGTCCGCATGATCTTCAGGTACTCGGGCCCCATCACCTCAAGGCCTTCGAGGATGATGTTCGAGGCCTCGTCGTAGGTGACCTTGGGGTTGTACTCGGGATCGAGCGGCGCCTCAATGTCGCAGTAGAGCAGCTTGTCGAGGCCCAGGACCCGCTTGCGCAGTTGGGCGTAGCGCCGCATGTGCGGGGCGAGCTCGGTCTGAATCACGTCGAGCACGTTGCTGTAGACGTCGGTGGTCACCCGCTGGGGCTTCAAGAGCATGTGGGTGGTCGACTCATACTTGCGGAGCTTCGCCAGCACCACGTTCTTCTTCACCTCGGTGGCGAAGGTGGCGGCGAAGGTGTTCTTGTACTTGGTGAGCCCCTCGGAGAAGGCCTTGAAAGCCGACCGGCGGGTCTCGACGTTGGGGTCGGTCTCCAGCTTCTCCTCGTAGGTCGAGAAGGAGACGGGGTACTCCTGGTCCCCCACCTGAATCGGCTCGAACTGCATGTCGGAGGACTTGGCGCGGCTGTAGATCATGTAGGGCGCCCCGGTCACCTCGGAGAGGGCGGCCAGGGCCGCCTCGGTCTCGGGGTGCAGGGCGTGGGGCTTGGTCTCCAGCACCTGCTCCAGCATGTTGGCGTAGACCTTGAGCCCCTCCTCCTCACCGAGGAAGCGCTCAACGGTCCCGTCGGGCAGGAGCAGAATCTCGGACTGCACAAAGGCAAAGGCGGCGCCCAGGCGGGCGTACATCGCCTGCGCCTTGGCGGCGGCCGCCTGGTTGGCGGGGTTGGTGCCGTCTTCCGACATGCGGAGGTTGGCGTAGGTGCCGGCCCGGATCATCCGCCCCTGAATCTCCTCGAGGGCGGTGAGGCAGGCCAGCAGGGTGGCGGCGCTCTCACCGAGACGGCCCTTGTACTGGGTAACAGAGCCGGCGTCGGCCTCAATCGCCTTCAGTTCCTGCTCCCAGAGTTCGGGGGTCTCAAAGAGGTCGTCCAGGTTCCAGGTCTGCTCCACAGGGACTTCGGCTCGGGTCAGTCGCTTCGCCATGAGGACGGATCTCCTTTCGTGGCCCGCATTGCACGGGACCACCATATGATTCATCCCATTAAGTTTTCTGCGTCGGTACAAATCCCCCTGCCTGAATCCAGCCATCTGGCAGTACAGGCGATAAGTTTCCACCGGCGCCCCCGGGCGATACGGCAGGGCCTTCCGATCAGGGCGCCTCTGCGCCGATCAACGGCTTGCCCCAGGGCGTGACGGAGTCGCTGTAGAGGTCGAGCCCCTGGTAGCCCTTAGAACCCCACCGGAGCAAGAAGATGTCCCGCAGCGGGCTGCCGTCCACATCGGCCACGGCCAGGTCTACGCCCCGGGCCCGGGAGAGCAGGGGCCCCTGCCAGAGGAGCTGAGGCCCCCGGTCTGAGACCCGCAGGGCCATGATCCGGGAGATGCGCGGCTCATCGGGGTGGCGCCCGTGGGCGGCGACATCGATACGCCCCTCGTCGGTCAGCGGAGCGCTGACGCCTGGTTCCAGGTAATAGGGCCAGGCGGCCTGCCAGATCAGCGTGCCATCCAGTTCATAAAGCCTCAGCGCTGACGGACTCCGCTCGCTGACCAGCACCATGGTGCGGCCCCGTCCCAGGAGATCGGCTGCCGCCACCACCTGGCCGCCCGGCACGCTGACGATCCCCTTGGCCCCCAGCCAGTGGAACTGCTCGCCACCCTGCCACCAGATGAGCCCGTCGGTGGAGCGGAACTGGCTGTCGTTGCCGGGCTGGTGCTCCTGCTGGAAGGGGAAGGGGTACTCCACCACCTCGCCGGGGCCAACACCGGCCCGGAAGCGAATGGTGACCAGGCGGCCCGGCAGCGGGAAGACGATGCGGCTCCCCAACCGGTCCGCCAGCGGGGAGGGCCAGTAGCTCCCGGCAGGGTACTGGCGCTCCTGCCAGCCGCCATCTACCTGCCATTGCACCGAGACCGGCCGCTCCTCCCCGGAGTTGGGCATGCCGCGCAGGCCCGCAAACTCGAGTACGCCATCACCATCCACATCGACGAACCGCCCCGTGCCGTTCTGCTCCATGTCGGGGGAGGGAATCTGGGCCACGATGCGGGGCCCGGCATCGTCCCAGCGAATCTGCGCGACACCGGCGGGCAGGGGGCTGTCGGGGGCTGCGTAGGGGGCCCACCACTGGGGCTGGCCGGGGGACTGCCAGAGCTGCCAGGGCTGCCACTGCATCCCCTCGGGGGCGCTCAGGTCGAGAACCGGCGCCAGCTGCCCGCCCTCGGGGCGGTAGAAGCGGAGTGGCCCATGCACGGAGCCGTCGAAGGGCATCTGGAAGAAGAGCAGCTTCTGGCCGGCCGGGCTGACGTGCAGGTAGCCCAAATCAGCGGGGCGGCGCCACTCCTCGCGCAGCCCGCCGGAGCGGGTATGCGCATAGATCCCGACGGGGAGCGTCGGGCTGCTCTCCACACTGCCCAGGGCCGCGAGCGCAAGCCGCCGGTCCCCATCGGGGCCGGTGAAGGCGAGGTGGCCCCGGAGGTCGCCCTGTATCAGGTCGACCCCGAGCCCATGCATCACCTGCCAGGAGACCGGCCAGGAACCGGGTTCGACCGTCTGTGCGCTGCCGGCCAGCCGCTGGGCCTCCGCAAGCCAGCCCTGCGGGCCGGCCGGCCGCTCCCCGCCCGCCGCCCACTGCGCCTCCCGCTCCAGCAGGGCGGTCAGTTCGGCCTCCGACAGCCCGGCGGCCCGGGCCGCACCGGCCCAACTGCCCGCCGCCAGCGCCTCCAGGAACCGGGCGCCCCGCTCCCAGTCGCCCAGGCGGGGAAGCCTGTCCAGCAGGTACTCCTCCCGCCCCTGGCTCCGGCCGTTCTCCCAGGGGTAGCCAAGGGCGATAGCGCCCACCTGCCCCGGAGCGGTTACATACACGTCTACCGTGACCGGGCCACCCGGGAAGGTGACCCGGGCCCGAACCGGCTCCGCCATGCTCACCTCGGTGACCCGGGCGCCGGCCCAGTCCACCGGGGCAGCGGCGTCGAAGCCGAAATCGAGCCGGGCCTTCTCCGCCGCCAGGCTCCAGTAGGACTGGTGATTCACCCAATCAAACCGCCCGGAGTCGGCGAGGGCGGAGAGCGCATGGAATCGGGCCAGGTCGGGCGCCATCGCCTCTGCCTCAGCGATGCGCCCCTCGCCCCAGAGCCGGACAAAGGCCGCCGCCGTGCTGCGAACCGCCTCCTCGGTCAGACCGGGAGCAGAAGGCAGGGCCGCAACGGGCAACGGCTGCGGCTTGTCGGGCCGGTACTCTGCCGGATAGAGCGTCGCCCCAACCACCTTGTAGCTTCCGTCCGGCAGGCGGACCCAATCGAAGGAGAAGGCCTGCTCCCCCAGCATGAGGCGTCCTTCGTGGGCGCCGACCTTCAGCCGGTCGGGGGAGACAAGCTGCGAGAAGGGCAGCACCCGCTCACCATGCGGCTCGGCGGCCACCAGGCATTCGTAGGGCACCAGCAGATGGCCCGCCAGCTCCTCCCACCGGCTGGCCGCGATCAGGTCGAGCAGGCGCAGGTCTTCGGCCGGCGCCCGCCGGAAGGCGTGAAGCTTGGTGTCGACCAGCCGGACCGGCACCAGCTTCTCGCCGTCGCGCCGGAAGGCGAGGTAGAAGAAGGCGGCGTGGGGCTTCACATGCACCAGCGCCCCGAACCGGTCCGGCGCCCCGGTCCGGTCCAGGTGGAGAATCTGCGCCGACGCCGTGTCCAGGAACGGGAAGCGCTGGACATACTGGTGCAGGGAGATAGAGCCCACATGAGGGCTCAGGTCGAGCTCAGGGGAGCCGGCCGCCTCCCAGGCCCCGGCCGCCCGCCGCAGGTGGTTGGCCTGAAAGGCCGGCAAACCCGATTCCGACATCCCCCTGCCGAGCCCGCCCTCCGGCAGCCAGAGAACCCGGCTGCCCGCAGCCAGGGCGCCCAGCAGTTCCCGCACAAAGGCCTCCTCGCTCATACCAGGCCTGGCCGACCAGACCTCAGCGACCGGCGGCGGGGCGGAGTCGCCCACGGGTGGGCTGCTCGGCTGAACGACCGGGGCCAGGGGAGGAGCGGGTTCGCTCTGCCGCTTTGAGCCGGACGCACAGCCGGTCAGGACAAGCAGAATCAGGAGCCAGGCCAGCAGTCTCCGCATCGGGTGGCCCTCCTCATACGGTGCCTCTGTCCCTTCGACGGATCGAGCCAACCGCTTGTTCCACCCGACCGGTCGGTCCGGCGCAACGGAGGAAAGGTTGCCCAGGTAGACGAATCTATTCTGCACCGTGGCACAGAGATTGAAGGATGAGCCTGATCAGTGGGCGTCCTACACCACAGAGAAGCTCACATTCTGCGAAACGGGGGGTGGCCTTGAATGTCCCGACGCGTCCTGCTGCTCTCCGCCGACTTCGGCTCTGGTCACCTCGCGGCGGCCAAGGCGATCGCCGCCCTCTGCCGCGCCATCGACCCGGCCTGCGAGGCAGAGCCGGTGCAGGTGAAGAGCCCGGTGATCAACCTCTTCTCCCGGGCCTACCTCTGGCTGATCGAGCACTTCCCCGCTCTCTACCGTCGCCTCTATCACATGGAGGTGGGCTGGCCCCTCCGGGCCTTTGTCCGGCTGGTGCTGGGCCGGCTTGTCAAACAAGAGATCGACCGGTTCCAGCCGGACCTGATCGTCGGCACACACCCCTTTCCGGCGGGGGTGGCCGCCCATCTCCGGAACACCGGCCGGCTCCGCGTTCCGGTGGTGATGGCGCTGACCGACTTCCTCCCGCACGGGTTTTGGGTCTGCGACGGGGTCGACCGCTACTGCGTCTCCTCCGAGGTGGCCCGAGAGGCGCTCTGCCACATGGGCGTAGACCGGAGTCGCATCGCCGTGACCGGGGTGGCCATTCGCCCCGAGTTTGCCGAGGCGAGCCGGCTGGCAGCCGCCCGCCCGGCCGATGACCCGCAGCGCAGGGTCCTGGTCATGGGCGGAGGTCTCGGGCTCGGGCCCATCGTCGAGGCGGTCAGCGCCCTGGCTGCCCTGCCCCAGCCGCAGCTGCAGGTAACCGTGATCTGCGGGACCAACCAGGCCCTGGAGAGTCAACTGCAAGACCGCTTCGGCGCCGATTCCCGCATCAGTGTGGTGGGCTTTACCGACCAGGTAGCCGAGCACATGGCCCAGAGCGACCTGCTGGTGACCAAGCCCGGCGGCATCACCTGCAGCGAGGCGATGGCGCTCGCACTGCCCATGCTCCTGCTCAGCCCGCTGCCGGGCCATGAGGAGGAGAACGGGTCCTTCCTGGTGCAGACAGGGGCGGCGGCGATCACCAGCGAACAGCGGGTAGGCGACGAGGCGGCCCGGTTGCTCTTCGGCCACCCCGAGCAGTTGGCAACCATGAAGGAGAAGGCCCGAAGCGCCGGACGCCCCCGCTCAGCCGAGGCGATTGCCAACGAACTCTTCTGCCATTCGTCGCAGGATCCCCAACTCCACGCGACAGTTGGTTAAGAAGACGTATAACAACCTTATTCGGGTCACAATCTCCTCTTAACCACACCTTAACACTGGTTGAGTACAGTGAAGATGTAAGGTTACTATCCTTCGGAAGAGGAGATGTCGAATCCGATGAACAATCTTCGTAAGTGGACTGCTGGTCTTCTGCTTCTCTCCATGCTTGCCCTGGCCGGCTGCGGCGGCGGCAAGGATGACCAGGCCGGGCCCGGGGCGCTCTCCGGCACCGTCACCATGAGCGGCTCCACCGCCCTCCTCCCCCTTGCGACGGCGGCCAAGGAGATGTTCGAGGAGAAGCACACCCAGGTGACCGTCAACGTCAGCGGCGGCGGCTCCTTCAACGGCCTGGCCCAGGTGGCCAGCGGCGCGGTGAACATTGGCAACTCGGACGTGAAGGCTACCGGCGAGACCGCCAAGGACCTGGTCGAGTTCCGGGTGGCCGTGGCCCCCTTCGTCTTCATCGCCAACAAGGATGTCACGGTCGACAACCTGACCATGGAGCAGGCGACCCAGATTCTCACCGGGGCGATCACCAACTGGAAGGAAGTCGGCGGCAAGGACGCCCCCATCACCGTGATCAGCCGCCCGCAGTCCTCCGGCTCCCGGGCCACCATCGTGGAGAAGGTGCTGAAGAACCAGGCCGATATCACCAAGAACGCCGTGGTGCAGGACTCCAACGGCAAGATCCGGGACAACATCGCCACCACCCCCGGCGCCATCGGCTATGTGGATGCCGCCTATATTCAGCCCGACAAGATGAAGGTGCTCAAGCTGAACGGTGTGGAATACACCCCGGAGGCGGTGACCGGCGGCAAGTGGCCGATCTACGCCTACGAGTATATGTACACCAAGGGCGAACCCACCGGGGTGACCAAGGCGCTCCTGGACTTCATCATGAGCAAGGAGTTCCAGGAGACGGCGGTGGAGGAGACCGGCTTCATTCCCATCAGCAAGATGGAGGAGAAGTAAGCGCAGAAGAACGCAGGGGGGCCTTGTGCCCCCCTTTGTGCTACGATGGTCGTAGGAGCAAGGGCGGAGGTGTTGCGCTTGCCGGAGCGGATTCTGGTGGTCGATGATGAGGCCTCGATCGTGGAACTGGTCGCCTACAATCTGCGCAGAGCGGGTTATGAAGTGTTGACCGCCGCCAACGGTGAGGAGGCGCTCCAGATCGCCAGAGGTGGCGGGCTGGACCTGGTGGTGCTCGATGTGATGCTCCCCGGCATGGATGGCTTCGACGTGCTCAAAGAGATTCGGCGGGTCTCCGAGGTGCCGGTGCTGATGCTGACCGCCCGGGGCGAAGAGATCGACCGGGTGGTAGGCTTTGAGATCGGGGCCGACGACTACGTGACCAAGCCCTTCTCCCCGCGGGAACTGACAGGCCGTGTCAAGGCGATTCTGCGTCGGGTCCGGAAGACCGGTGAGCCCGAAGAGGACGAGACCCAGGTCTACGGCAGCCTCTCGATCAACTTCGTCACCTACGAGGTGGCCCGTGACGGACAGCGAGTCGACCTGACCCCCACCGAGTTTCAGATTCTGAAGGTGCTGGCCGGGCAGCCCGGCCGCGTCTTCAGCCGCGACGAACTGGTCGACCGGGTGATGGGCCAGGACTTCTTCGGCGATGTCCGCACCGTCGATGTGCACATTCGCCACCTGCGCGCCAAGATCGAGGAGAACCCCTCGGATCCGAAGCTGATCGAGACGGTGCGCGGCGCCGGCTACAAGTTCGCGGGGGCCAAACGCAGATGAAGCGGCTGCACTGGCAGGCGGTGCTCTACTTTCTTGTCCCGGTGCTGCTCCTGCTCCTGATCGGGCTGCCCTACCTGCTCACGGGCCAATTGCAGCGGGCGATGACCGAGGGGATCCGCCCCATCGACCTGCTCACCTGGACCGTGCTGCTGGTCGCCATGGTGATTCCGCCCCTCTGGGGATACCAGGTGACCGCCCGGCTGGCAGAGGCGCTGGCCCAGACCACCGAGGTGGTCCGCCGGGTGGCCGAGGGCGACTTCTCCCGCACCCTGGCCTCCGAGGAGCCCGACGTGACCGAGATGCTCGACCTGAAGCAGGGAATCAACGCCACCGCCAGCCACCTCCGGCAGCGGCTGAGCGAGCTGAGCCGGGAGAAGACCCGCATGGATGCGATTCTCCAGCACATGGCCGACGGCGTGCTCCTGATCGACAGCAAGAAGAAGATCGCCCTCATGAACCCAGCCGCCGAGCAGATGCTGGGGGTACTGGCGCGGGAGGCGGTGGGCAAAGATCACCTGGAGGTGACCCACCACTTCGACCTCGACGAGAAGCTGCAGCACGTGCTCCGGACGGGCGACGCCGCCTCGCTGGAGATCCGGCGTGCCCGGCCCGAGACGCAGATCCTGGAGGCCCGGCTCGCCCCCACCGGCAGGGAGAGCGAGCGGGGCGTGCTGCTGGTCCTGCGGGATATCACCCGCTCCCGCCAGCTGGAGCAGATGCGGACCGAGTTCGTCGCCAGCGTCACCCATGAGCTGCGCACCCCGCTCACCTCGATTCGGGGGTTTGCGGAGACGCTGCTGGAAGGGGCGCTCGAGGAGCCGGAGACCGCCCGCCACTTCGTAGAGATCATCAAGCGGGAGAGCCAGCAGCTGGGCGCCCTGATCGAAGACCTGCTGGACCTCTCCCGGATCGAGTCGGGCAAGCTCCGCCTGAAGCGGGAGCCGGTCTTGATGCAGGCGCTGGTGCCCGAGACGGTCAGCCGTCTGGCCCAGAAGGCACAGGCCAGCAATATCGACCTGGTGCTCGAGATCCCCGCCGACCTCCCCCCCGTGCAGGGCGACCGGGACCGGCTTGCCCAGGTGCTGATCAACCTGGTGGACAACGCCGTCAAGTACACCCCCACCGGCGGGCAGGTGACCGTTGCCGCCCGGGAAGAGGGGCGTGGAATCCAGGTGAGCGTCGCCGACACCGGCGTCGGAATTCCCCAGCCCGACCTGGCCCGGGTCTTTGAGCGCTTCTACCGGGTCGACAAGGCCCGGAGCCGCTCCACCGGGGGCACCGGGCTTGGGCTTTCGATCGTGAAGCACATCGTGGAGGCGCACCGGGGTACGATCCGGGTGGAGAGCGAGGTCGGGCAGGGCTCTACCTTCATCTTCACCCTGCCGAAGGATTAATCAAACCTTAACAAAACCTTCATCCAACCCTCTTATACCCTCGTTAGCTTTCCGTTAAGATGGGCCGTACAGGTATTTACCCGTAAGCCACCGCGGAAACTGGACGCGTGAAGCGCCGGGACTTCACCCGACGATAAAGGAGAGGTTGTCGTGAATCGAGCGCGCTTCTCGGACCGAATCGCCCTCCAGCTGCTCACTCTCAGCGCGGTGACCGTCTCCCTGGTGATCGCCGCCATTCTGGTCTTCGTGGGTAAGGAAGGGCTTCTTACCTTCACCACCGTGACGCCGGCGGAGTTCTTTTTCAGCCCCAACTGGGACCCGCCTGCCGGTCACTTCGGCGCCCTCCCCTTCCTCATCGGATCTGTCGCCGCCACCTCGATCGCCCTGGTGATCGGCGCCCCGCTGGGCCTGGCCGGCGCCATCTTCATGGCCAAGATCGCCCCGGAGTGGATGCGGGCGGTGATGCGGCAGGCCTCTAACCTCTTTGTGGGCATTCCCTCGGTGGTCTACGGCTATATCGGCATGACCACCATGGTCCCCTGGGTGCGCGAGAACTTCGGCGGCCAGGGCTTCGGCGTGCTGGTGGCCGGCCTGATCCTGGCGATTATGGTCTTGCCGACGATCCTCGGCGTCTCCGAAGATGCGATCCGCTCGGTCGATGTCGCCCTTGAGGAAGGTTCCCTCGGCCTGGGCGCCACCCGGTGGCAGACCATCTGGGGCGTGATCATCCCCGCGGCCCGGCCGCGGATTCTGGCGGCGATCATTCTCGCCTTTGCCCGGGCCTTCGGCGAGACGACGGCGGTGCAGATGGTGATCGGCAACTCGCCCACCATCGTGCGGTCGCTCACCCACGGCACCTCCACCCTGACCAGCCAGATCATCATGGAGATGGGCCAGACACCGCCGGGCTCCGCCTGGAGCCGGGCGCTCTTCATGATGGCCTTCGGCCTGCTGGTGGTCTCGCTGATCATGATTCTGCTGGTCCGTTGGGTCAGCAACCGGGGGGTGGCGAGATAATGAGCCGTCAGCGCATGGGGGACCGTATCGCCACGGCGGTGCTCTGGATCGCCGGCCTCTTGATCCTGATCATCCTGGCCGCCTTTCTGATCCGCATTCTGGGCCAGGGGCTCCCGGTGCTCGACTGGAAGTTCCTGACCTCGAAGCCCCGGGCAATGGCCGCCGGCGGCGGTATTGGACCGCAGCTCTTCAACACCTTCTATATCACCGGCCTCTCCCTGCTCTTCTCTCTCCCGATCGGGATCGGGGCGGGCATCTATATGTCCGAGTACGCCAAGCCCGGTAAGCTAACCGACATCATCCGCCTTTCCGTCGAGTCGCTCGCCTCGGTGCCGTCCATCGTGCTGGGCCTCTTCGGCATGATTATCTTCGTGAACGCCATGGGCTGGGGCTTTACGATTCTGGGCGGCGCCCTGGCGCTGGCCCTGCTGAACCTGCCGGTGCTGGTCCGGGTGACCGAGGAGTCGATCCGCTCGGTGCCGATCTCCTTCCGGGAAGGCTCCCTGGGCCTGGGCGCCACCCGCTGGCAGACCATCGCCCGGGTGGTGCTCCCCACCGCCCTGCCGGGCATTCTGACCGGCATTACGCTGGTGGCCGGCCGGGCGATCGGCGAAACGGCGATTCTGATCTACACGGCCGGCGTCACCGTCTCCCGCCACTTCCCCGACCCGAGCCTCATGGCAGCCGGCGAGACGCTGGCGGTCCGGATCTGGGCGGTCAAGTCGGAGGGGCTGGTGCCCGACGCCGACCGGATCGCCGCCGGCACCTCGGCCCTGCTGGTCCTGGTGGTGCTGGTCTTCAACCTGCTCCTGGCGGCGCCGCTTTACTGGTACCGCAAGCGGACCATGGGGCAATAGCGGCCTCTCTTACTCTGAGCAAGGGGGTTTAGCGCCTTGAGCGAACAGATGCGCATGACCGTCGAGAACGTCGACCTCTACTACGGGACCTTCCGGGCTCTTCGCTCGATCTCGCTCAATATACCGGAACACCGGGTGACGGCGCTTATCGGCCCCTCGGGCTGCGGCAAGTCCTCCTTTCTGCGCTGCCTGAACCGCATGAACGACCTGGTGCCCGGGGCGCGGGTGACCGGCCGCATTCTGCTGGACGGCGAGGATATCTATGCCCCGCAGGTCGATGTGGTCCTGCTGCGCAAGCGGATCGGCATGGTCTTCCAGCGGCCGAACCCGTTCCCGATGTCGATCTACGAGAACGTGGCCTATGGGCCCCGCATTCACGGCGAGCGGCGGAAGGCTGTGCTCGATGAGGTGGTGGAGAACTCCCTGCGGGGCGCCGCCCTGTGGGACGAGGTGAAGGACCGCCTGGGCAAGTCGGCGCTGGGCCTCTCCGGCGGCCAGCAGCAGCGGCTCTGCATCGCCCGGTCGCTGGCGGTCAAGCCCGAACTGCTCCTTATGGACGAGCCGGCCTCGGCCCTGGACCCCATCTCCACCGCCAAGGTGGAGGACCTGATCCGTGAGCTGCGGGAGAAGTACTCGATCGTCATCGTCACCCACAACATGCAGCAGGCCGCCCGCATCTCCGACTACACCGCCTTTTTCCTCTCCGGCGAGCTGGTGGAGTACGGCTCGACGGGCACTATGTTCACCAACCCCAAGGATCAGCGAACAGAGGACTATATCACCGGGCGGTTCGGCTAACGCAATAAAGTCGGGAGGAGATCGCATGACCACCCGTCAGTCCTTCCACGAGCAGCTCGATGCGCTTCAGCGCGACCTGCTCCGCATGGGCGTCTTCGTCTCCGAGGCGATCGAAAAGGCGGTGCAGTCTCTGGCCCGGCTGGATATCCCCCAGGCCCGGGCGGTCATTGAGGGAGACGACACCGTCGACCGGATGCTGATCGATATTGAGAAGCGCTGCCTGCAGTTAATGGCGCTCCAGCAGCCCATGGCGGTCGACCTGCGCACCATCGGCACGGCGCTGAAGATCGTGACCGACCTGGAGCGCATGGCCGACCACGCCACCGACATCGCCAAGATCGTCGTCCGCCTCGAGGGCGAGACGCTGATCAAGGAGCTGGTCCACATTCCGTGGATGGCCCGGCGAGTCCAGGAGATGACCCGCGAGGCGCTGGAGGCGTACGTCAACAAAGACGTAGACCGGGCCAAGCAGATGATCGACATGGACGACGAGATCGATGCCACCTACAAGCAGATCTTCGATGAGGTCCTGGAGATCATGCAGACCCAGCCCAAGTATGTGAAGCAGGTGACCTACCTCCTGCTGGTCGCCATGTACCTGGAGCGGGTGGGCGATCACGCCACCAACCTGGGTGAGTGGACGATCTATATGGTGACCGGCGAACTGAAGGACATGAACCAATAGGCGATAGAGAAGACCCGCCCCGAACAGCCGGGGTGGGTCTTATGTATGGCTCTGCCGGTTACTCAAGGGCCGTGTCGCCGAAGTCGACGATGTGCCACCTGGAATCCCGCCAGAGCAGGGTCGCCTTCCCGTTGAGCCCCGAAGCCGGGGTTCTCAGCTTCAGGGTGGCGCTGTCGCCGGACCGCAGCACGCTCATCACCTGGGTCTTGCCGATCAGGCTCGGATCGCCGTTGTACTCCATGCTGAGAATCGACTGCCACTTGGAGGCCAGCGCCTCATCGGTCAGCGAGGCGGCAGCCAGGTGTTTGCGCGCCTCCTCCCACTTCCCCTCGGACATGGCGGTGAGGCATGCGACTAACATCTCCTGAATCTTTGCGGGGGTGGAGACGGCGGCGAGAGAGGGGTCAGCCGGAGCCGATGCCGGGGGCGGCGCCTGAGTCGCTGCCGGTGCCGGGGTGGCCGTAGGCGTCGATACGACCGCCTCCTGGTTGGAGCCGCTGCACGCCGAAAGCAGGCTTGCCATGAGCAGCAGGGGGACCAGCAACAGACGCCATGTTCCCATGGGAGACCACCCTTCCCTTTGCCACCGTGCGAACCTTTCCTCTCCTCTCTCTAGACGTACGATTATCTCCGGTCGTTCAGGCAAAATCGCCCACTGCATAAAAGCGGCGGAGGGGCCAGACTGGTGGCGTCGAAGATCATGAAACAGAAACTAAGACCGAGGTGAGTGTTGGTGGCGGTTCGGGTTTTGGGTCTCGACCCCGGCAAGACAACCGGTTGGTTCCTCAGCCAGGGCTACGAGATCCTTTCATACGGCTCCGAGCGAGATGCCCTGAAGATTCTCGAGAAGGTCGATCATGTGGATGTCGTCGTCGTGGAGGACGCCCTGGACATGGACCAGGTGGAGCCGCTCCGCCGGGTGCTAGATGTCCCCTGGGTGGGCGTCACCCCCGAGCAGCTTCAGCGGCGGCTCTTTAACCGGGTGCTGGGCCGCAAGCTGGTCAACGGCCCGGCGGCCCGGCAAGAGGTGGTGAGGCGGGCCTTTGGCCGGACCCCCGCCGATGTGCATGCGCTGGACGCCGCCTGCCTGGCGCTCTGGTGGCTGGCCGGCAGCGAGATGGCCGTGGGGGCGCCAGACCTGGGCAACCTGAAGGTCTGGGACCTCTTCACCATCGCCGATGAGTTCGGCGAGGAGACCTACCAGGTGGTGCCGCCCAACACCGCCGATCCGGGCAGCGGCATGGTCTCCTGGGCCTCTCCCCTGGTGGAGGCGGTCAAGCATGCCAGGCCTGGCGAGAAGCTGGTCGTGAAGGCCCCGGCAGGCGATTGGAGCTGCACCCTGGTACGCATTGGCGAGTAGCGCGGAAGCTGCAAGTTGTTCATGCACAAAGTGCTTTTGTCAGGTATGATGAAACCATCACGCTTCTGCGGAGGGGTGCCACTTGTCGTCACGGGTCCATCTGGAACACGATCAGCCGCCCCACTTCCGAACCAACCGGCCGCTTCAGGTGATGGTGGGGTTCTACATCGCCTTCTGGATCGCCATGGCGATCAACCCGGTCTTCCCGTATGACTGGTGGATTGAGAATCTCCTGGTCTTTGCCACCGCCGCTGCTGCATTCGGAACCTACCGCTGGTTCCGGTTCAGCAATCTCAGCTACTTCCTGCTGGTCGTTTTCATGACCCTGCACACGTACAGCGCCCACTACGCCTACACACAGGTTCCCTTCGAGTGGCTGAACGAGCTGTTTGGCCGGACCGACCGGATGAACTTCGACCGGCTGGTCCACCTGGCCTACGGCCTGCTGATCACCTACCCCATCTGGGAGCTACTGCGCCGCGCCGCAGGGGTGCGCGGGGGCTGGGCCCACCTGCTGACGGTGATGGTGATCCTGGGCACCGGAGCCTTCTACGAACTGCTGGAGATGTGGGTCGCCCGGATTCTCGCCCCCGAAGTGGGTGACGCCTTCGTCGGCACCCAGGGCGATATCTGGGACGCCCAGATCGATATTGCCCTGGCGATGTACGGCGCCATCGGGGTGCTGGCGCTGACCGCACTGCTAGGGCGACTCGGCATCCGCCCCCGATTTGACTGACCAGATGCAGCCACGGAAAACGCCGGCAGAACGATGACCGTTCCGCCGGCGTTTGGCTTTGCTATATGGTGGGCTTCGGGCGCCAGGTGGTCAGGCCGCTGGGCCTGATTCGGTCGTGCCAGGCCTGAAAGTCTTCGAGGCTGCGGGCTCCGCCCTCCAGCACCGCCCGGTAGATATCGATGGAGGGATAGCTCAGGGCCTTGGCCCGGACCTGCTCCTTGATCGCCAGGATCGCCTCGCGGCGCTCATCGGTCAGCGCCCTGCGCATGGGCGTCACCAGGTCACGGGAGAGCGGGCCGGGGTGGTCATGGGCCACGAGCCACATGTCGAGCTTCCATTCCTCGCCGCTCTGGTGGCGATAGCGAAGTTGAAAGTAAAGCCCCTGGTCTGGGCCATCCAGCTCGTTGGCAAAGCGGACCTTACGCACCCGCGGGTGCGGGGCCACCTCGGCCAGGACCCCGAACCCCGCCTGAACCGTGGGCCGGTCGGCGAAGACCTCCAGGTCGATATCGGGCGCGACCTGTAAGCCGTAGGCCATCGCTCCCACGATGCAGGGGGTGCCCACCCTGCTCCACCGCTCCAGGAGCCGCAGGTCTTCGAGAATGGACATCGACTGAACGAAACGCTCCTCTGCCCGGCGGATCCGCTCACTCATCCGGTACAACCCCCTACATCTCCAGCCACCTCTCCCCTTTCGGCGCAGCGACCCGCTTTCCCTGTCGGAACACGGGCTGCGGTGGCGCCGTCCAACGAAGAGCAGCAACCGATGGAAGGGAGCCCCGCTATGCAGCAGCCGACCTGGTTTCAGTGGGCCCAACGCATCCAGGCGATCGCTCAGACCGGACTCACCTATGGCAGGGATCCATACGATTTGGAGCGCTACGCCGAACTGCGGAGTATCGCCGCCGAGATCCTGAGCGCTCACACCACGGCCACCCCGGACCAGTGGGGGGCGGCGCTGGCCCCCGAGAGGGGCTACCCGACGCCCAAGGTCGATATTCGGGCGGTGGTCTTTGACGCCGAGGAGCGGATTCTACTGGTGCGGGAGCGGGCCGAGGGCCTCTGGTCGCTGCCTGGTGGCTGGGCCGATGCGGGGGCCACCCCTGGCGAGATGGCGGCGCGGGAGGTGCAGGAGGAGTCGGGCTATCTGGTCCGTCCTGTCAAGGTGCTGGCGGTCTACGACCGGGCCCGTCATCCGCATCCACCGCTCCTCTGGCCCTGCTACAAGCTGTTCATTCGCTGCGAGCTGGTGGGTGGTCAGGCGGCCCACAGCCTGGAGACCGATGGGGTGGGCTTCTTCGCTGCGACCGATCTGCCCCCGCTCTCCGTGGGCCGGGTGACGGAGCAGCAGTTGGACCGCCTCTTCGAACACTACCGGCAGCCAGACCTGCCCACCGACTTCGACTAGGCTCCCTGCCGAAAGCGCCGCCCTCCCTCGCGGGGAGAGCGGCGCCTCTTTCCTTACCCGATCGGTTCCAACCGGGTGACCCGGTATTGGGGCATCGGCTCCGGTCCCTTGCCCGAGACGAGGCCGGTCATTACCTGGTGGCTTACCTCCACCCGGCCCTGGTAGCGCCCTTGGTGGGTCCCGTCGGGGCTGCGGAAACCGAGGCGGACCTCCGCCCACCGCCCCTCGGGGCAGCGCTCCAGCACCTGGCTCTCCTTCAGGGCGTCGACCCAGGCCCAGCCCTCCCGCTCGAAGAGCTCCCGCTCCAGCACCTGTTCAAAGGGGGTAGCCAGGGCGCCCCAGCCCCGGTACTTGGCCCGGAGTTCCCCGACCGGGCCGGTTCGGTGGACCAGGGCGTCAAGCGCTTCGGGGTCGATGTGCGCCCACCAGCGCCCCTCGGGCAGGTCGAGCAGGGTGGGGGCGAAGCGGTGGCCGCCAAAGTGGCTGACCCGCCAGACCCGGAGGGAGTCGGAGGCGTAGCGGTCACGCAGTTGCTCGTAGACGGGGTAGCCGTACCGGCCGCAGGCGGCATCTACGGTGCCGTGGGTGCAGACCAGCAGGTCCCGCAGGCCGGTCACATCTACCTGGTACGGGGCGAAGGGGGCGGTGGGCGCCTCGTCGAGGGTGGCTCGGATCAGCCCTATCACATCGCCTGGAGGCAGCAGGTACTCCTCCCGCTCGTAGCGGGCCATGGGTCCCTCTGGGCGGCGGAGGATCATCAGCCGGCGCATGCCCGGCCGGGAGTGGACCGGGTTGGGGGCGATGCAGAGGAGCCGCAGGCTGACGCCCCGCTCCTGGTAGGCCGCCGCCAGGTCGAAGAGGCCGTCGGGGAAGCCGGGGGTCTTCCAGATCTCCCGCTCCCAGGGCACCGGCACCTCGAGCAGGAAGAACAGGCCGTAGGAGCCCGCTGTGCCCGCCGGATCCTCGCCCGCCGCACGGGAGACCACCGAACAGTACCGCTCCTGGCAAACCTCCACCAAGATCCCTCCAGAGACTCTCATAATCGATAACGGTTCTCATTATCTGCCTGAAAGGGATGCGGTGTCAAGCGGTGGTGACGATACCGAGGTCGCCGTTCACCTCGATTCGATCGCCAGTCCGAATCGTCTCGGTAGCGTTCTGGCAGCCGGTCACGCTGGGAATGGCCAGTTCCCGGGCCACAATGGCGGCATGGGAGAGGGCGCCGCCCTGGTCGGTGACGATCGCCTGCACCCGCTGGAGGTAGGGCATCCAGTCGGGGGTGGAGAAGCGGCAGACCAGGATCTCGCCGGGGCGCAGCGCCGCCAACCCCTCGGGCTCGACCACCACCCGGGCGAAGCCCACGGCCCGGCCCGGGGAGGCCGCGGCCCCGGCGCAGAGGAAGTCGCCGCCTGCAGGGGCGGCTGTGGGGGCCATCCGCCGCTGGTTGAAGACCTCCAGCAGTTCGTGGCTCCAGGGCTGCTCCGCCTCGTTCCGGCTCACCATGCGCTCCAGCCGCAGGTGCATGATGGAGACGCAGTGGTCGAAGAGCATGATCAGGTCGCCGGGTCCGAGCCGCTCCCACTCCGACTCCAGCACGGTGAAGTACTCCTGCTTGTAGAGCGGCATGAGCGGCTTGAATATCATCAACTGGATGATCGCGGGCGCCATCTCCGCCCGCAGCCGGGCCTCGTTGGCGGGGGTCCGCTCCTCCTGAAAGCGCTTGATGGCGCTGTACGTGCGGCCCAGGAGCGGCTTGAGCCGCTCCGCCTCCTCCGCCATCGCCTTGCGCAGAATGTTCATGGACCGTCCTCCTCTACATCCAGAAGGGGGCGAGCGACCACTTGCCGGGGCGGGCGGGGAAGGCCCGGCGGATTTCGGCCAGGGCTTCCTCTCCCCCCACCGGGCGGGCCTCGCCGGCCAGCAGCAGGTCGTCGACGGAGCGATAGCCGAAGGCGAGCCGGACCAGCGCCGTCTGCGGCGCCGCCAGCACGGGTCGCCCGGCATGATGCAGTCCCTCGGCCTCCACGGTGAAGCCAGGTGGAAGCAGCGGCGCCCAGTTGGTGACAACCACCATGGTATGGCGGCCCGGGCGGATGATCTGCTCAGCATCGAGCAGCACGGCCACACGGCTGACAAGATGGTCGGGCGGGGTGGCGAGGCGGACCTCCTTCAGGCCCCGGCGCAGCGCCTCCTGCGCCAGCCCGGCCAGCAGGCGGCGGGCGGCCCGGGGCTCGTCGGCTGCCGCCTCGAAGACGAAGAGCAGATCGTGCTCCCGGTTCTCGGTGAAAAGGGCGTAGGCGGGGCCGCCCTCGCTCAGCACGAGGAGCTGGTGGCGCTCGGGGTTGCGCAGACGCCAGAGCCAGGGGTGCGGCCCCCGGGCCACGGCCCCGGTGCAGGCGGCCAGATGGTGGTCGTAGAGGCTGGCCAGCAGCGGCAGGTCCACCTCGGTGGCCGGGCGGAGTCCGACCGCTTCCCCCTCCCCGAGCGGGGCGGCAGGCAGCAGGGTCCGAACCTCGGGGAAGACCGGCACGAAGCCGAAGCGAGGGTAGTAGTCGGGGTGGCCCAGCAGCAGGCCGAACCCGTCACCCCGCTCCGCCAGATACCGGACGGCGTCTCGCACGGTGGCGCCGCCGTAGCCCTGGCCTTGCAGGTCGGGCCGGCAGGCCACCAGGGTGACGATCGAGCCCGAGACCGGCCCCTGTGGGCCCATGACCGTCCGTGGGAGGACCACGGTGCAGGCTACGGGCTCACCGTCGGGCCCAAGGGCGAGGCGAACAGACTCGGGCGTCAAAGCGGGGTCGTTGGCGACCAGGTAGTCCCACAGGTGCTGCTCGTCGCTCTTGAAGGCGTCGGCAATGAGGGTGCGTACGGCCGGGTAGTCGTCAGCGCGTGCGCTGCGAACGATGATGCTCAATGTCTTGTCCTCCCATTCATCCGTTTCGGACGCGGCAAAGCCCCGGGCTGCCGCTGGCGCCCGGGGCTCACAACCTGCGCATAGAGCGAGGACAGGGGTCAGCGAAGACCCCCGGTGAGCGAGGAGCGCCAACACCACAGCGCGGTAACCGGCTGCTGGACATTCACACTACCTCACCTCCGTTCCATTCTCTCCCTGCGAGGGTATCACGCCCGGATTTCCGGTGTCAAGCGCGGAACAGGCAGGCCCCACGGCCCGCCTGTACTCCGTTACTGGCCGACCGCCGCCAGGTCCTCGGGCCGGGGGAGCTTCAGCTCCATTCCCGCCACGATCTGGTTGGGGTTCGCCAGATTGTTTAGCTGTTCGATGTCACCGGCGTGCAAGTGCGTAGCGTAGTACTTCCTGCTGATATCGTAGAGCGTCTCGCCGGGCTGGACCACATGGGTCTCCGGCACGGTCATCAGGGTGGTCAGGGCGGGGGTCGCCTCGGCCTGGTCACCGGCTTCGGCGGTGGCGGCGCCGGCCAGCGAGGTGGTGTCAGCGGCCCCCATGGCGCCCCTGTCGGGGGTTGCGGCGGCGTCGACCGCCGTCCCGGGCTGCATGGCGTTTCCGTTCTCCGGCTCCGCCAGCTCGAGCATCGGGTCGATCTCCCGGGCCTCTTCCCGGGCGCGCTGGCTGACGCCGTAAATGATCAGCCCCATTACCAGGACCAGCAGGGCGACACCGGTGATGATCACCTGCGTGCGGCTCTTCGAAGGCATGGTCTGCATGGAATCCCTCCTCTCAGGAAGTGCCCTTTTCCGGGCCTTCACTGAGAGTATTTCCCGGCAAACCCTGACTTAAACATCCAGCTCATTCGCCCCTTAGCACCTGAAGCGGTCGGACCTGAAGCACATCGAGGGTGGAGGCGAAGCCGGCCAGCACCGCCAGCAGGGCGCCACCCAGAACCGCTGCCAGCAAGGGCCACGGCGGGAGCGTCAGGCCCACCTTCCCCAGCACCAGCAGCGCCTGCACCAGGCCGAAGCCCAGGCCGCCGCCGGCCAGCCCCGCCACCCCGCCCAGCAGACCGTTCTCGACAGCCGATGCCAGCGCCACGCTGAACCGGCTGGCGCCCAGGCACTTGAGCAGCGCCCCCTCCTTCCGCCGGCGGTACCGGGTGGCGGAGAGGGAGCCCGAGAGGATCACCGCTGCCGCCAGGAGGGCGAAGGCGGTGATAAACCGGAGCACGTTGGCCACCTTGGCCAGGGTCTGGTTGATCAGGTCGAAGAGGTCCACCAGGCTGAGGGGAACCAGTTGCGGGAAGCGCTCCATGATCTGGGCCGAGATCTGCTGGACCGCCTCGGGCCTGACCGATGCCGAGAGCATGTACATCTCGGCGTAGGCGTCCAGCGTTCCGGCGGGAGTCTGGAGCACCTTCCCGCCCAGACCGGCGCCAGCGTCGGGCGCCGGGTAAATGGCCCGCACCGTGAAGTCGACCGCGCCTTGCTTCACCTGAAGCCGCAGGGTGGAGCCCACCTGAACCCCAAGGTCATCGGCGGCAGCCTGGTCGAGGGCCACGAAGGGCAGGCCGATATCGGCGGTGGTGAACCAATCATTCGCGGAGACCATCACCATGGGCGCCCTGGCCCAGGGAGGCAGCGTCAGTTCGGCCACCGGGCGGCCGTCGACCGCAGCGAGGCTGCCGGTCACCATTACCGTGGGCTCGAAGACGCTCCGAACCGCCTCGTGCGACTCCAGGAGGGCCCGGACCGGCGCCCGCTCCTCCTTCGGGACATTCAACAGCAGCAGGTTGGCCGCATCGGGCTGCGCCTCCGCCGCCTTCACCTGCTGGAGCAGCCCCACCTGGAGGAGGTAGACCACCATCATCAGGAGGATGGAGATGCCCATGGCCACCACCACCGAGTGGGCCTGGCTCCCAGGCGCCCGAATGGAGCGAAGGGCGTGGCGCAGGGCCGGCATACCCCGCTGGGGCAGGAGCCGGAGCAGGAAGAGCAGCAGGCGGGAGAGCAGGGCCACCAGGATCCCCGCCCCCACGATGGCGCCCAGGAAGCCGAGCCCCAGGGTGGCGGAGCCGGCCTGCACCACCGCCAGGTAGCCGAGGCCGGCCAGCACCAGCAGGAGCACGAGCGTCGATTCCAGCAGCGCCCTCCCTGTGGGCGCGGCCGGCTGGCTGTTCCCGTGGAAGATCAGGTTGGGGCGAATCTCTCGCACCGCCCGCACCGGCAGCAGGGCGAAGATGATGGCGATGACGGTGCCCACGGCCAGCCCGCTCAGGGCGGCGGTCAGGTTGAGGGAGCGCTGGCCGGTGAGCGGAATCAGGTCGCTCAGCAGCACCGGCAGGAGCTGCTGCACCCCCAGGCCGAGCAGGGCGCCGACCAGGGAGCCGGAGAGGCCGAGGATCGCCGCCTCGGTCAAAAAGACCCACATGATCTGGGCCGAGGTAGCCCCGAGCGATTTGAGCACGGCGATGTGCTCCAGTTTCTGCTGAATGAAGGAGCGCATGGCGGTAGCCACGCCCAGGCCGCCCACCAGCAGGGAGACCAGCGCCACCAGGCTCAGGAAGCCGAAGACCCGGTTCATCAGTTCGGCGAACTGCTTCCAGGAGTCGGTGTGGGTCTGGACCCGGTTCTCCGCGAAGGCCTGCAGCAGGGCCGCCTTCGCCTCCGCGGCCTGCAGGCCGGGCGGGAGCTTCCAGAGGAGGGTCGTCCCCTCCAGGGAGCCGCCCCCCGTCTCGGGGAGCGCCCCCAGGGCGACCAGCACCCGGGGGCCCATGGGGATCTGGCCGGAGGAGTAGTCCTGCGGCTCCTGGACCACCACCCCGGCGATGCGGACGGGGCTGTTGCCGATCTGAACCGTGTCGCCCACCTGTACGCCCAGCCGCTCCAGCAGGGCGGGGGCGACCAGGGCGCTGCCCTCGCCCAGCAGGTCAGCCAGGGGCCGGTCGGGCAAGGTCTCCAGGCCGCCGTAGTAGGGCCAGACGGCGGGGTCGACCGCCTTGGTCTCCACCAGCAGCATCCGGCTGCCCGCCGTGGCGTAGGTGACCCGCTGTACCACCCGGGTCGGCTCAGCGCCCCGCGACTCCAGGGCGGCGATTGCCGCCTGCTGGTCGCCGGTGAGGGAGGCGTCGAGGGTGACCTTCAGGTCCCCCTGCATCATCTGGCGGGCGCTGTCGTGAGCGGCGGTCTCGAGGGTCCGGGCCACCCCCTGCACCCCGACCAGCGAGGCGACGCCGGCGGCCACCAGCAGGGCGAAGAAGGCGGAGCGCCGCCCCTGGGCGAGGAGGTCGCGCCAGGCGAGGCGAAGGCTAGCGAACCAGGCGGTCACGGGGATGCACCTCCTCACGGATCAGGACACCGTCTTGCATGAAGATCGTCCGGTCAGAGAGGGCGGCCAGCTGCGGGTCGTGGGTGACCATGATCAGCGTGGCGCCCGCTTCCCGGTTCTGGCGGAGCAGCAGCTCCATTACCGCCCGGCCCGACTGGCTGTCGAGGTTGCCGGTGGGCTCGTCGGCGAAGAGGACTGGCGGCCGGGTGGCGATGGCTCGGGCAATCGCCACCCGCTGCTGCTCGCCGCCCGAGAGCTGGCGGGGGTAGTGGTGGAGCCGGTGAGCGAGCCCCACCTGCGTGAGCGCCTGCCGGGCGGGGTCGGTCGCCCGCCCTCTGCCCGCCAGTTCCAGGGGGAGGGCAACGTTCTCCAGGGCGGTCAGGGTGGGAATCAGGTGGAAGGCCTGAAAGACGATGCCGGTCAGCCGCCCCCGCAGCCGGGCCATGGCGTCCTCGCCCAGGCGGGTGATCTCGGTTCCCGCCAGGGTGATGGAACCGGCGGAGGCGGTGTCGAGCCCGGCCATCAGGCCCAGCAGGGTCGACTTGCCGCTGCCGGAGGGACCCATAATGGCCAGGAACTCCCCTTCCCGTACCTGCAGGTCGACCCCTTTCAAAATGGCGAGGGGCACGCCGCCCATGGGCACCTCTTTCCGTAGTCCGCGGATCTCCATGATCGACTTCATCTGCGATCAACTCCCTTCGAAGCTGATCGTAGCAGGCCAACCTTACGGCTACCTAAACAGCCGCTTACATCGACTGAACGCCGCCCTTACGATCTCTTGCCGTGAGACCGCCCCGGAGCGGGTTTGCCACCGGATAGCCCGGGGCCGTAGACTGGGATGAGGCTCCGCCCCAAAGGAGGAAGCTCCATGCAACTCATGTCGCTCTCGTTCCTGCCACAGCTGCTCGTCTTTCTGATGCTGCTGGCTGGCATCGGTCTGGCCATTGCCAACTGGCGGAAGCACCCGCAGGTCTCGCTGCTGGCCCTGATCGGGCTGGTACTGATCCTGGGAAGCTCGGTCTTCAGCATGGTCTTCAGTCTCTTCATGCTGCCCAGGCTGGCTGGCGGCCGCTCCATGATGTCGCTCTCCACCCTGCTGGTGATCCTCTCCTCGCTTCAGGCGCTGGCCACCGCTGCGGGGTGGGGCTGTGTGCTGGCCGCCATCTTCGGCTGGCGGCGCTCGGCCTGAGAACATCTGCCCAACGAAAAGACCGGGCCTTCCCTCGCGGGGAAGGCCCGGTTTCACTATGCTGCCGGCAGTTCAAACCAGAAGCGCACCCCGCCCTCGTCCGGGCTCTCCACGCCGATCTGGCCGCCATGGCGCTGCACGATCTCCCGGGCGATCGTCAGCCCGAGCCCGGCCCCGGCCCGGGTGCTTGTGCGGGCGGAGTCGGTGCGGTAGAACCGCTCAAAGACCTGCTCCCGCTCCTCGGGAGGCAGGCCCGGCCCCCGGTCGGCGACCTCCACCCGCAGGGCCTCGCCCTGTCGGGCCACCCGGATTCCCAGCCAGGCGCCCGCCGCCCCGTACTTCCGGGCGTTGGCCAGCAGGTTGTCGAGCACCCGCTCCACCTTGCCCGGCGCCAGGTTGGCGTAGAGCGGCTCCTCGGGGATCTCGGCCTCCACCGCCATCCCCTCGGCCTCCAGCTCCGGCCAGACCGCCACCACCGCCCGCCGCACCAGCTCGGCCAGGTCGACCCGCACGGTCTGCCAGCGCTCGGGAGCGGCATCGAGGGCGGCCAGTTCGAAGAGGTCGTCGATCAGCCGCTTGAGCGAGAGCGCCTTCTCCTGGACCACGGCCAAGGAGCGCTCCGCATCGTCGGCCACACCGGAGCGCAGCGCCTCCACATTGGCCAGCAGGGCGGTGAGCGGCGTGCGCAGGTCGTGGGAGACGGCCGCAACCAGGTAGCGCCGCGCCTGATCGGCAGCGGCGGCCTGGGACTGAGCCTCGTCGAGCCGGAGCGCCATGCGGTCGATGTCTTGGGCCAGCTGGCCCAACTCGTCGTTGCGGGGCTTCAGGTTCGTCCGTACATGCAGGTCACCCCCGGCGATCCGCCCGACCACAACGGAGAGCTGCCGGATCGGCTGTACCAGGTTCCGGCCGAAGAGCCAGAAGAGAATCAGGCTGACCAGCAACCCCACCAGCGGGCCGCCGATCAAGACGGGGCCGAAGGGGCCCGCCCCGCCCGTCGCGCCGGCGGGCAGGGCGACGACGAAGAGCCCCCAGAGCTGGCCGCCCCGGTAGATCGCCTCGTTCACCCGCAGCCGGCCCTCGTTCCCCTGGTGCAGCTGCAACTGCCAGCTGAGCACCTCCTCCACCGCCAGCCGCTGCCCGACGCGCCCCGCCTTGTCGGCAACGATCCGGCCGTCGAAGGTGAGCACCGACCAGTCGGCCACGGCAGGAAGGGCCAGGTTCCCGGCGATCCGGCGAACCTCATCTTCCCCGGCGCCGGCGGTCAGGGCGGCGGAGATCTCGGCAGCGCCGCTGCGCAGCCGCTGCTGTGCGGTAAAGAGGTCACGCATGGGCAGGTCGCCATCCTGCCCCAGATAGACCACCCCGACGAAGGCGGTCGCTGTCACCACGAGGATCAGCAGTACCACCACGCCAAAGGTGATGATCAGCTTCGACCGTATGGAGAGGAGGCGCATGCTCATGCCCCCCCGGTGAAGCGGTAACCGAGCCCCCGCACGGTCACCAGGTAGCGGGGATCGCTGGGGTCCTCTTCGATCTTCTCCCGCAGCCGGCGTATGTGGACCATGACGGTGTTGTCATCGGCCAGGTAGTCCTCCCCCCAGACATGGGTGAAGATCTGCTCGCGGGTAAAGACCCGGCCCCGGTGGCCTGCCATGAAGCGGAGCAGTTCGAACTCCTTGGCGGTCAGGGCGACGGGCTGCCCGTTGCGCCTCACCTCGCAGCCGGCCAGGTCGATCTCGAGGCCGGGGAAGCGGAGCCACTCCTGCTCGGCGGCTGGGGCGGCGAGCATGCGGTAGCGGCGCAGGTGCGCCTTGACCCGGGCCGCCAGGGCGGCGCCGGAGAAGGGCTTGGTGATGTAGTCATCGCCGCCCAGGCCCAAGCCGAGCACCTGGTCTACATCTTCGGAGCGGGCGGTCAGGAAGAGGATCGGCACGGTGACCCCCTCGGCCCGCACCGTGCGGCAGATCTCAAAACCGTCGAGTCCGGGGAGCATCACGTCGAGCAGCACCAGGGACCAGCCGCCGGTTCGAATTCGGTCCAGCGCCGAGGGGCCGTCGGCCGCCCGTTCGGTCTGATACCCCTCCCGCCTGAGATAGGTGGCCACGATCTCTGCAATAGCGTCATCATCATCGACGATCAAGATGCGGGGGGAATCCACGTGCGATCACCCCTTCTGGGCAACGGTGAGTTGGCGGGGTTTGTCGTATTCGAAGAGTGCTGAGGTGTGGGTCGCGAACCAGCGGACAGATATCGAGGCCTCCTTCAGGAGCCGGTGCTGCTCGGCCCGCTCCGCCTCGCCCAGGTTGGCGATCACCAGCCAGCCGCCGGGCTTGACCAGGCCCCAGACGTGGCGCAGGTACTCAGCCGGGCGGAGGAAGCGGCGGGGAAGCCCCCACCGGCGCAGGTCGTCGGGGAAGAGGAACGGGAAGAGCATAAAGGCCACGTCGACCGGGCGGTCGTAGCGGCGAATGTCGCCGGGCAGGTAGGAGGCCCCGGGACAGCCGGCCATGTAAGCCTGCGCCCAGTCGTAGCGGGAGTGGAAGCCCTCGTAGAGTGCCCAGGCATCTACCTCTACGCCATCGAGGGTGACAGCCCGGGGGGTGGCGCTGCCGTAGTACCGGAGCAGGCCGTGCAGCGCCCGCACGTAGAACCAGTCGCCACAGCCGGCATCGAGGGCGGTGACGGGGTTGGGCAGGGCGACGCCGGCCTCGTGAAAGGCCCGCTCCAGCATCTGCAGGTAGAAGAGCGAGGCGGCGTAGTCGGTTCGGCGGGACTCCCGGGCCCAGCGGTCCAGGCCGTAGCTGCGGGCCAGCCGGGCGGCCTCAGCCTGCGCCCGGGGCGGAAAGAGCCCCTCCTTCGGTTCGGCGGGCAGACGGGGCGCCCCCCGGCGGAGTCGGATCATCTGGCGAATCGGGTAGTCAATCGCGTTCCGAAGCCAGCCGAAGGCCGCAAACATGGTCACACCCCCGGTCCGACCGGGCGGGCCTCAGGCCGCACGGCCAGGAAGTACCAGGCGGCGGTGACCAGGCCCGTCACCAGCGCCAGACCGCCGGCCACGGTGAAGGGGGAGACCTGGTGGGCCAGCGCCTGGGTGATGGGCGGGCTCGAGATGGAGCCCAGGGAGAAGGCGGCGGTCAGCAGGCCGAAGGCGAAGCCCCGCCGCCCCTGGCCCGCAGCGTCGGCGCCCAGGGCGGTGACCGCCGGAAAGACCAGGCCAAAGCCCAGGCCGTAGACGAAGAGGCTGGCGGAAAGGGCGGGCGCCTCGCTGCCCCCGGCTAGCCCAAGAAGGCCGCCGCCGGCTAGCAGCATGCCCACGAAGAGGGGCCGGTGCCGCCCCCAGCGGTCTGCCACCCGGGAGAGCGGCGGCAGGAAGGCCAGCGCCGCCCCGGCCCCGAAGACCGCCAGGGTGGAGCCGATCTGCGCCGGGCTCATACCGAGGAGCCGGCCCTTCAGCGGGTAGGCGTAGAAGAGCACGTTCTGCAGGAACATCAGGGTGAAGGCGACCAGCGCTGCCGCCCCCAGCATGGCGGGGTTCATGGCGGTGGGCGCCGGCTCGCCCTCGGCGGACCGGATCAGCGCCCGGGCGGGCTCCACCCGCCGCCGCAGCAGCAGCGTGAGGCCACCCGCCAGCCCAACCAGGGCGGCCAGGCCGGCGATGGAGGGGGTCATGCCCACCTTGCTCACCAGGCGCCCGGTGACCGATGTGGCCAGCATGGAGGCCAGGGCGATCACCAGCCCCACCTTGGCCATCACCTCGCCCCGCTGCCGGCGGGGCAGCCCATCGGCGACGCTGGCCAGGGCGGCCGGGGCGACGGCGGCGATGGCCAGGCCGTGCAGAAACCGGACCCCCACCAGCATCGCCGGAGTGGTTATGGTCAGGTGGGCCAGCCCGGTGGCGGTCATGGCCAGGAGCCCCGCCCCGGCCACCCCATACCGGTCCAGCCGGTCAGAGAGCAGGCCGAAGGACATGTTGCCAAAGAGGTTGGCCAGGCTGTAGGCGGTGGCCGCCCAGGCCAGCGATTCGGGGGCGCCCACGTCGGCGGCGATCCAGACCAGCACCGGCGTCCAGGCTAATTGATCGTAGAAGCTTGTCCAGATGAGCAGGTACGAGAGTGGCCGTCGCCGGATCACGTGATCCCCCCTTCCCGCCCCGGCTGGCCGCCGGGTTCAGTCTTGGCCTATCCCTTCAGCGCTTCGGGGTTCATCCCCTGCAGGTCAGCGGTCACAAAGAGGCCGTCCTTGCGGACCAGTTCGTCATCGAGCCAGATCTCGCCCCCGCCGTAGTCAGGCCGCTGAATGCAGACCAGATCCCAGTGAATGGCCGACCGGTTCCCGTTGTCGGCGATCTTGTAGGCCTGGCCCGGGGTGAAGTGGAACGAACCCGCGATCTTCTCGTCGAACAGGGTGTCCTTCATCGGCTTCAAGATGAAGGGGTTAAAGCCGAAGGAGAACTCGCCGATGTAGCGGGCGCCCTCGTCGGTGTCGAGCACCTTGTTGATCCGCTCGCTGTCGTTGGCCGTCGCGTTGATGATCTTGCCGTCTCTGAACTCGAAGCGGATATTCTCATAGGTAAAGCCCTGGTAGACCGAGGGCACGTTGTAGGTGATCACACCGTTGACCGAGTCGCGCACCGGGGCGGTGTAGCACTCGCCGTCGGGGATATTGCGCCGGCCGGAGCACTTAATCGCCGGAATCCCCTTGATCGAGAAGGTCAGGTCGGTGCCGGGGCCGACAATGCGCACCTTGTCGGTCCGCTCCATGCGGGCCTTGAGCGCATCCATGTTCCGGTCCATCTTCGCGTAGTCGAGGGTGCAGACATCGAAGTAGTAGTCCTCAAACGCCTCGGTGGACATGCCGGCCAACTGGGCCATGGAGTGGGAGGGCCAGCGCAGCACGACCCACTTCGTCCGGTTGACCCGGATCTCGCTGTGGACCGGGTGCCACCACTTCTCCTGGTAGAGCTTATTCTTGTCGGCCGGCACATCGGAGAGTTCGCTGGCGTTCTCGCCCGAGCGCAGGCCAATGTAGGCGTCCATCTCGCTCATGCGCTGCGCCTCGTACCGGGCCATCATCTCGTACTGCTCCGCGCTGGCGCCCATGAGGAGCGCCCGGTTCACCTGGTGGTTCTTGATCGAGACGAAGGGGATTCCGCCAACAGCGTAGGCCTCCTCCACCAGCGCCCGCACCATGGGAACCTCCAGCCCATAGACATCGATCAGGATCTTCTCGCCCGGCTGGAGCTTGGTGCTGTACTGGATCAGGTTGCGAGCGAGCTTGCGAATGCGGGGATCCATCTGCACATCCTCCTCAGCATCCCCAGATGACACCACGGGCGGCCACCTCGGGGTTTCACGCCCTACCAGTATATCCTAATCTGACTAGGGTCGCATAGCGCTCTTGTCTAGGCCATGAATCCTCTACTCGCCCTATACAGTTATGCATTCATCTTGTGATATGCTGAACATGTCGGGACCCGAATTATCGTGACTTCGATTCGAGCGTGCAGGGTTGTCGCAATCACCGGGGATGGGTCTTACCGGTCGGCAGGCTGGCAAAGACCTCTGTTGCGTAGCCGATGACCAGCACGCCTACTAAAGGAGGACCTTCCCCATGCGTCGACCGATTAAGCACAAGCCCCCGAAGCTGCAGGTCGCCCCCACCACCATGAGCCGCGATCTTGACTGGCTGGTGGACCAGTGGCGTGTCTCTCGCCCCGAGGACCGGCTGCAGATTGTGCTGACCAAGATCCGGGCCGAGGAGAAGCTGGCAGAACCCCGCCATGCCGTATAGACGATTCGCATAACCGCCGACCTACCAAGGCTCGGCGGTTTCTTCATTCTCTCGGTAACGACTGTGTAACGCATACATCTTACTGTATCTGTATAAGATGACACACTAGACTGAATATACCGTGTCATCTTGTTCCGACTACAGTGGGAGGACGGTGTTGATTCATGAGACGCTCCATCCGGTTCCTTGCGGTGCTCTTGGCCGTGTTGGTGGTTACCGCCCAGGTGGTGGCAGCTTCAAGTCCCAAGGCGTCCAGCAAGGCATATCTCGTCGGCTTCCGGTCCGGCCACTCAGCCCAGGGGCTTGCGATTTCGGGGGTTCAGGTGAAGCAGGAGTGGCAGGCGTTGGGGGCCGCTCTGGTGGAGGCCACTGAGGCGGGCCTGGCACAGCTGCGGGCACATGGGGGTGTGGCCTATGTGGAGGAAGACCGCCCCGTCTACGCCCTGGGCCTTTACAACGACAGCGGCGAGTACCCCTGGGGCGTTCAGGCGGTCAAGGCGCAGGAGGCCTGGGCGCTGGGGGCGACCGGTGCCGGCATTCGGGTCTGCGTCCTGGACACCGGCATCGACTTCAATCACCCGGAGTTCTACAAGAACGGCGTCTCCATTATCAAGGGCAGCAAGAACTTTGTGAGTGACGGCCATGCGACGGCGCAGGACGGCCATGGTCACGGTACCCATGTGGCCGGCACCATTGCCGCTCAGTTGAACGGAACCGGCGTGGTGGGTGTCGCTCCGGATGTGGAGCTCTACATCGCCCGTGTGCTGGGCGACGACGGCAGCGGCACCACCAGCGGGGTGATCAACGGCCTCAACTGGTGCCTTGACACGGCGAAGGCCCATGTATCCAACCTCTCCCTCGGCAGCAGCCGCGGCTCCAAAACCGAGCAGAACGCCTTCGACAACGCCTACAATAAGGGCATGCTCTCCATTGCCGCCAGCGGCAACGACGGCACCAACCGGATCGGCTACCCCGCCAAGTACTCCTCGGTGGTCGCGGTGGGCGCCGTTGACAACAACCTGACCCTCGCCTCCTTCTCCAACTACGGCAGGGAGCAAGAATTAGTCGGCCCGGGTGTCTCGGTCCTCTCCTCGGTCATCGTGGGTACCGGCCTGGCTGGATCGGCCAGTGAGGATGGCGTCGCCTACTTCGCCAACCCGCTGGAGTACGCTTCGAAGGGTTCGGTAAGCGGCCCGCTGGTCGAGTGCGGCCTGGCCGACTCCACCAGCTCCTGCACCGGCATTCCCTCGACCGGCGACTGGATCGCCCTGATCGACCGGGGCAGCATCACCTTCGCTGACAAGGTGACCAACGTGATGGCCCAGGGCGCCAAGGGGGCGATTATCGCCAACAACGATACCGCCAATCCCGACGACGCCGGCTCCTTCACCCTCGGCAGCGATGGCACCTGGATCCCCACCGTCTCGGTCTCCTACAACAGCGGTGTTGCGATTCGGAACAACGGCCTCGGCAGCGGCGCCGTTGCGGTCGAAGCCTCTGACTACGCCTACTACAATGGCACCTCCATGGCGACGCCCCACGCCACCGGTGTGGCCGCCCTGGCCTGGTCGGCCAACCTGACGCTGACAAACGCCAAGATCCGGACGATCCTCCAGTCGACCGCCATGGACCTGGGCGCTGCCGGCTGGGATCAGCAGTACGGCTACGGCCTGGTGCAGGCCGACGCAGCCGTGAACCAGGCCAAGGCGACCAATTGACGATCCATAGCCAAAGAGTAGATAGAGAACCCGCGCAGATCGCGCGGGTTCTCTTTGTGGCGACGGATCCTACCGGTGGCCCGCCAACTCCTCCATCTGGTCCAGCAGGGAGGCGAAGAGGTCCAGCGCCTGCTGCACCGGCTCGGGCGAGGTCATATCGACCCCGGCCTCCTTCAGGATATTGGTGGAGTAGTCGGAGGAGCCCTTCTTCAGGAAGCCCAGATACCGGTCGACGGCCGGCTTGCCCTCGCTCAGAACCTGCTGGCTCAGCGCAGCCGAGGCGGAGATGCCGGTGGCGTACTGGTAGACGTAGAAGGCGCTGTAGAAGTGAGGGATGCGGGCCCACTCCAAGGCGATCTGCTCGTCGATTACCATGCCCTCGGTCCCGTAGTACCGCTTGTTCAGGTCGTAGTACATCTCCGAGAGCAGGTCGGCGGTGAGCGCCTGGTCCTTCTCCGCCTTCTGGTGGGTAAGGTGCTCGAACTCGGCGAACATGGTCTGGCGGTAGAGCGTGGTGCGGATCGACTCCAGCTGGTGGTTGATCAGGTACATCTTCAGCTTCTTGTCCTCGGTGTTCTTGACCAGGTAGTCGGTCAGGAGCGCCTCGTTGAACGTCGAGGCCACCTCGGCGACGAAGATCGTATAGCTGCCGTAGTGGTAAGGCTGGTGCTGGCGGGTCAGGTAGGAGTGCATCGAGTGACCAAGCTCGTGCGCCAGGGTGAACATGGAGTCCAGGGTATCCTGGTAGTTCATCAGAATGAACGGCTTGGTGGTATAAGCCCCGTAGGAGTATGCCCCGGAACGCTTGCCGGCGTTCTCGTAGACATCGACCCAACGGGAATCGGTCAGACCGTCGCGGGCGACGCTGATATACTCGTCACCCAGCGGGGCCAGCGCCTTCATGAGGGTGTCGACCGCTTCCTGGTACGGGATCTTCTTGTCCACCTCGGCCACCATGGGGGTGTAGAGGTCGTACATGTGCAGTTCGTCGAGGCCGAGAAGCTTGCGGCGCAGCTGGACGTACCGGTGAAGCGAGGGCAGGTTCCTGTGAACGGCACCGATCAGGTTGTCGTAGACGCTCTCGGGCACATTGGTGCGGGAGAGCGCCATCGCTCGGGCTGAGGGGAACTTGCGGGCCCGGGCGAAGAAGACGTCCTTCTTGACCGAATTGGCGTGGGTGGAGGCCAGGGTGTTGCGGAACTTGGCATAGGTGCTGTAGAGCGCCTCAAAGGCCTCCTGGCGCACGCGGCGGACCGGGCTCTCCAGGAACCGCAGGTACCGACCGTGGGTCAACTCGACCTCGTTGCCCTCTTCATCCCTGATCTTCGGGAACTTCATGTCGGCATGGTTTAGCTTTCCGAAGATATCGCTTGGGGCCGAACCGACTTCGCTGGCCTGGGCCAGCAGCTCCTCCACCTCGGGGGAGCGGACATGCGCCTTCTCCCGAATCGTATCTTCCAGCTCGTGCCGGTAGGCGGCCAGGGCCGTATCGCTCTCCAGCCAGCCCTGAATTGTCTCGGTCGGGATGGAGAGGATCTCGGGGGTCATGAAGGACCCGGCTGCGGCCACCTTCGCATAGAGCGCCGTCCCCCGCGACGAGATCGCCTGGTAGGTGGAGTTGGCGGTGTCCTCATCTTCCTTCATGTTGGCAAAGACCGATACCTGCTCCAGCAGCCTGTGAACCTCATCGCGGGTTTGAAGCGCCTTCAGCAGTATCTGGCTCGACTCGCCCAACTTCCCCTGAAAGGCGGTCAATTGGGGGAGCATCGCCTCCACCTTGGCGTAGTCCTGCTCCCAGGCCTCAACGGTAGGGTAGACCGCATCGAGATCCCATTTGTGCTCCGCCGGAACGTCCTGTCGCTTCAGCAATTCCACCTGAATCGCCCCTCTATGTAGATTAGCCGGGTACGCTACCATGCCTATTCTACCACAGGGCTTGGCATCCTACCTTCCCTTTGCCCGGCCCTCTTCAATGCAACAAGGCCACCGGAGCATTTGTCCGGTGGCCTGCCTCTGTCCTGGGTTTACCTCACTTGGAAGATACTCTCCACCTGGGCTGCACCGTCCACCAGGATCACGACCCGGTAGGTACCCTTCGGCCACGGCGCTCCGTCGTTGCCGATGTGGAAGGAGGCCCAGCCCCGGTAGTTGTTGGGAATGTCAAGGGTGGTGTCCAGGTGCGCCTGGTGCCGCCCTTCGTAGTACCATGTGGCCCCCAACTTCTGTCCCTTGCGGAGATTGACCTCCACGGAGGCGTAGATCTTGTCGGTGGTCGGCGGCAGGGAGAGCTTCATCTGGGTGAGGGGCTTCTGGCTGTCCTGGTCAACCCGATCCGTGATCACCGGCCCGCTTACAACGCCCTGACTCGCAGCGGCAGGGGTGGTCTTGGCCGGGGTGGTGCCTTCCTCTTCCGGAACCAGGGACCCGAGCACCATCAGCAGAACAAACAGACCCACCAGCACGCCAAAGACGATTAGCAGGACCTTGCCCACGCCCCCGCCCTTCTTCGGCGGCATTGGGTAAGGACCGGGCGCCCCGTAGGGTTGCGGCTGGTAGGGCTGCTGTGGCTGGTAGGGCTGCTGCGGCTGGTAGGGCTGCTGCGGCTGATAGGGCTGCTGCCCGTATGGGGCGTTCGGAGGCGGTGGCGGGGGCATGGCGGCCGCGCCGGCGCTCTGGGCCGGGGCTGTTACCTGGGTGCCACAGTTAGGACAAAACGAGCCCGGAACCTGAGTACCACACTGGGGACAATGCGCCAAGCTCACCACTTCCTCTCGATGGGCGCTTCTCTCGAAGATTCTGCTGACAAGGGAATATCCCTTCCTGGAAAGTCAGTATTCCCACATTATCATTCAAAAGACTCCCCACCTGGGTAGGGGGAGCGTCCAGAAAGAAAAGCGCTCACCCACGCGGGTGAGCGCTCTGTCACTACGGAATCAGGCGGCGTAGGAGTGCAGACCGGAAATCAGGAGGTTGACGCCGACCAGGGTGAAGAGGATAATCACCCAGCCAAGGGCGGCGACCCAGGCGGCCGGACGCCCTTCCCAGCCCCGCACGATGCGCATGTGCAGATAGCCCGAGTAGAAGAGCCAGGAGATAAGCGCCCAGGTCTCCTTGGGGTCCCACTGCCAGTACGCGCCCCAGGCCTTCTGCGCCCAGATCATGGCGAAGACCAGGGCGCCCAGGGTGAAGATCGGGAAGCCGATGGCAATGCCGCGGTAGGAGATCTCGTCGAGCAGCTTCGGGTTCATACCGGCCACCGCCCGGGAGCCCAGCTCCCGAAGCGAGCCGCGGGCAAGCACCCGCAGGAAGCCGTAGACGAAGGTGCCGGCAATGATGGAGAGTACCAGGGTGTTTAGCTTCTTCGGGGCGTCGATGCCGTTCATCCAGGTCGGGGCGGTGAACAGCGGCAGCTGGAGCCCCAGGAACACAGCGTCTCCGGCCTTGGAGCCCAGCGGGCCGATCAGGGGGGGCAGCGTGTAGCGGATCACATCTTTGCCCTGGGCGATGTTGGTCAGCTCCACGGAGTAGCCGCCCAGCTTGAAGCCAAGGGCCAGAATCACAAAGCCGATCAGCATGGCGGTCACGTAGAAGAAGGACTCCAGCGCCTTCTCCTCCCACGGCTCTGCGTGCTCCTTGCGGACCCGCAGCAGGTACATGACGGCGGCGCCGAAGGAGACGGCGAAGGCGCCCTCACCCAGGGCGGCGGTGGAGACGTGCAGCGGCAGCCAGTAGGACTGGAGCACCGGCACCAGCGGCTTCACCGAGGTGGGGAAGACCGAGGCGTAGGCGATGACGATCACCCCGACCGGGGCGACGAAGGCGCCCAGGGCCGGAACCTTGTACCAGAAGGAGAGAATCACGAAGAAGAGCATCACCGACCAGCCTAGGAACGACATGTACTCAAACATGTTGGACATGGGCACCTGACCCGACGAGATCCAGCGGGCCACAATGGCTGCGCCATGCAGGGTAACGCCGGCGACGGCGGTGTAGAAGCCGTAGTCGCCCAGCCGGTCTGCCAGGGTGAAGAAGGAAGCGTCGCGGCGGCGCAGGGTGATGCGGGCGACGTAGAGGATTGCGGAAACCACATAGACAGCAAAGGCTCCGAAGAACAGGTAGGCAGAGAACCCGGTCATCGCTCCTCACCCTCCAGTGCGTCAGTGATAGGATTCGCCTTCGGATCAAGTTGGTGGGCCAGCTGCGTCATCTCGTGGGCCAGGGTGCCGTGATTCCGGTTGGTCCAGCCGCCCACGATCACCCGGTTGCCGTCGGGCAGCGCCCAGTAACGGCGGTGGGCCATGTAGAAGGTGAAGCAGACGCCGAGGGTGATCACCAGCAGGCCCAGGTAGATCACCGGCACGCCCAGGTCCTTCTTCACCATCAGGCCGGTGGTCGAGGCCACCTTCATGTCGGCGGTCGTGAACCGGACCGGGACCTTCGGGTCGAACTCCATCTCGGGGTACATGACGAAGTACCAGTTGGTGTAGACCTTGCCGTCCGGCGTGGTGATCTCGGCCACCAGACCGGGGTTGTTCACCTGCGAGGAGCGCGACACTGGCTTGCCCTTCTCGTCAAGGCCAAAGTCGGTGAAGTACTCCACCACCCGAATCTTGTGCCCGGCCACCTCGTAGAGCGGCTTCGGCTGGATCAGGTCGAGGTCAAAGCGGCCGATTTCGCTGCCGCTGGCCCGGTCCGTCAGCGCCACTGTAGCGGTGCCCAGCTCCTGCCGGTAGGAGGACTGGTACAACTCCACCCAGTTGTACATGAGCGGCTCGTTCATGATGATCTTCTGCTTCGCCAGCACGGTGCCGTCGTTGTCCAGAATGAGCGCGTCGGTCTGGTAGCTCTTGGGCTGGCCCGACTCGTAGAACTCGACGGTGAACTTCTCACTCTGTACGAAGAAGTCGGTGTTCGGCACCTTGACGATCTCGCCGTCGCGCACCCAGATAAACTGGTCGAAGTAGGCGCCGGGGATCGCCCGCATCATGGCGCCGAGCAGGATCATGATCAGCCCGATGTGGGTGATATAGGGACCCCAGCGGCCCCAGCGGCCCTTGTCGGCATAGAGGCGGCCATCTTTTTCGATCACCAGGTAGCGGCGGGCCCGAAGCGCCGCGGCCAGTTCGGCCAGGGGCGACTCTTTCTGCTGCGGCCGGTACTCAAAGCGGTTCTTCAGGTGCTTTACGAAAGACGGGTCCGGGGTCGGATTCGGCCGCTGGACCGCCCGCCACAGCGGGATAAACCGCTCCAGCGAGCAGATGACCAGCGAGGCGCCCAGCATAAAGAGCAGGGTGAGGTACCACCAGGACCCGTACATGTTGGTCATGCCGGTCTTCATGAGGAAGGTCGACATGACCGGGCCGTACCGCTCTGCGTAGAACTCCTCGGCCGGCGGCCAGGTAGGAATCGTGTTCTCCTGCTGAATCAGAGTACCAGCCACCGAGGCGACGGCGATGATAAAGATTAGCGTGGTGGCGACGGGAACGGAGGCGAAGAAGTCCCAGGTTCGGTCCAGCAGGTCCTTCTCGGGCTTTTCGGCCTCCGGAGCCTCGATCTCCGGCTGGGTTCCCGAGGAGACCTCTTCTGCCGGCGCCGCAGGGACTGCGCCTAGTTCATCCACGGTGTACCCCTCCTAGAGAATCTTCTTGAGCAGATCAAGCAGCTGCGTCTTGCGGATCTCGCCGGTCCACTTGCCCTGCACGATCCCGTTCCTGTCCACGAAGTAGGTGGTGGGGAGCGGGACAATATCGTAGCGGCGGCTCACATGGTCGCCCTTGTCCACCACGATGGGGAAGGTGATGCCCATCTTCTGCTGAAAAGCGGTGATCGCCACATCTGACTCGTCGAGGTTGATCGCCAGGATAATAAAGCCCTGGTCCTTGTACTCCTTGTAGGTCTCCTCCAGGAGCGGCATCTCCGCTCGACAGGGCGGACACCAGGTCGCGAAGAAGTTGAGCATGACCGCCTGGCCCTTCAGGTCCGAGAGCTTGTAGACCTGGCCGTCCACCGTCTTCAGCTCGAAGTCCGGTGCAGGGGCGCCAAGGGCGATCCCGGCGCCGGCAGCGGCGTTGTTATTGGGCCAGAGCAGCACGTAACCGAACCAGAGTCCCCAGAGCAGCAGGGTGATTGCCGAGGTCACCCGCTTGTACCTTGGATACCGCGTCACTGGCCGCTCCCTCCCCCCTGCAGGCGCTCCACCGCCTTGGTGGCGGCCTCCACCTGCCGGTCGATCAGCTCAAACTGCTCGGCGTACTTCAGTTGGTTCTGCTTCTCCGTAGGGGCGACGGCGATGTACTTCTTGTACATCAGAATCGCCTCCGACTTCTTCCCGCCGGTCTCGTAGATCCAGGCCAGGTTGAAGATCGCCCACAGGTAGTTCGGATCCTTCTCCAGCACGTCCCGCAGGGTGTTGAGCGCCTTGGTGGAGTCGCCGCTGTAGTAGTAGGTCAGCCCCTGATAGGTGAGGGCGTAGAGGTTGTTCGGATCCTCCTGGAGCGCCGCCTCCCACTCCTTGAGCGACTTGCGGAACTCGGCTACCGCGGCGGAGCGCTGCCCTTCGGTCATAAGGGCGACGCCCTTCTCCATGAAGAAGTTGGCCCGGGCCAGCGGCGAGAGGGTGTCAAGGGTGGGGTTACCGGTGCTGGCGGCAGCCGGACTCTGCCCCGAAGCAGCGGTGCTGCCGGTGGGGCCCTTCGCCATGTAGATGCCGGTGAAGATGCCGCCGCCATAGATCACCAGGGCGAGCACTGTCATGGCCACCGTCCGCCAGATGCGCTGGGGCGAGAGCAGGCCGGGGCTCTTGGTAGAATGATGCGCCTTGGCGGCCGTGTGGGCGGCCTCCTTTTTCTTTCGTGGCGCCCGCTCCTCGGGCGCCCGCGCCCCGCAGGTGTTGCAGTATTGACCCGTCAATTCCGCTCCGCAGCTCGAACAGTGCGCCATGGGGTACCTCCTCCGTTTACGGCACGGGCTCAGGGATTACTTGGTCTTCGGGGGCATCGGGGTCTTCGTCGGCTCCAGCCCCTGGGCCTGGTACCGCTTGTCGATCGCAACCCGAATATCGTACAGGGACTTGCCCTTGCCGAGCTCTCGTCTCACCTCACGGGTGATGTCCAGGCAGATCTGTCAGCCAACGGCATGATTGTCGTAGGCGGTAATTGCGCCCTTCTCGTTGCGCTTGAAGTAACAGGAGAAGTTGTCGGTGTGGCCAAAGGGGGTGCACCCACAGTAGCAGGGGATATACTGAAGCTCCTCCAGGTGGCTCGCTGCCCAGATATAGTCCTCCTGGATCTGTCGGTCGGCAGAGAGAAGCCAGACGGGCATCTGCCCCGCCCCCATGATCTGGGTGGGGTGCTCCTTCGCAGCGCTCGGCGTCGGGGCCTGGGGTTCGGCAAGCTGCAGTCCACCGAAAATCGCTCCCGCCAGCACGATCAGAGCCGTCGCGACGATCGCGGCCGTCTTGGCCGGCACGCCGCTCTTCTTGCTCGCCGTATCCCTTCCACAATCCTGGCAGAATCGGGCGCTTTTTGGGACCGCTGCCCCGCAGTGTGGGCACCGGTGCGTTGTTGACATGTGCCATCCTCCCGGTCAGTCCTTGTCAACTATCACGTTAACAAACCGGGCTTTATAGCCGCCATGGACTCTCGGACCGATTCTGGGGTCATGGTTACCGCAAACTGTCGTGTCACCAAGGGGCTATATCACCGCCCTTACAGAAAGGCTTCGCGCCCGATGTCAACGCCAGATAACCAGGGGCAGAGAAGGGTCCCACCGCTCAATGGCAGGCTGGACAAGGTGAGTACGTGACGGCGGTCACAAACTAGGCGCGGACCCAAGACTCGCCCATGACACCTTTGCACTATCAACAAAGTGCCAGGGCCGGATGGCAGGCGCCAGCGGCTCCGTTTATCATCAAACCGAGACCTGGAGGAGGTGAGCCCCATTCGCGCCCGCTTAAGCGTGAAGTTCATGATCGGCGTTACCGCCGTTCTGGTGGCGGTGCTCAGCCTCAACCTGCTCTGGGAGGTTCAGGAGCAGAAGGTACAGGTCTTCGACGATCTGCATGAGCAGGCCAAGACCATGGCCACCCAGATCATCGCCATGCGGGAGTTCATGGCCCGCAGCCAGCACCGGATCAACCATGACAGCAAGGGGAACTTCGAGTTCAAGGGGCTCAACCCGGCTGCGGTGGGCCGGGGTGTCGGCGAGATCTTCGCTGACATGTCCAACTACCGGTTCAAGCAGACCCGCCTCCAGGTTCGAAACGAGACCAACCAGCCCGATGAGTTCGAGATCAAGGCGCTGCAGCGGTTCGCCGCCGACCCTGCCCTGAAGGAGATCATGGGTCGGACCAGCAACGGGCAGGAGGCTACCTTCCGCTACATGGTCCCGCTCATCGCCGAGAAGTCCTGCCTGCAGTGCCACGGAGAGCCGAAGGGCGCCATCGATATCGCCGGCTATACCAAGGAGGGGCTCAAGGAGGGCGAACTGGCCGGAGCGCTCTCCATCTATATCCCGATGGAGCGGTTCGAACAGCGGATCGTCACCAACACCAAGCGGCGGGCGATGACGATCGTCGCTTTCGCCGGCCTCTCGCTGGTGCTGATCGGCGTTCTGACCCACCAGCTGGTCACCCGCCCGCTGACCATTCTGGCAGGGCTGGCCAGGCGCATCGGCCGGGGCCGGTGGCGGATTGAGGAGCGGGAGAGCAAACCGCTGAAGGTCCACCAGGAGATCTCCCTGCTGGTGGACGCCATGACCACCATGTCCAACCACCTGCAGGACCTGTACCAGGGGCTGGAGTCCAAGGTGGAGCAGCGCACGGCCGAGCTGAAGGAGGCCAACGACCGGCTGATCCGGGCGCACGGGGCCCTGGCCCGGTTTAACCAGACCCAGTCGGAGTTCTACACCACCATGACCCATGAGTTCCGCACCCCGCTCACGGCGATCATCGGCTTCACCCAGCTGCTCCTCCAGTCGTCGGACCAATCGCTCAGCCAGGCGCAGCGGGAGTACCTGACCGATGTGCTGGAGAGCGCCCAGCGGCTCCTGCAGCTGGTCAACGACCTGCTGGACGCCAACCGCCTGGAGGCCGGGCAGCTGCGCCTCAATCAGCAGGCGGTCGACCTGGGCGATGTGGTCCGGGAGGTGATCTCCTCCCTCCGCCCCCTTGCCCAGCAGAAGGAGATCACCCTCGCCGTCGATCTCCCGGCAGATCTGCCCCTCGTGCTGGCCGACGATCTGCGGCTGGTGCAGATCCTGCTGAACCTTGTGGGCAACGCCATCAAGTTCACCCACGCCGGCGGTCGGGTGACGGTGCGGGCCAAGGCCGAGGGCGACGTCGTTCATGTAATGGTTCAGGACAACGGGCCCGGGATCGATCCCGAGGACCAACAAGTGATCTTCGAATTGTTCCGGCGGGCCTCCAAGACCGAGCGGGTGGGCGGATCCGGACTGGGTCTGGCGCTTGCGAAGCGGCTTGTGGAGCTGCACGGCGGCGTGATCTGGGTCGAGAGCGAGACCGGGCAGGGAGCGACCTTCCACTTCACCCTGCCCATCCACCGGAACCAGCCGGCCGGCTGCGACGGTCCCATCAAGGGAGGTGATTCGGCTTGACGGCCGTAAGGCAGATCCTGGTGGCAGACGACGACCCCAAGATCCTGAAGATGATCGAGCACGCCCTGCGGCATGAGGGCTACGAGGTTCTCCGGGCGGCCGATGGGGAAGAGGCGCTCTCCATGGCGCTTCAACACCGTCCTGACATGGTGATTCTCGATGTGATGATGCCGAAGCTAGACGGCTTCGCCGTCTGTGGCCGGATCCGGGCCTCCTCCCCCGTGCCGATTCTGATGCTCACCGCCCGGGGTGAGGACATGGATAAGGTGGTCGGCTTCAACATGGGGGCCGACGACTACCTGACCAAGCCCTTTAACATTCACGAACTGGTGCTGCGGGTGAAGGCGATTCTCCGCCGCTCCACCACCCTGCCGGAGAGCCGGATCCTGCGCTTCGGCCACCTGGAGATCAACAAATCCACCCGCACGGTGATGGTGGGCGACAAGCTCCCGGACCTGACCCCGAAGGAGTTCGACCTGCTCTGGCTGATGGCCAGCCACCCCGGCCACCCCTTCACCCGGGAGTCCCTCCTGGCTCGGGTCTGGCACGGCGACATTCCCACCGACCAGTCAACGGTGACGGTCTGCATTCGTCGGCTGCGGGAGAAGATTGAGGAGAACCCCGCAGAGCCCGGCTTCATCAAGACCGTCTGGGGCATCGGTTACAGGTTCGACCCCAGCGGGTCGGGGGATTAGGTCGGGGCTGTGGGGTCCCCATGACATAGAGCGCCGCCCCCCCGGGGTCCGGGGAGGCGGCGCTTTGCACCTCCAGCCTTCGACAGACCGAAAAGTGCGTTCTGTGTGATCCTGAATTTGGCAGAACACGCGGGCCTTGCCTCCGAAAGGAGGATGCCATCACGTGAAGATCAGAATCCTCGCTTGTAGGAGATCCAGGCTGGCTTCCGCACGAAGCCCAGGTCATCGTTGATCTTCAGCATGCGCTGGTTGTTGGACTCGTTAAACGTCTTCATCTTGCTGAACCCCGCGGCACGGGCATGCCGGACGGCGTGCAGCTTCAGCGCCTTGGCCAGCCCGATTCCGCGATGAGCCCGCTTGATCGCCGTGACGCCTGTGTTTAGCACGCCCTCCTCATCGGAGGTGCGCATGGAGCTGATGCCTACCCACTCATCCCCCTTGATGGCGACAAAGTAGCCATCACCGTAGAAGTGGGGATGCTTCAGCCCCTTGACCCACTCCTCGAAGTCCACGTCCGTCCAAGGCTCATCCGAAGGGATATCCCGGCGGACCTCCATATGCAGCGCGTGCAGCTTCCGGTCCCGTTCCGGGTCCGAAGCCAGGTCGGTGAAGGAACGAATCTCGTAGCCCTGAGCGATCACGGCATCATAGAGCGATGCATACGTGGGCGGTTCAGGAGTGCTCAGCTCCAGGTGAGATTCCCAGGTGCGCATTGTTTCCTTGAAGCCATGCTTCTCGGCGAAGCGAATGCCGTTCGCCCGGTCCTCGCGCGCACCGGTGCTGAGGGCGATGGGGTCGTGCTCCTGCAGGGCTGTCGTCACGGTCTCATAGAGGGCCGTGCCGATGCCCTGACGCCAGCACGTCGGATGGACGTTGATGTAGACCCGGAACTTCCGGGGATGGTAGGCGCCCAGGTGCTGGCTGTACTGGCCGCTGCCGACCAGCTTCCCGTCGTGCTCTGCCACCCAGACTGCAAACTTGACCTTCGGCGGGGTGTTCTCCCACTCATAGCGGAGCGCCTCGGGGGTGACTACCGTCTCCTGCGTCTCACTCAGGAAGACTGCCAACGCCTCGAAATCTTCGGTCCGGAAGGGACGAATCACCAGGGACATGTCGTGATCTCTCCTGTCTACTTTCTACATAGCTAAAGAGATCGACGTCATTTCCCATTGATCTGTTCCCTGAAACGTCGATCAAGTCGTCAAAATGGTTACATTGGACGACACCAGAAAGGAAGGGATGCAGTCTCGCGATCCGGGACAACACCGCCGCGATACGAGATGACATAACCCTGCAGGGCGCCATTCTCCTGCCGGTGGTGATCTGGAGCACTCGTCAATGCGGCTCATATTCGTGGGGCACCCGCAGGCTAAACGAGTCCTGTTTGGCACGAGCAGCCCACTTCCAGATAGCCATTTTTCGCCGCCCTTGTTCAGAAAAACACAAGGTGTGTGTAAGCCCTTTACAACCCCCCGCTGATACCCTAAAGGTGACGGGAACTCATCCTCGGAAGGGAGGTGATTCAATGCTTCGCAAGTGGGGTATTCGGGCGCTGATCACCGTGGTCGCAGCCCTTGGCATCTTCCTGGTCTTCGCGGTGGCGCTCCAGGTGCCGGCAGTGGGCAAGTCGATGGGCTCGCCGCAGGCCTGTGGCACCTGTCACGTCATGGCCCGGGAGGTTGTCACGCTCGAGAAGGGCGCCCACAAGGATCTGACCTGCCTGGAGTGCCACAGCCCAACTGGTTTCATCGATAAGCCGGTCGACGAGATCAAGTCGGCCAGTCGCCATCTCTGGATCTTCATGACCAATACCACACCGGATATCATCAAGCCGCTCCAATCGAGCCGCGAGATCGTCCAATCCCGCTGCGTCCAGTGTCATGCCTCGGTTCAGGGTGACACCCACGCCGCGGATTTCAAGTCCGGCCGTTTCTGTTTCGAATGCCACCGTGAGGTTCCTCACGGTACACCCCTTCGTAATTAACGTGTAAGGAGGATATCTGACGTCATGAAGCGCACGTGGAATATCGTGCTGGCCGCCGTTCTGGCCATCGCTATTGTTGGCGGTGGCACGTTCTGGTACGTGGCCAGCCGGGAAGAGGTTACCGAGAAGCCGGCGGTGGGCAGCATCGCCAAGAACGAGACCGATCCCAAGGCCTTCGCTCTGCTCTATCCCCGTCACTTTGATTCCTACATGCGGAACGCCGAGCACAACCCGGCCGCCCTCAAGTACGCCACATCAGAGAAGAAGCACAGCCGCCTGACCCAGTTCCCCTATATGACCACCCTCTGGGCCGGCTTCGGCTTCGCCAAGGAGTACAACGAGGCCCGTGGCCACGTCTACACCAACGATGACGTGCTCGGCGGCAACGGCACCGTCGGCACCCAGCGCATCGGCCCCGCCACCAACCTGACCTGCATGTACTGCAAGTCGGCCGAGGTCCCGGGCCTCATCGAAAAGATGGGCAACGACTTCTACAAGACCAAGCTCCTCGAAGGCAACAACAAGGAGCAGTTCAAGCACCCGATCTCCTGCTCGGACTGCCATAACCCCGAGACCATGGAGCTGCGGATCACCCGCCCGGCCCTGGTCGAGGCCATGGAGCGCCGCGGCACCCCGGTGTCGAAGGCGACCCGCCAGGAGATGCGCTCCCTCGTCTGCGCCCAGTGCCACGTGGAGTACTTCTTTAACCCGAAGGACAACGCCAAGGTTTACTTCCCGTGGGACAAGGGCTTCGAGCCTGAAGATATGTACGCCTACTACCAGGAGCAGGGCTTCTCTGACTGGAAGCACGCTGTGACCCAGGGCGGCATGCTGAAGGCGCAGCACCCCGAGTACGAATTCTTCCAGGGCAGCGTTCACCAGCGGGCCGGCCTCTCCTGCGCCGACTGCCATATGCCCTACATGAAGGAAGGCTCGGCGAAGATCTCCTCCCACTGGTGGACCTCGCCGTTCCGCACCTTCGAGCAGTCCTGCGCCCAGTGTCATAAGGAAGGCAAGGAAGAGATGGGCAAGCGGGTCCTGCATACCCAGGACCGCGTGAAGGAGGGCCTTGACCGGGCTGGCGAGGCCAACAAGGCCGCTATCGCCGCCATTGAGGCCGCCATGAAGGGCGGCGCCGACGCCAAGATGATCGACGAGGCCCGGGCCCTGCACCGGGAAGCCCAGTTCTACTGGGATCTCGCCTCGGCGGAGAACTCCTTCGGCTTCCACAACCCGCAGCTCTTCCTGGAGACGATCGCCGACTCCATCGACCTGGCCCGCCAGGCCGAGATGAAGGCGGTTCAGGCCCTGAACGCCAAGAAGTAACCCTGCTCTGACACCATAGCCTCGCAGCGACCGCCACGACCATTCGTCGTCGCGGTCGCTTTTTTTCACGGAGATCTTGAAACCTTTCCGGCTTTCACTCCGTTATAACGAGTGAAAAGGTCTTGGAGGTGATTCTGGTGAGAGGTATCCTGGCGATCCCGGCCACCCTTCTGCTCCTGCTTCCCGCCGCTGTGCTCTACCTGAATACGGCCCTTGCTCAGGGCGAGGCTGTTCCCGCCCCACCCGCTCCGGTTGAGCCGCCGGCCGTCCACGTGGCAGTTCCTGAACAGCCGGCTACCCCCACCGCTCCTCCGCAGGACCAGATGGGTACACCGCAGGAGTCCGGCACCCAGGTCGCCTCCGCCGATCGCCCCCCTGCCTGGGATAAGGCCCCCCTCCTCGCCGAGGCGGTGGAGCGGGCGATGAGCGACTTCACCGGCGACTTCAGCGTGATCGTACAGCAGTTGGAGAGCGACCTGTCCTGGACCTATCAGCCGGACCAGCGCTACCACCCGGCCAGCACGATCAAGATGCCGGTCACCCTCTACGCCCTGGAGCAGTACCGGGCTGGAAAGGCCAGTTGGCAAGACCTGATCCAGTACACCGCTGCCGACTTTGAAAGCCCGGGCGGCGGGGCCTTCGAGACCGCCCCCTTCGGCGGGCTCTACCCGATCGAGAACCTGGTCGGGCGGGCGCTCAAGTACAGCAACAACGTAGCCGTCAACATGCTGGGCCGCCACTTCGGCTGGGACCAGATTCGGAAATGGACCACCACCATCGGCGGCGACCTGTACCGGGAGCCCGATGGCAGCCCCCGGGTAACCGCCCGCTCGGAGCTGGGCTGGTGGCTCCACCTGTACAAGCTCTCCCAGGAGGATCCACAGAGCGCGGAACTGCTGCTCCAGCCGCTCCGGGAGGTAGCTTACAACGGACGCATCACAGCTGGCCTGCCCAAGGGCATCTCACACCTGCATAAGTTCGGATCGTACAATGGCAGCTACCACGATGGCGGGATCATCTACGCAGAGACGCCGTACGTACTGATCGTACTGACGCACGGGGCGACGGAAGATCAGGCAGACGCCGCCATTGCCAGGCTCTCGGCCGAGGTCTACAAGGTGATGACCTCCGACAAGGCCTAGCGCTTCAAGCCAGCAGGACCCGGCTCGCCAGACGGCGGGCCGGGTCTTTGGTGCACACCCGGACCCCCTGTGGTACAATGGAAGCCATGTTCTCGCAGAGGAGTACGAGCAAGATGGCAAAGACCCACCCCATCTCCATCACCAATGAACACCATGGGCTGGCAGGCAACCTGGTACTGCCCGATGGCGCCACCCAGGAGCGCCCGGTGCCCGGAGCGGTGGTGCTGGGCGGCCCCGGCCCGGCGCCCCTGCAGCGCTACTCGGCTGAAGGGAACCGGCAGTGGCCCGTTCTCTGGAGCGAGGCCTTCGGCGCCGCCGGCCTGGCTGGTCTCTGCTACGACCAGCGTGGCAGCGGACTCTCCACCGGCCTTTACCATGAGGCAGCCTGGGAAGGGCTCTATGACGATGCAAAGGCCGCCACCGAAATGCTGGCGATTCAGCCCGAGGTAGGGCGGGTGGCGGCGATCGCCTGGGGCGAGGGCGCCGGGTTTGGCCTCCAGCTGGCGGCCGAGGGCAAGGTAGACGGGCTGATTCTCCTGGCCCCCGGCTTCCTGACCGCCGAGGTCCGCTACGCCACGCAAATGGAAGAACTGGCTGCCCGCAAGGGGCTCTCCGACCGGGTGGTCCAGATTCGGGTCAACCAGTGGCGCAGCGAGATTGAGTCGGTAATCAAGCGGGTGGAGAAGGGCGAGACCACCACGGTGACCGAAGTGGGCGGGCAGCCCGTAACCACCAACCTGCTCCGGTTCCTTCAGACCATCGTCTTCGATCCCGCCCCGTTGGCCGGGCGAGTCAAGGTGCCCACCCTGATTCTCCACGGAGAAGAGGACACGGTGATCCGGCCACATGAGTCGGAATCGCTGGCCGGGGCGCTGGGCGGTCCGGTGGAGCGCATTCTTTACCCGGGCCAGGCCCACTTCCTCTATCGCCATTCCCAGGCGACCGCCGATGCGGTGGCCTGGATAAAACGTCACCTCTAACACCTGCCAGCGCACCCTGCGAAGGGGTGCGCTCCTTATTTGGGCTCGCATAAGGTTGTGGTATGAATGAAATCGGGAAGGATTCGGTCTAAGTCCATGGTATTTACTAACGGTGCGCTCTTGGTTTGACATAGGGCTCTGACGAGCCGCAGGAGTGAGCAGAAGCATGCAGAACGTCCACACGACTCGGTTACTCTTAACCGCTGCTGCCATTGAGCTGGCCACCGGGGTCAGCCTCTACGTTTTTCCCAGGGACTTCAGCTCCGCGATCTACGCCCCCGTGCTCCCCTACTTCCCCTATCTCTCTGCTGCCCTCCTCGCCGGTGGTCTGCTGCTCCTGATGATGGTCCGGTACGCCCCTTCACCAGGCGTGCAGCGGGCCCTGGCCGTGGGGGCCGCCATTCCGGTCATCCTCCTGGCCCGTTATATCCTGGAGGCGGGTGGCTACACCGGGGCGACATCCTACCTCTTTCTTGTGATCGGCATCCTCGCAGCGGCATGGGTTACCCGGGCTGCAAAGCGATCTCCGTTCGACCTGTTCTCCCTCACCCTTGGGTCGATTCATCTGGTGATCGGCCTCCTCATGCTGGGGGCGCCGTATATCTTCCGCTCCCCGGCCTTTGGCCCAATCCGCCCAGCCCTGCCGGGCATTGGCCTGCTCAGCCTGGTGGGCGCCGCCCTGCTGCTCTCCCCTCAGGCCCGGCGAATCCTGCCGCTGGCTACCCGCCGAGCCGTCGGGGTGGTGCTCCCCGGAATCCTCAGCTACACCTTTCTTGTCACCGGGGCCTGGACCGGGGTGGTAATGTGGGTACTCTGGGCGGTCGGATCCTTGCTCGAATCCCATCCGGTCCTGGCCACGCTCCGGCGCACGGCGCCCCAGGCGTCTGCCGCCAGCGATGACGACTGGTCCGCCCGGGCCGAGCGGTCGGCTGAGACCTGGTCGTGGATGCTGATGCTCGTGGTCGTGGTGGTCACCTCGTTTCTGGGATCCGCCGCCGCCCACTCCATGCCCCGTGCCTTTCTCTTTGTGCTGGTCCTGGGCGGGTACAATATTGCGGCCTGCTGGCTTCTCCCTCCCCTGGGCACCGCCCGACTCCGCCTCCACGCCCATCTGCTGGTCCTGGCGGCGGCGATCGGGGTACTCCTCTCCGGGGCGACCCCTGTCGCCAGCGCCCTGCTGCCGGTCCTCCTGGCGATCCCGATGATCTCCGCCCGCTCCGGCGGGCGCTCCTGGGGCTTCGCCATGCTGGGGGCGGTCCTTATGGTACTCCTCCTCAGTGGTCTGATGGACCTCTGGGTCGATCAACTCCCCTTTCAGGAGGTTATGGCGAACCTGGCGATTCAGTTGGTTACGCTGGGGACCACCGGGGCGGCGGGCGTCACCGCTGCCGCCAACCAGCGGGCGACCTTCAGCCGGCTGGCTGCCACCACCCGCGACCTGGTCCGCAGCAACGCGAATCTGCAGACGGCCAACGAAGAGTTGATGGCCCAGAGCGAAGAGTTGATGGCCCAGAGCGAGGAACTCTCTGCCCAACAGGAAGAGCTGATCTCCCAGCACCAGAAGCTGACCGAACAGTCGCTGCTGCTGGCCACCCAGCGAGACGAGCTGCTCGAGAGCGAAACCCGATTCCGGGCCGGCTTCGAGAATGGCCCCATCGGCATGGCCATGCTGAACCTTGACCAGGTGATCCTAAAGGCAAACCGGGCGCTGGGGGAGATGCTCGGCTACGACCCTGCTGAACTGGTGGGACGGCCGGTGCAGGCGCTCGTCCACCCCGACGACGAGCCGAAGCGGGAGGCTCACGTGGAGGCCGTCCTGACCGGCCGTGCTGAGGGCTACCAGCTCGAGAATCGCTTTCTGCATCGGGACGGCACTATGATCTGGGTGAACGCCAACCTGACGGTCATCCGGGACTCCCTCGGCTTTCCACTCTATCTGCTCTCACAGATTGTGGACATCACGGAGCGCCACCGGGCTGAGGAGCAGCTCCGGCATCTGGCCAACTACGACCCCCTGACCGACCTGATCAACCGCCGCCGCTTCCAGGAGATGGTGGAGACAGAACTTGAACAGGCCGGCGGCAGTTCGGTCCAGGGCGCCCTGCTCTTCCTAGACTTTGACCAGTTCAAGTTCGTCAACGACACCCTGGGCCACCGGGCCGGCGATGACCTGCTCCGAAGCCTGGCCCGCGTTCTCGCAGACACCCTGGGGGAGCGGGGCTTCGTGGCCCGACTGGGCGGCGACGAGTTTGCCGTTCTGGTACCCGACACAGATGCAGCCGGGGCCGAGGTGGTAGCCACCGAGGTCCTCTCAGCGGTCCGGGCCCACATGGAGGTAATCGGCGGACAGCCGGTGGGCATCACCGTCTCCATTGGCATCGCACTCTACCCAGAGCATGGCCAGAGCGTGGAGGAGCTAATGCTCCACGCCGACCTGGCGATGTACCAGGCCAAGGAGAGCGGGCGAAACCGGCACCGCATCTACGCTTCGGGCGACCGGGAGGTCGAGATGTCCACCCGGCTGAACTGGGAGCGGCGAATTCGCGAGGCGCTCAAGAACGACCAGTTCCTGCTGCAATTTCAGCCCATTCTCGACCTGCGCACTGGCCAGGTCATGCAGTACGAGGCGCTCCTGCGCATGGTAGATACCGACGGCACGCTGATCTCGCCCCGCCAGTTCCTGGGCGTGGCCGAATCCTATGGTCTGATTCACGCCATCGACCGGTGGGTGGTACGCCGGGTAATTCGGACCCTCGCTGCGGAGCGGCACAAGCGGCGGCGGCTCGATCTGGGGATCAACCTCTCCGCCAGAGCCTTCTCCGACCCCGAACTGTTGCCGCTGATTCAGGCGGAGCTGTTGGAGCACGATGTCTCGCCCTCGTCCCTCCACTTCGAGATCACCGAGACCGCAGCCGTTGCAGACATGGCCCCGGCCGAAGCCTTCATCGAGACCCTGACCGGCCTGGGCTGCCAGTTCGCCCTCGATGACTTCGGGGCCGGCTTCTCCTCCCTGCTCTACCTGAAGCAGCTGCCCGTCTCCTGTCTGAAGATCGACGGCAGCTTCATCGAGCGGCTGCCGAGCCACCCCGTTGACCAGAAGATGGTCAAGGCGGTGGTCACCCTGGCCCGGGAACTGGGCATGAGAACGGTGGCCGAGTATGTAAGCTGCGACCAGACCCTGGAGCTCCTCCGGGAGCTAGGGGTCGACGGCGCCCAGGGCTACCACATCGGACCTCCCGGCCCCCTGCCCGAATAACACAACGCCTGCCCGGAGAGGTCCGGGCAGGCGTTTGGGTGTAGACCAGAGGGCCCACTGACGCCCTTAGTAATCGATCAGTTTCTCAAACTGCTCGATCAGTTTCAAGCGGGTCTGTGCCTTCGCAATGCTCGCCTGGATCAGTTCGTCGAACTCCGGCTCACGCCAGGACTCCTTCTTGTCGCACTGGGCGTCACAGACACAGTGGTAGTGACAGCCGCACGTCGCCACCGAATCAGCCAGCGTCCGCAGCGCATTGAGCCTCACATGGTTCCAATCGGGCTTCATAATGATCTCCACACAATCACCTCCCCTCCGTTGTTCCTTTGGGCTACCGTTTGGAAGCGTACTCCGCCCGTGCCTCACGAATGGCCTCCTGTTGCAGGGCGACCAGCGGGAGCATCTCTGCCATGTTGTACTTCCAGCTCACGCACCGCTTTGAACCCGGCCCCCGCCACATGGCGTCGTATGGGCACCCGCCAACACAGACCGGAAGGACCGGGCATTCCAGGCACTCTGGGTCTTGAAACGGGTCCCATTGAATGTACACAAGGTGGCGCGCCTCCTCCGCTGCGGTCGGATTCCGGCCGAGTTGTCCGATGCAGTACTCATCCACTCCGAGCTCATGACTGCACTTCCAGAAGCGCCCATCGGGTCCGACGATGACTGAGTTGTAGTAGTCTGTCATGCAGGCACTTGATTTCGGGTGAGGGTACTGCTCGATCCAAAACCCGCGTCGCAGCGCCTCCCTGTAAAAGACGGCGGCATGGGCAGCAAATGCCTCCATGTCCAGGCACTCATCTGCAACGTTTGCGCAGACGCTCGTATTCGACTCCACCGGGGCCAGGTATATCTGTACCTGCTGCTTCAGACCATGCTCGGCAAGGATGTCAAGCAGTTCATTCAACGTGTTCACATTATTGGAGCTGACATTGACCCGGATCGAGATCGACTCGAAGACCCCCACAGCCGTCTGCAGATTCTCAATGATCTTCGCAAAAGTCGGCTTCCCGCTGATCAGCGGCCGATTGGCATCGTGGATATGGGGCGGACCATCGAGGGTGATCTGTACTCGACGAATGCCGAGGGCCTGCAGTCGTTCCGCCACCCTCGGTCCGAGCAGATACCCGTTGGTGATAAAGCCCCCCATCACCACCGTCGTGCCCGACTCTGCCGCGATTTTCAGCACCTCTGGGTGGAACTGCTCGATCCAGTCTAACTGGAGCAGCGGCTCGCCGTTCGAGTAAATGACCCGGAGCACCTGATACTCCCGGCACAGGGATCGAATATAGTGGAGCAGGTCGGCTCCATGTTGGGAGAGTGTACCCAGGTTCATTTTGTGCTGATAGCAGTATGTGCACCCGAAATTGCAGGCAAGGGAGGGGACAAGGAAGAGGATGAACTCCTTGTCGCTGAAACGAGCCCTATGATTGCACGCCCGGAGCATGCCCCCTTCGTCGATCTCATCGTCGATGAGAATCCCGGCACCCCGAAGCCCGATTTGCGTCGTCTCCGGCAATGCATTCGGGTCCCGCGTCCGGGAGAACCGCTCGAAGCCCGCATACTCCTGGTCGTCTAGCCGGAGGAGAGCGCCCGTCGCCGCGCTGAAGAGAAGCCATCCCCCCTGAAGATCATCCGGACAGGCAACATGGTACTTGGAGATCTTCGCCATTACCGCTTCCTCCCCCGAGGTTTCTGTGGTCCTCGCCGTAGGACGAGCAATTCGAATAGTTCAGCATTTACCTCGAATCCTCCTCTTATTCTATCTAATCATTCTTGGGTGAATTATGTGGATATATGGTGCTATAGCTACATGGCTCAGCGAGGTGGATTCAACCCAGTGAATTGCGCGCAAGCGCCTGCCCGGCGAACCCGGGCAGGCGCTTCCTATTGGTCACATATGATGCCCAAAATATTTTGAGAGATCGAACATTCATTCTCTACACAAAACGAGTGACCCGTGCTACATTGGCAATGCACCTCAGGAAACGAGGTCGACAACGGAATCGTAGGCAGCGATCTGGATCAGTTCGG
>JBMONB010000162.1:0-4431 GCA_049325315.1 Bacillota bacterium | reverse complement strand
AAAGCTCTAACTCCAGCCGCTGGTACCGGGGATTGGCCAGCATCGCCTCCTCGGCTGCGATCACATCGGCGGCATGCTCCAGGAATCGGGTGTCGTTGCTGCTTCTGGCCAGAACGAGCATGAGATGCCGGACCCAGAGCGCCACCTCCTGATCACCTGCAGCCACCGCGGTACTCAGCGCCTCGTCACAGGTGGCGGCAGCCCGCGCCGGATCATCCCACCGCCAACACCAGGCCAGCTTGAGCAGCAGCTCCGGCCGGCCGGGATGGGAGGGCGGCAGCTGTGAGAGCGCCTGCTCGTAGCGGTCTCGGGCCTGCGCAAGCGCGCCGAGCGCACGGGCACGGTCCCCTGCTGCAAGCAGGTACTCAGCCGCCCGGGGATCCCCGGCCCGGGCGAGGTGGTAGGCGGCGGCATCCAGGTCGGGCTCGGGCGCGGCCAGGAGCGCTGCCGCAATGCGGGCGTGCCATTTCCGGCGCCTGGCGCCGATCTGCCGGCTGAGGAGCGACTCTCGATAAAGGGCATGGTCAAAGGCAAACCAGCCACCGGTCGTGTCCTGCGGCCTGATCACATGGCGGGCAACGGCGGCCTCCAGCGCCTCGGAGAGGGCGTCCTCAGCCATCTCCGTGACCTCGGCAAGCAGGTCGAAGGAGAACCGCTCCCCGATGACGGCGGCGGGCTCCAGCACGGCCACGGCCTCGGGCGGCAGCCGGTCCAGCTTGCTGTCGATCGCCTGCTGAAGGGTCTGGGGCAATGGGGACTCCGGCCCGGGAAGCCGGCGGGTCCGAATCACTGGGTCGATCAGCTCCCGGACAAAGAGGGCCAGACCTGCTGTCCGTTCATGGACCTGTCCGGCAACCGTCTCGTCGTTCAACTCCGGGGGCAGGGTCTGTGCCAGCAGTTCTGCGACCTCGGACCGGGAAAGCCGCTCCAGGAGGATGCGATTGGCTCCCGCCCGCTGCACCTCGGGCAGCAGATGCCACAGCGGATGTTGGCGGGAGAGTTCGTCTGTCCGGTAGGTGCCGACCACCAGCACGGGCCAGTCGGCCAGCCAGGAAGGCAGGTGGCGCAGCAGGGCCAGCGAGGCCTCGTCGGCCCAGTGCAGATCCTCAACGGCCAACACCAGCGGCTGACCGCTCTGCCCCAGCCAATGGGCGAGCGCCCCTGCCAGTTCATAGGCGCTCATGCGGCTGGGTGACTCTCCAAAGGGCTGGGGAAGATGTGCGGTCTCCCACCCCAGCTCGCGGCTCAGTCTCTGGACGGCTTCTGCCCAGGGACCGAAGGGTGGCGTCTCATCGGGCCCCGGGCAGCGACCGGTGACGGATACGGACGGGCGCGTGGAAATGACGGTCCGGAGGAGCGTGGTCTTCCCCGCCCCTGCCTCACCTCCGACCAACAAGAGGCCACCGCTGCCGGCAGCGGCCGCCTGGATGTGGGCAAGCAGCGCAGCCTGCTCCTGCGTCCTACCGACGAAGGGAAACGCGGTCACCATGCGGGACCCTCCTCGTGCAGCATGATATGAAGCCTGGCGCCATTGGCGCGCAGGCTTCACGGCCTTCAGCTATTGAGTTTTGACAATAGTACGAAAGATTCCTGTATGTAAGATATAGATTGTGTAAATTGCTACCCAAATGGGCTTCGGGGCCGGGCCCTCTCTTCAGACCTGCTTGTGGCCCGCCACCGTGAAGATGAAGGTACCTCCGAACAGCGTCCCCTCCCGAGCACGGCGCTCCAGGTCTGCCATGAGGCTTCTCGCCTCCGCTGCGGTGATAAGCTCCTGGCATGCCATCGCCGCAAGCGCTTCCGGCAGGCGCATCTCCTCCTTCAGCATGACCAGGTTGAAGGGAAGGAAGTCCACATGAACCAGAATATCTGTCAGGCCGGCCCGCCGGAACATGCCTGGCAACCGCCGACCTGACCACGGATTGACTGGCAGGCCTGCCATGAACGCCTGGACCTTGCCTGCGGTGGTGCGGTCATCGAGATCAAGAATCGAAGTCCCATAGTCCGGGTCCGTCACCACCACCGGTGCGCCTGGCCTGCTGACCCGCACCAGTTCGGCCAGCGCATCCTCGGGGTGGGACAGGTGTTGAAACAGCCCCTCGGCCCGACCACCGTCAAAGCTGTTGTCCGGAAAGGGCAGGGCGGTGGGATCAGCCACTTCAAAGCGGACCGGGAGCCCCGTACCTTCGGCCCGCCTGCGGGCTTCTACGACCCGCTCAGGGCTCCAGTCGACCCCCACGATCTCGCCGGCACCGCCAAGCTGGCGTGCCATGGCGATCGCATCAGCTCCGGCGCCGCAGCCCAGGTCCAGGATCCGCCGGCCGGGGGCGACCCCTGCCATCTCAAAGGTCTGCTGCTTAGATGGCCGGGCGGTCACTGGGGTGGTCGGGGTCAGACAGCTGACCATCAGGTCTGGTCGCCACATTCATACCCCTCCCTGTCGTGCTCCTGCCGCCTGCGGTCGCCACCCGCCAGACTGTCCGCGGGTTGAAGAGGGCCTTGGGCTGCTCCAGCATGTGCATGACCTTGAGAAACCGCAGCATGACATCATCATCCAGTCCGGTCAGCCTGTGGGCCCTCTCGGTATACCACAGCTTCGCTCCCGTGCCGGCGGGCTCCCCTTCCGGCACACCGAGGATGCCGTAGTCTTCCAGCGTCGCCATCTGCCATGACACATCCAAAATGGGGGCCAGCCGGCGATGGAAGCGTCCGGCCAGGCCGGTCAGCCTCGTTCCTCCGCTGCGCAGAGAGTCGCCCAGTGCCATGGCTCCCAGCATCCCTGTGGTCATGCCCTGTCCGTAAATTGGGTTGAAGCTGCAGGCTGCATCCCCTACCACCACCAGTCCCTCCGGATGGCGGGCAACCCGCTCGAAGTGGCGCCGCTGGTAAGACGGATAGCGGTACGGGTAGATGGGGCTGAGCGGCTCCGCGCTGCGAATCGTCTCATACAGCTCGGGCACCGGGAGGCTGCGGAGAAAGGCGTGCAAGCCATCTTCATCGGCGGGCGGGCGAGCATCGCCATACCCCTGCAAGATGAGAAGCCACTGTCCGCCCTCCACCGGTGAGAGGCCGGCAAGTCGCCCCTGTGCGATCCCGTCGTTGACCAGGATCCATGGCCAGGCCCGGAAGTTCGAAGGAAGCCGGTAGGCGCGCGTCACATAGCCGATGTCGATTTTCAGGGAAGAGACGGGGACCGCGGGATACCCCGCCTGCTCGAGCCACTGGGGCACCCGGCTGCCGCGCCCCGAGGCATCGACCACCAACTCGGCGCTCAGACGCTGGCCGTCTGCCAGTTCGACCCCGGTCACCACGCTCTTCTCTTCATTCCAGGTCAGACCGACGACCGCTCTCTGCGACAAGATCCGGACGTTTGGGAGGCGGGACACGTGCGTACGAACCTTCCATTCCAGGAACGGCCGGGTCTGCAAGTAGGTCGTAATGCCGCTCTGGATGCGGCGGCGCCAGGTGCCGTTGTGGTACCAGACGCCCGCCCCGGAGTCAAGGGGCACCGCGCCCCCCTCCTGCAGGTCCTGAATGAGGCCTGGAAAGAGTCCGTCCAGAATCTGCCCGCCCCGGGCCAGCAAGATGTGAATCTGGCGGGCCTGCGGTGTTCCCTGTCGGACCTCTGGTCCGTCCGGCAGGCTGTCCTTCTCGACGATGACCACTTCCTCGAAGAAGTCGGCAAGGACGCGGGCCGCCGTCAGGCCCGACACGCTGCCACCCATCACCACGGCCCGTCCCTTCAGCATTGCACTCATGTAAACATGCACCCCTTTCGCTTGCGGGAACCCTGCGGCGTATCCTGGCCCTATGATACCGGGCCAGGCCGAGAGGGGCATCGGGCAAACTCCCCATTCACGTGACACCCCAGGTGTGGGCGGCGAAGATGGGGAGTCTTCCTCATGACTCGGTCATCACTTGCCGATGGGCTCCACCACCCGCCACCGCCCGCCGGCACTCTCCGGCGGGCTCCCACATTCTCCACCATTCTCCGATGCTCTCCGCCACTTTCTAATGCTCTCCGCCACTTTCTAATGCTCTCCGCCACTTTCTCGCTCTCTCGCTCTCCATTCCCGATCCTCCAACACCTTCTGCCACAAGAAACGACCTTCCCTACCCCCGCCAGCCTCCGCCAAATTCCGATGCTCTCCGATGCTCTCCGATGCTTTCCGATGCTCTCCACGACTCTCCACGACTCTCCACGACCAGACCCGCCCCTCCACCGCCGTCCTTGTTACTTCAATAGCGGTCCATGGGCGGGGCGGATTCGCGCTCATACCGCAGTCCACGACGCTGAGAGCGTAGAGGGCTTCAGCAGCAAGGATATCAAGGAGCTGCAGGAGGAGGGCCAGCGTGAGGGGATGATGGGCATCTCGCCCCGCTACGTCATCAACCGGCTCTCCAGCGCCCTGGCCAAGGATGACACGTGCT
>JBMONB010000161.1:0-55806 GCA_049325315.1 Bacillota bacterium | reverse complement strand
AAGAGCGGGCGGTGATCGAGCGCCACCCGGCCAGCGGCCACGCCATGGGGAAGCTGCTGGGGCTCATGCAAGATGAGCTCGATGTGATCCGCCACCACCACGAGCGCTACGACGGCACCGGCTACCCGGATGGGCTGAAGGGGGAGAAGATTCCCCTGCTGGCCCGGATTCTGGCCGTGGCCGATGTGTATGACGCCGTAACCTCCCACCGCTCCTACCGGAAGGCCTGGACCCACGAGCAGGCGATGGCCCTGATTCTGGAGGGGTCGGGCACCCAGTTCGACCCGGCCTGCGCCGGTGCCTGGGCCCGGGTCATGTCTACCAGCCCCCGGGTGGAGCGGTACCCCGCCTGGCTCCAGACCGCCGCAGGGGACGCCCTGTCTTCCTGAATACATATCTCGCCGTGAATTCGGGCGACCGGCACTGTGGCCGGTCGCCCTAGTCTATGCCTTGCGGTCTTCCAGCCAGAGTTGCAGGAAGCGGGCCAGCCCCTTGGTTCGCTCGGGGAAGGAGTCCACCTCGACATACTCGTTGGGGCTGTGGGCCAGGCTGCCCCGGGGGCCCATGGCGTCGAGGGTCGGAACGTGCTGCGAGGTGTTGTTGCCGTCGGAGCCGCCGCCGGAGGCCACGTGGCGCACCTCGTAGCCCACGTCGCGCCCGGCCTGCTCCAGCAGGGTGAAGAGGTGCTGGGTGGCCGGGGTGAACTCCATGGGCTTATGCTTGAACATGCCGGTGAGGGTGGCGGCGGTGCCGGGCACGTGGACGGTGGCAGCGATCTGCCGCAGCTTCGTCTCCACCTCTTCCATCATCGCCAGGGTGGTGACCCGAATGTCGATGCCGGCCTCTGCGTAGGCCGGAACCACGTTGGTCGGCCCGCCCCCGCTGATCGCGCCCACGTTGATGGTCAGCCCGGTGGTGTAGTCGGTCAGGGCGCTGAAGGCGCAAACCTTGTGCGCCAGGTCGGCGATGGCGTTGGCCCCCAGCTCGGGCTGGGCGCCGGCGTGGGCCGACTTGCCGGTCACGGTGATCCGGAACATGCCCACGCCCTTGCGCTCCCGGACATACTCGCCCCCGGGGCGGGAGGGCTCCAGCACGCAGGCGGCGCCTACCGCCTTCGCCTCCTGGGCGATGAGGTCGCGGGAGGTGTCGGAACCGGTCTCCTCGTCGCTGTTGAAGATCACCCGGATGCCCAGTTCGGCCCAGGTCTCGGGCGCCGTCTCCTTGAGCGCCTTCAAGGCGTAGACCAGGACCACCAGGCCGCCCTTCATGTCGTAGATGCCGGGGCCGTACGCGCGGTTGCCATCGACCCGGAAGGGGCGCTCGGCAACGGTGCCCACGGGGTAGACGGTGTCCATGTGGCCCACCAGGAGCACCTCGTGCCCGCTGGTGCCCGGCTTGCGGGCAACAATGTGATCCCCCACCGACTCCTGGGCCACCCGCTCGACGGTGAGGCCGAGCGCGGCCATTTCGGACGCCAGGATGGCGCCGACCTCATTGACGCCGGCCTTGTGGGGGGTGCCGGAGTCGATGCTGACCAGCCGCTCCAGCAGCTTCAGCTGGTGGGGTGCCGCCTGATCGAGATAGGAAAAGAGCCGGGACATGGGATCCCCTCCTTAGTGCGTCGTGCGGCCCAGGGCCTTGCGAATCTCGCCGGCCACGTACCGGGCCAGGCTCTCTACGGCGGCGGCGCCCCACTCGGCCCTGGCGCCCCGGCCGTCGCCCAGAATGCCGTTGGGCGCCACGGTGCGGAAGCCCAGCTTGAACAGGTCCTCACTGAAGGCGCCCAGGTAGCCCTCCTCGCCCCGCTCGGGGTGGCAGTGCTCGGGCATGAGCGCCAGCATGATCGCCGTCTCGGAGACCCCGGCGTGCAGGCCGGCCCGCTCCGGCGAGACCCCGGCCTCCACCAGGGGCTGGTTCATGGCGGCTACGTAGCCCATGAGGTCTACCACCGGGAGGATCTTTACCTTGGGCAGCGCCGCCTGAATCGCCGGGGCGCAGCGCTGGATCGGCCCGAAGTTGCCGCCGTGGCTGCTGAGCAAAACAATCGTCTCGAAGCCATGGTGGGCCAGCGACCGGCAGTACTGCTCCAGCAGGGCAGCAAAAAGCGGCTCCGGGATCGTGAAGGAGCCGGGGAAGTCCATATGGTGGTCAGAGCAGGCCGGGCGCAGGACCGGGGCCATGAGGGCGTCGCCCAGCAGAGCGGCCACCCGCTCCCCCACCGCCTCGCCGATCGCGGTGTCGGTCACGAGGGGCAAGTGCGGGCCGTGCTGTTCCACCGAGCCGGAGACCACCACCGCCGTACGGGTGCCGGACTCCAAGCGCTCCTGGATCTCGGGCCAGGTCATCCACTCCATGCGTACCTTCATACAGATCCCTCCATCGGGGTGGAACCCCGCCGTCTGAACCGGCAGGGTTTTTCCTACTGTTAAACAACCATGTCGAATTTCCTGCCCCTTTGGCCACGTTGCTGTCGAATAAGGGAATGAAACGGCGGGGCCGCCCGCCCCGTCCAATGGGGTGAGCGGCCCGATGGGCCTTACTCTACAAGGAGGTAAAGCACATGCGCAAGATGATGCTAATCGCCCTGGCTCTGGTCTTGGCTCTGAGCGTGGCCGGCTGTGGCGGCGTCAACAAGTCGAATCCTGGCAGCGGCAGCGGCGGGATCACCTATAACAAGATTCCCTTTGAGAAGGTGGAGCCCGGCCAGGAGCCGCCGGAGGTGGCCCGGGAGCTGGGGCAGATGCGGGAGAAGGCAGCTACCAAGACGGTGGTGAAGGACGGCTTCACCTACGCCATTGTCACCGCCGGCGAGAAGTCCAGTGGCGGCTGGGATGTCACGGTAGGAGCGGTTGGTGACATTGGCGGGCAGATTGAGGTCATCTACCGTACGATTGCGCCCAAGCCCGGCTCGGTCAACACGGCGGCCATCACCTATCCGTCGGTGGTGGTGAAGTTTGAGAACGCAGGGAACCTGCCGGTGGTCTTCCGCGAGGAGAAGTAGCTTTGGCATGAAGGACCGCCCCCGGTGTGCGCCGGGGGCGGTTTTGCTATGGGGCTCAGGCCCGTTCAGGCCCCCAGCAGTTCCTGCACCCGCCGGGAGTAGCGGTCGGCCAGGGCGGCAGCCCGCACCGGGTCCTCCCCCTCGGCGAAGATGCGGTAGACCGGCTCCTCGGGGTCGGGCAGGAGCAGGGCGGAGCCGCCATCGAGCCGGATGCGCAGCCCGTCGATCAGCTCCACCGCCTCCTCCCGGTGCTCCTCCAGCAGCGCCCGCATGATCCGCCCCTTGGCCTCCCACGGGCAGGAGACGGTCACCGCCGCCGTGTGGGCCACCGGCAGGCGGGCCAGCACATCGGCCAGCTCCAGCTCCTCCTGGGCCATCCACTCCAGCAGGGAAGAGATGGCCAGCAGAGGGTCGGCGGGCTGCCAGTCGGCCTGCCGGACCCGCACCGTGGGCCGCCCGGCCCGGTTGAGCCACTCCTCCACCGCCCGAGTGGCCACCACGGGCAGCGGGAGGGCGGCGCCGGGGCGCATCCGGCGGCCCTGGAGCAGCAGCTCCAGCGCCAGCATCTGCTCGGGGGATGCGCCTTCGAGCCGCCAGGAGTCATCCAGCGGGTCGATGATGACCGCCAGATGGCTTCGGGCCTGCTCCGGCCGGGGCAGCCAGCGCTCCAGCACCGGCCAGCCCGCCCCGCTCACGGTCACCGCCACCCGGGCGGCCCGCACCGCCTCCAGGTCGACCTGGCCTGCCAGCCATTCGAGATAGCGCTCCTCGGCATCGGGGAAGCGCTCCGCCTCCGCCGCCCCCTCGGAGGTGGCCCGGTGGAAGTCCTGCCGGCTCATCGCCTGCTCCACCTTGCGCTGGAGCGACCGGCCTGCCGGGCGGCCCACCTTGTCGTAGAGCACCACCCGAGCCTGCTGGCCGTCGAAGCGCACGTGGACCCCGCCCGCCGCTGCGCTGTCGCAGGTGGTGTAGGCGGTAACCGGGGAGGCGTTGGCGCCCAGGTCGAGGACCCGGCGGCCCACCGCCAGCGCCCCGCAAACGATCGCCCGGGCCAGCAGCCCCGCCGCCGGGGCCGGGTCGGCCCCGACCACCAGCGGGCCGTGGCCGTCGAGCACCGCCCCGAAGGCAAGCCCCAGCCGCATGGCCGCCTCGGGGAAGAGGTCGAGACCGGGCCGCCCCTTCAGCGCCCCGCTCCGCAGCACCGGGCTCTGGTAGGCCGGGGTCTGAACCAAGGTGGTCTCGACCCGGGCCCCTGGCGCCACCTCGACCCCCTGCCAGATGCGCACCCCGGGGGCGGCGGTCGCACCGGCCCCCAGCACGGCGCCGGGCCCCAGCACCGCTCCCTCGAAGGCCCCGGCCCGCTCCTCCAGCCGGGCTGCCTCGCAGGCCACCGCCCCTACCAGGGCGGCCTCCGCCCCCAGGCTGACCCCCGCCCCGGTCACCGCCCGCCGGATAATCGAGCCCGGCCCGGTCACCGTGCCCGGCCCCAGCACCACGCCGGCCTCCAGGCTGGTGCCCGGCGCAAGCCGGCAGCCCGGCCCGATCAGTGCCGGGCCATCCACCGTGATCCCGTGGGGCACCTCGCCCTCCACCCAGACCCCCTGCACCACCTCCATGCCCGGCGGTTTGAAGGCCAGCCGCCCGCCCAGCAGGTCCAGGTTGGCCTGGAGGTAGGTGTCGGTCTCGCCGATGTCGCACCAGTAGCCATCTACCACGGTGGCGTAGAGCGGGGCGCCTGCCTCCAGCAGTGCCGGGAAGAGGTGCTGGCTGAAGTCGTACATCCGCCCCGATGGCACCCCCGCCAGCACCGCCGGCTCCAGTACATAGATCCCCGTGTTGACCGTGTCGCTGAAGACCTCGCCCCAGCCCGGCTTCTCCAGGAAGCGTCGAATGCGCCCCCGCCGGTCGGTCATGACCACACCGTACTCCAGCGGGCTCTCCACCCGCTTCAGCGCCAGCGTGCCCACCGCCCTGGCCTCCCGGTGGAAGCGAAGCAGGTCGCCCAGGTGAATGTCGGTGAGGGCGTCGCCCGAGATCACCAAAAAGGTCTGGTCCAGCCGCTCCCGGAGCGCCGCCACACCGCCGGCGGTGCCCAGCGGCGTCTCCTCCACCACGTAGTGCAGGTTCAGGTTCCGGTACCGGTCGCCAAAGGTCCGCTTGATCTTGTCTGGCCTGTACCCCAGTGTCAAAAAGACCTCCCGGAAGCCGTGCTCCGCCAGGAGGTCCAGAATGTAGGCCAGAACCGGCCGGTTGCAGATTTCTACCAGGGGCTTGGGACGGTCGCAGGTGAGGGGCCGCAGGCGGGAGCCTTCGCCGCCTGCCATGATCACCGCAATCACGAGTGACAACCCTCCATCGCCAGGGTTCACATGGCGTACCGACCCGGAGGTTCGCCGGCCTGCTGCGGTGCTGCGATCGCTGCGTCGGAGACGCACCAGTCGGACTGGGCACAGGATTCATTGACGGAATTGTAGAAATTGATGGTGGACCGAGCCACCCCTTCCCAGGAGTAGCGCTCCCGCACCTCCCGGAGCGCCTCACCGGCGAGCCGGCGGGCCAGGGAAGGGTCGGTCAGGATCCGGTCGATCTGTTCCGTCAGCGAGATCACGTGCCCCGGCAGCGCCTTCAGCCCGTTTCGCTCATGGACCACGATGTCAGCCAGCCCGCCCACGTCGGATGCGACCAGGGGAGCGCCCGCTGCCATCGCCTCCAGGGCGACGATCCCGAAGGGCTCATAGGTGGATGGCACCACGGCAACATCCGCATAGCTGTAGAGCGCCCGGGCCACGCTGTCAGGGACATACCCCGCAAAGCGGACCCGATCCGCGACGCCCAGCGCCGCCGCACGGCGCTCCAGCTCGGGCCGGTAGGGCCCCGACCCGGCGATCACCACCCGCAGGTTGTGCCGCTTCAGCAGGTACGGCACCGCCTCCAGCAGGACCCCCGCCCCCTTCTCCGGCACCATCCGCCCGATGTGGAAGAGCAAGCGCTCATCGGGTGCGGCGAAGTCGGTCCGGGGCGGAACCGCTGCATCTGGCTCTGCCGCCGGCAGGTCAATGCCGTTGGGGATCACTGCCACCTTGTCATCTGCCAGCCCGAACAGGCGCTGTACCTCCTGCCGCATCGAATCGCTGCACACGATCACACGCCAGGCCTCATAGGTCAGCCACCACTCGACGTCGTTAATGTATTGCTGGCCCGGGTCGTGTATGCCCCTGTTCCGCCCGTGCTCGGTGGCATGAATCGTGGCCACCAGCGGCGCACGGAAGAGGTGCTTTAGCCCCCGGGCGGCATGGGCGACCAGCCAGTCGTGGGCGTGCAGGAGCACCGGCTCATTCAGCTCCCGCAGCAGGTTCACCCCCGCCTCCAGCAGGGCGAAGTTCAGGTGGCAGGCCCAGAGTTTGAAGTCACCCGGCTCCTGGAAAACCGGCGCCACCCGGGTGACGTGAACCCCCTCTTCCACCGCATAGGCCGGATAACCGGGGGCGCTCCGGGTCAGCACGTGTACCTTCACCCCCTGGCGGACCAACTCCCGACTGAGCGCATAGACGTGCCGGGCCAGCCCCCCGACCAGATGGGGCGGGTACTCCCAGGAGAGCATCACCACTGTCCGCTCCATGAAGCGACCTACCTCCCGTCATGCTGGGCAAACTACCCTTCTAGCCTGTCTTCCCCCGAAGGAGGATATACAGTATGAAGCATCTGCAATTGGGCCGTCAGGCCTGGTCCCGGTTCGAGCAGGCAGCCTCCCTGGAGTGGCTGGAGACCAACGGCCTTGGCGGATGGGCCTACGGCACCGTCGGCAACGCCACCACCCGCTTCTACCACGCCATGCTGTCCGCTGCGGTCAAGCCCCCCGCCGAACGGCTGGTGCTGTTGGCCCGCCTGGAGGAGGCGGTCTCGATCAACGGCGCCCGCTACCCGCTCTACACCAACCGGTGGGTGAGCGGCCATGTGGAGAACGAGGGGCTGACCTGGCTCCACAGCTTCGCCCTGGCCCCCTTCCCCACCTGGACCTACACCATCGGCGATGTGGTGATCGAGAAGCGGCTCTTCATGCGCCACGGTGAGAACACGACGGTGGTGCGCTACAGGGTCTGGCCCGGTTCCCGGTCGGTCACGCTGGAGCTTTCGCCCCTGCTCACCTGCCGGTCGATCCACGCCGTGGGGCAGGCGAATGACTGGCCCTTCGCCCAGGAGCAGCTTGCCGGGGCGTACGTCTCTGTTGAGCCCTATGTGGGCAGCCCCCACCTCTACATGGCGGCCGATGGCGGCGAGTATCAGCCCGGGGGCGAGTGGGTCTACCACCTCTTCTACCCCTACGAGCGGCTGCGGGGCGAGGCGACGGTGGAGGACCTCTACCGCCCCGGTCGCTTCTACTGGCGCTGCGATGCGCCTGGCGAGCTGACCTTTGCGGCCTCGGTCGGACCCCTCGACCAGCTGGACGGGGTGGCCTGGGAAGAGGCCGAGCGGCAGCGCCGGGCCAGGCTGCTCTCGCTGGGCGGCGCCCGCCCCGGAGACGAGCGCCGGGCCACCCTGCTGCTGGCCGCCGACCAGTTCATCGTCCGGCGGGAGTCCACGGGCCGGTCGACGGTGATCGCCGGCTACCCCTGGTTCACCGACTGGGGCCGCGACACCATGATCGCCCTGCCCGGCCTCACCCTCGCCACCCGCCGCTACCCGCTGGCCCGAGAACTGCTCCAGACCTTCGCCGCCTACGAGAGAGACGGCCTGATTCCCAACCACTTCCCCGAGCAGGGCGGCGAGCCGCTCTACAACACCGCCGACGCCAGCCTCTGGTTCTTCGAAGCGGTCTGGCAGTATCTCCAGGCCACCGCCGACGATCAGTTTGTGCAAAGCGAGATCTACCCGGTGCTCCTACGGATCGCCGAGGCGCACCTGCGGGGGACCGCCTTTGGGATCGGCCTGACCGATGACGGCCTGCTCCGCTGCGGCAACCCCCATGTGCAGGTCACCTGGATGGACGCCAAAGTAGACGACTGGGTGGTCACCCCACGCGACGGCAAACCGGTCGAGATTCAGGCGCTCTGGTACAGCGCCCTGCGGGTGCTGGCTTCCCTGGCCGACCGGTACGGCGAGCCCGACCAGGCCCGCCGCTGGCAGGGCCACGCCGATGCCGCCCAGGCCGCCTTCGCCCGCTTCTGGAACCCGGCAGCGGGCTGCCTCTACGACCTGCTGCGCGATGACTCCACCCCCGACCCGGCGATCCGGCCAAACCAGTTGTTCGCCCTCACCCTCAGCCACCCGCTGCTGCACGGCGAGCAGGCCCGGTCGGTGGTAGATGTGGTTCTGCGGGACCTCTACACGCCATACGGTCTGCGGAGCCTGAGCCCCCAGGACCCCGCCTACATCGGCCACTACGAGGGCACCCGTCGGGAGCGGGATGCCGCCTACCACCAGGGCACCGTCTGGTCCTGGCTGACCGGCCCCTTTGTGCGGGCCTACCTGCACGCCTACGGGCGCGACGAGGCCCGGCTGGCCCATGCCCGGGCCCTGGTGGAGCCGCTGCTGGCCCACCTGACCGAGTTCGGTCTGGGCAGCGTGGCGGAGATCTTCGACGGCGACCCGCCCCACCAGCCCCGGGGCTGTGTAGCCCAGGCCTGGAGCGTGGCCGAGCTGCTGCGGGTGCTGACCGACGACCTTGCGTAAAGCGGTTGCCACCGGCTGGGTAGACTACCGGTGGAGGTGGTTCCTCGGTGGAAGAAGCACTCAGGGTACTCTCCCATGTGCCTTCTGTGATGCTGGTACTGCTTCTGGCCGGGCTGATCATGGGACAGCGGCATGTGGGGGAACTCTCCGTCTTCGATTTGCTTACCGGTATCGCCATCGGAGCCGTGGCCGGTGCCGGCATCGTGGACCCAAAGCTTTCCCAGATCCTTGTCATTACCGCCATGCTCGGCCTCGCGGCCCTGCACTATGGCTTCACCTGGGTGGTCAGAACGTGGCCAGCCTTTGCTCGTGCCACTACCTTTGAGCCCACGATTGTGGTCAAGCACGGGCAGCCTCTCCGCCAGGCCATGCGCCGGGTTCAGTTCTCCGTTGGAGACTTGCTCCCACTCCTGCGCGAGAAGGACATCTTCGATCTCAAAGAGGTGCAGTATGCCATCTTGGAACCCGACGGCAAGCTGACCGTGCTGAAGGAGGGCTCGTCCCAGGCAGCCAAGGGCCTTCCCCGGGCCGTCTGCATCGACGGCAAGATCGAAGTGGGTGTCCTCGAAGACCTCGGCTGGGACGAACTCCGACTGCGCCACGAGCTGATCCAGCGCGGGCTTCCCGCCCCCGAGAAGATCTTCCTGGCCACTCTCGACGACGCCGGCAACCTCTACGTCGCCCCCCGGGAGGGCGAACAAAAGGGGCCGCAGATCAAGCACTGACACACAGGCACGAGGGACCCCGACCGCACAATCGGTCGGGGTCCCTTCGTATTTGGCGCTATGCGAAGCTCTGCTCCAGCTCATCCACCAGCGATCCCACATAGGCGACCGCCTTGCGAATCGGTTCCGGACGGGTGATATCCACACCGGCGAGCTGCGCCAGTTCCACCGGCGTCATGGTGCCGCCGGCCTTCAGGACCGCCAGCCAGCGATCGACCGCCGGCTGCCCCTCCTCCTTGATCGACTGGGCGGCAGCAGTGGAGATGGTCAGGCCCAGGGCGTAGGTGTACGGGTAGAGCCCCATGTAGTAGTGGGGCTGGTACATCCAGAGCAGGCTGGCGCCCTCCTCGACCTCCACCGCATCGCCCCAGAACTCCCGGAGAATCTCGGCCTTGGTGCCGGTCAGCACCTGCTCGGTGATCGGCTTGCCCGCCTCGGCCAGGGCGTAAATCCGCCGCTGCAGTTCGCCCTCCAGGAGGTGGTTGATAAAGTTGTGGTGGTAGGTGCCCATCAGCCCGATGATCACGCTGCGCCGGACCTGCTCGTCGCTGGGGCGGTCCAGCAGGTGCTGGGCCAGCAGCAGCTCGTTCATGGTAGAGGGCGCCTCAATGAACGACATGGGCGGGCGCACGTTGCTCAGCCGCTGGTACTTGCCGGCCATGGAGAGGTGGCCGGCGTGCCCCAGCTCGTGCGCCAGGGTGAAGGCAGGCCGCATGCGGTTTGCCCAGGTCATGAAGACGTAGGAGTGCACGCCGTAGACCGTATTGCAGTAAGCACCCGACCGCTTGCCGATGTTGTTGGACCAGTCGATCCAGCGCTCGGCAAAGGAGCGGCGCATGAACTCGTGGTACTCCTCGCCCAGGATCTCCAGGGAGCCCAGGACCCACTCCTGCGCCTGCTGGAAGGTGACCACCGGCTCGCCGGCCAGCTTGAGTGGGGCGGCCAGGTCGCAGTAGAGCATCTTGTCGAGCCCCAGCAGCCGCTGCCGCAGCCGCTGGTAGCGCCGCATGTGCGGGGCCAGCTCCTTGCCGATGATGTCCAGCACGTTGTTGTAGACAGCGAGCGTGACCTTGTGCGGGTGGAGCAGCATGTGGGTGGCCGACTCGTAACCGCGAATCTTGGCCATGGCGACGTTCTTGCGCACCTCGGTGGCGAAGGTCGCAGCATAGGTGTTCCGGTAGGCGCCCAGCCCCTTGGTATAGGAGGCAAAGGCGTTCCGACGAAGGACGGGATCCTCCGAGAACACCCCACCACCCTCATAGACAGGGTGAGACTTCCCCTCGGAGTCCAGGGCGGGCTCGAACTTCAGGTCCGCTCCCTTGGAGAGGGCGTAGATGCGCTGCGGCGCATCGAGCACCTCGCTCAGCCCTGCGAGAGCCGCTTCGGTCTCGGGCGACAGGGTGTAGGGCTTCATGTCCAGCCAGTTCCGCAGGGTATACCGGTGGGAGGCCAGCGAAGGCTCGGCCTGAATCCAGCCCTCAATGGTGCCATCGGGGAGCGCCAGTACCTCTGACTTGATAAAGGTGACGGCGGCGAGCACCCGGGCCATCAGCGCCCCGACCCGGCTGCTGTCAGCCTGGTGGGCAGGCTCGGTGGACTCGGTGGTGAGCCGGAAGGAGGCGAAGGCGGAGACCCGGTGAAGCCGGCCCGTCAGCCGCTCCTGCGCATCGAGGCAGGCTGCCAGAACAGCGGGGCCTTCTCCCAGCCTGCCCTTGTACTGGGTCACCGTCTGAATGTCGCCCCCAATGGCGTCCAGTTCTGCTTCCCAGGCCTCATGGGACGTAAAGAGATCGTCAAGGTTCCAGGTCTGCTCCACAGGGACTTCCGCTCGCTTCAGTCGCTGCATCGTGCTGGGCCTCCCCAGGTAGAGTTGTGGCCTCTTTACGATACCGAAAAAACTTTACGGTGTAAAGTATCTGGCTCCACGGGGCAAAATAATCCGATCTGCCTATTCTTTGCGGGTGTTCAGCGCGGTAGAGTGGAGGCTGTCCAACAACTTCTCCGCCCTTACCTCCCAGCAAAGGAGCGATTCCATGTCGATCCGCCTTCGGCCTTACGACAGAGCAAAGGATTTCGCCGTGATCAGCAACCTCCTCACCGAGACTTACCCCCCTGGCGACGCCCGTTTCGACAACTGGCCGCAGCCTCGCTGGGAGTATGCCCATTCCCACCCCTGGTTCGATGAACTCTCCACCAGGAGCATGGGCGTCTGGGAAGACGAGGGGAAGATCGTGGCCGTAGCCAACTATGAGAACCGGTTGGGCCAAGCCTTCTTTCAGGTGCGCCCCGGGTACGAGCACCTGAAGCCCGAGATGCTGGCCTATGCCGAAGCGCGCCTTCACGCTCACGCCGATGACGGCCATGCCTATCTGCGGGCGTGGATCAACGACGGCGATACCGAATTTGAGGCAATCGCCCGGGAGCGGGGCTACACCAGGCGCGAAGATCTCGAGGACCCGTACTCCCGGTACCTCATCCCTCATCCTTTCCCGCCCATCTCCCTGCCGCCCGGCTTCCAACTCAAGAGCCTGGCCGACGAGAACGACCTCTACAAGATCAACCGCGTTCTCTACCGTGGGTTCAACCATCCGGGTGAGCCCCCGGAGGACGACGAAGAGATCGCGGGCCGCAAGAAGATGCAGTCCGGCCCCAACTTCCGCCCAGACCTGAACATTGTGGCGGTGGCGCCAGACGGGCAGTTTGTCGCCTACGCCGGCCTGTGGTACGTGCCGGCCAACCGAATGGCCTATGTGGAACCGGTGGCCACCGACCCTGACTTCCGCCGTTTGGGCCTCGGAAAGGCCGCCGTGCTAGAGGGGATCAGGCGCTGCGCGAAAGAGGGCGCCACGGTGGCCTGGGTCGGCTCGCAGCAGCCATTCTACCTCGCCATGGGCTTCGAGAAAGCCTGCGCCGTCCGCGCCTGGGTCAAGCGGGTGGATGCCCACAGATAGGCACGCACAGAGAGCACAAAACCGGACCTGCCGCTGTGAGCAGGTCCGGTTTCCGTCTCTTATGCCTCGCCACGCTGCCGGCGCCCTTCGAGCCAGCACTTGCGGCAGCGGGCCTCGTACTTGTCGCCCGCCCCGATGGCGACCGCCTCCGTCTTCGCCCGCAGGGCGAACGGCTTGGTGGCAGGCTCACCGCAGACCATGCAAACCCCGTAGACCGAGGTGATGTTGTCGGCGATGGTCAGCAGCTGTGGCATGATGCCGAAAGGCTTGCCCTCCGAAGTCTGGGAGAGCCCGGCCAAGATGATATAGTGCCCCCGGTTGGCCAGCTCCTGCACGGTCTCCACCAGGGACTCATCGTAGAACTGCGCCTCGTCAATGGCGATCACCGCCGGGTGGTGCATCTCGGCATACCACAGAATCTCCAGCGGGTTGTCGGTGTGAACTGCCTCGAACCGGACCCCATCGTGCGACATGATCACCTCATCTTCGGTGAAGCGGGCGGCCATGCGGGGCTGAAAGACCGCCGCAGTCCGCTTGGCGAGCACGAAGTTCCGCACCCTGCGAATCAGTTCCGTCGTCTTGCCGGCATACATGCTGCCCGAGGTGATCACATCGATCCAGCCATAACCTAAGTTGCGATGCAACGTGGAATCCCCCTCTGGCCTTCTTCAGCCCAAAGGGTTCGTGACCCACCCCACAGATTCCTCTGCTTCTTGCCGATTTCATTGACCGGTCGGTGCAGGGGCCATGCGGGCCTGCTGGCGCCGGTAATCGGCAATGCCGAGGGCGATGGCGGTGGCCACCTGCTGCTGATAGCTCGGCTCCAGCAGCTTGGCGTGCTCCCTGGCGTTGGTCAGAAAGCCTACCTCCACCACCGTGGCGGGCACGGGCGCTGTACGCAGGACAAAGTAGTCGGCTGCCAGGGCGTGGCGGGTCGTATCGGTCATCTGCCGGAGCCGTGCCTGAATCGCCGTGGCCAGCGCCTTGCCCTCGGGCATCCCGCCCCGTTGGTAAAAGGACTGCGCCCCCCAGCAGTTGCAGGAGTCCTTGTTGGCATGAATCGAGACATAGAGTTGCGCGTTATGCTGGCGGACCAGTGCGACCCGTTTCGCCAGGTCCTCCCGAATGGTTCCGCCCAGGTCCTCATCTTTGGTACGGGTCATAATCACCTTCGTCCCCTGTGGTTCCAGCAGGTCCTTTGCAATCATGGCGATCTGTAGGACTAGCTCCTTCTCCCGGGTCCCCTTCACCACCGCCCCGGGGTCAAAGCCGCCGTGTCCCGGGTCGATCACGATCACCAGGTCCTTGAGATGGTCACGGTTCTGCTGCAACTCTGCCGTCACCTGACGCACCGGCTCCCCTGCAAGCCACGCAACCCGAACCCCTGTCCCCAGAAAAAAAACCACCAGGCCAACGAGTGCGGCCTGGTGCCAGAGAGGTTTCCGCACAAGCCTTCCCTCCTTGCGGGGAAAGGTTATGCGGCAGACAGAGGGGGATTCCACCTAACCCAAGAGAAATGGTTCCCAACCGAGCCCGAAGAGGGCTCGAACGATAAGGTCGAGTGCGAAGATGATCAGCGCCAGGACAAATCCCATGCTGACCAGTGCCGGCCGGTCCGGCCGGTCTCGCCCGCGGGAAGGGCCGCGCACTGAGGTTCCGATCGTTCCCAAGAGGGGCAAGAGCAGCAGCGCTGCAAACCACTCGTCATAGGTGACGATGGTCTCCAGGACCGGAAGCCCGGCAAGGCGGGCATGGATCCACCCGGCGAGCGCCAGGAGCAACCAGACCACCGGCCCGAGCATCCAGACGATGCGATAGCTCCGAAACCAAGCAGCCAGGTCCCCCCACCCCCCACAAAAGCAGTTCCTGCCTGCCAGACTGTCCCTGCTTTTCAGATATGACGCTGGATTACCATGAACAGTTCACGCAAGATGTACAGCCAAACCAAAAAGATAAGGGGAAAGCCCTCCGGGCCGGCAGAGCGGCCAGGAGGGCTTGTGTGTAAGATTAGCGCTTGGAGAACTGCGGGCGCTTACGGGCCTTCTTCAGGCCGTACTTGCGGCGCTCCTTCATGCGCGGGTCACGGGTCAGGTAGCCGGCCTGCTTCAGAGCGGGGCGGAAGGTACCATCCACCTTCAGCAGGGCCCGGGCGATCGCATGACGGCAGGCGCCGGCCTGGCCGGAAACGCCACCACCAATAACGTTAAGGTAAACATCGTACTTACCGGCGGCAGCAACGGCCACCAGCGGGCTCTCAACCAGCATCTGCAGGGTCTTCAGGCCGAAGTAATCCTCAAGGGTACGGCCATTCACGACGAAGGTGCCAGTGCCGGGGAGCAGACGGGCCCGGGCGACGGCGTTCTTCCGCCGGCCAGTGCCCCAATACTGCGTCAGGGTCGTCATCGATTACACGCCTCCTTTCAGTTAAAACTCCAGCTTCTCCGGCATCTGAGCCGCATGCGGGTGCTCGGGACCAGCGTACACCTTCAGCTTGCGGTACATCTGCCGGCCGAGCCGGTTGTGAGGAAGCATGCCCTTGATGGCGAGCTCCAGGACGCGAATCGGGCGGGTCTCGATGAGGCGCTGGAAGGTGATCCGCTTCTGGCCACCGGGATAGCCGGTGTGGCGCAGATAGACCTTGTCAGCGGCCTTGTTGCCGGTCACCTGGATCTTGTCGGCATTGACGATGATAACGAAGTCACCGCAATCGACATGCGGCGTAAAGGTCGGCTTGTGCTTCCCGCGCAGAACGGCAGCAACCTGAGAGGCCAGGCGGCCCAGGGTCTGGCCCTCGGCGTCGACCACAAACCACTTCCGCTGAACGTTCTGCGGATTGGCCATGAACGTAGTGCTCACTAGATTCCCTCCTACGGAAGATGGATCGATGGGGGGTCATCTATCGTATCGGTCGGCGCCTGGCGTACACGCCATACTCGGGGAAGCGTGAGGTCCAGGTCGCTCCTGATAGAAACGCATGACACACGCGGATGCGAGGTCAACGCACATTAGTATACATTGGCGCAGGAACCACTGTCAAGCCACGCGGCTCTAGGGGCTCGCCGCCATCTCCTGCATTTTGCGTGGGAGGTCGGTCAAGCTGGAGATATCGCCCCGTTTGGCGCTGCGGTCGATCAACAGCGCCTTCATGCCCAACTTGGCGGCAGCCCGCACGTTGGCCGGCTGGTCATCGACAAACCAGGCCTGGGCTGGCTGCACCCCGGCTGTACCCATCGCGACCCGGAAGATGCGAGGGTTCGGTTTGCTCACGCCCACCTCGCTGCTCACCGTGACGTTGTCGAAGAAGTAGAGCACACCCATCTGTGAAAGCCCCAGGGAGATAGAGGGCGGCCCGTTGGAGATCAGGCCAATCCGGTGACCCGCGTCGTGAATCTGACCGAAGACCTCGGGAACCTCAGGGTAGAGGCGGGCATGGCGCACCCACATCGCTTCCCGCTGCATGATCGCAGCGTGGGTCTCGGGCAGACCAAGATGGCGCAGGAATACACGCCAGTAGGCCACCCAGTAGTCCCGCTCATCCTTCTCGGTATGGATCGCGTCCTCCGCCGGTACCGCTGCATCGGCGGCGGCCAGGGCGCTCAGCAGGTCCGGCTCCTCCACCTGCACCCCGGGGGGCAGCGCCTGGCGGGCCCGTTCATGGCGAGGTGCTACCTGAAACAGCACCTCCCGGCCGTCAACGAAGAGCCAGTAAGTCATTCTCCATCATCCTCCCCGTCCGCCGCCCAGGGTGGGCGCTTCGGTCCGTCACCGTAGGTGACCTCCTCCAGGCAGAGCCCGTGGGGCGGGAGCGTCTTGCCGGCGAAGCGGCGCTCTCCCGTCTCCAGGGCCCGGTGGATGTCATCGAGCAGACGGCGGCCCGCCCCGACCTCCAGCAGCGTGCCGGCCAGAATCCGGACCATGTTATAGAGGAAGCCGTCAGCCGCAACGTCGAGGAAGAGGAACGGCCCCTCCGGGGTCACTGTCAGCCGGGTAATGGTTCGGGTCGAGGTCTTTGCCGCTCCGCCCGTGGAGCGAAAGGCCGCAAAGTCGTGTTGCCCGACCAGGAGAGCCGCCGCATCCTGCATGCGCTCGATGGAGAGCGGCCGGCTCCAGTGGTAGGCGTAGAGCCGGGAGAGCGGCGAGGGAAAGGGCGCTGCTTCAATGGTATAGCGGTAGCGCTTCTCCAGCGCCCAGTAGCGGGCGTGGAAGTCGTCGGCCACCCGCTGAGCCCCCACCACCACAACATCGGCAGGAAGGCGGCTGTTGAGCGCATGGGGCCACCGGTCCAGCGGGATGCGGCTCTCCGTGCGGATATGGACCACCTGACCACGAGCGTGGACCCCTGCATCGGTCCGCCCGGCGGCAGCGCCGATCTTCAGCCCCGGCTCACCGGAGACAGAGCGCAGCGCATCCTCCAGCCTCTCCTGAATGGTAACGCCGTTCGGCTGCCGCTGAAAGCCGGCGTAGGCCGTCCCGTCGTACTGCAGGGTCAGCTTGATCGTCCGCACGTGGAATCCCCCTCCGAGTCCGCTTTGGATCTTCGTTCGGGCTTACCCCAGCCCGGTCACCCGCAGGGCCACAATCAGCCCCACGAACGAGGCGAGCACCGCCAGCGCCACCACATCACGCCCGCCGAAGGCCAGCTCCCGCATGCGGGTCCGGCCATCTCCACCCCGGTAGCCTCGGGCCTCCATGGCCGTCGCCAGCTCGTCTGCCCGCCGGAACGCGGCCACGAAGAGCGGGACCAGCACCGGGATCAGCGCCTTCACCCGGGACGTGACCGACCCGCGGCCCAACTCGGCGCCCCGGGCCATCTGGGCCCGCATGATCCGGTCTGCCTCCTCCGCCAGGGTTGGAATGAAGCGAAGGGCGATGGTCATCATTAAGGCCAGTTCGTGAGCCGGCACGCCGATGGGCTTCAGCGGCCGGAGCATGCGCTCCAGCCCGTCGGTGAGGCGAATGGGCGAGGTGGTGAGCGTCAGCAGCGAGGCCAGGGTGACCAGGAGGACCAGCCGGACGCTGGTGACGATGGAAAGCATGAGGCCTTCCCGGGTGGCGGTTGCCGGCCCAATCTTGAACAAGACCGTCTCTCCGGGTGTCAGGAAGAGGTTGAAGAGCGCCGTGATCACCAGGAAGATCAGAATGGGCCGCAGGCCCTGCAGAATCATCTTCAGCGGCACGTGCGCCAGCCAGACGGCGGTCAGGGTAAAGAGCGCCGTCGCTGCATAGCCCGGCCAGCCCCTCGGCAGGAAGATCGCGATGGAGAGCAGGAAGACGGCGGTGATCTTCACCCGCGGGTCCAACCTGTGCAGCAGCGAGTTGCCGGGAAAGTACTGCCCGACCGTCACACCCGAAAAGTTCACTGCCTGCCACCTCCCTTCCGGGAGAGGGCCGCCTTGATCGCGGCTACCGCCTGGTCAATGGTGACCACGTCGGCCGGAATGTCCCAGCCACGGACCCGGAGCTTGTCTGCCAGCTGAACCGCTGCCGGCACACCCAACCCGATCGCCTCGAGTTCCTCCCGGCGGGAGAAGAGTTCCCGGGGTGTTCCGATCATGTGAACCTTGCCCTTGTGCATCACCAGCACCCGGTCGGCGTTGAGCGCTACATCATCCATGGAGTGGGAGACCAGAATCACCGTCATGCCCAGCGAGGGGAACGAGCGAACCAGGTGAAGAATCTCCTCCCGCCCCCTCGGGTCCAGACCGGCGGTGGGTTCGTCGAGAATCAGCACGCGGGGCTCCATGGCCAGCACCCCGGCGAGGGCCACCCGGCGGGCCTGCCCACCCGAAAGCCCGAACGGGGAGCGGTCCTTCATCTCCAGCGGCAGCCCCACCCGCTCCATGGCGGTCTTGACCCGCCGGTCGACCTCATCGGCGGAGAGCTTCATATTGCGAGGCCCGAAGGCCACATCTTCATAGATCGTCTCGCCGAAGAGTTGGTGCTCAGGGTACTGAAAGACCAGCCCCACCCGCTGTCGGAGCGACCGCAGGTCGGCCTTGCGGTCCGCCAGGTCGACGCCGTCGACCAGAACCCGGCCGGTGGTCGGCTTGAGCAGCCCGTTCATGTGCTGAATCAACGTCGACTTGCCCGAACCCGTCGGCCCGATAATGCCCCAGAACTCACCGTCGGGGATGGTGAGGGAGACTTCTTCGAGGGCATGCCACTCGAACGGGGTCCCCGGTTGGTAAGTATGGCTTACTGCTTCGAAGATAATTGGCATAGTGCCTCCACCAGTTCGTCCAGCGTCAGGACCGAGTCCGGGACGGGTATGCCCTGGGCACGAAGGCGCTCTGCCGTCAGCACCGCCGGAGGGACGCTCAGCCGCAGTTCGCGGAGCCGGTCAGCCTGCCGGAAGACCTCGCGCGGCGAGCCCTCCACCTGCACCTTCCCCTCCGCCATCACCACGACCCGGTCGGCGGCAGATGCCTCCTCCATAAAGTGCGTGATCCAGACCACGGCCATCCCCAGGTCGCGGTTCAGGCGCTGGACAACCTCCAGTACCTCTGCCCGTCCGGAGGGGTCCAGCATGGCCGTCGGCTCATCGAGCACAAGGCAGGCCGGGCGCAGGGCCAGGGCGCCCGCAATGGCCACCCGCTGCTTCTGCCCGCCGCTCAAGAGGTGGGGCGCCCGCTCCCGGTGTGCGCTCATGCCCACTGAGGCGAGAGCCTCCTCTACCCGGCGAAGAATCTCTGCCGGCGGAAGCCCCTGGTTCTCCGGCCCGAAGGCCACATCTTCCTCCACAACGGCCGCAACAATCTGGTTGTCGGGGTTCTGAAAGACCATGCCCACCCGGTCCCGAATCGGCCAGAGATGCTTCTCCTCCCGGGTGTCCATGGAATCGACCAGCACCTGCCCCTCCCGGGGGAGGAGCAGAGCGTTAAAGTGCCGAGCCAGGGTCGACTTGCCCGACCCGTTCATCCCCAGTACCGCCAGGAACTCCCCTCGACGCACCTGGAGGCTCACCGAGTCAAGGGCCAGCGTCAGGTTCGCTTCCCCCGCCTCCGCCTCCCCGCGCCCATAGGCAAACGAGACGTTCTCCGCAACAATAAAAGCCTCGGACATCGAAGTAAGTGTCCTCCTTGCGACCGGGCGATCTATCTCATTGTACCGTATCAGAGCCCAGAAGGGGGCGCAAGTCTTTCTGACCATGACAAAAGTGGGGTACTTGATGAAAGCAAAAAGAAGGGTGACGGAGTCTTCTCCGCCACCCTGTCTGTGTGCCAGGTTTTACACCAGCTCAAGGATCGCCATGGGGGCAGCGTCGCCCTTGCGAACACCGGTCTTGATGACACGAGTGTAGCCGCCGTTACGGTCTGCGTAGCGGGGGGCGATGTTCTCGAACAGCTTGGTGACCACGGACTCGTCGTAGATGTAGGCCAGGGCCTGACGACGGGCGTGCAGGTCACCCCGCTTGGCGAGGGTGATGAACTCGTCGGCGATCGACTTGACCTCCTGGGCCTTGCCCTCGGTGGTCTCGATCTTCTCCTTGTCGAACAGGGCGGTCACAACGGCCCGGAACAGCGCCTTGCGAGCGGAGCTGTCGCGGCCGAGCTTCTGATACTGAGCCATCTCTAGTTCACCCCTATCCTGTCCAGGTCGAACAGCACCGTTAGAGGCGCTGTAATGGTAGAAACCTTAGTCGTCCGACTGCCGCAGCCCCAGCCCGATGGCAGACAGCTTCTGCTTGACTTCCTCGAGGGACTTCTTGCCAAGGTTCCGGACCTTGATCATCTCATCGTCCGACTTGGCGCAGAGCTCAGCGACGGTATTGATGCCCGCCCGCTTCAAGCAGTTGTAGGACCGGACCGAGAGGTCCAACTCCTCGATGGTCATCTCCATCAGCTTGTTGCGGTCGTTGTCGTCCTTCTCCTGCATGACCTCGATCTGATCGGCATCGTCGGTCAGCGAGAGGAAGAGCTCCAGGTGCTCCTTGAGGATCTTGGCCGCCCAGGAGCAGGCTTCATCGGGGCGAATCGCCCCGTTGGTCCAGACCTCCAGGGTCAGCTTGTCGAAGTTGGTGCGGTTGCCTACACGGGTATGCTCGATCGTGTAGTTGACCCGGCGAATCGGCGAAAAGATCGAATCGATGGGAATCACGCCGATCGGCATATCCGGGGTCTTGTTCTGGTCAGCCGGCACGTAGCCACGGCCCTTGCCGACGGTAATCTCGGCAATGAGGCGGCCGCCCTTGTCCAGGGTGGCGATGTGCAGCTCCGGATTGAGGATCTCCACATCGGCGTCCGTATGAATGTCCCCAGCCGTGACAACACCCTCGCCCTCTGCGTGAATGCGCAGGGTCTTGGGCTCGTCGTTGTGGACCTTCAGCGAGAGCTGCTTGAGGTTGAGGATAATATCCGTAACGTCCTCCACGACCCCGGGGATCGTCGAGAACTCATGCAGCACGCCGTCGATCTTCACAGAGGTGACTGCGGCTCCCGGCAGAGACGAGAGCAAGATCCGCCGCAGCGAGTTACCAAGGGTGATGCCGTAGCCCCGCTCGAGCGGTTCAACTACGAACTTGCCGTAGCTGTTATCCTCGGCCAGTTCTACGGTCTCAATCTTGGGCTTTTCCATTCCGATCATCTTGTAGATACCCCCAATTCCCTGTCTCGCTCACGTTTGAGCGCCCTACGCCGCCGCCCAAGAACCCAGGTCAGTCCCGCGGCTGCCGGGAAAGCCGGTCACCCGGCTATCCCCGCAGCAGCCCTCCATGCGATTAACGGGAGTAGAGCTCGACGATGAGGTGCTCCTGAACCGGGGCATCGATCTCATCGCGGTTGGGCAGCCGGACAACCGTACCACGCAGCGCCTCCGGCTCGAGGCTGAGCCAGGCGGCGACGGTGCGAGGACCACCGGCAGCAAGCTCCTTGACCCGCTTGTGGTCACGGGAGGCTTCGCGGACGGCGATCACATCGCCCTCACGGCACAGGTAGGAGGGAATGTTGACCTTGCGGCCATTCACCTCGATATGGGAGTGCTTCACGAGCTGGCGGGCCTCCGCACGGCTGGCAGCGAAGCCAAGCCGGTAGACCACGTTGTCCAGGCGGCGCTCCAGGGTCTGGAGCAGCACCTCGCCGGTAACGCCCTTCTTGCGGGCAGCCATGTCGAAGTAGCGCTCGAACTGCTTCTCAAGCACACCGTAGAAACGGCGGGCCTTCTGCTTCTCACGGAGCTGGATGGCGAACTCGGACATCTTGCGACGGGAAGCGCCATGCTGGCCAGGCGGGGTAGCCCGCTTGACCACGGGGCACTTGTCGCTGTAGCACTTCTCGCCCTTCAGGTAAAGCTTAACGCCCTCCCGGCGGCAGAGCCGGCAGACAGCATCGGTATAACGCGCCATTTGTTAAACGTCCCCTCCTCTTCCTACACGCGGCGCCGCTTCGGCGGGCGGCAGCCGTTGTGGGGGATCGGAGTCACGTCCTTGATCGTCGTGACCTCCAGACCGGCAGCCTGAAGCTGACGGATGGCCGCTTCGCGGCCCGACCCCGGGCCCTTGACAAAGACCTCGACCTCACGGAGACCGTGCTCCATGGCCTCCCTGGCGGCCTTCTCGGCGGCCATCTGCGAGGCGAACGGGGTCGACTTACGGGAGCCCTTGAAGCCCATGGCGCCAGAAGTGGCCCAGGACAGAGCGTTCCCGTTGGTATCGGTAATGGTAACGATCGTGTTGTTAAAAGTGGAACGGATATGGGCCACGCCCTTGTCGACGTGCTTCCGCTCCTTACGCTTGGTGCGAACGGGGCGCTTAGCCATTTAGACGTGTCCCTCCTTTACTTACCGGCCTTCTTCTTGCCGGCAACGGTGCGACGCGGGCCCTTACGGGTGCGAGCGTTGGTCTTGGTGCGCTGGCCACGGGTGGGCAGGCCACGGCGATGCCGCAGCCCACGGTAGCTGCCGATCTCGATCAGCCGCTTAATGTTCAGCTGAACCTCACGCTGCAGGTCACCCTCAACCTTGTACTCCCGGTCGATGACCTCACGGAGCTTGGCAACCTGCTCTTCGGTCAGGTCGCGGACACGAACGTTCGCGTCGATGCCGGTCTTCTGCAGAATCTCGCGGGAGATGGTCCAGCCAATGCCGTAGATGTACGGCAGGGCGGCCTCAATCCGCTTGTCACGAGGCAGGTCAACACCTGCAATACGCGCCATGCTTGAGTAATACCCTCCTCAGGGAAACATGCGGGTCGACGGGATAAACGGATGCACGACCCGTCCCGAAGCGGCAGCAACCAGAGGCAAGCAACAAGGGAAGAGGGTCCTCGTTACCAGCCGCGCCTCTGCTCGGAGCCGTCGGGTTCCAGTTCGGGTTTGCACGCCTCCCGGCAGTGCCCAAACCTCGAGCCCATGCGTGAGCGCTGGTGCCCCCCTCCTCTAAAAAGAGCGGTGCGCCAGCGAAAGGTGGACAAAACTTGCTGGCCTGTCGACGGGTCTCCCCGCCGGCATGCTAAAGGGTTTAACCCTGCTTCTGCTTGTGCTTCGGGTTCTCGCAGATCACCATCACGTTGCCGTGACGCTTAATGACCTTGCACTTCTCGCAAATCGGCTTCACCGACGGGCGAACCTTCACGAGCAGCCCCTCCTCTCTTATCACGCCCGGCCGGCCTGGTGGCCGGGGGCGCAGGGATGCAGACAAACTTGTACTGCGCCGACGTTTCCTCGGCTACTAAACTCGTTACGCTCGGAAAAGTCGGCTTGTATGGTGTAAACACGAAAAGGGCAACAAACCCCAAGGCCTCCGGATGTGACCGGATACCTTCCCTTCGGAGAGGCCCGTCTACCTAGCCGTGCCTATTTGTAGCGATATACGATTCTACCACGCGTCAGGTCGTATGGCGAGAGCTCAATGGTGACACGATCCCCAGGCAGGATCCGGATGAAGTTCATGCGGATCTTACCAGACACGTGGGCGAGCACTTTATGGCCGTTGGCCAACTCGACACGGAACATCGCGTTGGGAAGCGGCTCGATCACGGTGCCCTCTACCTCAATCACGTCGTCCTTAGACATACGTCCGAACTATACCTCCTCGAAGACTCTCGATGGATAAGCCTCCAGGCCCTTGACAACGTCTTGATCGGTGACCTTGTCGCCTCGCTCCAGTCGGAGAGCCAGAGTGGCATCCGCCCAGCCCAGCACCTCAAGGTGCCGCCGGTTTTTCTGCTTCGGACGGTCTATCGGCCGTTGGCGGCCATTCGACACGGCGACAAGCCGCTCGTCCACCTGTCGGAGTACGACGTAGCAACTCCCCTGATCTCGTCCGGCAAGGGATCGCACGATCGCGCCGGGCCTTAGACCCGGTTGGTCCACGCAGGTGCACCTCCGTACTCGTTCCCGGTTGTCGCGGTCCTCGCGAAAAGACCAATACCGTTATTATAGCACAAAACCGGATGGATATACCTCACGGTTTGGTGAGAATAACCGGGCCATCCTCGGTGATGGCAACGGTGTGCTCAAAGTGGGCGGAGTACTTTCCGTCCCTGGTCACCACCGTCCACTGGTCCTGGAGGACTTGGACCTCCCAGGTCCCCGCGTTCACCATCGGCTCGATGGCCAGGACCATGCCTGGCTTGAGCAACTCCCGGGTGCCCGGCGGGCCGAAGTTAGGAATCTGGGGATCTTCATGCATGCTCGCCCCAATGCCATGGCCGACAAAGTCGCGCACGATGCCGAACCCTTGGGCTTCGACATAGGACTGGACCGCATGCCCGACATCACCCAGCCGATTGCCAGAATAACACTGCGCAATCGCTTTTTCAAGCGCGAATCGCGTTACATCTAGCAGTCGGGCGGTTTCAGGGTCAATTCGCCCTACCGGATGGGTATAAGCAGAGTCGCCGACCCACCCCTTGTAGGTGACGCCCAGGTCGATGGCGACCACGTCGCCCTCCTGGAGTTTGCGGTCCGACGGGATTCCGTGGACCACTTCTTCATTGACCGAGGCGCAAATTGAGGCCGGATACCCGTGGTAGCCCTTAAAGGTGGGGACCCCACCCGCCTTGCGGATCAGGGACTCCGCCAACTGATCAAGCTCCCGGGTGGTGACGCCCGGCTGAACCGCCTTGGCCAGCTCCTGGTGAACCTGCCAGACGATCAGCCCGGCCTGCTTCATCTCTTCAATCTGCCGGGGCGTCTTGAGAATGATCATTACAGCGCCTGAACCGCTTCCTTGATCGACCGGGTGACGACATCCATCTCCTGGTTGCCATCAACTGTCTTGACGAGACCCTGCTTGGCGTAGAAGTCCAGCAGCGGGGCGGTCTCGTTATGGTAGAGGTTCAACCGCACATTGACCTTCTCCGCCTCATCGTCGCTGCGCTGGTACAGCTCGCCGCCGCACTTGTCGCAGACGCCCTCGGTCTGGGGCGGGTTGAACTTCACATGGTAGGTGGCCCCACAGGAGCGGCAGACCCGCCGGCCCACTGCCCGCTCCACCAGCAGCTCATCGGGGACCGCGATGTTGATCACGGCATCGAGCTGCAGGTCGAGGTCCGCTAACATGGTGGCCAGGGCCTCGGCCTGGTCAGGCGTCCGCGGGTAGCCGTCGAGAATGAACCCCTTCTTGCAGTCGTCCTGCGCCAGGCGGTCCTTCACCATGCCGTTGGTCACGTCATCGGGTACATACTTCCCGGCATCGACATAGCTCTTGGCGAGCTTACCCAGGGGGGTGCCCTGGCGCATGTTCGCCCGGAAGATGTCGCCGGTAGAGATGTGCGGAATCGCTTCCTGGGAGGCCAGCAGCGCAGCCTGTGTGCCCTTGCCCGCTCCGGGCGGCCCCATAAGGATGATGTGCATCAGGAAGACCTCCTTGTAAAAACCGTGGAGGTGGGGTAACCAGAGCCCGTGCGGGAGCAGCGAAGCGCCCCCGCATGGGCGGTGAGCCTCTGAAGTCAACTCGCGAGGACCGGAGCCGCCATAAAAGGGCGTTTCCGGTCCTCAAGGTCCAGCGCGGGTGCGTTAGCTCCGCATGAAGCCCTGGTAATGCCGCATCACGAGCTGAGCCTCGATCTGCTTCATCGTCTCCAGAGCAACGCTCACCACGATCAGCAGGGAGGAGCCGCCCAGATAGGCGCCCTCGATTCCCGTCAGGCTGATCAGGTAGATGGGGAAGATGGTGATGGCCGCCAGGAAGAGGCCGCCCACCAACGTAAGCCGAGTGGAGATCCGATCAAGGTATTCAGCCGTCGGCTTGCCCGGACGGTAGCCCGGAATGAAGCCGCCGTTCTTCTTGATGTTGTCCGCCACATCGACCGGGTTGAACGTGATCGCCGTGTAGAAATACGTGAAGAAGATGATCATCGCAGCGTTGGCCAACATGAACCAGGCGCTCGAGGTATCGAGATACCTGAAGACCCAGTCAGCAAACGCCGTCCCCGGTGAGAAGTTGGCGATGGTGAGGGGGAAGTACATCAGCGACTGCGCGAAGATCAGGGGGATCACGCCCGCCTGGTTGATCTTCATGGGCAGATGAGTCCGCTGACCACCGTAGACCCGCTTACCAACAACCCGCTTGGCATACTCCACCGGAATCTTCCGCACGCCATCGGTGATCAGGATAACGAAGACGACCATGGCCAGCATGATCGCAGCAACCAGGAGGAGCTGGAAGATGTTACGCTGGCCGGTCGGGAGCAACTCAATCTGCTCCTTGATCGAGAAGGGCAGCCGGGTGATGATGTTCGCGAAGATGATCAACGAGATACCGTTACCGATGCCCTTCTCCGTGATCTCTTCGCCGAGCCACATCAGGAAGGCGGTGCCGGCCGTCAGGCTGACCATAATCACAAAGAGGGTGGTCCAGCTGTTGTCGTAGAAGGCGCCGCCAACCTTGAGGCTGTAGCCCAGGCCAAAGGCCTGCACCAGACCGAGGATGACGGTACCGTACCGCGTGTACTGCTGGATCTTCTTGCGCCCTTCTTCGCCTTCCTTCTGCATCTCCTCCAACCGCGGAATCACGATCGTGAGGAGCTGCATGATAATGGAGGCGTTGATGTACGGCGTCACGCCCATCGCGAAGATCGCGAAGTTCGTGAAGGCACCACCTGCGAACACATCGACCAGGTCAAAGAAGCCACCACCGCCGAAGATGGCGGCCAGTGCATCTAGGTTGACCCCCGGCACGGGAATGTGTGCGCCGATTCGCAGAACCACGAGCATCGCTACTGTGAAGAGCAGCCTGTTTCTCAGCCCAGGTAGGCGCAGCGAATTGCGCAACGTCTCCAGCATTGCCATGGCTGTTACCTCACCTCTTCGGTGGCTTCTCCGATTACCTCGACCTTCCCGCCAGCGGCCTCAATCTTCGCCTTTGCAGACTCGCTGACCTTGTGCGCACGCACGGTCAGCGCCTTGGTAATCTCGCCGGTGCCCAGGACCTTTACACCCTTGTGGGCGTTCTTGCAGACCCGGGACTCATCGAGCAGTTCGGGGGTTACAACGGTGCCAGCCTCAAAGCGCTCCAGGGCCTCAAGGTTGACAACCTCGTAGGTCACCTTAAAGGGCTCGTTGGAAAAGCCCCGCTTGGGCAGGCGCCGCATCAGGGGCATCTGGCCACCCTCAAAGCCGGGGCGGACACCGCCGCCAGCCCGGGCGTTCTGGCCCTTATGGCCCTTGCCGGCAGTCTTGCCAAGGCCGGAGCCGATACCGCGGCCCAGACGCTTGCGCTCTTTCCGCGCGCCGGGATTCGGGGCAAGCTCATGCAGCTTCATTCGTTTTGTCACCTCGATTTCGTCTGGGCTGTCAACGGCGGCGCCGATACCTCATCGGCGCCACCCGTATATCTTCGTCACCCAACCTTAGGCTTCCTGCACCTCAACCAAATGCGCTACCCGGGCAATCATGCCACGGATCGCCTCGTTGTCGGGCTTCTCCACCGTGGAGTTGGTCTTGCGCAGACCCAGAGACTTGCACACGGCGATGGCGCTCTTGTCCTTGCCAGCCAGGCCGCGCTTCAGGGTAATGATCAACTTGCCAGCCACGTCTTTTCCCTCCTCTTAACCGAGGATCTGCTCGACGGGCTTACCGCGCAGCTTCGCAACGTCCTCAGCACTCTTTAGCTGCTTCAGGCCGGCCAGGGTGGCCAGGACCTGATTCGCCGAGTTGTTAGAGCCGAGGCTCTTGGTGAGGATGTCACGAATGCCGGCAGCCTCGAGCACAGCGCGAACAGCGCCGCCGGCGATCACGCCGGTACCCTCGGAGGCGGGCTTCAGCAGAACCTTCCCGGCGCCGAACTCGCCCATCACCTCGTGCGGGATGGTGGTGCCGTTCAGGGGAACAGCGATCATGTTCTTCTTGGCGTCCTCGGTGCCCTTGCGGACGGCCTCGGGAATCTCGGCGGCCTTGCCCAGGCCTGCGCCGACGTTCCCCTGACCATCACCGACGACCATGACAGCGGAGAAGCTCATACGGCGGCCACCCTTGACGGTCTTAGCGACACGCCGCAGGTCCACCATCTTCTCCTTGAGATCCACTTGGGTGGTATCAATGCGAGCCACTACGTATTTCCCTCCCTCGACTTAGAACTCAAGGCCAGCTTCGCGGGCGGCCTCAGCGAGGGCGGCGACGCGGCCATGGTAAAGGTACCCGGCCCGGTCGAAGACCACCTTCGTCACGCCAGCAGCCTGAGCACGCTTCGCGACCACTTCGCCGACGATCTTGGCGGCCGTAATGGTGCCGCCGTTGCCTTCGAGCCGGCCCTTGACCTCAGGATCGAGGGTCGAGGCAGACGCCAGGGTCTTGCCGGTCGTGTCGTCAATCACCTGAGCGTAAACATTCTGGTTCGCACGGAAGACATTAAGCCGCGGCCGCTCGGGCGTGCCGTGGACGGTCTTCCGCACCCGCAGTTGGCGGGTTTTGCGCGCCTTGGCGCGATCCTGCTTGACGATCATCCTCGGTCACCCCCTTACTTCTTACCGGTCTTGCCTTCCTTGCGCCGGATCCGCTCACCGGCGTACTTGATGCCCTTGCCCAGGTAGGGCTCGGGCGGACGGACCGAACGGATGTTGGCAGCCACCTGGCCGACAACCTCCTTGTTGATACCGGTGACCACGATCTGGTTCTGAGCCGGCACCGTGAACTCGATGCCCTGAGGCGGCTCGACCACAACCGGGTGCGAGAAGCCGACAGAGAGAGTCAGGTTGGTGCCGGTCTTGGCGGCACGGTAACCGGTGCCGACCAGCTCGAGGTTCCGGGTGTAACCCTTGGTTACGCCCTCCACCATGTTGTTGATCAGGCTGCGAGTGAGACCATGTAGCGCCTTGTGCTCCCGCTCATCGGTAGGACGGGAAACACGGAGGGCGCCGTCCTCAATCGAGATCTGCATATCCTTGCTGATCTCACGGGAGAGCTCACCCTTGGGGCCCTTTACACGCACGAGGTTGCCCTCAAGCTTGATCTCGACGCCCGCGGGGATCTGAATCGGAGCCTTACCGATACGAGACACGGCTGCACCTCCTTCCTTACCAGATATAAGCGAGAACTTCGCCGCCGAGGCCTTCCTGGCGGGCCTTCTTGTCGGTCATAACACCCTTGGAGGTGGACAGGACAGCAACACCAAGGCCACCCAGGACCTTGGGAACCTGGTCACGCTTGGCGTAGACCCGGAGACCGGGCTTGGAGATCCGGCGCAGGCCGGAGATGACCTTCGCCTTGTTCGGGCCGTACTTCAGGTAGACCCGGATCACACCCTGATGGCCATTGTCGGCCCACTCAAAATCCCGGATGAAGCCCTCGTCCTTCAGGATCTGGACGATCGCCTTCTTCATCTTGGAGCCGGGAATCTCAACACGGTCATGGTTCGCCGTGTTGGCGTTCCGGATGCGAGTCAGCAGATCAGCAATCGGATCGGATACGACCATGGCTCACTAATCCTCCTTTCAGGATCGGGCGGTTGGAGTCGGTCAAGTGGGCGGCGCCCACCCCCCCGACGTGGAGGTTTTACATCTCGCCGGGTGACGGCACCGGGTGCCCACAAAGGGCCCCGATGCCCAACTCCCCTGCCCGATTCTCTACACTACCAGCTAGCCTTACGAACGCCCGGGATCTGACCCTCGTGGGCCAGCTTCCGGAAGCAGTGCCGGCAAATGCCGAACTTCCGCATGTAGGCATGGGGACGGCCGCAAAGCTTGCAGCGGTTATAGGTCCGCACCGAAAACTTCTGCGGACGGGCCGCCTTGATCTTCAGCGAAGTCTTTGCCATTCTCGTCCCTCCTTACCGCTCAGCGTACGGCATTCCCAGACCCTTCAGAAGCGCCTTCGCCTCTTCGTCGGTCCGTGCCGTCGTGACGATGATAATGTCCATACCCCGGATCTTGTCGACCTTGTCATAGTCGATCTCGGGGAAGATCAGCTGCTCCTTCAGGCCGAGGGCGTAGTTGCCGCGGCCGTCGAAGGCCTTCGGGGAGACACCCCGGAAGTCGCGCACACGGGGGAGCGCAACGTAGATCAGCTTCTCGAGGAAGTCCCACATGCGCTCACCGCGCAGCGTGACCTTGCAGCCGATCGGCATGCCTTCACGGATCTTAAAGGTAGCGATCGACTTCTTCGCCTTGGTGACCACCGGCTTCTGCGCCGTGATGGTGGCGATATCGCCGACAGCGGCATCCAGAGCCTTGGCATTCTGGACAGCCTCACCCAGGCCAACGTTCACGACGACCTTATCCACTTTGGGGATCATCATGACGTTCGTATAGTTAAACTGCTTCTGAAGCGCAGGAATAACGTCCTGCTGGTACTTCGACTTCAGGTTGGCCAAGTGCCACAAGCCTCCTTTCTAGGGGCAGCCCGGAGGGCTAGCCCTTCTTCTTTGCCTTCTTCTGCTCGATCTTCTCCAGGGACATCACGTTAGAGGCGTTGATCGGGGCCTCCATCTCGATGATGCCGCCCTGCGGATTCCGAGCGGAGGGCTTGGTGTGCTTCTTGACCATGTTCACGCCCTCGACGACCACCCGGTTCTTGTCGGGCAGCACCTTCTGAACCTTGCCCTGCTTGCCCTTATCCTTACCGGTGATGACGACGACGACTTCGTCCTTCCGGACGTGGACCTTCCCGCTATGCATCTTGTACCTCCTCCCGACTACAGGACTTCGGGAGCCAGGGAGATGATCTTCATAAACTCCTTGTCGCGCAGTTCACGCGCGACCGGGCCGAAGATACGGGTGCCCTTGGGCTCCTTCTCGTCCTTCAGGATAACGGCAGAGTTCTCATCAAAGCGGATGTAGGAGCCGTCCTGACGGCGCAGACCCTTGCGAGTCCGCACCACGACAGCCTTCACCACGTCGCCCTTCTTCACTACGCCGCCGGGGCTCGCTTCCTTCACCGAGCAAACGATCACATCGCCGATGTTGGCGTAACGCCGCCAAGAGCCGCCCAGGACCTTAATGCACATCAGTTCCTTGGCGCCGGTGTTATCGGCAACCGAAAGTCGGGATTGAACCTGGATCACGGCCGAACCTCCTCTCGTTAGCTAGCCGGTTTCCGCGGGATCTTAAGCTAGTCACCTGCCGATGGCCGGTCGACGAAGCTGAGTCGCTTCGCCTTGGGCCTCCGGGCGTCTGGCTCGCAGACGCCTGCCGGCTTCAGCAAGGCTTCGCCTTACCCCGAGGACCTGGCTAACCTGCCCTGCGACAGGCCCCGTATTTCCGGGGAATAGTTACCGCACTACGGCGGACTCGATGATCTCCACAACACGCCAGTGCTTGTCTTTGGAAATCGGGCGGGTCTCCATGATCCGCACCTTGTCCCCGATCTTGCACTGGTTCTGCTCGTCGTGCGCCTTGAACTTCTTGGTCTGCTTGATCCGCTTCTTGTACAGCGGGTGCTCGATCAGAGTCTCGACGCTGACGACGATGGTCTTCTCCATCTTATCGCTGGTGACCACGCCGATGCGGGTCTTGCGAAGGTTACGCTCTTCAGTCATGCTTTAACCTCCTCCCCCCACTTAGGCGTTCGCCTTGAGCTCACGCTCGCGGATGATGGTCTTGCACTGGGCAATCGACTTGCGGACCTCGCTGATGCGGGCCGTGTTATCGAGGTTATTGACCGCCAACTGGAACCGGAGGTTAAAGAGCTCCTCCTTGAGGGAGGCCACCTTGGCCAGGATCTCCTCGTTGGACATCTCCCGGACTTCCTTAACCTTCATTGGCTTCACCACCCGTCTCAGCAGCGGTGGCCACAGCGGCCGCTTCCCGCTTCACGAACTTGCACTTGATCGGCAGCTTCATCGCCGCAAGCCGCATGGCCTCCTTGGCCACGTCTTCGGCAACACCGGCCAGCTCGAACATGACGCGGCCGGGCTTCACGACGGCCACCCACGTCTCCGGAGCACCCTTACCGGCACCCATACGGGTCTCGGCGGGCTTCCGGGTCAGCGCCTTGTGCGGGAAAATCTTGATCCAGACCTTACCGCCACGCTTGATGAAGCGGGTCATCGCAATACGGGCGGCCTCGATCTGACGGTCGGTAATGAAGGCGGCTTCCGTGGCCTGCAGCCCGTACTCGCCGAAGGCGACCTCGGTACCACCCTTGGCCCGGCCCTTGTTGAGCTTCACAACCGCCTTATGCGGACGACGCCACTTGACGCGCTTCGGAGCAAGCACTAGCTACGCCCCCCTTCCGGACGGTTTACCGGCTTCGGGCCGGCAGCGATAGCGGCCCGCTCAGCAGCGGCCCGGTCCTCCCGGTTGGCACCGCCACGAGGAGCGCCGGGGCCCTGCGGACGACCACCACGGTCACCGCCGCGGCCACCCTCGCCCCGACCGCCGCCACGACGGCCGCCACGGTCACGGCGATCGCCGCGGTCGCCACGGTCACCACGCGGGCCGGGAGCAGCAGCCTTGGCATCCTTGTCGACGAACATCCACACCTTCACGCCGATCTTGCCGAAGGTGGTGGAAGCCTCAGCGAAGCCGTAGTCGATGTCAGCCCGGAGGGTGTGCAGGGGCACGGTGCCCTCCCAGGCCCGCTCCTTACGAGCAATCTCAGCGCCGCCGATACGGCCGCTGATGATAACACGGATACCCTTGGCGCCGAACCGCATCGACTTCTGAATCGACTGCTTCATGGCCCGGCGGAAGGCAATCCGCTTCTCCAGCTGCTGAGCGATGGACTCGGCGACCAGCTGGGCGTCCAGCTCGGCGACCCGGATCTCGATCACGTTGAGCGAGACCTGCTTGCCGGTCATGGCAGCCAGCTGGTTCTGGAGATCGGCGATGCCCTGGCCCTGCTTGCCGATCACCATGCCCGGCTTGGCGGTATGCACGGTGACCTTGATGCGGTTGGCCGCCCGCTCGATCTCGATGCGGGAGATGCCAGACGCATAGAGCGCCTTCTTCACAAACTTACGGATCTTAACGTCCTCGACCAGCAGATCGCTGAAGTTCCGCTTATCCGCATACCAGCGGGTATCCCAGTCCTTCACGATGCCGATACGGAGGCCCTTCGGGTGTACTTTCTGACCCACTGTTACTTAGCCTCCTTTTCCTTCACCGCGACGGTGATGTGGGAGGTGCGCTTCAGGATCGGGAACGCCTGCCCACGCTGACGCGGATGGAACCGCTTCAGGGTCGGGCCCTGATCCACAAACGCCTGGGAAACGACAAGGTTATCCTTGTTGAGGTTGAAGTTGTGCTCGGCGTTAGCCGCAGCGCTGGCGATCACCTTGGCGATCGGCTCGCTGGCACGCTTCGGAATGAACTTGAGGAGCGTAAGCGCCTCACTCACGCTCTTGCCGCGAACCAGGTCAATGACAACACGGACCTTACGCGGGGAGATGCGGATATAACGGGCGCTAGCCTTGACTTCCACGTGCGTTTACCTCCTTCACACAGACTTTCAAGGGTGTCTCTTACCGAACGCGGCTGGACTTCTCGTCGCCGCCGTGACCCTTGAAGGTCCGGGTCGGAGCGAACTCACCCAGCTTGTGGCCGACCATCTCCTCGGTGATGTACACCGGGACATGGGTCTTGCCGTTGTGGACCGCGACCGTGTGGCCAACCATCTCGGGGAAGATGGTGCAGTCACGGGCCCAGGTCTTAAAGACCTTCTTTTCGCCCTTCGCCTCCATGGCGAGGATCTTCTTCTCAACAGAGGCGTCGATGTACGGCCCCTTCTTGAGCGAACGACCCATCTATTCTACACCCCTTCCTTACTTCTTGCGGCGGCTCACGATCAGCCGGTTAGACTTCTTCTTGGGCTTGCGGGTCTTGTAGCCCAGGGTCGGCTTGCCCCACGGAGAGACCGGGCCGGGGCGGCCGATCGGGGAGCGGCCCTCACCACCGCCGTGCGGGTGGTCGACCGGGTTCATGACAGAGCCACGGACGGTCGGGCGAATGCCCATATGCCGCTTGCGGCCGGCCTTGCCGATCACGATGTTCTCGTGCTCCAGGTTGCCGACCTGGCCGATGGTGGCCCGGCAGGCGACGTGGACCCGGCGCTGCTCGCCCGAGGGGAGACGCAGCAGGGCGAAGCCGCCCTCCTTGGCCATGATCTGCGCAGAGGCGCCAGCGGAGCGGACCATCTGGCCGCCAGCACCGGGCTTCAGCTCGATGTTGTGGACCATGGTACCGACCGGGATGTTCTCCAGGTTCATGGCGTTGCCCGGCTTGATATCGGCGGTCGGACCGCTCATGATGCTGTCGCCTACGCCCAGGCCGACGGGAGCGAGAATATACCGCTTGGCGCCGTTGGCGTACTGCACGAGAGCGATGCGAGAGGTGCGGTTCGGATCATACTCGATGGCGACCACCTTGGCGGCGATGCCGTCGAACTCGTTGCGCTTGAAGTCGATAACCCGGTACATCCGCTTGTGGCCGCCGCCCTGATGCCGGACGGTGACTCGGCCATAGACGTTGCGACCAGCCTTCTTGGTGAGGCGCTGCAGCAGAGACTTCTCCGGCCGCGTCTTGGTCACCTCATCGAAGGTGTGCATCGTCATCTGGCGGATACCCGGGGAAGTGGGCTTAAAGCTCTTGATTCCCATCGTGTACCCTCCTTACAGGCCTTCGAAGACCTTGATGCTGTCGCCTTCCTTGAGCTGGACGACGGCCTTCTTCCAGTCGGAACGACGGCCGATGAACTTGCCCTGCCGGCGAACCTTGCCGTGCTGGCGCATGGTGTTGACCCCAGTCACGGTGACACCGAAGATCTCCTCGATGGCATCCTTGATCTGGGTCTTGTTGGCGTCAAGGCGAACCTTGAACGCATACTTGCCCTCACCCATCATGGCCACAGCCTTCTCGGAGATGAGGGGCTTGAGGATAATGTCACGAGCGTCCATTAGCCCAGCACCTCCTCAACCTTGGCCACAGCATCCTTGGTGAGCACCAGCCTGCCGGAGTTCAGAACCTCGTAGACGTTCAGGTTCCGGGCGGCGTTGGCGCGAACACCGGGGATGTTGCGGGCGGACTTGTAAACGTTAACGTTCTCCATCTCGGTCACCAGGTAGGCCTTGCCCTCGGCGCCCAACGCCTTCAGCAGAGCGACGACCTCCTTGGTCTTCGGCGCCTCGAGGTCGAAGGACTCGACCACGATCAGCTCGCCGTTGGCAACCTTGGAGCTAAGAGCCTGACGCAGGGCGGCCCGGCGGGCCTTCTTCGGCATCGTCCAGCCAAAGTCACGCGGGTGCGGACCAAAGACGATACCACCCTTGCGCCACTGCGGAGAGCGGATCGAGCCCTGACGGGCACGGCCGGTGCCCTTCTGACGCCACGGCTTGCGGCCACCGCCGCGAACCTCGGCGCGGGTCTTGGTGTCGGAGGTACCCTGACGCTGGTTGGCGAGGTACATCTGCACAACTTCGTGCAGGAGACCAGGATTCACCTCGGCCCCGAACACGGCGTCCGAAAGGGTGATCTCCCCGACGGTGGCGCCATCCTTGTTATAAACGGCCACTTTCGGCATGTTTGCTCCTCCTTTCGGAACGACTAGCGGGCCTTGGCGGCCTTCACAGAGTCGCGGATCGTGATGAGAGAACCCTTGGCCCCAGGGACAGCGCCCTTGATGAGGATCAGGTTCTTCTCGCCGTCAACCCGAACAACCCGGAGGCCCTGAACGGTAACCTTCTCGGTGCCCAGGTGACCGGGCAGCTTGCGGCCCTTGGGAACACGAGCCCAAGCACGCTGACCCAGGGAGCCCGGGCCGCGATGATATTTCGAGCCGTGGGCCATGAAGCTCCGGTGGAAATTCCACCGCTTGATGCCGCCGGCGAAGCCCTTACCACGAGAGATGCCGGTGACATCGACCAGCTCGCCCTCGGCAAAGATGTCGGCCTTAATCTCGTCGCCCACGTTCAGGGCGTCGGTGTCGCTCAGGCGCAACTCCCGCAGGAAGCGGGTCGCCTTCACGTTGTGCTTGGCAAAGTGACCCTTCTGGGGCTTGTTGACGAGCTTCTCACGAATGGTGTCGAAGCCCACCTGAACAGCGTTGTAACCATCGGACGCAGCCGTCTTCTTCTGGACGACCACGCAGGGACCGGCCTCCACGACGGTGACCGGAATGATCTTGCCGTCGGCAGCGAAGATCTGGGTCATGCCCAGCTTCTTGCCAAGGATGCCCTTCTGCACAGAAGCCACCTCCAAATCAGTGGTCGCGAGGATCCGAGCGGTTGTCGTGGCGGTTCCGCCACGGGCGGAGAGGCCTTACGGCCAGACCGCTTTCAGCAGGCCAACTCAGTCCCAGCGACATGATCGATACCGCAGGCCGCCTGCGGGCCTGGCGGGAGTAGCGATTCTCCCGACTTACAGCTTGATCTCGATGTCGACGCCCGCGGGCAGGTCGAGCTTCATCAGAGCCTCGACGGTCTTGGAGCCGGGCTCCAGGATGTCGATCAGCCGCTTGTGGGTGCGCATCTCGAACTGCTCACGGATATCCTTTTCGCCGTTCGGGGCGGTCAGGATGGTGTAGATGTTCTTTTCGGTCGGCAGCGGAATCGGCCCGCTGACGGTCGCACCGGTCCGAGTGGCCGTCTCGACGATCTTCGCAGCAGAGCTGTCGAGGATCTTGTGGTCGAAGGCCCGCAGCTTGATGCGGATCTTCTGGTTGGCCATCGAATTCTTCCCTCCTCTATCAAGGGCAGTACTGCTCCCGAAACATCCAGGCTCGAACCCGGGGGGCTGCCTCACAGCTTGCCCCCCGGGCTCAGCCTGTCTAATGGACCCGATTACTCCTTGATGCCAGCGACGCGGCCGGCGCCGACGGTGCGGCCACCCTCACGGATAGCGAACCGGAGGCCTTCCTCGATCGCGATCGGGGTGATCAGCTCCACGTCGATGGTGACGTTGTCACCAGGCATAACCATCTCGACACCCTCCGGCAGCTTGACGACGCCGGTCACGTCGGTGGTCCGGAAGTAGAACTGCGGACGGTAGCCGTTGAAGAACGGGGAGTGGCGGCCGCCCTCTTCCTTGGAGAGAACGTAGACGGCGCCGGAGAACTTGGTGTGGGGCTTGATGGAGCCGGGCTTCGCCAGAACCTGGCCACGCTCGACGTCCTTCTTGTCGATACCGCGGAGGAGGGCGCCGACGTTGTCACCAGCGATAACCTCGTCCAGCAGCTTGCGGAACATCTCGAGGCCGGTGACGACGGTGGACCGCTTCTCCTCGGCCAGGCCGATGATCTCAACGGTGTCGCCAACCTTCAGGCGGCCACGCTCCACGCGGCCGGTCACGACGGTGCCGCGGCCGGTGATGGTGAAGACGTCCTCAACCGGCATCAGGAAGGGCTTGGCGTCGTCGCGCTCCGGGGTCGGAATGTAGGCGTCGACGGCGTCCATCAGCTCCTCGACGGCCTTGATCCACTTGGGATCGTCGTTCAGGGCGCCAACGGCGGAGACCTGGACGAACGGGATGGTGTCGCCGGGGAACTCGTAGGAGCTCAGCAGCTCACGGACCTCGAGCTCAACCAGCTCCAGCAGCTCGGGGTCGTCGACCATGTCGCACTTGTTGAGGGCGACGACGATGGCCGGAACGCCGACCTGGCGGGAGAGCAGGATGTGCTCACGGGTCTGCGGCATGGGGCCGTCAGCGGCGGAGACGACGAGGATCGCGCCGTCCATCTGAGCGGCACCGGTGATCATGTTCTTAACGTAGTCAGCGTGGCCAGGGCAGTCCACGTGAGCGTAGTGACGAGCAGCGGTCTCGTACTCGACGTGAGCGGTGTTAATGGTAATGCCGCGCTCGCGCTCCTCGGGAGCCTTGTCGATCGCGTCATAGGCCATGAACTGGGCGCCGCCCTTCGTGGCGAGAACCTTGGTGATAGCAGCGGTCAGAGAGGTCTTGCCGTGGTCAACGTGGCCAATGGTGCCGATGTTGACATGGGGCTTCGTACGCTCGAACTTCTTCTTAGCCATTGTCGGGTACTCCTCCTTACGAAGTCCTGGTGTCCTTACCCCTTGCGAGGTGAAAGCCTGTGGTTGTTATGCCACCCGAGCTCTGCGCTAGCTCTTGCCCTGGGCCTTCTCGATGATCGCCTTGGCCACGTTCTGAGGAACTTCCTCGTAGTGGTCAAACTGCATCGTGTAGGTGCCACGGCCCTGGGTGCGGGAGCGCAGGTCGGTCGCGTAACCGAACATTTCAGCCAGGGGCACCTGGGAACGGATCACCTGGGCGCCGGCCCGGGCCTCCATACCCTCGATGCGTCCACGGCGGCTGTTGAGGTCGCCGATGACGTCGCCCATGTAGTCCTCAGGGACCACGACCTCGACCTTCATGTAGGGCTCGAGGAGGATGGGCTGGGAACGCCTGACGGCTTCCTTGAACGCCATAGAGCCGGCGATCTTAAAGGCCGCTTCGCTGGAGTCAACGTCATGGTACGAACCGAAGACCAGCTGCACCTTGACGTCGATGATCGGGAAGCCAGCGAGGATACCGTTGTTAAGCGCTTCCTTGATACCAGCCTCGATCGGACCGATGTATTCCTTGGGAACGACACCGCCCACGATCTTGTTCTCGAAGACGAAGCCCGCACCGACCTCGGCCGGCTCCAGGTTGATGACCGCATGGCCGTACTGGCCACGGCCGCCGGACTGGCGGACGAACTTGCCCTCAACGTTCTGGGCGTTGCCCTTAATGGTCTCACGGTAGGCAACCTGCGGCTTGCCGACGTTGACGCCGACCTTGAACTCACGCTGCAGGCGGTCGACGATGATCTCCAGGTGGAGCTCGCCCATGCCGGCGATGATCGTCTGACCGGTCTCCTGGTCGGTGTACATCCGGAAGGTCGGGTCCTCTTCGGCCAGCTTGACGAGGGACTGGCCCAGCTTATCCTGGTCAGCCTTGGTCTTGGGCTCAACCGCGAGCTGGATTACCGGCTCGGGGAACTCCATCGACTCCAGGATAACCGGGGAGTTCTCAGCGCAGAGGGTGTCACCGGTGGTGGTATCCTTCAGGCCGACCGCAGCGGCGATGTCGCCAGTCTCGACGTTCGGGATCTCCTCCCGGTGGTTGGCGTGCATCTGCAGGAGGCGGCCGACCCGCTCACGCTTGCCCTTGGTGGCGTTCAGCACGTAGCTGCCGCCCTCGAGGCGACCGGAGTAAACCCGGAAGAAGCAGAGCTTGCCGACGAAGGGGTCGGTAGCGATCTTGAAGGCCAGGGCCGAGAAGGGCTCGGCGTCATCGGCCTTCCGGACGATCTCCTCGCCGGTCTCGGCATTCACACCGTCGATCGGCGGGACGTCGAGCGGGCTGGGCATGTAGTCCACAACGGCGTCGAGCATCGGCTGAACGCCCTTGTTCTTATAGGAAGAGCCGCAGCAGACCGGGGTGATCTTGCACTCGACGGTCAGCTTGCGCAGGGCCGCCTTGATCTCCTCCACAGTCAGCTCCTCGCCGCCGAGGTACTTCTCCATGAGGGCGTCATCCGCCTCAGTGGCTGCCTCGATCAGCTCGGTACGGTACATCTCCACCTGCTCGGCCATCTCAGCCGGGACCTCAACCTCCTGGATATCCTTGCCCTTGTCGTCGCCGTAGACAATCGCCACGTTGCGAACCAGGTCAACGATGCCCTTGAAGGTCTCCTCAGCGCCAATCGGGAGCTGAATCGGGACGGGCCGAGCATGCAGCCGGTCCTTCATCATCTGGATTACCCGGTAGAAGTCCGCACCCAGGGTGTCCATCTTGTTGACGTAGGCCATACGGGGAACCCCGTAGCGGTCGGCCTGGCGCCACACGGTCTCGGACTGCGGCTCGACGCCACCCTTGGCGCAGAACACGGCCACAGCGCCGTCCAGAACCCGGAGCGAACGCTCCACCTCAACGGTGAAGTCCACGTGTCCGGGCGTGTCGATGATGTTGATACGATGTTCCTTCCACCAGCAGGTGGTGGCAGCGGAGGTGATGGTGATGCCCCGCTCCTGTTCCTGCACCATCCAGTCCATGGTGGCGGCGCCCTCATGCACCTCGCCGAGTTTATGCGTACGGCCGGTGTAGAAGAGGATTCGCTCCGTGGTGGTGGTCTTACCGGCATCGATATGAGCCATGATACCGATGTTACGCAGCTTATCCAGCGTTACCTGTCTAGGCATCGGACACCCCCCTTTGTCGAGTTTTTATCGAGCCACAACCGTGCCTAGAGCGCCAGGCGGGTTCTAGTACCTGGCGCGGGCTGCGGCCCCCAAGTATTCATGCCGCAGCCCGAGCAAGTGCCCCGGCGTGGCTTCTCATCAACCGTTCGAAGAGCGGTGCCCCGCCCAGAGCGAACGGGATGTAGCTACTACCAGCGATAGTGAGCGAACGGCTTGTTGGCCTCGGCCATCTTGTGGACCTCTTCACGCTTCTTCACGGCAGCGCCGGTGTTGTTGAAGGCGTCCGCAAGCTCGGCGGCAAGGCGCTCCTCCTGGGTGCGCTCCCCGCGACCGCGCGAGTAGTTGACCAACCAGCGGATACCCAGGGCCTGACGGCGCTCCGGACGAACTTCCATCGGCACCTGATAGGTAGCGCCGCCCACTCGACGGGGCCGGACCTCGAGCACCGGCATGATGTTCTTCAGCGCAGTCTCCAGGACTTCCATCGGCTCCTTGCCGACCTTAGCGGAAGCAGTGGCGAGCGCGTTGTAGAAAATCCGCTGGGCGACGCCCTTCTTGCCCGCGAGCATAATCTTGTTAACAATGCGAGTGACCAGCTCCGAGTTGTAGATCGGATCCGGCAGCACCTCGCGCTTCGGCACATGGCCACGACGCGGCATGGTGATACCCCTTTCTTCGTACTAACTCTGGGCGGCAAGTCTCTCCAGCAGGAGATGGCTTCGTCGAAGGGTTCGACTACTCTCCCCGCCCCCGGTGAACTTACTTCTTCTTACCCGCAGCGGCGGCCTGCTTCTTCTTGGCGCCGTACTTGGAACGACCCTGCTTCCGGTTGGCAACACCGGCGGCGTCAAGAGCGCCACGCACGATGTGATACCGGACGCCCGGGAGGTCCTTGACACGACCGCCGCGCACAAGCACGACGGAGTGCTCCTGCAGGTTGTGGCCAATGCCCGGAATGTAGGCAGTGACCTCGATGCCGTTGGTCAGCCGGACACGAGCGATCTTCCGAAGCGCAGAGTTCGGCTTCTTCGGCGTGGTGGTCTTCACGACAGTGCAGACACCGCGCTTGAAGGGATTCGACTTAAGCGCCGGGGAAGCGGACTTCTCGGCCAGCACCTCACGGCCCTGACGGACAAGCTGGTTAATCGTCGGCACAAAATGCACCTCCTTCCTGTGAGGCTCGTCAATAAAGGGGCGAGGGGCTACCCGTCGAGGACCGCTGCCGCTGCAGCGCCCACCTCAATACCGCAGGCCTTGCCCAACGCCACCATCGACTCAACAACGTTGACATCGAGACCCTTGTCACGGGCCGCCTTGAGAACGTCTCGAACGATGTGTTCCTCAGCGTCCCGGGCGACGAAGACCTCACGGGCGGTTCCCTTCTCGATGGCCTTGACAGTCTGCTTGGTTCCGATGCTCTTCTTGCGTGCAAGTCTTAACCGCTCCAAAGCCATCGCACCAAAAACCTCCTGCTCAGGCACACTTTCATATTGTACTCACGGGTATACCACGAGTCAAGCAAAAACCCGCTGAGATTCTGCGCCTGTGCCGTTTTTCGCGCGTTCCCGCGCGTTTTCGCTGGCAGACGCCCTCGCGTTACCGAATCGACTGGAAGATGTGGAAGCCACCCTTCCGCTCCACGTCCAGAACGTTGCCAAAGGTCTCCGCGAGCTTCTTCTTCATAGAAGGCGCCCCCTGCTTGTTCTGGATCACCACCCAGAGCCGTCCACCGGGCTTCAAGGCGGCATGGGCTTCATCCACCATCCGATAGATCACGGCCTTGCCGGCCCGAATCGGCGGGTTGGTAAGAATGGTGTCAAAGGAAATCCCCCGCACCGCCTCCAGCGCATCGCCCACCCGCACCTCGGCGTTGGTGATCCCATTCGCCCGCAAGTTCCGCCGGGCCAGCCCCGCAGCCCGCTCATTCACATCGACCATGTAAACAAACCCGTCTGCAGCCAGCCGGGCCGCCACAGCCCCAATCGGCCCGTACCCGCACCCCATATCGAGCACCGTGTCAGCCGGGCCAATGCGCATCGTTTCTATTAATAGAAGCGATCCGAAATCCACCCGGTCTCGGGAGAAGACCCCCGCATCGGTGAGAAAGGTAAACTCCATGCCCCTGAGGGTGGCAGAAAAAGATGTCTCCGCATGCTCAGCCGAAGGCCGGCTGGTGAAGTACTGCTCGCTCAAGGTGAACCCCCATCCCTAGGACAAAAAGGCCCTGCGTGCCGGAATTTCCGGGCGTCGCAGGTACCGCAGCGAAAGCAAGTCCAAACGCAGAGCAATGGTACCTGAAAATAACGCTGGATGCAAGTCCATTCTTTATAATCACGCTCATCCTAAGCCTTCCGGCTGGTGCGTATCCTTCCTCGTAGTCTGACAGCACGGGGGTGATGTACCGGTCGAGGGAAACCGCATCGCCGGGTAAGCCAGGGCGCCCAGCGGTCGGTCCAGCGCCTGCTTAAACGCATTGGCGCCAAAAGTTAAACCACGAACCCCCAAGGCGTAAGCCAAGGGGGTTCGAGTACGCTATTGCTGCTTAGCATCCACCGAAAAAGCCAGCCGGTAGCCGTCCAGATCTTCGATCATGAACTGATACCACCCATAAGGCTGGGTAGCCGGGGCCTCCAGCACCACCGCACCGGCGTCCCGAACCCGCTTGAAGTAAGCCTCCACGTCTTCCACCGCATCCCGGAAGAAGAAGGTCACGCCCACGCCCCACCGGTTCAGCTCGAGCTGCTTCTGGTAGTGAATGTCCTTGGCGTACATCCCCTCATAAGCGCTATGTAGGCTATTAAACATAACCTGGCACTCCCCAAGCGCCACCCACCCCCAAGAGGTAGGCTGCCCCTCAGGCGTCCACTCCCCCTTGACCTCAAAACCCAGCACATCCCGGTAATAGGCCAGAGACTTCTGCACATCGCGCACAAACAGATCCGCAAGGATATAAGCCACAACAATCCCTCCAGTGTTCCATGATAGCAATGGATATTCTAGCACGAACAAATGTTCGAAGCAATAGATTCAAGCGCGGTCCCGAACCCCAAAATAGAGGGACCCGGGATGCCCCGTTCGCCCAGTCAGGCTGGCGAAAGACGACCGCCAGCAGGGGGTAGCAAAGCAAGCGCTTGCTTACCAACCCCCCGGCCGGGCCGCCGGGCCGCTAACGAGTGGATGCGGTGCAGCTATGTGAGGAGCCGGTTGAGTAAGCGGGCGCCTTCACCGCCGTGATCCGCAGAGGGGCGGGGTCTCAGCCGTTCCCGAGGAGGCGGCTCCCGGATGGAGCCGCCGACCCCCGTGACGCGCCCGTCGCAGTCCAGGATGGCATTCGACGGGCGCCGGCTGAGATTCCGCACCGTTCCTCCAGACCCGCCACGGCGGTGGCGCGCCAGCGTCTCAACCGGCTCCGACTGGCTCGAGATGCACCGCATCCACGCCAGCAAACAGCAGAAAAAGAACCCCGACCGTCTACTTACGTGACGGCCGGGTCCCAAGAGTTAAGCTAGTCGTCAGCGCCTTCCAACTGCTCAGCGTACAGGTCGTCTTCCGTCAGCACCCGAATGGTCCGATAACGGGACATCCCGGTGCCAGCGGGCACGAGCTTGCCGATGATGACGTTCTCCTTCAGGCCGAGCAGCGGGTCACGCTTGCCCTTAATCGCCGCGTCCGTAAGAACACGGGTCGTCTCCTGGAAGGAGGCCGCCGACAGGAAGGAGTCGGTAGCCAGCGAGGCCTTGGTGATACCGAGGAGCATCGGGCGGGCCACGGCGGGCACGCCGCCGTCCATGATCACCCGCTCGTTCTCATCCTCGAAGTCGAAGATGTCGATGAAGCCACCCGGCAGCAGTTCGGTATCGCCGGGATCCTCCACCTTCACCTTGCGCAGCATCTGCCGCACCATGACCTCAATGTGCTTGTCGTTAATGTCCACGCCCTGCAGGTTGTAAACCTTCTGCACCTCGCGCAGCAGGTACATCTGCACGCCGCGCAGCCCCTTGACCCGGAGCAGGTCGTGCGGGTTGACCGAACCCTCGGTCAGCTCGTCGCCGGCCTCCACGTACTGCCCGTTGCGCACCTTGACACGAGCGCCGTACGGAATCGAGTAAGTGGTCGCCTCGCCATCATCCGACGTAATGGTGATCTCGCGACGCCCCTTGTTCTCGGTGATCGTAGCCTCGCCATCGAGCTCTGCGATGACCGCCTGGCCCTTCGGCTTGCGGGCCTCAAAGAGCTCCTCGACGCGGGGCAGACCCTGGGTGATATCGTCGCCCGCCACACCGCCGGTGTGGAAGGTACGCATCGTCAGCTGCGTGCCAGGCTCGCCGATGGACTGGGCGGCGATAATGCCGACCGCCTCGCCCACGTCGACCATGCGGCCCGTGGCCAGGTTCCGGCCGTAGCAGGCCCGGCAGACGCCGAACCGGGTGCGGCAGGTGAGCACGGAGCGAATGGTGACCTCGTCGATGCCCGCCTTCTTGATCTCGTCCGCCAGATCCTCGTCGATGATCTCGTTGGCGTAGACGATCACCTCGTCGGTCTCCGGGTGGACCACATCGTTCAGCGCCACACGGCCCACAATGCGGGTGGTGATCGGCTCAACGAGCGTATCTCCCTCACGCACCTCGGTCCAGGTGATGCCAGCGGTGGTGCCGCAGTCGTCCTCGCGCACGATCACGTCCTGCGCCACGTCCACCAGACGGCGGGTCAGGTAGCCCGAGTCGGCCGTGCGGAGCGCCGTGTCGGCCAGGCCCTTACGGGTGCCGTGGGTCGACAGGAAGTACTCCAGCACGGTCAGGCCCTCGCGGAAGTTCGCCTTGACCGGCAGCTCCACGATCTTGCCGGACGGGTCGGCCATGAGGCCGCGCATGCCGGCGAGCTGCGTGATCTGGCTGATGTTGCCGCGGGCGCCCGACTTCATCATCATGTTGACCGGGTTGAAGTCGTCCATGGTCTTGACCAGGGTCTTGGTGACCGCGTCCTTGGCCTCCGACCAGATGGCGATAACCCGCTGGTAGCGCTCGTCGTTGGTGATCAGGCCGCGCTTGTAGTTGCGCTCAACCTCTTCGACCTTCTTCTCAGCCGCCGCCAGGATCTCCGCCTTCTCGCCAGGCACCCGGATATCCGAGATGGCGATGGTGGCACCCGACCGGGTGGCGTACTGGAAGCCGAGCTGCTTGATGTTGTCGGTCAGCTCCGCCGTCTTGACGGTGCCAAGGCGACGGTAGGCCATATCGATGATCTTGCCCATCCACTTCTTCTCAACGGTGACGTTCAGGAAGCGGATCTTCGGGTGCAGGATCTCGTTGAAGATCATACGGCCAACGGTGGTCTTCACCCGGCGGCCCGAGGCGTCGCCCCAGTTGTCCCGGTGCTCCCACCACTCCTCGGAGCCCACCTCGATATGCTCGGGCGGGGCCGGGAAGCGGATCTCGATCCAGTCGTGCAGCTCGATCTGGCCCGTCTGGTAGGCCAGGAGCGCCTCATGCGGGTGAGCGAACCGCATCCGTGGGTCGGTCTCCGGCTTCGGCAGGGTCAGGTAGTAAGAGCCCAGCAGCATATCCTTCGACGGCGTGATGACCGGGGCGCCATCCTTCGGGTTCAGGATGTTGTGCGCCGCCAGCATCAGGATCCGGGCCTCGGCCTGCGCCTCCGAGGAGAGCGGCACGTGGACCGCCATCTGGTCACCGTCGAAGTCGGCGTTGTACGCCGTGCAGACCAGCGGGTGAATGTTAATGGCGCGGCCCTCGACCAGCACCGGCTCGAAGGCCTGAATGCCCAGGCGGTGCAGGGTTGGGGCACGGTTCAGGAGCACGGGATGCTCCTTAATCACATCCTCCAGCACGTCCCAGACCTCGGGCTTCACCCGCTCCACCATGCGCTTCGCGCTCTTGATGTTGTGGGCGTAGCCCTCGTTGACCAGCTTCTTCATGACGAAGGGCTTGAAGAGCTCCAGGGCCATCTCCTTGGGGAGACCGCACTGGTGCAGCTTCATGTGCGGGCCAACGACGATAACCGAACGGCCGGAGTAGTCGACGCGCTTGCCCAGCAGGTTCTGGCGGAAGCGGCCCTGCTTGCCCTTGAGCATGTCGCTCAGGGACTTCAGGGGCCGGTTGCCAGGGCCCGTGACAGGGCGGCCGCGGCGACCGTTGTCGATCAGGGCGTCAACCGCCTCCTGGAGCATCCGCTTCTCGTTCCGGACGATAATGTCCGGGGCGCCGAGATCCAGCAGGCGCTTCAGGCGGTTGTTCCGGTTGATCACCCGGCGGTAGAGATCGTTCAGGTCAGAGGTGGCGAAGCGGCCACCGTCGAGCTGAACCATGGGGCGCAGGTCCGGCGGAATCACCGGGATCACGTCGAGGATCATCCACTCCGGGTTGTTGCCCGACTTGCGGAAGGCCTCGACCACCTCCAGGCGGCGAATCGCCCGGATCTTGCGCTGGCCCGAGACGGTCTTCAGCTCGTGGCGCAGCTCGCCGGCCAGCTTGTCGAGGTCGAGCTCCGCCAGGAGCTTCTTCACGGCCTCGGCGCCCATGCCGGCCTTGAACTGGTTGCCGTACTTCTCGCGATACTCCCGGTACTCGTTCTCCGTCAGGAGCTGCTTCTCCATGAGCGGCGTGTTGCCCGGATCGATCACGATGTACGAAGCGAAATAGAGAACCTTCTCCAGCGCCCGCGGGCTGATATCAAGAATCAGGCCCATGCGGGACGGGATGCCCTTGAAATACCAGATATGCGACACCGGAGCGGCCAGCTCAATGTGGCCCATGCGCTCACGGCGGACCTTCGCCCGGGTTACCTCGACACCGCAGCGATCGCAGACGATGCCCTTGTAACGGACCCGCTTATACTTGCCGCAGTGGCACTCCCAGTCACGGGTTGGGCCGAAGATCTTCTCGCAGAAGAGGCCTTCACGCTCCGGGCGCAAGGTCCGGTAGTTGATGGTTTCGGGCTTCTTTACCTCGCCCCGAGACCAATTCCGGATCCGCTCGGGAGAGGCGAGGCCGATTCGCATGGAGTCAAAGTAATTGACATCTAGCATCGATCAGCAACCTCCCCTACCGGTCATCATCATCGTCGTCGATGTCGTCATCCCGACGGCGACGGCGGCCACGGCCGCCATAGAGGCCGTCCTCATCCTCGTCCTCCTCGCCGGCTTCCTCCTCGAACTCATCGATGTCGTCGAGGGGACCGCGGCGGCGAGCGGCGGCGGGCTTGCGCCCGGTCCGGGGGCGGGCGGGACGGTCGAAGCCGTCCTCATCCTCATCGGCCTCTGCCTCTTCGCCGAAGATGTCCGCATCGTCGAACTCGTCATCGTCGGCGGTCGCGGGGCGGCGGCGGGTGGGAATCTCCACCGGAACGGGGCGAGCGGCCGGACGGACCGCATTCTTCAGGGCGCCGGCGACCTTCTCCAGTTCCTCCGGATTGATCGGGGCGTCGTCGTCCTCTTCCTCCTCGACCTCTTCGTCCTCGACATCCTCGCCGGTCTCGGCTTCCACCTCATCGGCGGCACCGTCGGGCGACGGGAACTCGTCGCCGCCGAGGGCCGGAACATCCAGGTCGCGGCCGGCGACTTCCGTCTCGTCGTCCAGCTCGCGCAGCTCGATCTCCTTGTCCTCCTCGTTCAGGACCTTGACGTCCAGACCGAGGGACTGGAGCTCCTTGATCAAGACCTTGAAGGACTCCGGCACGCCCGGCTCGGGGACGTTCTCGCCCTTCACGATCGCCTCGTAGGTCTTCACACGGCCGACCACATCGTCGGACTTGACCGTGAGCAACTCCTGCAGAGTGTAGGCGGCGCCATAGGCCTCGAGGGCCCAGACCTCCATCTCACCGAAGCGCTGGCCGCCGAACTGCGCCTTGCCGCCCAGCGGCTGCTGGGTGACCAGGGAGTACGGGCCGGTGGAACGGGCATGGATCTTATCGTCGACCAGGTGGGCCAGCTTCAGCATGTACTTGTAGCCAACCGTCACCTCGTTGTCGAGGGGCTCACCGGTCTTGCCGTTGTACAGGATCGTCTTGCCCGTGGGCGGCAGGCCCGCCTTCTGGAGCATCGAGCGGATATCGGTCTCGGTCGCGCCGTCGAAGACCGGGGTGGAGACATGGAAGCCCAGGGTCCGGGCAGCCCAACCCAGGTGGATCTCCATGATCTGACCGATGTTCATACGAGACGGCACGCCCAGCGGCGTCAAGATGATCTCAACCGGAGTGCCGTCCGGCAGGAACGGCATATCCTCTTCCGGTACGATGATCGAGATAACGCCCTTGTTGCCGTGGCGGCCCGCCATCTTGTCGCCCTGGCTGATCTTGCGCTTCTGGGCGATGTAGACACGAACCAGCTGGTTGACGCCCGGGGAGAGCTCGTCGCCGTTCTCCCGGGTAAAGACCTTCACGTCCACCACAATGCCGGACTCGCCGTGCGGCACGCGCATGGAGGTGTCGCGGACCTCGCGGGCCTTCTCACCGAAGATGGCGCGCAGCAGGCGCTCCTCGGCGGTCAGCTCGGTCTCGCCCTTCGGGGTGACCTTGCCCACCAAAATGTCGCCCGGCCGGACCTCGGCGCCGATGCGGATAATGCCCCGCTCGTCGAGGTCCTTCAGCACCTCTTCGCCGACGTTCGGGATATCGCGGGTGATCTCTTCGGGGCCCAGCTTGGTGTCGCGGGCCTCGCACTCGTGCTCCTCGATGTGGATCGAGGTGAAGACGTCTTCCTTCACCAGCTTTTCGTTGATGATGATCGCGTCTTCATAGTTGTAGCCCTCGTAGCACATGTAGGTAATGAGGATATTCCGGCCAAGCGCCAGTTCGCCGGCGTCGGTGGAAGGGCCGTCAGCCAGCACATCGCCCTTCTTGACCCGCTGACCCGTCCGCACAATCGGCTTCTGGTTCATGCAGGTGCCCTGGTTCGAGCGAATGAACTTGACCAGCTTATACTTCTTCACCTGGGCATCATCGTAGTGAACGATGATCTCGCTGGCGGTGGCGCGCACAACCGTGCCGTCGTTCTCCGCCAGAACGCAGACGCCCGAATCCCAGGCCGAGCGGTACTCCATGCCCGTGCCCACAACCGGGGCCTGGGTCTTGAGGAGCGGCACCGCCTGCCGCTGCATGTTCGAGCCCATGAGCGCACGGGAGGCGTCATCGTTCTCAAGGAACGGAATCAGCGCCGTGGCGATGGAGACGACCTGCTTGGGCGAGACGTCCATGAAGTCGACCTGCTCCGGGGAGACCTGGAGAATGTCGTGCTTGTAGCGGACCGTGACGCGGTTGGTGATAAACCAGCCGTTCTCGTCCAGCGGCTCATTGGCCTGGGCGACGACGTTCTCGTCCTCCTCGTCGGCCGTGAGGTAAACGATCTCCTCGGTCACCTTCTTGGCGTCCTTGTCGACCCGGCGATACGGCGTCTCGATGAAGCCATACTCGTTAATGCGGGCAAAGGTGGCCAGGGCGCCGATCAGACCGATGTTCGGACCTTCCGGCGTCTCAATCGGGCACATACGGCCGTAGTGCGAGTGGTGAACGTCGCGGACCTCGAAGCCGGCGCGCTCACGGGAGAGGCCGCCGGGGCCGAGGGCCGAGAGACGGCGCTTGTTGGTCAGCTCCGCCAGCGGGTTGGTCTGGTCCATGAACTGCGACAGCTGCGAGGAGCCGAAGAACTCCTTGACAGCAGCCACCACCGGGCGGATGTTGATCAGCGCCTGCGGGGTGATAATGTCAACGTCCTGGATCGTCATGCGCTCCTTGACGACGCGCTCCATACGGGCCAGGCCAATGCGGAACTGGTTCTGGAGCAGTTCGCCGACCGAACGGACACGCCGGTTGCCCAGGTGGTCGATGTCGTCAACGGTGCCCAGACCCTTGAAGAGGGTGATCATGTAGTTAAGGGCCGCGACGATATCCTCGCGGAGAATCGTCTTCCTGGCCATCTCGGGCTGCCCATTGGAGACAACCCGCAGCACCGTGCCATCGCGCAGCTTGATAGTCACCCGCTGGATACCGGCGGCGTCCAGCTTGTCGGCTAGCTTCTTGTCGATGGTGACGCCCGCCTCAGCGAGGATCTCGCCGGTGTTCGGGTCGACGATGCGGTCAACCGTGGTCGCGCCTACAACCCGGCGCTTCAGGGCAAGCTTCTTATTGAGCCGGTACCGACCCACGTTGGCGAGGTCGTAGCGCTTCGGCTCAAAGAAGAGCGTCTCGAGAAGCTGACGGGCGTTGTCGACGGCGGGCGGCTCGCCCGGACGGAGGCGCTTGTAGATCTCGATCAGCGCATCCTCTTCCGAGTCGGTGCCGTCCTTCTCCAGGGTGCGGCGGATATACTCAGAGTCGCCGACGGCGTCGATGATCTCCTGATCAGAACTAAATCCGAGGGCCCGCAGTAGAATAGTGGCAGGTAGCTTACGAGTCCGGTCGACGCGGACCGAAATCACATCGTTGGCGTCGGACTCAAACTCCAACCAGGCGCCACGGTTGGGAATCATGGTGGCAAAGTAGAGCTTCTTACCCGAGGCATCAACCTGCTCCGAGTAGTACGTCCCTGGCGAACGGACGAGCTGCGAAACAATGACGCGCTCCGCACCATTGATAATGAAGGTGCCATGGGGGGTCATGAGCGGGAAATCGCCCATGAAGACCTCCTGCTCCTTCACCTCGCCGGTCTCCTTGTTAATGAGGCGGACGCGAACACGCAGCGGCGCCGCATAGGTGACGTCGCGCTCCTTGCACTCCTCCATGGAGTACTTGGGTTCTCCCAAGCTGTAGTCAATGAACTCCAGAACCAGGTTGCCCGTGAAGTCCTGAATCGGGGAGATGTCACGGAACATCTCCTGCAGGCCTTCGCGCAGGAACCACTGGTAGGAGTTATGCTGCAGCTCGATGAGGTTCGGCATCTCAAGGACCTCATCGATCTTGGCAAAGCTGAGCCGCTCTCTCGTACCGGCTTGCACGATCTTCGCCATGCGGTCTTGGCCTCCTCACTCGTGTTTGGTGGCCATCAAGAAGCTCCCCGTTTGGAAGTGCCCACCGCGGAAGCGCTCGATGATCTATAAAACTCTCACAGCAGGGCTTTACTTTCCCAGCAGGAGAAATCAAACCCGGATGCGAAAACAAAAAGGCAACACCGCACCAAAATAGGCGATTATGGACGGTGTTTCCAGGGAGACACATCCTCTATTGATATCCTGGAAAGCGAAAACTATGCATGCTATCGCTCCCTTTCCCTGCAAGTTCCCCAAACAGGCAGGGTATCCGCCAGGATACCGCGGCATGATCCAAAAGAACCATGCTATGATGGCAAGTTATCATGCTACTACACGAGGGAACCTTTGTCAAGGTGAATGGCTTCATTTAACGGGACCGGAAAGAGTTTTGTAAGATACCCCTGCGGCGTGGTACAGCGCCGCCAGGGGTTTTGTTTTGACTCGAAGAAAACCAAAAAGCAGGAACAGAAAGAGGACCGAGGCAGCGCTGTTCAGAAGCGACTTCCCCGGCCCTCCTTTGCTTACTGGTGGTAACTTACTTAACCTCGACCTCGGCGCCGGTTTCCTTGAGCTTGGCGGCGATGGCGTCGGCGTCAGCCTTGCCGATCTTCTCCTTGACAGCCTTCGGAGCGCCGTCAACGAGGTCCTTGGCCTCCTTGAGGCCCAGGCCGGTCAGCTCGCGGACAACCTTGATGACGTTGATCTTGTTGGCGCCCGGGCTCTTGAGGATGACGTCGAACTCGGTCTTCTCCTCAACGACCGGAGCAGCGGCACCAGCGGCGGGGCCAGCGGCAACGGCGACGGGAGCGGCGGCGGTGACACCAAAGGTCTCCTCGAACATCTCCTTGAGCTCCTTGAGCTCGAGAGCGGTCATGCCCTTGATAATCTCGATAACCTCAGCGGCCTTGGACATTGTGTGGAACCTCCTTATGATTTGAGAAAAGTGTTGCCTATGCGGCGTGTAAACCGGTGGGTAACTTAGGCCTCGGCACCCTCAAGCTGCTGAATGCGAGCGTCGAGGGCGTAGGCAAAGCTGGCGAGCAGCCCGTTGAGGGCTCCGGCCACGCCCTGGAGCGGGGCCTGAATGCCGCCGAGAACCTGCGCAAGGAGGACCTCCCGGGAGGGCAGATCGGCCAGGGCCTTGACGCCGTTGGCGTCGATGACCTTGCCTTCCAGAATGCCAGCCTTCATTACGAACTTGGGATCCTTGTCCTTGGCGAAGAACTCCCGAATCTTCTTGGCCGCCGAGGCCTCGTCGGTGTTCGAGAAGGCCAGGGTGGTGGTCCCGTGCAGGTACTGGTCGAGATTCTCGATCCCAAGCTCCTGAGCGGCGATACCGACCAGGGTGTTCTTGGCGACCTTCAGCTCGACGCCTGCTCCACGAAGCTCCTTGCGGAGCTTGGTGACCTGGGCGACGGTCAGACCCTTGTTGTCAGCCAGAACGACGCTCTTCGCATTCTGAATCGCTTCCTTCAGCTCAACAACGGCCTGCTGCTTTTCGGCACGGATGGGCATGTGTGTGTTCACCTCCTCTGCAGGAGCAACAAAAAGACCTCCGACCACAGCGTAGTCGGAGGTCTGCTCGTTTACGCACAGACCCACAGATCTCCCCACGGGGAGGGACCAGTGTTTCCGACCTCGGCGGGCTGGCGAATTCGCCATTTCGGCCTTGCGGCACCTGCTGTCTATGGTCGTATGAAGTTCAAGCACGTTCCTGAGTATACACATCAACGGGGCGCACGTCAAGCGCGCGCCCTCGAAATCTACCAGGGATGGTTAGCCAACCTTTGTGGAGAGGGTCTTATCCAGCATATCCTCCAGCCGGATCTTCTCCTGAATCAGAACCATACGCTCCGAGGGAGTCGCCTTGATCCACCGATCCACAAGGGCCTCCAAACGTGCCTTAATATCCTGTTCGCTCATTTTTGTACGCCACCTCCTGCTGAATGTGTTGGGAATTAGATGGATTGCCTAAAGCTTGAAATATTACACTTCCTAGGCTACATACTATCGGATTACTGTCAGACTTGCAATACACTATCGACCTAATCCGACATAGACCCCCCATAGCATCATCTACCTAGGGTGTTTATTTTCCCAAAACACTTTGCTACTTAGACGTACGAAACGTCTTCAAGGTTCGCTTTTTCGGGCAAAAATCCGGAGTTTCTTACAAAAATCCTTCGGGTAGGGGTCACCTACCGATTTACCACAAAATAAAGGAAAGACCCGCCCTTCGAGAGGGCGGGTCCTGTAATACTGGCTTAGTGCTCGCCGCCGACGGCGGTGAGGCGGGTCGGGTTCACCTTGATGCCCGGGCCCATGGTGGAGGAGATGGTGATCGACTTCATATACTGACCCTTGGCCGCAGCCGGCTTCGCCCGAACCAGGGCGTCGGACAGCGCACGGAAGTTCTGAGCCAGGCGGTCATCATCGAAGGAGGCCTTCCCGATCGGGGCGGCGATAATGCCGGCCTTATCGGTGCGGTATTCGACCTTACCGGCCTTAATCTCCTTGATCGCGCCGGCCACGTCGAAGGTGACGGTACCGGTCTTCGGGTTGGGCATGAGGCCGCGCGGGCCCAGGATACGGCCGAGCTTACCAACGACGCCCATCATGTCAGGGGTGGCGACAGCGACGTCAAAGTCGAGCCAGCCCTCCTGGATCTTGGTGACCAGCTCCTCAGCGCCGACCACGTCAGCACCGGCAGCCTCGGCCTCCTTAATCTTCTCACCCTTGGCGAAGACAAGCACCCGGACAGCCTTGCCGGTGCCGCCAGGCAGCACAACGGCGCCGCGGACCTGCTGGTCGGCATGGCGGGGATCAACGCCCAGGCGGAAGGAGACCTCGATGGTCTCATCAAACTTGGCGGTGGCGCTCTTCTTCACAAGCTCAAGCGCTTCGGTGGGGTCATACAACTTGGCGCGGTCGATCAGCTTCGCCGCTTCCTGATACTTCTTGCCGTGCTTCGGCATGAGTTTATCCTCCCTTGTGGTAATGCGGTTGTTCGGCTGCTTCGATCAGCGTCAGCCCGGAGGGATGCGCCTCAGCAGCCTCCCACAAGCCCAAGCAGCAGGTGCTACTCGGTCTCAACACCCATGGAGCGGGCAGTGCCGCGCACCATGCTCTTGGCAGCCTCGAGATCAGCAGCGTTCAGGTCGGGCATCTTGATCTTAGCAATCTCCTCGACCTGGGCATCGGTCAGCTTGCCGACCTTCTTCTTGTTCGGGGTGCCGGAAGCGGTCTCGATGCCAAGCGCCTTCTTGATCAGAACCGCGGCAGGCGGCGTCTTGAGAATGAAGGTGAAGGAACGGTCCTCATAGACGGTGATCTCGACCGGAATGACGAGACCGACCTGTTCCTTCGTGCGCTCGTTGTACTCCTTGCAGAAGCCCATGATATTCACGCCGTGCTGGCCGAGAGCCGGACCAACGGGGGGCGCAGGGGTCGCCTTGCCGGCCGGCAGGGCCAACTTGACGAGTGCGGTGACCTTCTTCGCCACTGTGACTCCTCCTTAGAAAGTGTGGTATGGCGGGCGACCTCTAGTCGCCCTCCCACTGCGGGCCCATGCCCGCACACCAAAGGGCCGCGCGTCGAGCGCGCGACCTCAATGATACTAGCATAAAACCGATCACATTGGGAGTGGCTTTGCTCAAATCTCCTCGATCTGGCTGAAGTCCAACTCCACTGGGGTATCGCGGCCAAACATGTTGACCAGAACCCGCACCTTCCCCTTCTCGGGGAAGATCTCCTTGATCACAGCAGGATGGTCCTTGAAGGGACCGGCGATCACACGAACCGGCTGGTCAATCTCGTAATCGACCACCACGTTGGCCGCCCTCTCTTCACCCTCGGCGCCAAGGATCGCCGTCACCTCGTCGGGGGTAAGCGGAATCGGCTTGTTGCCGGACCCAACGAAGCCCGTCACGCCAGGCGTGTTGCGAACGACGTACCAGGAGTCGTCGCTCATCAGCATCTCCACCAGGACATACCCGGGGAAGACCTTACGCTTGACCTTCTTCTGTTTGCCGTCCTTGATCTCGATCTCATCCTCCATGGGAACCAGGACGCGGAAGATCTTCTCCTGCATCTCCATGGACTCGACACGCTTCTCCAGGTTGGTCTTTACCTTGTTCTCATAACCGGAGTAGGTGTGGACGACATACCAGTTTCTTTGTTCCATTCGATCAGGGAACGCAGGCCGCTCCCCTCCACCTGCCTTTGCCTATCTTACCCGCGCCTGAAGAGGTAGGACATCGCTGCCCCCAGCCCCAGATCCCACAGGTATAGGAAGCCTGCAACGATCGCGACCATCGCAACAACCACGCCGGTCAGCTTAACAATGCGCTCTCTGCTGGGCCAAACAACCTTCCTGAGTTCACCGACGACTTCACGGGCGAAGGTGCGGGTCGCTTCGATGAAGGCCTTGAAACGTTCCATGATCAATGACCACCCTCACTAGAAAGTGCCCAACACAAATAAAACCTGGCACCAAGACCAGTGTAGAAGATTGTAACACATTGCCTGTCCCCTTGTAAAGCGCGTGACTGCTGTTCCCAGCCGGGTTGTCCACAAATAAGTATATCCCAGCCCAGCGAGGATATTCATTCCAGGTGCGCCATGGGAGGTGACGAGCCAACTTCACGCGTGCAGAGGTGTGGGGGGGAGGATGCACTCTTCCCCCCGACTTCAAATAGAAAGACGAACACGCCAGGCATGTTCGTCTTGGTACTCATATGGCAGGGGCGGCAGGACTTGAACCCGCAACCTACGGTTTTGGAGACCGTTGCTCTACCAATTGAGCTACACCCCTGTAACAGCCGACAGCAAGCGTGCGTCGGCGCTACAACACACAATTTACCGGGTTTCCCGATGCTGGGTGTGGTGCCCGCACGTCGGGCAGAACTTCTTCAGTTCAATACGACCCGAGTCATTCTTCTTGTTCTTATAGGTAGAGTAATTCCGGTTCTTGCAGT
>JBMONB010000160.1:0-4686 GCA_049325315.1 Bacillota bacterium | reverse complement strand
CCGCCCGAGGATCAACGCTACGGAAGGGGGAAATCGAGCGTGGCAGATCTTCTCTGCACCCAGCTCCTGAAGCTTCAGTGCTTGGTGTGCGAGAACACCGGCGAGGCCTGCATCGAGTCTCGTTTCAAGTTGCCGCGCCGGGCTAAGAAGATCGCCGAGATCCAGGCCCGCATCGTCGATCTCACGGCAGAAGTGATCGACGGCCAGGTGATGGTCTCGGGCATCTTGCACAAGCAGATCTTCTTTGTCGGTGAGGATCATCATGTACATCACGTACCGGAGGATGTGCCCTTCACGACCTTTATCGACTGCCCGGGCGCCGTGCCCGGTCAGTTGGCTGAGGTGACGGCCAACATCGCCAAGGTGAGCCACCATCTGGAGTGGCACGTCGATGTTGTGCAGCGGGTGATCCTTCAGTTCGTGGTCCGGGTCTCGGAAGACTGTCAGGTCAACGTGGTCCTGAATCCAGATGGTCCGCTGGTCAAGGCCGAGTGCGTGATCGGCGAGACCACCAAGGCGGTCACCGTGGAGAACTGCGTCGATCTGGACCGCAAGGCGAAGAAGATTCGCGACGTCCAGGTGATGCTGGAAGAGGTGACGGCCGAGGCCACCACCGATCAGGTGATGTTCCAGGGCACCATCGTCAAGAACATCTTCTTCATCTCCGAAGATGATGTGGAGTTCTTCCAGGAGGAGCGGATCCCGTTCTCGGGCATCGCCGATGTGCCGGGGGCGGAGCCTGGCGATAACGTGACGCTCCAGGCGCAGATCCTGCGGGTCGATAAGGTCCTCTCCAACGGGATTCAGCTGCGGCAGCGGATCGTCCTGTCGGTCTTCATCAAGGTGACCCGCACCTGTGAGCTGAACGTGGCCGAAGATGTGAACGGGCCACAGGTAATGGCCTCCCGGGTAATCGCCACCAACGAGCGGCAGGTGCTGGTCGAGAACGTGGCCGACCTGAATAAGCCGGCCCAGAAGATCCAGGAGATCCAGGCCCGCGTGGAGGATGTGGCCGTCGAGGTGATCCCTAACAAGGTGATCGTGACGGGCACCCTTCACAAGCAGATCTTCTTCGTCGGCGACGACGACATCGTCCGGCACCAGGGGGAGGATATCCCCTTCACCACCTTCGTTGACCTGCCGGGAATCAACCCGGGCGACCAGGTCTCGATCGCACCGGTGGTGGAGCATGTGGGCTTCGATCTGCTCGACAAGGTCTGGGTCGACTGCGACACGCGCCGCGACGATGACTTCGACAGGGAGGACGATGTCGACGACGATGGTCTGCTGGCTTTCCGGCGGCTTCTGCAGCGGACGGTCATTCTGCTGATCGTCACGGGAAGCCAGGAAGAGGCGATCCGTGTTGCGCAGGCGCCCCTGGCGACCGGCGCCCTGGCGCCAACGGCCACCTGCTGAGCCACCACCGCCCACCGGGGCCAGGGCGCCGGGAGGCTGTACAGCGGTCCTGGTGCCGGGTGCGGACAGAGAAGAGGGAGGCATCCCCCTGCGGGGTGCCTCCCTTCATCTTATGGGTGGACGCCGCCCGGTGGGCGTCTCTAGCCGCGATCGCCGTTCAGCAGCGAATCCACACCCCGGCGCCATGCCGCCTCGGTGGTGTGAGCCACCCGCCCGAGAAAGAGCGACCGGAGACGGTGCACCCGGTCTAGCTTGCGGAGGGCGACCCGGTAGCGGGCCATCCGCTCGGAGTGGATCTCCTTCTCGGAGGCGCTGATCACATCGCGCCGGAAGTTCAGGGCGATCATCGCCCGGTTTAACTCCCGTACCGCCTGCTCCACCGGCCCTTGAATCCGGTAGAGGTAGGTGGCGTAGCCCGACTCGTTCGTCACCTCCACCGCCATCGCCCGGTGCTGGGGATAGGCGATGATGAACCAGAAGAGCGGGCGCGGGTTCTCCTCCGTCGAAGCGAAAGGCTCCCGCAGGCCGACATAAACCTGCTCCGGGCGGGCGAGATGGCTCAGGTGGCCGAATCCGGCCTGCCTCTCTGCGTCGACCTCCCCGTTCTCCCCGGTGAAGAGGAGCGCCTCTAGGTCGGGCCAAAGCCCTGGTGCCGCCGCCTCCACTGCTGGGCGCGGAACCGCTTGCCCCTGCAGCAGCACACCGGCCACGGCGGCCAGGCTTTTGCCCGTGGCCGAGGTGAGCCGCTCGCCTAACAGCCGGGCGGTTCGCTCCCGCAGGGCGGCGGTCAGGCGGCGAATCTCCTGCTCCAACTCGCTGAACCGGCTGCCCAGCATGGAGAATGTGACCCGCTCGCCCAGGTCGAGGCGGAGATCCAGGTGGTAGGGGCCGGGATCAAAGCGCATCGCCGTGATATCGTTGTAGGCCAGGTTCCACGGGTCATGATTCTCGGGCTCCACCACCAGGGTGGACCGGTAGAGGGTAATGGTGCAGGTCCGGTCTGCGTGGGCACGGCCATCGGGCGCCTGGAAGCTGTAGGCGCCCTTGAACTCCTTCTGGGGCTCGGCGTCGAGCATCAGCAGGTTGCGGACCAGTTGAGCCGACCGCTTACGGCGCAGGTCGGCCACGAACTGGCCGTAGTAGGTGCCCAGGAAGTAGATGGTATAGACCGATCCGCCGAACAGGGTGAGGCGCACTTCGTGCGCTTCGGCGGTCAGCCGGTCGATGTCGGAGTAGTAGAGGGAGAGGGGCTCCTCGCCCTCCCGCGCGATCACCAAATGCTCGTCATCCAGGGCGACCCGGCAGGGGCCATCGGCGGCGAGGATGCCCGGAGCAGCCTCGTGCCGGCACTTTCCTTTGTGATACTCCATGGCCGCCGCCCATCTAGCGGGGGGTGCCGCACTCAAGGCAGAACTTGGCCTTCTCGGGCAGGGTGGAGCCGCACCGGGAGCAGGTGGTCTCGGGGAGGAGGCGGGCGCCGCACTCCATGCAGAACTTGCCGCCCTGGGTCTCGGCGTTGCACTCCGGGCAGCGGGCGACCACGTGGTCCACCACGTTCAGATCCCGGGTGTAGTCGGTGTTCATCACCTTCTCCCGCATCTGGGTCATCTGCGCCTCGGTCTGGGCGGCTGCCATCTCCTGCTCCATCTTCGGGGCACATTCGATGCAGAGTCCCCGCCGGTCGTTCCAACAGACGTCCACGCAGGCCCACTGGCCACACCGTGTGCACTGCTTGAAGTGGGGCCTGACCGCCTCCACCGCCGTGCGGAAGGCTTCGTCGTGGGCCTTGCCGCCCACCGCCTCGCGCACCTCGTAGGCGGCGTCGCTAACCCGGCTGAACATCCCGCCGAAGAGGTTGGCGGCGCCCCGCAGCAGGTCGGTGGCGGTCCCGGTTGCCGAGGTCTGATAGGGCGAGCGGAACCCGTTCCCACAAACGTCACAGAAGAAGTCGAACTGATAGCCCCGTTCTGTCGAGAGGTCCGTGAAATTCCGGGTAAACTTGATCAACTCGCTCATGGAAACCCCTCTCTCGCTGAAAAGTATGAACCATGACACTTCGGCGTATTGTCTGATTCTACCTGCGATTCACCTTTCCTGCTTTGAGCGCGATAAGACCGGCCCTTTGCAGGGCCGGCCTCCGTTAGCGACAGCGTCCCTCACCCAGAAGCCACTCCTCGAACGCCGCGGCCAGCCCCTCCGGGTTGGCGCAGCGGGTCGCTTCCAGGGTCCAGGGGTTGTAGTCCCACTCGTGGACCAGAAGGGGGATGGAGCGGCCGAACTTGGCCAGGACCACCCCGGTCTCCTGGAGCTGGCGCGCAACCCCCACCACCAGGTCGAGCAGCCGTTCCCGCACCTGCTCGTCCCAGTCGATGTAAAGATCGGGATCCCCGCTCTGGAGCATCGCCTCGATCTCGCGATCGGTCCGATAGAGGCCCTGCTCCTTCAGCCACGCCGCCAAAAGGAACCGGCTCTGTTCGTCGGCCAGGTTCTGGCACTCCTCGGCGGTCAGGCCCACCGCGGTGATGTAGTCTTGCTCCCACAAGGCAAAGTTCCAGCGGGCCTCCTCCGGCTCTTCCCCCTGCTCGATGACCGATTGCAGATGCGAGCGCGTGTTGTAGTAGAGCCAGACCTTCATATGATGGGGCCCGGCGTCGAAGTCGATGTAGAGTGATACGACGTAGATCTCATGTAAATGCGGTCGCTCAAACAGGAGAAGCCCCTCCGCCAGCCGCCGGTAGAGGTAGGCTTCATAGGACTCCATGAGATCACCTCGATACACGTAGAGATAACAGCTCAGCATATGGATGCTGACAGGAATCACTTCGACAGATTGGTGCGTTTTTCCTTTTCATGTGATTTTCTGCACATATGGGTTATGTCAGACTGAGGTGGTGCGTATGGCTATACGGGGGTGGGACAAGTGCTCTTCTACCGAGCCAGGCTGGAGGGGCCCATCGCCGCGGTGGTCGGCCTGACGGCCGGTCCGGTCCGGCGGCAGCCCGGGCTGGGGGGCGGGGAGGGGCGGGCAAGGGTGACGCTGCGCTATGCCGTGGCGCCCACCGGTGAGGTCCGGCGCCATCGTGGCTGGCTCCACACCCACCTGCCCGATGGGACGCGGCTCCGGGTGGCAGGGTTCCAGGCCGAGGGGCCGGAACTGCTGCTCTCGCTTCGCCCGATGCGCCCGGCTCGCGGGGAGCCGGAGCGGTGGGATGACCGGTTCCGTCTTCCCTTTCGCCTGGAGCCCCGGGGGGTGAGCGCCCTGCGGGCGGT
>JBMONB010000159.1:0-4763 GCA_049325315.1 Bacillota bacterium | reverse complement strand
TCACCTGGGCAGACCGCTCTGGCTTTTGAGGAGGGCGAGTGGGTAGAAGGTGCCCCGCCAGGTGATGCCGCCGTGGCGGAGGGTAAGGTAGGAGGCGCGGGCCACCGTGAAGGCGAAGAGGAGAGCAGAGAGCGGGTAGGCCAGGGCCAGGTGGAGCGCCCGGGGGCCCATCATCTGGTTGGCCATCACGTAGGTGGCCAGTTGGAGCAGAATCGCCCCCGCGTAGAGCGCCTGGGCCCATCCAGATGCGATAAAAAGGGCGATGAAGGGCCAGACCATGATCGTCAGGATGCCGGTCACCGAGAAGAGGACCATGAAGAGGCTGTACTCCAGGCCGGCGAAGGTGTTCTTCTCCAGCCCCCGAATCCCCTCTCCCAGCGAGGTGTACCACTCCACCGAGAGCAGGTCCCGGCCCATGGCCACGTTCGAGGTGAGGCCCATGCGTTTCAGCCGCTGGCCCAGCCGCAGGTCGTCGTCGGGCCGGAGCGAGATCGCCTGGTGGGTGCCGATGCGCTCGTAGCCCTCCCGGCGGATCATGTTGAAGGCGCCGATTCCCATGCCCACCCTGGAGCGGGGGTTGTTGGCCAGGTAGGGGGTCTTGTAGGCCAGAAAGGCCATGATGAAGAAGCCCACCCAGGCCTGCAGCAGGTACCCCTGCACCGTCATATCGGGGGCGAGGGTCAGGTGGTCGAGCCTGCGCCGCTCCAGGAAGGCCACCGCCCGGCGCAGCGCCGTCTTATGGTAGTGCACATCGGCGTCGGTGAAGAGCAGAATCTCGCCGGAAGACTGGTGGGCGCCGACCCAGAGGGCATGGTTCTTGCCCAGCCACCGGTCCGGCAGGTGGTCGATGTGGACCACCCGCAGCTGGGGGAACTCGGCGGCCAGGCGGTCCATGATCGCCCCGGTCGCGTCGGTGGAGCGGTCGTTGACCAGTACCAGCTCGAGGGCGGGGTAGTCCTGCTCCAGGAGGGAGCGGACAGCGGTCTCGATCGACCGCTCCTCGTTGCAGGCGGGCACGATCACCGAAAGGCGGGGCGGTCTGGGACCGAGGGCGACGTCGGGCGGGATCTCCGCAGCGAGATCGGGCACCAGGCGGCTGGCGTAGAGCCCTTCGGCGAACTTGAAAAGGCTGGCGCTGAAGATGAGAACGGCAAGGCCGAAGATCAGTTCCTGCAAGATGGACACCTCGGTTTGTGCGGGAAGCGTTTGTTGCATCTGACGACCGTGGCCTGCGATGAGAGACGGGCGGAAGGAGATTTCCTTCGCCTGACGAAAAGGGAATGCCATCAACGATCGGGTGTGGTCCCCTGGGCGGGGTGCGCCCTTTCTAGGTCGGGAGACGAGTGTGGATCATGCGACAGCTACTTCTCTGTTTCGGTGGGGCCGTCCTGCTCGGGTGGCTCTTTGACTGGCTCGGGGTCCCCGTAGGCTGGCTGTTGGGGCCGATGGCGGCCGGCATTCTGTACGTGGCCCGGGCGGGCAAGCCGCAGCCGCTGAACCCTGCCTATCAGACGGTGGGGCAGGTGCTGCTGGGCCTGACCACAGGGCTATCGTTCCCGCTGGCGACGCTGAAACTCGCGGCGGTCTATGGCGGGCCGCTCCTGCTGGCGGTGGTGATCACCGGCGGGCTCAGCCTGCTCAACGGCTACCTGCTCTGGCGCTGGGCCGGGGTGGATCGGGCGACCGGCTTCATGGGCTCGCTGCCCGGGGCGGCATCCACCATGGTGGCCATGTCCGACGAGATGGGCGCCGACGCCGTCGTCGTGGCGGTGCTCCAGTACCTGCGGCTGCTGCTGGTGGTCTTCCTGGCGCCGGTTGCGGTGGCCTACCTCTTCCCGGCGCAGGCGTCAAGCCTGGCGGTGGCGCCTGCCCTGGATTCCCTGGCGCCGGCGCCCTGGTGGCTGACCGCCCTGGTCCTGGTGGGGAGTGGCCTCCTGGGCGCCTGGGGAGGCTGGCGGGTCCGGCTGCCGTCGCCCACCTTTCTGGGCCCCTTCCTGGTCGCCCTGCCGCTGTCGTGGAGCCTGCCCTACGAGCTGGAGATGCCCGGGCCGCTCTTCGCCCTGGGCCTGCTTCTGCTGGGCCTCTCCATCGGTGTCCGGTTCGATGTGCCGCTGGCCCGGAAGCTGGGCAAGGTGGCGCTCATTGAGTCCGCCCTGGTGGTGGCGCTGATCGGGCTCTGCCTGGGCGTTGGCTATCTCTTTCACCTCTGGACCGGTGTCGACACCCTGACCGCCGTGCTGGGCTCCACCCCGGGCGGCATGGAGGTCATGGTCGGGAGCGCCATTCAGCTGGGCGGTGACCCGGGGCTGGTGCTGGCTATGCAGATGACGCGCTACTTCATCATTTTGATGCTGGGGCCGTGGGCGACCGTCCGGTTGTTGGGTTCTCGGGCGGCCTGATGAATCCGTCTTCGCATCCCCTGCCGCATTCGGGACAGACTATCGGCGGAAGGAGGGATGCGCCGTGAAGATGGAATCTGTGCAGCAGGAGCTGCAGCACTGGGGCGAGTTGATGATCACCACCTCGGCGGGCGAGAGCTACGAGATCCACCTGGGGGACACCGAGTTCGACACCCAGAACCGGATGATCCGCCTGAAGACCCCCGATTCCGACTACATCATCGCCGGAGACTCGGTGGAGTCGATTCAGAAGCATTATGGCCATCCGGTCAAAGGCGGACACTGACGATCTTTGCCAGCGGAAGGGACCGAATTGGTCCCTTCCTTCTTTTTCTGAGGAGGATTTCGTGGAAAGCCGACAAAATACGAGAGTGACCTGTCGAACAATGTATTCGCGGGACAATGAAGGAAACCAACCTGCCACATGGGTTCGTCTAATGTATAGAATGTATAAGGGGTGTATTACGCTGTGAAGCGACTCGCCGCAGCGGCTACGTTCTTCCTACTCGTAGGCGCCATAGCACCGGCGGAGGCGGCCACGCTCCGACCCATTGATAAAGATGGCCTCAACCTTCGGGCCGGCCCGGGCACCACCTACGCCGTGGTCGGGGGGTTGGCTCCGGACCAGGAGGCGACGATCCTGGGCAAGGAGGGCGACTGGTACCGGATTCGCCTGGCCTCCGGCACAGAGGGCTGGGTGGCCGGGTGGTTCAGCCGCGTTCTCCTGGAGGACGAGCAGCGGTATGCCATGGTCAATACCGACGTCTTGAATGTGCGCCGCGAGCCGAGCCTGACCGCCCCGATTCTGACCCGGCTGGTGCAGGACCAGTACGTCCGCCTGCTGGAGATGATTCCCGAGTGGTGGCGGGTACGGCTCGATGACGGGACTGAGGGGTGGGTCGCCGCCCAGTACATGAAGCGGGCCACCACCCCGCCGCCCGCCACACCGCCATCTACCCCACCTGCCACACCGCCCACGACCCCACCTGTGGCCCCGCCCGCTACCCCGGGCCTGGTACCTCCGGCGCCTGCCGGTACCGTGCCGGTCCTGGCGATTGAGCCGCCCCGCGCCCTGTCGGTGCTGCCGGGCAAGGCGGTCCAGGTGAAGGCGGAGACAGGGGTCTACGCCGGCCCCAACAGTGAGGCCCGGCGGGTCGACACGGTACGACCTGGCGAGACGCTCCACCTGCTCGATGCCGCCTCCGGCTGGGTCCGTACCGAGACGCCCCGGGGCAAGCGAGGCTGGATTCACGGCAGCCTGGTCCAGGTGACCGACGGCAGGCTGAAGCTGGCCCTGGGCGAGCGGGCCTGGGCGCTGGAGGTGCTTACGGCCAGCCCGGCAGTGACCCCCCCGGCTGACGACACCGCCTTCCGCGCCGTGCGCGATACAGACGGCCTCAACCTCCGGCTGATTCCGGCCGTGGCGGCCAAGGTGCTGGCGACACTTCCGCAGGGGGCCGTGCTGGAGGTGCTCCAGAAGGACGGCGTCTGGCTGCGGGTCAAGACGGCCGATGGCCTGACCGGCTGGGTCCACGGCGGTTACACCATTCCCGCCGGTGAGCCTGCCCAGCCCCAGACCCCCACCCCGCCGCCCTCCACGACCCCCGTGGCGGCCGGCGACACCTTCAAGGTGTCCATGGAGCAGCCCTTTGACGGCGCCTCCCGCCTCGTGGTCCAGACCGCCGGCAAGCCGGTGGGGCAGCCGGTACAGCAAGGCTCGACTCTGATCATCCCCTTCGAGACGGGCGAGACCGCCGAGCGGGCGATTCCGCTCAATACCCTGGGCGTCAAGCAGGCGACCGTCACACCGGCGGGCCTGAAGCTCGACCTGGTGGGCCAGCCCAACCACAAGGTGGAGGAGTCGGCCACCGGGAAGCTCTCCGTGTTGCTCCGCCCCGTGCTGAAGTCGATTACCACCGAGACGGTAGATGGCAAGGCGGTCTTCCGCTTCAACCTGAGCGGCTACGCACAGCCGGCGGCCCGTGAGGCGGGGGAGAACATCATCGTCGAGATTCCCGGCGCCGTGTTGGACGCTCCAATCGCCCAGAACGGGTTCCGGGTGGTACAGCATGAGACCGGTGTGCGCATCGCCATTCCCACCTACCGGGCGTTCTCGATGAAACGCTCCGACCAGGGCTTCTACCTCGTGGTCTACCCGGCGGGGCTGAAGGGTAAGGCGATTCTGCTGGACCCCGGCCACGGCGGCGATGACAGCGGTGCTGTCAGCCGGCTGCTGGGGGTGGTGGAGAAGGAGATCAACCTCCAGGTCTCGCTCCGGGTGCGGGCCTTGCTGGAGGCGCGGGGCGCCAAGGTCTTCATGACCCGGGTGACCGACCGCCGGGCCGCCCCCGAGGAGTTCCTGAA
>JBMONB010000158.1:0-4814 GCA_049325315.1 Bacillota bacterium | reverse complement strand
GGGTTCAGCTCGCAGGCGCAGTCGTCGGCCAGGGGGCAGCGGTTCCGCCCCACCGGCACGCACATGGGCGTGCCCGAGACCGGGTCCATGGCGATGTGGCAGGGGAGGTTGAAGACCTCCCGCACCATCTGGGTGGTCACCACCTCGCGCGGGGCGCCCTGGGCGAAGACCCCGCCGTCCTTAATGGCCACCAGGTGGTGGGCGTAGCGGCTGGCCTGGTTCAGGTCGTGCAGCACCATGACGATGGTGCGGCCCTCCCGTTCGTTCAACTCCCAGAGCAGGTCGAGCACGTCGATCTGGTGGGCAATGTCCAGGTAGGTGGTGGGCTCGTCGAGCAGGAGAATCTGCGACTCCTGCGCCAGCGCCATCGCGATCCAGGCCCGCTGCCGCTGGCCGCCGGAGAGCGCCTCCAGCGGGCGGGAGGCAAAGCCGGTCATGTTGGTGGCGGCCAGCGCCCGGGTCACGGCCTGCTCATCTTGCTCCGACCACTGCTTCAGCCACGACTGGTGCGGGTAGCGCCCCTGGGCCACCAACTCCCGGACGGTCAGCCCCTCGGGGGCCACCGGGCCCTGCGGCAGAATGCCTACCTCCAGCGCCACCTTCTTGGTGGGCAGGGTGGCGATGGAGATGCCGTTCAGGCAGACAGAGCCGCCCTTCGGCTTCAGCAGGCGGGCCAGCGAGCGCAGCAGGGTCGACTTGCCGGAACCGTTGCCGCCTACCAGAGCGGTGATCTTGCCCGCCGGAATGGCCAGGTCAAGCTCCCGGATCACGGGGGCGCCGTCGTAGGCGAGGGTAAGCTTGCGTGCTTCGAGGGTGCTCATGGTTTCATCCTCCCGTCAGGCGTTCCGGCTCTGATAGAGCAGGTAGATAAAGTATGGGGCGCCCACCAGGGCGGTGATCACACCGGCGGGGATCTCAATGGGGGCGAAGACGGTTCGCCCCAGCATGTCGGCGAAGGTGACCAAGAGGGCGCCCACCAGGGCGGCGGTGGGCAGCAGGCCGGCGGCGGTGGGGCCGACCAGCCGGCGGGCGATGTGCGGTGACATCAGCCCCACGAAGCCGATCGCTCCCGCCGTGGCCACCGCAGCGCCCGCCAGGGCAACGCTGGTCAGGATCAGCACGGCCCGGTTCGCCTCCACCCGGCTGCCCAGGCCCCGAGCCACCTCGTCACCCAGTTGGAGCGCATCCAGGTGGCGGGCCAGTGCTATGGCCAGCGGCACGAAGAGCAGCAGCCATGGAACCAGGGGGCGCAGGTGCTCCCAGGAGCGGGCGTAGACCGAGCCGGTCATCCAGACCATCGCCTGGCTGACCACCAGAATCTTGGCGTGGGTGATGATCACGGTGGTCAGCGCCGTGGTGACAGAGGCGATGCCAATGCCCACCAGCACCAGCCGGATCGGTGATGTGCCGTCCTTCCAGGCCAGCAGGTAGGTGGCAACAGCGGCGACCAGCGCCCCGCCGAAGGCGGCGGCGGGCAGCGCCCAGAGTGGTGAGCTGGGGAAGAGGGTGATGATCGCCACGGCGGCCAGATTGGCGCCACCGGTGATGCCCACCACATCGGGCGAGGCCAGCGGGTTCCGGGCCAGCCCCTGCAGTATCGCCCCCGAGAGGCCGAGGGCGGCGCCCACCAGCACAGCGACGATGTTGCGGGGCAGCCGCAGCGTCTTGACCACGAAGTCGTACTCGCCGGTGCCCACCCCGAAGACCGTCTTCCAGACATCGATCGGGGGGATGGGGTACTCGCCCATCATCATGTTGATGGTGATCACGGCGGTGATCGCCAGGCCGATTCCGGCCAGGACCGCCGGTACCCTGGGGTTGATCGGTCGCATCCGGATCATGCCTGCTTCACCCCCCGCCTCGCGAGATAGATGAAGAAGGGGGCGCCGATCAGAGCGGTCATGACACCCACCGCCACCTCCTCCGGCTTGATCACCAGCCGGGCGGCCACGTCAGCCAGCAGGAGGAGCACCCCGCCCAGCAGGGCGGCGAGGGGCAGAATCCAGCGGTAATCGGTACCGGCGATGGAGCGGGCGATGTGGGGCACCGCCAGGCCTATAAAGCCGATGGGACCCGCCACCGCCACCGAGGCGCCCGCCAGGATCACGATGATAACGCTGGCGGCACCCTTTACCCAGGCGGTGTTCTGGCCCAGCCCCTTGGCCACATCTTCCCCGAGGCTCAGGGTTGTGATCTGCCCCGAGAGGGCGAGGGCGGCCAGCAGGCCGATCACGATAAACGGAGCGACCTGAAGGAAGAGTGTCATCTCTCGCCCCGCCACCGAGCCGGCCAGCCAGAAGCGCATCTCCTCCAGCGTCCGCTCGTTGAGCACCAGAATCCCCTGGGTGAAGGAGGAGAGGAGGGCGGTCAGAGCGGCGCCGGCGATGGTCAGCTTCAGTGGGGTGAGTCCGCCCCGGCCGAGGGAGCCCAGGGCGTAGACCACCAGAGCGGCCATGGCCGCCCCGCCGAAGGCGAACCAGGCATAGAGGGAGAGGGAGCCGCCCTTCAGCAGGAACATCGCCCCGACCACGGCCACCGCCGCACCGGCGTTGATCCCGACAATACCAGGGGCCGCCAGCGGGTTGCGGGTCAGCGCTTGCATGATCGCTCCGGCCACCGCCAGGGAAGCGCCCACGCTGGCAGCAATCAGGGCCCGGGGAAGCCGGACGGTACGGATGATGGCGTGGTCGGCAGAGCCGTCGTAGGCGGTCAGGGCGTTATAGATGGTGGGAAGGCTGATACTCCGGGTGCCCAGCCAGATGGAGAGCGCCATGCAGAGGAGGAGCAGGACCGCTCCGATTACGAGGCCGATTAGGGGAGAGCGCCGGATCCAGGTCACGCCGTCGACCTCCAAAGTAGATATAAGGCTATTGTGCTAGTATCCGACACAAAAGGATAAAGGTGAAAAACAGGATTGACGAAGGCTGCCCTTTCCTGCTACGATGTGTCCTGTAAACAGCGAGTGAGAATCATTCTCACCCAGCTAACGTACTACCTACTTTACCATGAATAGGGGCGTTCGACAATGATCCAAAAGCGTGGTTTTCGTGTTGGTCTTGTCTGGCTTTTGATCCTATCTGTTATGGCTCTCGCTGGCTGCGGCGGCGCCAAGCCTGCCGAGCAGGCTCCTGCCAAGGAGGCGCCCAAGGCGCAGGAGCAGCCGAAGCAGCCTGAGTTCCGCACCGTCAAGCACTTCCGGGGCGAGACCAAGGTTCCGGCCAACCCGCAGCGGATTGTCGTTCTCGACACCGGTGAGCTCGACTCCATGGTGGCCCTGGGCATCAAGCCGGTGGGCGCCGTGACCGTCTTCCAGGATGGCGGCTTCCAGGCCTACCTGGCCGACAAGCTCGATGGCGTCCAGAAGGTGGGTACCGTCACCCAGCCCAACCTCGAGGCGATCGCTGCCCTGAAGCCTGACCTGATCATCTCCAGCGAACTGCGCCACAAGGCGATCTACGACAAGCTCTCCCAGATCGCCCCCACCGTCTTCACCGAGACCGTCGGCGTCGCCTGGCGGGAGAACTTCAAGGCCCACGCCGACTTTGTCAACAAGTCGGCCGAGGCGGAGAAGATCATGGCCGACTACTACAAGCGGATGGATGAGTTCAAGAAGAAGATCGGCCCCAACCCGCCCAAGGTCTCCATCATCCGTGGCCTGTCCGACCATGTCCGCATCTACATGAACGCCTCCTTCATCGGCACCGTCATGCAGGATGCCGGCCTGCCCCGCCCCGAGATCCAGAACCAGAACAAGTTCATGGAGAAGGCGACCGAGGAGCGGATTCCTGACCTCGACGGCGACATCATGTTCTTCACCCAGTACCGCCCGGCCAACGGCGGGGAGACCATGGTGGCCAAGCTCCAGCAGCACGCCCTCTGGTCGCAGCTGAACGTGGTCAAGCAGGGCAAGGTCTACGAGATGCCCGACGACTACTGGATGATCGGCATCGGCATCACCGCCGCCAACAAGGTGCTCGACGACCTGTACAAGATCCTGGTGAAGTAAGGAAACCTCCTTTCCAACCAGCAGGAAATCTGCCGACGTTGTAGAAGTTTAAACGTGGAACATCCGGCCCGGGGAGATCTCCCCGGGCCGGGTTGCCCCTGCGACAAGGGGGCGGAAACCTGCTGAGAAGGAGGCGATCTGGTTTGCTGAATCAGGCGATGGAAGCCGCCCTGAACGAGCAGATCAAGGAGGAACTCTCCTCCGCTTACACCTACCTGGGCATGGCTGCTTACTGTGAGTCGAGCAACTACCCTGGCATGGCGCACTGGCTCGAGATGCAGGCCCGCGAAGAGCTGGAGCACGCCATGAAGATCTACCGCTTTGTCAACGACCGCGGGGGCAAGGTGGCGCTGAAGGCGCTGCCGCAGCCGAGCGTGCAGTACGACTCGCTGGTGCCGCTCTTCGAGCAGGTGCTGGCCCACGAGCAGAAGATCACCTCGATGATCCACAACCTCTACGGCCTGGCGATGGAGCAGAAGGACTACGGCTCCATTCCGCTGCTCCAGTGGTTCATCGATGAGCAGGTGGAGGAGGAGAAGTCCGCCTCCGACGTGCTCAACATGGTAAAGATGGCCGGCGACGGCCCGCAGGCGCTGATGCTCCTCGACCGGGAGCTGGCCAAGCGGCAGGCCGCGGCCGAGTAGTCTGCAGCCGAAAAAGGAGAGCCCCCGGCTGACCCCAATGAACTGGAACCCTCTTGATGGACACCTGTAAAGGGTCCCTCAAGAGGGTTCTCCTCTTTTGCGGGGTATTAGAGGATTGACACACGGAAAGTGTAGGTGACGTTGCAATGGCAGAAAGGGTTTTC